>JAEWBF010000049.1 GCA_023391285.1 Verrucomicrobiota bacterium
GGGTCGGGAGACCCCGCCCTACAAAGGGGGGAGCTAGAGGGATTGGGCGGTGACGAAGCGCGGCTCGATGTCGACGGGGAGGTCGGTCAGGCGATCGAGGGCGCGTTGCACTTCGGGGCGGATCACGACCATACGGTCGAGAAGGGATTTGGCGGCGGCGTAGTCGCCTTGGGCCTGGATCGTGAGGATTTCGCGAGTGAGCGAAACGACCGACGCTTTCAGTTTCTCGAGATCGAAGGCGAAGGTGCCGTCGGCTTTCGCGGTAACGGCGCCGGAATCGAGGTGCCAGTTGAACTGGAGCGCCATGCCCTGCGCGTGAGCGGAGCTGACGCCGAAGCGGAGCGTGCGGAAGGTCGAGGCGAGGAAGGTGGTATACATCGCGCGCTCCTGGGCTTTGTCGATGACGCCGGCGTCCATGAGGAATTGCAGCGCCCAGAGACCGGAGACGTCGGCTTTCGCTTCTTCGAGACGGCCGTTGAGTTCACGGAGTTCGGAGCGGACGGTGGTTGGGCGGCCATCGACCTCGATGGTTTGAGGTCCGAGCCCATGCATGAGCTCGTGCATGAGGATGTGGGTGAAAAAGGGATCGAAGGCGACGTGCGGTTGGTCGGCGGCAGCGAGGACGCGTTTCGAGATCGGAACGAGAACGTGGGCGAATTTTGCTTCCTGGGTGTTTTTCAACATCACGCGCTTCGAGCCTTTCTCGGCGACCACGCGTTCGTCGTTGGGGAGATTGAAGGCGGCGGTTTGGACGCTGCGGTTGGCGTCGCCGGAGCTGAAGACGAGATTGACCACGCGGATCGGCGAGTAGCCGCCGAGCTGTGAGCGGCGGTAGCGCGGGTCGATCGGGAGATTGTTTTCGAGCTCTTGCAGGTGCTCGCTGAAGCGGGCGAGCTTGGCGGTTTCGGCTTGGTCGGTGACGGTGATGAACGCTTCGAAGGCGGCTTTGAAATTGAACCATTCGTCCTCGTAGACCTCGTAGGGCCCGATGGTGGGTTCGATGGAGGCGTCGAGCTCCATCCAAGCGACGTCGCTGTCGTAGTAGTCGTTGTTGAGGAAGGCGGCGGCGCGTTTTTCGAGGAAGGCTTTGAGCGTGGGCTGCGTCGTGGCGGCGGCGGCTTCGCGGAGCAGGCGAGCGGCGTGAACGAGTTCGTTCTGATATTCGAGGTTGTAGGGAACGGCGGTGAGGCGACCTTCGGGGCCGCGGCGGATGACGGTGAAGAAGCCGGTGGCGGCGGTGCGCTCTTCGCCGGAGAGGGAGTTTAGCCAGGTGTCGACCTCCTCGCGGGTGGCGTCGGCGGGATAGAAATTGGCGCTTTGAGGTTTGGGGCCAACGCCGGGAAGAAATGGCGTGTCGTGGTCGAGGCGGGACCACGGGCCGGCGTTGAGGCGGAAATAATCGAGACGGGCGCGACCGAGCGGGGAAGGATCGCGCACCAAGGCGGCGAGATGGGTCTCGTTGAGCGGCGAGACCTGACGGAGGAAGATCGCGTCGAGGATCTTGGCGGCGTCGACCATCCGCGCCAGGGCGGTGCGCTCGTTGTCGGGGAGGTGGGAGAGGTCGGCGGCGATTTCGACGGGCACAAAGCGCGCGTGCATCTGGCGGAGGCGCTCGATGTCGGGGAGGGATTCGGCCGACGCGAAGGCGGTGCCCTGAACCAAGGCGGCGAGGATGAAAACGGATCGAGACAGAAAACGCATGGCAGATGATTGCTCCGTCGAGGGGTGCGGCGCAACTCACTCCTTGTGGCTCAAGCGCCATGAACTCGCCTCCGCGGGCGGTCCAGCTGCTGCGGTTGAAAGCGATTCTACACGATCAACATCGCGTCGCCGTAACTGAAAAATCGATACTCCTGTGCAATGGCGGCCGCGTAGATTTCGTGCAGCCAGGCGATGCCGTCCGTGCTGCCCGGTGCAAGAAAAGCGGATACAAGGCAGAGCAGGGTGGAGCGCGGTTGATGAAAGTTCGTAATCAGGGCGTCGACGCCGCGAAATGTGCGCGGCGGGTAGATGAACAAGCCGGCTTCGGCTTCGCAGGCCTGGTCGTCTGCGAGCGGGGCCGAGTGGCGCGAGAGGAAGTCCTCGATCGTGCGAACGCTTGTCGTGCCCACGGCAATGCGCCGTCCGCGATCGGAGGCGAACAGCGCGTGTTGAGTGGCGGCGGGCATTTCGTAGCGCTCCCGATGAATGGGATGAGCTTCGACGGTGTCGGTCGCGATCGGTTGAAACGTGCCGAGTCCGACGTGCAGGGTGATCTCGGCGGTGCGAACGCCCTGCTGTTGCAAGCCTGCGAGCAACTCCGGCGTGAAATGGAGGCCGGCGGTGGGGGCCGCGACGGCGACGCGGCGGTTGCGGTCGGCGTAAACGGTTTGGTAGCGCTCGAGGTCCGCGGCGCGTTGGGCGGCATCGGCGGCGGAGGATTTTCTCTCGATGTAAGGCGGAAGCGGCACTTCGCCGAGACGTTGTGCGACGGCGGAAATCGGTTCGTCGTTGGGCGTGACGAACCGCACGTGAGCGGCGCCGTCGTCTTCGCGATCGACGATCTCGCCGGTGAAGGCTCCGCCGGGATCAGCGAAGGTGGCACCGATCGGAAGTTTGCGGCCGGGTTTAACGAGGCAGCGCCAGGTGTGGGGTTCGACGAGCGGGCGAAGAAGAAAACATTCGACCTGTCCTCCGGTGGGACGGCGCGCACGAAGCCGCGCGGGGAGAACGGCGGCGTTGTTGCGAAAGAGTGTGTCGTTGGCGCGAAGGAATTGGGGAAGATCGGAAAAACGGTGATGGGAGAAAGAGTGCGTGGCGCGGTCGACGACCAGGAGCCGGGATTGATCACGGCGGGCTGCCGGCGTCTGCGCGACGAGGTGCGGCGGAAGCGAGTAATCGAAAAGCGCGGTGGCGAGCGACACGGTAGAAGGGAAGGTAAAACGTCGAACACAGCAGTCGAGCGAGCCGCGGATTTGAAGCGCGCGCGACAACCTGGCGAGTTTGTTCCGCTTCGACGAGCGATCGCGGGTGCCGCGCGGGCGCGGAAATGTCTCGGAAGGAGAATCTTCGCTCTGCTCCGCCGATGAGGCTGGTTTCAGACGGTGATCATTGCCTTCAACACGCCGGCGTTGGGGTCGGTCCACGTGGCGAATTCGTTCGGCACTTCGCGGATCGTTGCGCGGTGAGTGATCCAAGGCGTGGTGTCGACGCGGCCGGATTCGACCAAGGAGATGATGCGCCCGAAGTCCTCGGGACGGGCGTTGCGGCTGGCGAGTAGGGTGAGCTCGCGGCGGTGAAAGTTGGGATCGTTGAAAGTGACGTCGCCGGTGAACAACCCCACGAAAACGAGACGACCGCCGTGCGCGGGATAGTTGAACGAGGCGGCCATCGAAGCGGGGTTGCCGGTGGCATCGAACACAGCGGTCGGCAGATCGCCGTTGGTCAGTTCGGCGAGGCGGGCAGCGACGTCGGGAAACGTTTTGGTGTCGATCGTGGCGTCGGCGGGAAGTCCGAGGCGGTCCCGACAGAAGGCGAGCCGTTGGGCGTTGAGATCGATAGCGAGCACGCGGGCGCCGGCGGCGAGCGCGAATTGGATCACGGCGAGTCCGATGGGACCGGTGCCGAGCACGGCGACGGTTTCGCCAGTGGTGAGTGAGGCGCGTTCGACGGCGTGGGCGCCGATGCCGAGGGTTTCGACGAGTGCGAGTTGGTCGAACGAAAGCGTGCGCGAAACGTGGAGCTTGGCCGCGGGCACGATGAAGGTTTCGCGCAGACCGCCGTCGACGTGCACGCCGAGCACCTTCAGGTGGCGGCAGCAGTTGGGTTTGCCGCGCCGGCAAGCGATGCAGCGGCCGCAATTCAAATACGGTTCGACGGCGCAACGATCTCCGACGGCGAGACCGGACACTTCGGGGCCGATGGCGAGCACCTCGACGCCAAGTTCGTGGCCGAGGATGCGCGGGTAGGTGAAAAACGGTTGGCGGCCGCGAAAGGCATGCAGGTCGGTGCCGCAGACACCGACGCGATGCACGCGCACGAGCGCCTCGCCTGCACTCGGCGGCGGGGCGGCGGGGATCTCGACGTTTTGCAGGCGGCCGGGTTCGACGAGGAGAACGCTATTCATGGAAGGGGCGCTGACGGGATGATGGGGTCGCGGTTTTCCGGGCGGCCGCGGGTGAAGTTGTGATTGTGGATCGGGCGGAGACGTTCGAGCACCTCGGCCATGAGCTCGTGGTCGACGGGCTCGTTAGCGTAGGCGATGTTGCGGCGGATGTTTTCGGGATTGGCGCTGCCGACGAGGGTTGTGGCGATGCCGGGGTGCGAGACGGCGAACTGGATCGCGAGCTTCACGATGTCGCCGCCGCGTTGCTGACAGTGTTCCACGGCGCGACGCGCGCCGGCGACCAAGGCGGGCGGCGCGGGATGCCAAGCGGGCACGCCCCGCGGCGTCAGTAGGCCCATGCCGGTCGGCGAAGCGTTGATGACACCGACGCCTTTGCGGGCGAAGTAAGGCAGCAATGGAGCAAGCGAGGAGTCGTTGAGCGTGTAGCGACAGAACGAAAGCACTGTCTCGACGTGGCCGTCCGGCACGCGGTCGAGCACGGCGGAGAAGATTTTCAAGGGCAGGCCGGTGATGCCGATGTGGCCGATGCGGCCGGCGCGTTTGAGCGTGAGGAGCGCGGGGATCGTTTCGTCCACAATTTGATCGATCGAGGCGAATTCGATGTCGTGGCATTGGAGAAGGTCGATGTAGTCGACCCCGAGGCGCGCACAACTTTCGTCGAGGCTGCGGGTCACGCGAGCCGAGGAAAAGTCGAACTCGCCTTCGCCATACTGGCCGATCTTGGTGGCGAGATAGTAGCGGTCGCGCGAGATCTCGCGGAGCGCCCGGCCCAACACCGTCTCGGCGCGCGTGGCGCCGTAGTAGGGCGAGACGTCGATGAAGTTGATGCCGAGGTCCAAGGCGGTATGCACCGTTCGGATACTCTCGGTGTCGTCGGTGGCGCGGAAAACTCCCCCAAGCGAGGACGCGCCGAAGCTGAGAATGGAAACATCGAGGCCGGTCTGGCCGAGAGGGCGACGTTGCATGGCGATTACGGAGCGAGCTGATAAAAGGCGGTGGCGGAGCCGCCCATGATGGCGTCGCGTTCGGCGGGCGAGAGCGGTTGCACGAGGCTCTCGACGGCGGAAACCCAGCGCGCGTAGTCGGCGGCGACGAGGCACACCGGCCAGTCGGAGCCGAACATCAGCCGTTGGGCGCTGAAAGCGTCGAGCACGGTTTCGAAGTAGGGGCGGATTTGCTCGACGCTCCATTGCCAGCGCGGCGCTTCGGTGACTACGCCCGAGAACTTGCAGAAAACATTTGGGCGACGGGCTAGCTCACGCATCTGCGCGCGCCATTCGGGTTGGGGAACTCCGTCGATCACCGGCTTCGCGATGTGGTCCACGACCACGCGGAGATCCGGGTGTTGATCGATCCACGCGAGAGCAGCGGGAAGCTGCCGCGCATAGACGAGAAGATCGTAGGACAAGCTCCTTCGCGCGACCTCGAGCAGGGCGGCGTTGAAGCCGCTGTTGGAAAAATAGGCATCGGGTTCGGCCTGGAGCACGTGACGCACGCCTTTGAGGCGCGTTTGCCCGTGATAACAATCGAGCATGCGACCGATGTTCGCGCCCTCCTGCGCGAGCGGGAGCCAACCCACGACGCCTTTGACGCGAGGAGAGGAACCCGCGAGGCTGAGGAGCCAGTCGGTTTCGTCGAGCGATTGTCGCGCCTGCACGACGACGGAGCCGTCCAGCTGTGCCGCGGCGAGGGCCGGAGTGAGATCCGCGGGAAGAAAGTCCCGGCGGATGGCGCGCATGGAGTCGTCGATCCAGGAATATTCCCTGGGCGAGTAGCGCCAGAAATGCTGATGGGCGTCGATGCGCATGGGACCTTCAGCTTAGCGGAGGGAACGGAGGGAGTGAATGCACGTTCTTGCCTGGCGCATGACGATAATTGACCGATTGATTACAGAGTCGGATAAGGCTTGAGTGCCAGGATGCCCCGTTCTGCCCGTGCGTTGCCGGCGTTCATGTCCAAGCAGGTCGCGGCGGCGCGCCGCTTCTATTTCGAGCCTCCGAGGAAGCAACCGGACCGATTGGCGGTGGTGTGCGGCGGGTGGGAACGGTCGGACCGGGACTATGCGATCGCGAGGCCGGGGTTTCGGTATTTCGGAATCGAATTCGTAGCAGGAGGACGGGGAAATTTGAAGATAAGCGGCCGGGAATACCCGCTCAGTCGCGGCGTGGTGTTCGCTTACGGACCGGGGGTGGAGCACGAAATCACGACCGACTCGACGGACCGGCTCTCGAAGTATTTCGTGGATTTCTCGGGGGCAGGTGCGGCTGCGGCGATGAAGGCGGCCGGGATCGGGCCGGGCGTCTGCGTGACGGTTGCGAGCGCCGATGACGTTGAGACAGCCTTCGAACATCTGCTCGCGGCGGGGCGTCGGGGAACGTCGACGGCAGCACGCATCGCTGCGCTGCAGGCCGAGATCCTGTTGTGCGTGATCACGGACGTGCGCCTCACGCGCGGCACGCGATCCGCGCAGGCGCGCCAAACGTTTCTCCGTTGCCGGACTTTGATCGAGGAGCAGTTCGCCACGCTGCGAACGGCTGAGGAAGTGGCGGCTGCATGCGGGGTGGCGCCGGCATATCTGAGCCGGTTATTCCGGCGCTTCGCACGTCAGCCTGCCTATCAATTTTTGATTCGAATGAAGATGAACGAGGCTGCGGCGATCCTGCGCCGCCAGGCGCTGAATGTGAGCGAAACGGCAGAGACGCTCGGGATGGATCCGTTTCATTTCTCTCGCGTGTTCAAGCGGGTGCACGGGCGATCGCCGGTGTCGTTTCTCAATGGAAGCTTGGAGGAGGGAGAGGCCGCCAGAGGAGACATTTCGGAGTGATCTCACAAACTGGGTCCGAGAAAGGTCGGGTTTCGATTTCAATGGTCGGCGAAATTGCTTGTCACCCTGTTTGACCGACGCGTAATACCGGCCACTCGTCTTTGGACGGGGCCGGTTCTTTGTGATGCCATGAGCACAGCCTTTCGAGCATCCGCTCGAGGTGAGGTGGTTCACGGACGTATATCTCTCTTACGGAGAAATTTTTGCCGAGCTAGCTCAGTTGGTAGAGCAACGCTTTCGTAAAGCGTGGGTCGTCGGTTCGAGTCCGATGCTCGGCTCCATTTAGAACCCCGCGCGGCTTTGGCTGCGTGGGGTTTTTGATTTTAGTTTTCTGTGATCCGTTCGTCCGGGAGGCGGCCTTGGAGCTTTTTTTGGAGTTTGAGAGCGTCGATTTCGCTGCGGAGTTGAGCGCTGAAAAGCGCGAGGCGGGCGTGGATGTCGAGGGTCTCGAGCAGCTTCTGCTTGAAGGGTTGATCGTCGCAAAGGCTGAAGGCGGCGAGATCGACGAAGGTTTCCGGGTCTTCGACGGTTCGCAGGAAGTTGGTGATTTCCGGCTGGAGCGTGCCGCCGAGTTTCTGCTTGAGCGTGATGAGGCGGGCGAGTTCGGAGCGGAGGCGGAGGTTGTCGTCGGGTGCGCCGCCGTCCTGGCTAAGAAGTGCGCGGGCGCGAACGCGGCGGTAGGGATCGTTCGAGACGATTTCGAGAAGCTCGACGCGGCAGAGGCCTTGTAGGAGGAGGTTCGACGTGTCGTCGGGGTTTTTTTGGCAGGCACGGACGATTCCTACGCTCGCAATGCGATGGGGTGGTTCGACCTGGTCGGATTGACCGAGAAGTTTTTCGTTCAGACCGGCGACGGCGAAGAGACGGTTCGTGGCGAGAACATCCTTCAGCATCTGCCGATAGCGCGGCTCGAAGATGTGCAACGGCATGAGCGCTTGGGGGAAGAACGTGACATTCGGGAGCGTCATCACCGGCAGCTCTTCGGGAAGGAGGATCTCCAATTCCATGGGGCGAGAGATTACGGCCCGTGAGCGGAAATACAACCGGCGGAAGATGAGCGTCCGTGTCACATGTGGCTCAGAGGTTTCAGAGCGTTGAGACAATGTGAGTCAGCGTGACGCGGGTTTGGCCGTTGCCAGGACGGGCCGTAAGAGAGGAATCAGATTTTTAGATATTGTTAATGTGATACTTGCGAGATGAACCGCCACGCCAGCACATGCCCTGCTAACGGAGCGGGTATGAGCCGAATTTTAGGTATCGATCTTGGCACCACGAACTCGTGCATGGCGATTATGGAGGGCGGCGAGCCGGTGGTGATCCCCAATGCGGAGGGCGCCCGCACCACCCCGTCGGTCGTGGCTTTCACGAAATCCGGCGAGCGGCTGGTGGGCCAGGCGGCGAAACGCCAGGCGGTCACGAATCCCCGCAACACCGTATTTTCTTCGAAGCGGCTGATCGGCCGCAAGTTCACGGAAGTCCGTGAGGAATCGAAGAACATGCCCTTCAAAGTGGTCGAAGGGAAAAATGGCGACGCTTACATCGAAGTGCAGGTGGGCGACAAAGCGGAGCAGTTCGCGCCGCAGCAGATTTCTGCGTTCGTGCTCGGCAAGTTGAAAGCCGATGCGGAAGCGTATCTCGGCGAGAAGATCACGCAGGCTGTGATCACGGTGCCGGCTTATTTCAACGATTCGCAGCGTCAGGCGACGAAGGACGCGGGCAAGATCGCGGGTCTCGAAGTTCTGCGCATCATCAACGAGCCGACCGCGGCGTCGCTGGCTTACGGGCTCGACAAGAAGAAGGACGAGAAGATCGCGGTGTTCGACTTGGGCGGTGGCACGTTTGACGTGTCGGTGCTCGAGATCGGCGACGGCGTGTTCGAGGTGAAGGCCACGAACGGCGACACTCATCTCGGCGGCGATAACTGGGACGAGGCGGTGATCTCGTGGCTGGTTGACGAATTCAAGAAGGAGAACGGCATCGATCTGCGGAAAGATCCGATGGCGCTTCAGCGCCTGAAAGAAGAAGCGGAGAAGGCGAAGATCGCGCTTTCGTCGACGCAGTCGGTCGACATCAACCTGCCGTTCATCACGGCGGACGCCTCCGGGCCGAAGCATCTCAACGTGCAGCTCACGCGCGCCCGCCTGGAGCAGATTTGCGATTCGCTCTTCGAGCGCTGCAAGCCGCCGTTCAAAAACTGTCTCAAGGACGCGGACCTGTCGTCGTCGCAGATCGATGAGCTCGTGCTGGTCGGTGGCATGACGCGCATGCCGAAGGTCGTCGATGTCGCGAAGGAACTCGCGGGCAAGCAGCCGCATCAAGGCGTGAATCCCGACGAAGTCGTGGCGGTCGGCGCGGCGATTCAAGGTGGCGTGTTGAAGGGCGAAGTGCGTGATGTGCTTCTCCTCGACGTGACGCCGCTCACGCTCGGCATCGAAACGGCGGGCCAGGTGGCGACGCCGATGATTCCGCGCAATACGACGATCCCGTCGAAGAAGACGCAGGTGTTTTCGACCTACGCGGACAATCAGCCGGGCGTCGAGATCGTGGTGCTCCAAGGCGAGCGTCCGATGTCGCGCGACAACAAGGTGCTCGGCACGTTCAAGCTTGATGGCATTCCGCCGGCGCCGCGCGGCACGCCGCAGATCGAGGTGACGTTCGACATCGACGCTAACGGTATTCTCCACGTGTCCGCGAAAGATCTCGGCACCGGCAAGGACCAGAAGATCACGATTCAAGGTTCGTCGGGTCTCTCGAAGGAAGAAGTCGAGAAGATGACGAAGGAAGCCGAGCTCCACGCGGAAGAGGACCGCAAACGCAAGGAAGCGGTCGAGGCGAAGAACCAGCTGGATTCGACGATCTATCAGATCGAAAAGACGCTCAAGGATGCGGGCGACAAGCTCCCCGCGGACAAGAGGTCGAAGATCGAATCGGCGATCGCGGATGCGAAGAAGGACTTGGAGTCGAACGACACGGCCCGCATGAAGTCGGCGCAGGAGAAGCTCACCGCCCTCGGTGGCGAACTCTATGCCGAAGCGCAGCAAGCCGCTCAGGCGGCGGGCGCGACCGGCGGGGCCGACGCCGGACCGGAGACTTCCGCGGGTGCGGCCGGTTCGTCCAAGAAGACCGAGAAGAAAGCGGACGTCGTCGACGCCGACTTCGAGGTCGTCGATGACGACAAGAAGAAGTAATTTCCCCTTTGCGCGCCTGCTGCGAGATTCGCGGCCGGCGCGATTTGCTACACCAAACAACCTACCTCCAGATCAGATAATCCAATCCATATGGCTAACGTCAAAATCAAGCCCATCGGCGATCGCGTGCTCGTCGAGCACATCGAAGAAAAAGAGCAGGTCCGCGGCGGAATCATCATCCCGGACAGTGCCAAAGAGAAGCCCCAGGAGGCCAAGGTTATCGCGCTTGGCACCGGCAAGAAGGGCGACGACGGCAAGGTCACGCCGTTCGAGGTCAAGGTCGGCGACCGCGTGCTCATCAGCAAATACGGCGGCACGGAAGTGAAGCTCGAGGACAAGAAATACACGCTCGTGCGTGAAGACGACATCCTCGGCGTGATCGGCTAACCGGCGCTTGGTTTCTCAATCTAAAACTCAATCAACAACTAGTCACAATGGCTGCTAAACAACTCCTGTTCGACGAGGCCGCTCGTCAAAAAGTTCTCCGTGGCGTCGAGATCCTCTCGCGCGCGGTGAAAGTCACTCTCGGGCCGAAGGGCCGCAATGTCGTCATCGACAAGAAATTTGGTTCCCCGACCGTCACGAAGGACGGCGTCACCGTCGCGAAGGAAGTCGAACTTCCGGATCCCTATGAGAACATGGGCGCGCAGATGGTGAAGGAAGTCGCTTCGAAGACCTCCGACAGCGCCGGCGACGGCACCACGACGGCGACCGTGCTCGCGGAAGGCATCTATCGCGAAGGCCTGAAGAACGTCACCGCCGGCTCGAACCCGGTTTATTTGAAGCGCGGTATCGACAAGGCCGTTGAGGCCGCGGTCAACGAACTCGCGCGCGTTTCCAAGAAGGTCAACGACCGCGAGGAAATCCGCCAGGTCGCGACCGTGTCGGCCAACTGGGACGACACCATCGGCAACATCATCGCCGACGCCATGGACAAGGTCGGCAAGGACGGCACGATCACCGTCGAAGAAGCCAAGTCGATCGAGACGACCCTCGACGTCGTCGAAGGCATGCAGTTCGACAAGGGTTACCTCTCGCCGTATTTCACGACGAACGCGGAAGCGCAGGAAGCCGTTCTCGAAGACGCCTACATCCTGATCCACGAAAAGAAGATCAGCTCGCTGCAGGATCTCCTCCCACTGCTCCAGACGATCGCGAAGAGCGGCAAGCCGCTCCTCGTCATCGCCGAGGAAGTGGAAGGCGAAGCGCTCGCGGCTCTCGTGGTTAACAAGATTCGCGGCACGTTGAACGTGTGTGCGGTCAAGGCCCCTGGCTTCGGCGATCGCCGCAAGGCCATGCTCGAGGACATCGCGGTCCTCACCGGCGGCCGTTGCATCACGGAAGACCTCGGCATCAAGCTCGAGAACATCCAGATCGCCGACCTCGGTCGCGCGAAGCGCATCGTGGTCGACAAGGAAAACACCACGATCGTCGAAGGTTCCGGCAAGGGCTCCGACATCCAGGCGCGCGTGAAGCAGATCCGCCGTCAGATCGAAGAGACCACGTCCGACTACGATCGCGAGAAGCTGCAAGAGCGCCTCGCGAAGCTCGCCGGTGGCGTGGCCGTCATCAATGTCGGCGCCGCGACGGAAGCCGAAATGAAGGAAAAGAAGGCCCGCGTGGAAGACGCGCTGCACGCGACCCGCGCTGCGGTTGAGGAAGGTATCGTCGCCGGCGGCGGCGTTGCGCTCCTTCGCACGGCCAAGGCCATCGACAACCTTCAGCTCGAAGGCGACGAGAAGATCGGTTCGCAGATCGTGCGTCGCGCGATCGAGCATCCGCTCAAGCAACTCTGCGCCAATGCCGGCATCGACGGCGGCGTGGTGGTGAAGGAAGTTCTCAGCTCGAAGGGCAACAACGGTTACAACGTTGCCACCGACAAGTTCGAGGACCTCGTGAAGGCGGGCGTCGTCGATCCGACGAAGGTTACGCGCACGGCGCTGCAGAACGCGGCTTCGATCGCCGGTCTCTTGCTGACCACCGAGTGCATGATCACCGAGATCCCCGAGGAGAAGAAGGCTCCGGCCGGTCCTCCGGGCGGTGGCATGGGCGGCATGGACTACTAAGCGTAGTTCCGACGCTCACGCGTTCGAATCACATATCAAGCAGACCAAAGCAATTCAGGCGCGCTCTTCGGGGCGCGCCTTTTTTTGTGACGCGCGGTTCGTGCGACCACTTCGATCCCGGCACGGTCAGGTTGACCGTGCTACGCTGAATCGCACGCTGCTCATGTATGGAAGTCGTGTTTCTGGGAACGGGGACCTCGCAAGGCGTGCCGATGATCGCGTGCGATTGCGCGGTCTGCACGTCGGTCGATCCGCGCAACAAGCGCACGCGGGCTTCGGTTCACGTGGTGATGGATGGATTGCACGTGCAGGTCGATGCGGCGCCGGAGTTCCGTCTGCAGTGTCTCGCGAACGATATTCGTTGGGTGGATTTTTTCATCCTGACGCACGGGCATGCGGATCACATCACCGGCATGGACGACCTGCGTCGCTTCTGTGATTTGCACGGTGAGACCGCGCTGCCGGTTTACACGACGGAAGAAGGGTTCGCGCGCGTGCTTTCGATTTTTCCGTATGCGGTGGCGGAACGGCCGGTGTCGCGCGGCTACGCGGCTTTCAAGCTGCTGAGCATGCCGGCGCGGCTCGAGCTGCCGGAAGGGACGATCGAGTCGACGCTCCTGCCTCATGGCGGGTTGAACACGCTCGGACTGGCCTTCACGGAACGCAGCAGTGGAAAGCGGTTTGTTTATTATACCGATTGCAAGCGGCTCACGCGCGAAGCGGTCGAGCTGGCGCGCGGAGCCGATGTGGTCGTTTTGGATGGCCTGCGGCCGGATCCGCATCCCTCGCATATGAGTATCCCGGAAGCGCTCGAAACGGCGCGGGACATCGCGGCGGGGCAGACATTTTTGACGCACCTGACTCATCTCAACGATCACGCGACGACGGAAGCCGAGATGCCGGCGGGCGTGCGGCTCGCGCATGATGGGATGCGGTTGACGCTTTGAGTCGCGGGTTGCAGGCGTATGACGCGTTGCACCTGACGCAAAACTTTGTCGTTGGCCGGATGGTCTGGCAGCGTGGCGGACATGGTTCCGTTTCGATGTCCGTGGATCGGCCGCGTATGGCTGTGTTGTTGGTTGGCGGTGTTTGCGTTGCAGGGGGCGGAGCGTGGAGGGGAAGGCGAGGCACGGATGCGGATGCGATTCCTCGCGGCGGAAATAGCGCGTCACGATGTGCTTTATTTTCGCGAGGCGCAGCCGGAGATCAGCGATGCGGACTATGATGCATTGAAGCGCGAACTCGCTGAGCTGCGGGCGCGATTTCCAGAGGTCGCGGCTGACGTGGGTGCAGAGTCGGAGTTGGGCGACGATCGGGTCGAAGGTTTGGGAAAGCAGCGGCATCTGGAGCGGATGCTCGGGCTGGAGAAAGTATATTCCGAAGCGGAGCTGGAGGCGTGGTTCGAGCGGGTGGCGCGCGCGACTTCGGATCAGCCGGTTACGGTGGTGATCGACCCTAAATACGACGGGCTGGCCGTTGCCGCGACTTACGTGCGAGGCAGGCTTCAGCGCGTGGTGACGAGGGGGAATGGCGACGAGGGCGACGAGGTCACGGAGAACGTGCGGCGGTTTTGTTCGTTGCCGGAGACGCTCGATTCCACGAACGCCATCGTGCCGGAGATCGTCGAGGTGCGTGGCGAAGTGTTCATGACGTTTGCGGAGTTCGATCGCATCAACCGTGCGCGGGTTGAAGACGGCGAAACGGAGTTTGCGAGTCCGCGAAATCTTGCGGCGGGCACGTTGAAGCTGAACGCGATCGAGGAGGTGGAAGCGCGGCGATTGAAGATCGTTTTCTTCGGAGTGGGAGGATGGAAGGGAGACGGTGAGGCGGCGACGCACCGGGAGCTTGTGCAGCGTTTGCGAGCGTGGGGGCTTCCGGTTGCGCAATTCACGGCGACGGCCGATTCATTCAAGGACACGGCGCGAATCGTGCGCGAATGGGAACGGGCCCGCGCGGCGTGGCTGTATCCAACGGATGGAGTCGTGCTGAAAATCGATTCGCGGGCGGCGCAGCGGATGTTGGGCGTGGCGCGCGACGCGCCGCGTTGGGCGGTGGCTTTCAAGTATGTGCCCGAGCGGGTCGTGACGCGCCTGCGGGCGATTCGCGTGCAGGTGGGGCGCAGCGGAGTGCTGACGCCGGTGGCGGAACTCGAGCCGGTGCAGCTGGGGGGAAGCAGGATTTCCCGAGCGAGTTTGCACAACGCGGACGAGATTGCGCGGCGGGATCTTCGAGAGGGGGATTTTGTGGTGATCGAGCGTGCGGGAGAAGTCGTGCCGAGGATTGTGGGTATCGATCTCACGCGCCGCGGCGCCGAGGTTAAACCGTTTTCGTTTCCAAAGGATTGTCCGGTTTGCGAAACGGCGATCGAGCGGCGCGAAGGAGAAGTGGCGCGGCGCTGCGTGAATCTGGCGTGTCCGGCGCAATTGAAGCGTCGCCTGCGACACTTTGCGTCTTCGAGCGCGGCGGCCATCAGAGGATTGGGACCGGCGACGATCGATGCGTTGGTGGAAGCGGGGAAACTCGAGAGTGTCGCGGATCTGTATGCGTTGCGAACGGAAGACATCGTGGCTGCCACACGGCTCGGGCGTGCGTCGGCCGAGACGCTGGTCGCTGCGATTGCGGAAAGTCGTCGCGTGGAACTCTCGCGGATGGTGCACGGGTTGGGATTGCCCGGAGTGGGCCCGGTCGTGGCGGAGAGGCTGGCGGCTCGCTTCGGCTCGCTGGCGACGCTCGCCGAAGCGGACGAGGAGCAACTCCGGGCGGTCGAGGGACTCGGCGCAGCGGCGGCGAAGGTGTTGGCGGCGTATTTGCGTCGAGATGACGTTCGACGAGAACTGCGGGAGCTCCACGAGCTCTCGAAGTGAAGAGTCGCGCGAAATCTAACGGGCGCCTGGTCAGACGTTGTTATCCTGCGCGGCCTGGCCCGTGCCGCCGTTGGCGGGAAGGTGGTGCGGAAACAACAGGTAGTAATTCATGAACCACCAGCTGCGGGAGGAGCGGTAGAGCAGAGGGGGGACGAGCACGGCGCCCACGATGGCGAGCACGGTGGCGGTGGTGACGCTGATGACGTCGAAGTAGGCGAGCAGCGCGACCGGCAGCAGGTAGCAGACGAGCGTGACGCCGTAATTGAGTGAGAGCGATCCGAGGTAGAAGCCCTCGTCGTTGTCGCGTTCGAAACGGAAGCCGCAGGTCGGGCACGAGCGGTTCAGTTCGAAAAGCTTGCCGGGCTTGAAGAGCGTGCGGGCGCCGCAATTCGGGCAGCGGTGGGTGAGACCGCGAGCGACGATGTGGAGACGCGTGACGTGCATGCGTCGGAGATTGAGCCGCGCGGAAAAGCGAATCGACACGAATTGCTGCCAACCGCAGTTGGCGGCCAAAAAAAAGCGCCCCGAAAATTCGGGGCGCTTCGAGTAAAGCGAACGCTGCGCTTAGGCGCCGAGTTGGTAGCGGGTGAAGCGACGAACCTGAATGTTTTCGCCGATCTTCGTGATCTTTTCCGTGATGATGTCCTTCACGGTTTTTTCCGGCTCCTTCACGAACGGCTGATCGAGCAGCACGATGGTGGAGTAGAACTTGTCGAGCTTGCCTTCGACGATCTTTTGCACGGCCGCGGGCGGCTTGCCTTGGACCTGGGCGGCGGCGATTTCGCGCTCCTTCGCGAGGTCGGCTTCCGGGACGTCGGCGCGATTCACGTAGAGCGGATTCGCGGCGGCGATCTGGAGGCAGAGGTCTTTGCAGAGCTGCTTGAAGTCTTCGTTGCGGGCAACGAAGTCGGTCTCACAGTTCACCTCGATCAATACGCCGACCTTGCCGCCGACGTGGATGTAGCTCTCGATGAGACCTTCCTTCGTCGCGCGGTCCGCTTTCTTGGCGGCGGATGCGGCGCCCTTCTTGCGAAGGATCGTGGTGGCTTCCTCGACGTTGCCGTTGGCTTCGGTCAGGGCTTTCTTGCAGTCAAGCAACCCGGCACCGGTGGAGGTGCGCAGGTCGTTGACCATTTGAGCGGTGATGGTGACAGACATGTCGGAACTTCGAGTGGCGTTATTCGGCTTTGACCGGCGTGCGCTTGGCGCGAACCGGCTTCTTGGCGACGATGGGAGCTTCGGTCTCGGCTTCGCCTTCGACGAGCGGGGCAACCTCCGGCGGCACTTCGACGTGCGAGAGGTCGACCTCTTCGGCCGTGGTCGGCGCGGCGATGCCGGCGGAAGCGGCGGCGACGGCTTTCAAGTCGGCGGCGCCGCGGGCGGCGCGACGGGAATCCCGTTGTGCGAGGCCGTTTTGCACGGCTCCGACGATCGTTTCGACGATGATGCGAATGGATTTCACGGCGTCATCGTTGCCGGGGATCGGGTGGGAAAGAGTGGAGGGGTCGGAGTTCGTATCCACGATGCCAACACACGGGATGTTGGAGCGGGCGGCCTCGGCGACGGCGATCTTCTCGTGGTTGACGTCGACGACGAACATGACGTTCGGCTGGCCGGGCATATCGACGATGCCGGCGAAATTCTTCTGCATGCGGACCATCTCGCGCTTGATCGCTGCCTCTTCCTTGGAGGCGAGTTTGGCGAGTTCGCCGCTCTGCTCCTGCTGCTGGTATTTCTTATACTTCGCGATGGAGCGTTTGACGGTTTCGTAGTTGGTCAACGTGCCGCCGAGCCAGCGATCGACGCAGTAGGGCATGCCGGTGGAGGTGGCGGCTTCGCGGACGATGTCCTTGGCCTGGCGCTTGGTGCCGACGAAGAGGACGTTACCGCCGTTGGCGACGGCGTCTTCGATGAAAGCGCAGGCTTTCTCGAGGGCGGCGTGAGTTTTGCCGAGGTCGATGATGCTGATACCCTGGCGGTGATCGAAGACGAAAGACTTCGAGCGGGGATTCCAGCGTTTGGTTTGGTGCCCGAAATGCACGCCGGCATCGAGCAGGTCCTTAGGAGTGACGTTCATGTGATCTATGTTTCTCAAGAAACACAGGTCGGCCGATGGGCCGCCTTGCGATCTGAGGAGTTGTGGTTGGTTGATGACTCCGATGCACGGCGTGGTTGCCAGGCGACGGAGCGGTCGAAAACAGAGGTCACGCGCGGGGGTGGCAAGCGCGAATTCGGGAGTTTTTCGAAATGTGGGTTGACAGGTGAAAACGCGACACGCACCTTCCGCGTCCCATTTGTTGCAGGGTGGAGCAGCCTGGTAGCTCGTCAGGCTCATAACCTGAAGGTCGTTGGTTCAAATCCAACCCCTGCACCCAATTTTAAAGCCCTCCCACTGCTCGGGAGGGCTTTTTGCTGAACACGTTGCGTGAGTTGTTAGCTGCGGTGCGACGTGTCTGTGCAGCCCTAGCCAGCCGTAGCCAACGGTGACAAACATCCGAAAAACATCCGAAAAAACTAACATCCGAAGGGTCGACGCAGACAAAAAAACCGCCGACGTAACGGCGGTGTTTTTGGTGAGATCACTTCATCGAACGGAGCAATCGTTCGCGGATGTCCCGCCAGTTCTCCTCGTTCATCTGAGCAAGTAGCGCCGGAACAGATTCCTTTCCAGGCGCCTTGTCTCCTGTGATTGCCGCGGGCAACGCGGTAAGAAGCGCAGTGGTAAGACGCTCCCGCGACGGTTGGTAGTAGTTTTCGAGCACGATATCGACGACTTGGTTTCCTACCACTTTCTTCAGCAGCGCTTCTGTCATGCCGGCATCGAGTGCCATCGTGCAGAAAGTGGTCTTGAACGCATGCCAGCCACTCAGACTCGCCTTGCGTTGCCGGCGGTAGCTCGATCGAAACGCATTCCGAGCATCATAGTCGATCCCCGCGGCCGCCAGTAACTTTTTAAGACGAAGGAGAAAGTGATTCCGGTTGTCCTTTTCGGCGAGGAACAGCGCTGCCGCCTCTGGGAAGACGTATCGGCAATTGCGGGGTCGCTCTTCGAGAACAGTGCGGAGTCGAGGGAGGATCGGAATCTGCAGGCGCTCGTTCGTCTTGTTTGCTCGGACGCAAATGAAGTTCTGTTCAAGATCGATGCTGCTCCACTCGAGTAATACGCAGTCGCGCCGGCGCATTGCAGTGCAAACGGCTACGACGACAATTGGACCCACAAAAGGGTCGCTTGGGGTTGCGTCCAGAATGCGCGTAATTTCGTCACTCGAGAACGGTTTTCGGTGAGCGACGTCGGTTTTGCTTACGCGTTTGATCAGCTTAAACGGGTTACTTTTCACGTTGCCAGCAAGCGCCGCACTGCTGAACGCGCTCGAAAGGGCGCTGACGTATTTGTTGAAAGTAGCGAACCGGATCCCGTCATCGTTGAGCTTTTTGACCCATTGTGCGACGATCGCCGAATCTACCATCCGTATATCGGTTATAGCCGGATGAGTCTTCTTCATGAACGCGAAGAAGTGCGCGAAATACGTTTTGTAGTTCCGAACTGTATCGCGGCTCAGGACCTTTCCTCCGCGATGAGAATCCTGCCAGATGTTTTGAACATCGAAGAGCGATATAGTCCGGACCTGTCGATTTGTAGCGAGCTCGACTGCTCGATCGGCGGCCGCGATGGCGTCTGCCGGAGCTTTGACTTGTGCTAGCAGTGCGTCATGCGCCACCTGAGCTTTGGCTTTGGAGCGTTGAAACAACTCGTCGCCGAGGTCATGCCGGCCGACAGGCCGTCGCCCCTCTATAGCGATATTTAGTGAGATCGACTTCTTCCTCTTTGTGCCGGTGCTGCCAACGTAGAAAACTGCACGCCAAGTCGCGCCGTTTTTCGGAAGTTCGAGCGACATGGTCACGCCACCTGAAGTTTCGGATTCACGGCGGCGGCAAGAGTTGCGCGATCCGTGTTCGCATACGCGATCAGGGATATCTTTTCGTAACGACAGAATTTCTCCCCAGCTACGAACCGTTCGATGAACTGCGGCAGTCCATCGGGCATGATTTTCTTCGCTTCTTTGCTGAACTGCGTTCGCGACATCCCAAGCAGTCGAGCTGCTTCGCTCTTCTTCGGTAATAGGCCTCCGTGGACGACAAAGGTCGGGACGTCAGAGATACACCCCGCGGCGAAGAAACGACGTGCGGCCTCAACTTGCTGGGGCGTGGCGGCACGATCCGCAGAGAGAATGTTGATGATGGTGTCGATGGTGGACGGGTGAATCATACCCGCTCCGATAACAACGTAGAGGTAGTTTGATTTTTCGGTCGGGCGCATGTCTCGAAGAGATAAGCGCGTGTTGTTCTCGGAACTTTGGCTTCGGGTTGGCTTTGGCGGGGTAGCATGGGGAGCTCCGTGCAACGAGAACCTCACCGCGTTGCGTAATGCGTGTCGCGAAGCGGCCACTTGGCTCACAGCAATCGCTTGTTCGCTGGGCCTGCCGAGAAGGGGTCTCGTTGACCTAGGAGAGACGTTGGTTCGCCGCTCCTGGGTGGTCGTAAATCCCGTTCGGCCCAGACATCGGATGGAAGCTAAACCTGAGTCTAAATGAACTGCACTCTGCGCCGAATCGCTGGCGGGATGAGGTCGCCCCGGATTAACACTCAGCGTCTATCATGGCCCGAAGCGATGGCTCATTTGTTTCGGGTTCGTCGAAGCGGCGCGAATTAGGCCGCTCGCGAAACTTCGCAACCTATCCCGGCCGTGACATGGAAACACGGCTCCTCGGCAGAACTCGACGATCCACCGAATGTGACGCTCTTCCCAAACCGGAAAATCTCTACGCAACTCCGCTACGGTGGCGTCGATGTCTTCTCTGGACCACATCTGCCAGGGGGTTAGTCCGCGTCGTAAATTTCGGTAATGACGACGCCGTTGCCGGACGTGCCAGAAATCACGAACGTATAGACGCCTGGGTTAAGTGTCACGAGAAGCGCCGCAGATTTGGTATCTCCGGCAGCAATGTTGGCAGCGCCAACGCGTTTGCCCGCCGCAACCATTTCGGAGGCATTGGGGGCGTCCACCCAGTTGTCATTGCTGGCGACCACCGCGTTACCGTTGCGAGCATCATGCACCTTGAACATCGGATCGGCCAGAACCTCGTTGGTCGGGAGTCCGGAACTCGTGAGCGAAGGCCCGATGGCGCGAATGAGCATCTGCTTTGGCTTATTGCCCGTGACAACAAACCCGCCGATGGCGACATCGTTGTTCGCACCGCAATAAACGCGCCCTGAGATAGCCGCGAGAGTGGACCCGCCCGGATTCGAGTCGGCATCATAGATTTCGGTGAGGACAACACCCGCGCTCCCGTTCTTGCCGCCGATCACGAAGGTATAAACGCCGGGCTCAAGCGTCAGGAGCAAGGCAGCGGATTTGGTGTCGCCCGCTGCGAAGGGGGTCGCCCCAACGCGAGCCGCGGTCGACACGATGTCGGACGCGTTGCTGTTGTCCGTCCAATTGTCACTTGTTGCGATGACCGCATTGCCTTTGCGTGCATCGTGGACGGTGAACTCGGGGTCGGATAGAACTTCCCCAGCAGACAAACCCATGCTCGCCAAGGACGGGCCGACCGCGCGGATCAACACCGTCTTGGGCAGACTTCCGGTGATCACGAACCCGCCAATCGCAACACGGGATCCGGTCTCGCAACGCGAGCGGATCGAAATTGCGGCAAGAGTGGTTCCGCTGCCGGCCGGCGGCGAGTCGTTGGACACGGAGACAGTAGAGCCGTTGCTCGTGGTCGAGCCGTTGTCGTTCGTGAGGACAACAGTGTAGACCCCAGCGTCGGCAGCGGTCGCGCTGCTAATCGTATATGACGACGAAGTGGCTCCCGAGATTGCCACTCCATTCTTGAACCATTGATAGGATTGTGCGTCGGGTGAGGTGACGCTGAGCGTGAGGGCACGCCCGACGTAAGCGGTGGTAGACGAGATCGGATGAACCGATACAGAGGGCGCAGAAGGTCGAACGCCCGTGCGGAAAGCAGCCATTTCAGCAGCCTTTTCTCGCAGGTAGCGAGCGGCGTCAGCGGCCTTTGGCTGACCGGCGGCTACCCCTAGAACGTAAGTATCCTCGGCGTTTCCGAAGTTCGGGCTGATTTCTTTCTCCGTTACGATTACATCCGGCGTGGAAAAATAGGGCAGAATTGCTGCGTAGGACATAACGTCCCCCATCGCCATCGTTCTATCGGTGCCACCGACATTGGTGGTCACGTCAAACTGATGTCCGTAGTTGTAGCTGCCCCCGTCAGGGATTTTGTCGGTCTTGCGATCGTGTTTCAAACCAAAGTTGTGCCCCATTTCATGGGCAATCGTGAGATGATCGGCCCGTGTCACGACAACCGAGTGATGCCCAGGTGTCACCGCTAGGCCTCCCACCTTATCGGTTCGGGTATCAGCAACTACCAGAACAGCCTGATCCGCATACAGCGTGTTGATTTTTGCGTTCGCGAACGAGCCAACGGGGTCCCCAGAGTTCGTAAACTTGTTAAGGTCGGCAGTTAGCGTGCTCGGAGTGTAGTCCGGCACCCGGAACATCCCGATGAAGTTCCACGCCATGTTGCTCACCTTGCTATTCTCCAGCACGACGTTCGCGCTTTCGAGATAAGCCCGGTAGGTGTCTCGCATATAGGACGGGACAGCCGCAAGCGATCCTGCCTTGGAAACAGCCCACTGTTCAGCGGTCGCATCATAGAAGAAGAGAACATCAACGACGTGTTCAGCACTCGCGGCAGCGGTCGTCTTCTGCACCCCGACTGAAGCCGAACCAAAGTTCACGCTGGCTTGGTAGGACGGATGATCGTCATCAACGCCGCACACGCCACCAAACTCCTTCTCAACAACAGAAACTTCGCCGTTGCGGACGACGACGTCATATTGGCCGCTGCCGGGGAGCGACAGCACGCCGATCCACCCGTCAGCCGAGCCGACGCCAACAAGACTCGCGCCCTTGATGCCATTGCGCCCGACCCAGGTGGTCGTGCCGTCTGCATTGTGCGTCACCCGGACGCGGCTGAAACCCATCGGCAGATCAGGCTCGATCGCGACAGTGATCGCCTCGGGGTTGAAAGCACGCCAGTCAGTCACCGGATGCTCAAGACTCGGCAGCACCCGGCGGAGGTCAGCGAAAGGCACCTGCCTTACCGGGGCAACAACGGCGCGACCGGGCGAACTCGCGACAGCCGGGACCGCAGAAACACCAGCCGACGCACCGGCCACCTTAGCGGCCGCAGAGGACGACACCGGCAACACCTCGCCTTCGTCCCGGAAAAGGAAGGAGACAGCGATCAGAACGCCGACAAACAGAACAGTAAGGAATCGAGCCACGGTTTTCATGCTGGATGTTTAAAAAAGGAGATAACACGGTCCTGAATTAATTGCCGCAAACCTACGAATCCCCGGCCCAGCCGGGTCCGCTTGCAGCGCCCCTCCACCCACACGGCAGGCGACCAATGCCATTGCCTAATCCGCGTCGTAGATTTCAGTGATGACCACCCCGTTGCCGGACACGCCCGAGATTACGAAGGTATACACGCCCGGATTGAGCGTAACCAGAAGCGCAGCGGACTTGGTGTCGCCTGCAGCGATGTCGGCTGCGCCGACGCGTTTGCCAGCAGCTACCATTGCCGATGCATTCGGGGCATCCACCCAGTTGTCATTGCTGGCGACAACCGCGTTGCCGTTGCGAGCATCATGCACCTTGAACATCGGATCGGCCAGAACCTCGTTGGCCGGGAGTCCGGAACTCGTGAGAGAAGGACCAATTGCGCGAATCAGCATTTGTTTTGGCGTGTTGCCAGTCACAACAAAACCGCCGATTGCGACATCGTTGTTGGTGCCGCAATAGACGCGGCCCGAGATCGCTGCGAGAGTAGACCCGCCTGGATTCAGGTCAGCGTCGTAGATTTCGGTGAGAACCACTCCGGCGCTGCCGTTCTTGCCACCGATGACGAAGGTATACACGCCCGGATTGAGGGTGAGAAGCAGAGCGGCGGATTTGGTGTCGCCCGCAGCAAAGGGAGTCGCGCCGACGCGCGCTGCCGTCATTACGATGTCAGATGCGTTGCTATTGTCGCCCCAGTTGTCGCAGGAGGCGATGACCGCATTGCCTTTGCGAGCATCATGCACCGTGAACTCCGGGTCTGCGAGAACGTCGCCAGGGGAAAGTCCCATATTAGCGAGGGACGGCCCCACCGCGCGAATCATGACCGTCTTGGGAAGGTTGCCAGTGATCACGAACCCGCCGATTGCAACCCGCGATCCGCTTTCGCAGCGCGAGCGAATAGAGATTGCAGCGAGAGTGGTGCCTTTGCCAGCGGGAGGTGCGTCAGAGGAAACCGTCACGGTCGAGCCATTGCTAGTGGTCGCCCCGTTGTCATTCGTAAGGGTGACCGTGTATACGCCAGCATCCGCCTTGGCCACGCTGCCGATGGTATAGGACGATCCCGTTGCGCCGGAGATCGCCACCCCATTCTTGAACCATTGATAGGATTTCGCGTCAGGCGACGTAACGCTGAGTGTCAGAGATCGACCAACGTAAGCGGTCGCGGACGAGATAGGCTGAATTGTTACAGCAGGCGCGGCTGGGCGCGTGCCGGTCCGCGTGTTTGCCACCGATGACGCATTCTCCCGAAGGAATCGGGCAGCGTCAGCAGCTTTGGGTTGCCCCGCCGAAATACCCATCGGGTAGGTGTCACTTGGACTGCCCACGCTTGGATATATTTCCTTCTCAGTGAGCGTGATGTCGGGATTGGAGAAGTATGGCATCCTAAAAGCGTAGGACATGACATCGCCGATGGCCATAGAGCGGTCCTGGCCTGCGGCGAAATAAGAAATGTCGAACTGATGCCCATAATTATAGCCACCGCCATCGGGCGCTTTTTCCGTTTTTCTATCGTGCTTCAGTCCAAAGTTATGCCCCATTTCGTGCGCCAGGGTGAGATGGCTTGCGGTCCCCACGACAACTGAATGACGGCCACCCAGAGTCGCCAAGCCCGATTCGCTGCCGTCCCGGGTGTCTGCGACCACAAGCACGGCCTGATCTGCAAAGAGGGAATTAGCTTTCGTGCTAGCAAACGACCCCACGCTATCGCCAGCAGTCGAGAATTTCGACAAGTCTCCCGAAAGAGTGCTGGGAGCCGTATAATCCGGCACCCGGAACATTCCGATGAAGTTCCACGCCATGTTGTTCACCTTGCTGTTCTCCAGCACGACGTTCGCGCTCTCGAGATAAGCCCGATAGGCGTCGCGCATGTAAGACGGCACCGCAGCAAGCGATCCAGCCTTGGAAATAGCCCACTGCTCAGCCGTCGCATCATAGAAGAACAGCACATCGACGACATTTTCAGCGGTCGCCGCACCGGTCGTCTTCTGCACGCCGACTGGAGCCGAGCCGAAATCGACGCTCGCCGCGTAAACAGGATGGTCGTCATCAACGCCACACACGCCGCCAAGCTCCTTCTCGACAACGGCGACCTCGCCATTGCGCACCACGACGTCATATTGGCCGCTGCCGGGGAGCGACAGCACGCCGATCCACCCGTCAGCCGAGCCGACGCCAACAAGACTCGCGCCCTTGATGCCATTGCGCCCGACCCACGTAGTCGTGCCGTCCGCGTTGTGCTTCACACGGACGCGGCTGAAACCCATCGGCAGATCAGGCTCGATCGCGACAGTGATCGCGTCGGGGTTGAAAGCACGCCAGTCAGTCACCGGAGCGCGAATGCCAGGGAAGATTCTGCGCAGTGAATCAACCTTCAATGCGGGGATTGCTGCGGGACCTGAAGGAGATTGCGCCCGATCTCGTGCAGCCACCTTTGGAGCCTTGGTGACGGCGGGCGATTTCGCGTCGATTTCCCGCCCCTTCCCGATGCCGCGGGGATGGTCAAACGAGATTAGGAACGTCACGCCGACAGCGATTGCGGCGGCGGCAAACAATGAAGGTTTTCTCATGAAAGTGACTCCCAATGGATCCGCCTAGTGAGCACCTGACAGTAGGCGACAGAAGCGGAGTGGGGCTAAGAGATGACGGCTCGTCCCCAAGACGAGCACCCGGCTGGAAGGGCACGCTCGTTTATCGACAATTGTTCTCGCCACTTTCGACTCAAAAGTGGGATAGGCGTGTTCGCGATTAGGGAAATGCAGGGTCGTGATTCGGCTTATAACTTCACCTGTCGCGGCCACGCAGATCTGTCACGAAATTGTCACGTCGACGCCAAGATCGGGGTGCAGATTGGCATCTCGAACTGGACGAGTTGGGGGAGCTAAACCTTCATCCCAACGATACCTTCGTCGTGCGAATGGGAGGAGGCGTAGGGCGCACTTTTCTACCCTGCGAGCACGTTGTATTGCCCTCTATTTTGGGATCATGGACGCACCACCTGGTTTTTCTCGATGGGCCACGCCCTGACGTAAACGGTCGACTTAAGGCGAAACGCGGCTCTTTCCAGAGAGCTCTCAGCCCCAACATTACAGCGAATTATCCGATTCCTTGGCCAAAGCGGGCCACGATATGACATAAAAGCATCACTTAAGGGTGCGGCAGTCGTTTCGTGGGCCACGAACCAGCATAAACGCCCGACTTAAGGATCTCCGCCCCCGTGAATGGATCACTATCCTGCCGGGTTGTCGTGCCCTGCGGGGCGTGTGGGTGAAGATCCGGACGGGCTTCCCGAGTTGGACGTGTCACTATCGTCGAATTTTTAGCGCCTCACAGGGTCAAAACCGATCGAAGCAGTAGCGCCAAATTAAGTCCCAACCGATCATCAAAACGGCCCCCAGAAGGAAAAATCCGAGCGCGTCGCTCAGAAGTTTAGCGCCGGTTTTTCCGGGCTGATGCTCCACGTAAACTGAGCGCAGGGCCGCCCGAAAGCACGCAACGGCACGGGCCCAAGCCATGAACGCGGGGAAGCCCAAAGCAAGGGTCACAATAGCCCATCCAACGTGGATCGGCGGCCCTGAAATCGACGGCGCATTGGCTGTCTCGAACGCAACGGCGAGGTTCAACGTAAGGTGCATCGGCAGTCGTCAAAGTTCACCACGCGAGGCGGCTCAAGAACGTCCGAGCCTCGTAGGTGAGCGGCGCGAGAAGCTCGCTCCGGAACAAAAACCAGTGGCCAATCGAGCTCCAAAGGAAGGCCTTAGTGGCCGTGTGAAGAAGGTGTCGGGATGGGGTTCGGATGTTCATCTTTGGGTCAGCTGCGATACGGAAAGTGATCTCGAAATGTGCTGCTTGCCATGCGCTGCCACATGCCTCGGCCAGCATGCTGAGCTCGCCTTTGCAGCCTAAGAAATAGATAGCGCGATGGCTCCGGAGCGCCTGGGAATCGCGCGGCATACGCTCGCCCGTGCTCGACTAAAGTTGCATTGAGCCACTCTCGATTTCGGCTCCGGACGATGTGAACGATGCGACCATCGGCGCAGTCCCCGACAACGAGCACGGCGACTTCTTCGCCGCCCCAATTCCGCGCAAGATCGCTCCTGACCGCTTCCCGAAAAGACGTCAAATAGTCGCTCAGTCCGGGCGGAAGCGATACCTCTCCCAGCACCGTTTGCTCCCGCTGCTCCCCGGCCTGAAGCTGGATGAGAATCTCGCCTCTGCTCCCCACGGCGACGCCCACTATCCGGGCGAGAGCAGCAGCTTTGGACGCTTTCAGAACGCGTTCCGCATTGTTCTGCGGAGCGCAAACCTGAGCGAGAAGCACGTTGAGGGCTAGCCCTGCGCCGACCCCGACGACCACCGCGCCGAACCAGGCGAAGGCGCTTCGGCGGATTTGGCAAAGTTCATCGATCAGACGCCGAATGATCGTGCCGGAGTGTTCCATAAATGGGTTTAGCGTTTCTCGCCTTGCCGGTCGGGGAGCCAGTCGATCGCTGCCGCGAGCGACTGAACTTCGGGCTGCGCGCGCCACGCAGAGACGATGTCGGGTGCGAGTATCGCCTCACCCCTTTCGTGCAGTCGCAGCAACGCGGCTTGCGACCAAGCATACCCTTTGGCGGCGGCTCGTAGGAATAGCTGGACGGCGGTGACAACGCTCCGATCGACAACTTCCCCCAGATAATATTCACGAGCCAGACAGTAGGTGCCGAACGGATCTCCTTTCCCCGCCGCTCGTCGGAAGTATTTGAGCGCCTCTACCCGGTTCGGGGGGCCATCCGCGCCATAGGCGAGACAAAGTCCGTAGTGAGTTTCAGCCCTCGCGTGATGCTGGTCGGCAGCTTTTCGGAAGTAACGCGACGCGAGCGCCTCTGATTTCACGACTCCGGTTCCCGCGAGGTGGAGCGACCCCATGCTGCATTGTGCGAAAGCATCCCCTTCGTCTGCTGCGGCCTGTAACCAATACACGCCCGCATCAATGTCGACTGCGACCCCAAGGCCCCGCACATAGGCGAACCCTAAAAAACTTTGGGCCTGCGTGTGACCGAGGCATGCCGCGAATGAAAACCATTTGACCGCCTGACCATAATCCTTGCGGACTCCACAACCTTCCCACCACATCGCGCCAATCGCGAACATAGCGCAGTGGTCGCCAAGTGCCGCGCCTTCATTAAAGAGCTGAAACGCCCGCGCGCGGTCCTGGCGGACAGTATTGCCGTGCAGGTTGTCCAACGCTTCGAGATAGAGTTTACGCATCTCGCGCGTCAGCTCCGGATCGTGTTTCTCGCTATCTCCAGCGGCGCCATCGTTGCTGCCGTCGTTCATAGATCTAGAGATAACAGCATCCTCGATCTAAATCGTCGTATCTGAGCGCCCCGGGATCGTGTCGGCATCGTCGGGAGTGATGCGAGGCGTTATGATAGCGAGAACGCGGCGCACAGTCAGGAGAGCTGGTGGCGCCACCGCAGCACCACTAGCTCTGCCGTCGAGGTCGTCCTCGCCCAGCCACTGGGAAGCGGCGGTTCCGGCTAGGAGAGATAGGGTTAGTTCTTTCTATAAGAAGTTTAGCGGATTGCTGAAACAGTGGCAGCTGAGTCTCGCAAAAAGCGGCATGGAGTGTAGTCGTCCACTATGCCACAATGGACCATCCCTGTCATCGAGCACGCATGCGATCTGAGGCGTGCATCCACGAGAAGTTGGCCGCACGCTTCGGTCAATATCAATGATCGTCAACTCACAGTGGCTTGGGCTCGGTCGATCCTATGCCATAACCCGGGTCGAGCTGCTCGCAGGCTTGTAGCAGCCATCGCGAGGCCTACACTCAGGTTTATTCTAGACTGGGATTCTGCGCCAACGCTCCGCTTTGCCAACTCATTTGACAGAGTTATGCGCGACTTCTCGCACACGTCGTTGCTGGGCGAACTCGCGCAAGCAGTCACGTTCGCATATTGGCATTGGGAACGTGGGTGCAATGTCGCTGACTTTCGGGGTCTCGCGGCTTCCGCAGGAATCCGCATACGTGCTTCAAGCCCGCTTCCGGACTATATTGGTGTCGATCGACACAGTGGTGACGTGTTGCTGATCGAGGCCAAAGGAACATGCAGCGACGACCCCGCTGCCGCAATGAACAAGGCCCTTAGGCAATGCCGGGCCGGACTCGAACACTTGATGGTGCCTCAGATGCTCGGCTGCGTCCTCGCGTATGACCGAACAACGTGCACTACCACACTTCACCTAAGGGATCCTAAAATTCAGATGACGACGCCTGATGATCTTGGACTCACCATCTTCAGACGTTCCTATAAGAGCTGGTTCGAGCTGATTGGGGCCCAGGGTCTGGCAAAGTCGATGATCGGGGGCATGCGTTTCGATGACGCCGGTCAGGTGACCAGGAAGGAGCTAGGTCGTGGACAGGGTCTTGACTTGCGAGCAGAAGGGGCGTTGGCGGAGATCCTCGCAGAATCGCTCGGGTTCAATCCACGCAAGGCACGATTTCATGTTCATCCGGCTATCTGCGACGTGATCTTTGCACGGGTTCCGCTGTCCAGTTTGGATCTAGGCGGGTTCGGGAAGCTATCCGCCCGCGCCTCTGAGCCTGGAGCACCCTTGGAGTTCCAGGACGGAACGGCCATTTATGAGGAATGATGCCGCGCAATCCGGGCTTCCACAAAGCCGCGCGGTTGCGCGGAGGATCGTCTACTAAAACAATAACGGGCATTCCATGGTGTCTCGGCTACTCACGGCTTGCGGCGCCGAACGCGTTAATGGCTAGGAGCAGCAGTTCGCGACAGTCTTTCCCAAAAGCCATCACTCTTAACCTTTCCGCCGCTTCTTCTTTAGAGCCTTCCGGCGGTGCAATCGGGTATGCGCCGCTCGCTGCATTAGGCTGAGGTTAGAGATCGCATTATTGATCGGATTGAAATCGATATGATGAACCACGAGACCAGGGGGAATGGGCCCCCACCAATTTTCCCAGATCACGCGGGCGAGAATCGCAACATAGCGGTCTCCGGAGTCATCTTGGACGTAGGCTAAGAGCCTTTTTTGAGAGCCATTCTTGTTTTCGTAGACGGCGAGTATTACCTTCACTTCGCCCGATAACAATAGGCATGCCCCTCATTTCGCGTTGGGCTATGTCGCTCGCAACACTTCGTAAATGACGATGCTAAAGAGTGACGCGCACGCCCTGCGCATGCGCGAACACTGAGTTATGCGTCTGGCCTTGATTTCCTTGGCGGAGACTCGTGGGGACGCGTGGTGAACGCTTGCTCTTGGCGAGCAGTGATTCGCTCGACGCTACGACAAGGCCGGGAATAAACGCCTGCCTAGGGTGACATAGCGGCGGTCCAGAGCCTTTCCCGCCTGCTTGTCCCAGTTGGTTGCCACAATCCCCACCGGCTTCGTGAGGTCGGCGAAGGAGTATTTGCCGAGAAGGGTCTCGACAGTCGCAGCCAGCAGCCGGCTTCGATTTGATGCCGTCCAAGGCGAAAGCACCTCGGGAATGTGGGCCAAGTATAGATCGTAGATCATGTCGACGGGAGTCCCGACCGCGATGAGCGTTCCGATGATCGAGCCAGTGCTGGTCCCAAATATGACGTCGAACAACTCGCGCAGGGGCTTCCCGGCGTCTTTTCCTAGTCGGCTGAGGAAGCCGAGTGAGTAGACGCCTTTCGCGCCACCGCCGTCCAAGCTGAGGACGCGGTGCTTTATCGCCGGGATGGCGGTTGAATGCATGGACCTGCGGAGCCAGTTACTACCGCGAATCCATCGGAGAACGAAGCAAAAAGCTGTCAGTATTCAGTGTAAGATTCTTACGGGATTGATACACTCGCGGAATAATCAGGCGCTGCGAGCGTGCGTGGAGAGAGCGTCCGACTTTGGGATCGCCGGTGGTGGGGTTAGGCCATGATGCGGCAGGCTCAAGACCGCTGTGTCGACTTCGTCGGTGCATGTCTCGAGGTAGCGCATCGTCGTCACGATCGAACGGTGGCCGACCGCCCGGGACGTTAGCACGAGGTCGTGGTGGGAATTCTCGTAGACTGCGCGAACGAAGGATTTCCGCCACGAGTGAAGGCTGACCCGCGCCGGATTGGCGATCGAGGCGCTGGCTGCGCGCAAGATTCGATACGCTTGGACGTAGTGAATCGGACGGTTGCCGCCTTCGCGCGATGCGAACAGGAAGCGTTCGGGTGCAGGATTTCCATCCGGCGCAAGCTCCGTTAGAAATGTCTGAATGGTTGCGCGTAGGATGGGATGTAGTGCGACCGTTCGAGAGCGAACCGTTCGGCGATTTACGCCAGTGCCCCCTTTCAGGTGACGGCGATCGACTGTTAATTGTGCCGCAACAGCGCGGCCCTGCAAGACGTCACCCACCTTGAGGGAGAGGATTTCGTTAACACGAAATCCGGTATGATAGAGCAGAAGCATCAACAGCCGGTCCCGTGATCGGGGGAGGGCTGTGAGGATTTCTGCTTGTTCTTTCGTGCTGAGAGGGCGCGATGTGGACATGAGAGGAGATAGCCGTGAATCGCGCTCGCTGCCGAACTCTGGTGTTCTCCGCCACCCCGTCACCTGAAGCTGAACATCGGCGCGATTCCAGTCCGCAATGTCGAGGAAGGTTCATGACCGTAGGTTGGTCAGGCGCCAAATGCTTTGCCGGAAGCACCACCCGTTATCTGCTTTTATAGACCAACGCAGATCGATGCCCTGGAGAGAGTGTGACCGAAGTTGCCCCTACCAGACGGCACGATGGAGGAAGTCACAGTCGCGGCAGCGAGGAAGATCTTTAGAGCTCGCGAAAAGAACTGATCTACCGGGAAGCTGATGAGCGAGGGTCCGGCGAAAGCCGGACCTTACTTTCTATAGAACAGTCATGGAGGGAAAGAGGGATTGCATGGTAGCGTTTGCGCAGGGAGATGGGTCGTGTTTGGCAAATACTCGAACGATGCACCTCCTCCCAAAAGCAAAGTGTGGACGTAGTGTTATAGCTGGTGGGGCGTTCGTTGTCCTGCCTCGCTATCAGCCTCAATTCGGAATGGACAGCAGCGGCGACAGCCGTGGAGCCCGATGATTCCCGCGCAAGCGGGGAAGGTCATCCGGTAAGCCAAGACATAATCCGGTAAGCGGTCGTGAGCGGTGCAAGGCGCTCGTGTCAAACCTGGTCCCGAGCTTGAACACATACCAGCTCGGGTCAAAGAGTGCGCGGGTCGCAAGACCCGGGTGAGCGTTGTAGCGAAGGCGCAAGCCTTCAAGCCGGGCGGAAGCACAACCAGCGGCGAGGCTACAGGTGACAATACGAACCATACGGACCCCTCGGAAGGCAGTTGGTCAAAGTCACTCATCCTCCTGCGAGAGGGTGAGGTGTGTCCACGCCCACCGTTTCCTGAAAAACAGCTGACCAAACCGTAAGCGTTCCGCCGCCTAAAGAATCCGGCAGGGTGACGCGTTCCCGCCAAGCGCCTGACGCATCACACGTCGCTGTCGCGATGCATGAGGCCTTCGGTGAGCAGTTCGGAATAGCACCGAACGGGAAGATCGTGAGCCACTCCATCTCGGAAATGGATTAACACTCCTTCCGCTCGCGTCCGCGCACATTGTTTTCCTCGTGCTGAGTTAGCGTGCCGACCGCAATGGCGGGGAGCACTCTTCGTTGGCACGCGCTGTAGTGCCCTAGGAGTCTTCAAAAATGGATGGGCCTGGAGATGCTACTGTTAGGCTGGCTGGATCGGAACAGACGGGAGTGAACTTTTCACCGAAACTTGGCGCTCAGCCGGCCGCGACCAGCCCGACCCCTGTCGCGCCGGGAGCGACGAGGCGGGTAGCCAACTCCCGGATGATCTGGTCGGCTCGCTCTTGATCGGCACGCAGATAGGCGGCGGTCGTCAGCGGATTGGCGTGTCCCATCGCAACCTGGGTGAGAAGAAGATCCCGAGTGCGGCCGTAGAAAGATTGAGCAAACGTCTTCCGATAGCTGTGGGTTGAGACACCGACCAAATCGATGCCACAGGCCCTGCAGGCTTGGCGCAGGCGGCGATAGGATTGGAACAAGGTCATGGCTCCTTCCCCACTTTGCCTCGACCCGAACACCGCCCGGTTCGGCTCGAATACTCCGATTCGCGCCAAATGATCAGCCGCGACTTCACGAACATTATCGCCCAGAGGGATTCGCCGGCCGCGGATCGCCCGACGCTTGAGGGAGCGCCCACCTTTGAGTCGGGCGCGCCGGATGTAGAGGTCGCGGACAACTTCTGTTCCCGTCCAGAGATCGGCGACGGTGATCGAGAGAAGCTCATGGATTCTGAGACCGGTGGTAACCCCGATCTGAAGCAGGAGCCGGTCTCGACTGCGCTTGCCTGCGATGAAATGCCGGTCCAATAAATCGATCTCGTCGTCTGAGAAAGCTCGAGCGCTCATGGCGAATAGATAGGTAGTCGGCGGCTAGTTGAGGCACGTCGAATTCGTATTCGTGAGGCTGAACGCGTTTGAAATGTCGGGGACCGTCCGCCGAATTACCGCCATTTCACTCGGCGTCCTTCTGGCCAAAACGGCCTGCAGCCTAGCAACTAACCGGCCGTCCGGCTCAGGCTCGACGGCCAACGAGCTGAGCGGTTCAACGGAGATTTTAAGCTCCACACTGCGACGCCCTTGCAGTGAGATTAACTCTGGTTTTACCGACGCATGAAAAAACGCTCTCCATCGGGTTCAGTGCCAGCTAATACCGAACCTGATGTTCCAACGCTTTCCGAGGGAATGATCGCGGACTACATCACCGGTCGCCCGGTGAAGGAGTCTGAGAAGGAGAAAGTTCGACAGGAAGTCATCCGTCAGCTCGTCCATGAATACGGAATCGCGCCGGAGAACATGGAATCAGATTTCGCGGTGAAGGTGGACGGACGCGGCAAGAAGATCGACGTGGCGATTTTTGAAATTGGGCAGCCGCATGAGGTAGAAAACCTCCAGCGCGCGATCATTTGCCGGCCACTGCCGAAGGTGGGCAAAAAAGCGGTGGTAAAAATCCGCGACTTTGCCCAGGCGGAACGCGACTTGGAGGAACTCAAGGGCGTGATGCAGGCGACGAATTCGTGTGAGTGGGGATTGTGGACCAACGGCCTCGAACGCTTTTTCCTGAAAAAAGACAAGCGGCGCTTCGAGACCCGCTTCAATCCATTCGGCGATTGGCCCATGGCCGACGGCACGATGGCGACGCCAGACACACACGAAGCTATCCCCGTGAGACAAGGCGACGAGGAGGCGCTGCGTCGCGCGTTCCAGCGGTGTCACAATTTTATCCACGGCAATGAGGGGATGCCAAAGGACGCCGCGTTCTGGCAGTTCCTCTACCTCATTTTCTCGAAGATGTATGACGAGCGCGTGAATCGCGGTGCTGATGCCAAATTTTTCGTAGCCGCCACCGAACCGTTCACCGAAGAAGGACGCATGGCGATTCGCGGGCGTATCAGACCGCTTTTCGAGGCCGTGAAACGGCAATACGGCGGCAGCGGACTTTTCCGTGCGTCCGACGAGATAACGCTCTCCAACCGGGCACTTGCCTACATGGTTATGGAGCTGGCCCGCTATAATTTCAGCCGTTCAGACGTGGATGCGAAAGGCGCGGCTTACCAGGAAATCGTCGGCGCGAATTTGCGCGGAGACCGTGGGCAATACTTTACCCCTCGCCGGGCGGTAGATTTGGTGGTTCGCATTCTCGACCCGAAAGAAAACGAGAAGGTGCTCGATCCAGCTTGCGGCACAGGCGGCTTCCTCGTCGCTAACCTAGCGCATCAGCTCCGCCGTTTCCGCGCCGAGTATAAACGTGAGTTGGGCGACCGAACGACCGATAGCATCAACGACCGACTTCGCGACTACGCGCAGACGAGACTTTTCGGTGCGGACTTCGATCCGTTTCTAGTCCGCGCCAGCACGATGAACGTGCTCATGGCCGCGAACACTGAAGGTAACATCTTTCACATGGATTCGCTCGCGTTCCCGAATGGTCACTTACCGGGAAACGACGCAGCGAAGCAGCCGAACGCGATCCCGTTCGGCAGTATCGATGTGCTGATGACGAATCCGCCGTTCGGTTCAGAGATTCCCATTACCGAGCGCGCCATTCTCGAAAACAACCCGCTCGCTCGGCGCGTCACGCGCACGGCCGACGGGCAGTGGCTCGAGCAGACCTCTACCCAGAATGCCGTCGCTCCGGAAATTCTTTTCATCGCGCAATCCGTAAAGTGGCTCCGGCCTGGCGGGCGCATGGGCATCGTCCTTCCGAATGGCATTCTCGGCAATCCGGGCGACGAGCACATCCGCCGCTGGATACTGCGCCATTGCTGGGTGCTCGCGTGCGTCGAGGTGCCGGTCGAAGCATTTATAGTAGAAGCCGATGTCAGCATTTTGACTAGCCTGCTCTTTTTGAAGAAGAAGACGGACACCGAGATGAACGCCGAAGCTCAGGGCCATGTTCATGAGTATCCCATCTTCATGGCCGTGGCGGAAAAAGCCGGCGTCGACCGTCGCGGCAACCGACTTAACAAACGCAACCCGGACGGAACCGAGAAGCTCGTTACCCGCGTCTACGAGGAGAGGGTCAAGACCAATGGCGAATACCAGATCCGCCAGCGCAAGCTCGTCGAGCCCGAGTTGGACGATGACTTTCCGATCATCGGCGATGCTTACGAGGCGTTCCGCAAAAAGAACCCGGAGCCCGGAGTATGATCACCCGTATCGAGGCTTATCGTTATCGCTGCTTCGAGAAGCTCGAGCTCGCACTCGACCGTTTTCATATTTTCGTCGGGCCGAATGGCGCAGGAAAAACCACGCTGCTCGATATTCCGATCCTCCTCGGCGAGATACTCGCCTCGCGCAGCATCGAGAAAGCCTTCCTCCGGCCGACTGAGACGCATCCGCGTCCGCGCGCAGACTACGGCGGGGACCTAATCTTCCGGGGGGAGGGCAAATTTTTCGTCCTCGCGGTCGAGGCGGCGTTGCCGGGGGAAATCGTCCACAGCCTACTCGAAAAGCCGGTCGCCACCGGGAAAGGCGCAAAAGCAGTCGAGCGCCTTCGGCAAACACCGGGCCAGTGGCTCACCCGGATTCGCTATGAGATTCAGTTCGAGCTTTTCAATGAAGCGCTTCAAATCGGCCAAGAGTATCTACTCCTTCTCCCCGATGATGAATCATGGAAGGAACGCGCGCCCAGCGGACTTATCGGCGAGTGGCTGGAAGAGTCGGGCAGCCCCGCCGTGCCGATCATTCAGCGCGGGACTGACGGAAAGATCGTCTTCACACCCGAAGCCGAGGCACGCGGACCGCGCAACGAATACAGCTTCCCGCTTACCGAGCCCGCTTTCGCGAATGTCTTCGCCGACCGGACTCGCTACGGAGCTTCCTTGTGGCTTCGCGACCTGCTCACGGAGGGAGCTTGTGCCTATCAGCCGTCACTCACGGCCCTCCGCACAGCACAGCCGCGCACGCAGAAGCCGCAAATTACCCGCGACGCTGCGTCGCTGCCGTGGCTCGCCCACGCGCTTGCCGACGCCGCGCGCCCGCAGACTGGCGATATGACGGGGACTGAGGTCAAGCCGCTTGAAGAGTCGCGAGAACGTGCCGGATTGGGTTCTAGCGATACGAACAAACCAGAGGTGAAGCCGCTACCTGCCTTTGAGCGATGGCAAAACCTCGTCCGACTTGCACTTCCGCAGCTCGACCGCATTGAGCCCGTCGTGCGCCAGGATGATCGCCACGCCTACCTGCGGCTCCACTACCGTAACGGCTCATCTGTTCCTGCGTGCAGTGTTTCCGACGGCACACTTTACATCCTCGCCCTCACCATCCTTCCCTACCTTGCGGTCACCCCGGCGGTGCTCACACAGGAAGAGCCGGAGAACGGCATCCATCCAAAGGGAATCGAGCTCATCGTGGAGGCACTCCAGTCCGTTCATGGCAGTCAGGTCTTTGTATCCACGCATTCGCCGCTCGTCCTTGCGCAATGCAAGCCTGCGCAGATCGTCTGCCTTCGGATAGCGGAAAACGGCGCGGCAGTCGCGGTGCGTGGGGATCATGATCCTGCGTTGCGCGAATGGCATGGCTCGGTGGACCTCGGAACTTTGCTCGCGTCGGGGGTGCTCGGATGAGGGATATCGTTTTTCTCGTCGCGGACAACGAATGCGCCGCTACGCTCCGAGGGCTGCTCGATTTACCCACGCGGCATTTCAAGCTCGGCTGCGCACCGTTCCAGTTCGACCCCGCATTGGACCTCATCGTGCATCCGCAAAAAGACCCGGGTGTTTTCAGCTTCGGTCATCTGCTACTGGCGACGAAAAGGAAGACTCACCAGCGCGCGGTTATCATTCTCGATGAAGCGTGGGATGGTTCACCGGGTGCTGCGGCCATTACCGCAGGCATCGCGGGACGCGTGACAGCAATTCCGTGGATGGCTGGCGCCTTCACGGTCATCTGCATCGCACCCGAGCTCGAGACGTGGATTTGGCAGAACAATCCCAATGTGGATGCCGCTTTCGGTTTCGGCGGCCCAAATCTTCGTATCTGGCTGCGCAATACGGCTGACTTCAAGGGCGGGCAGGTCATCGCGCCTGACCCACTCGCCGGATTAAACGCGCTCTGGCCGGCAGGCAATCCGAAGCCGCCGGACCCCAAACGCGCGGTTGAAGTCACACGCGCATTCTGCGGCAGCGGTCCGCCGTCCGGCGTGTTCAATGAGATTACGAAGCGAGTCAGCCTTTGTGGCTGTGTGGATGGCGCTTTTCTCGCGCTGCGCACGACGCTGCAAACGTGGTTTCCCGCGGGAGGAGGCGCGGTATGAAGACCGCCGTGATTCGCAGCACTTGGATGGATGGCTACGGGTTTCGGCTCGATTGCTCGCCTTACCTTGGTGGAGCGCTGGAGACGAAGGTGCTGCTCGAAAAGCTTTCGCTTCGCAAGGACGACCTGCGCGACGTGACCGCGGGCATCTACCATGCGGGCCGTGAATCTAGGCAGTGGGTTGATTCTCCACAATACGGGGTGCCTTTTATTAGCAGCAGTGATTTGCAGAAGGCTGATCTCAGCGACCTTCCGCTGATCTCAAAGAAGCAGGTCGAGAAGACTCCGCTTTTCACAATCAGAAGGGGTTACACACTCATTACTCGCTCGGGCACCATCGGAAAAATGGCGTATGGGCGTCCGGACATGGATGGGATGGCCTGTTCCGAACATGTTCTTCGCGTCGTGCCGGATACAGCAAAAATTCCCCCCGGTTACCTCTACGCCTACCTCAGCAGCAAATTCGGCGTCCCGTTGGTCGTCTCCGGCACTTACGGATCTATTATCCAAGGCATCGAGCCGGAGCACATCGCCGGCCTCCCCGTTCCGCGTCTGGGGGATTCGCTCGAAAACGAGATTCACGTGCTCGTCGAGAAGGCCGCCGAGCTGCGCTCGCGCGCAACGGCACAGATTCGGAACACAGGGAAAGCACTTTTAGATGCTCTTGGAAAGCCGCCCGACCTAGGGCTGAGTCGCGCCGGCACACTCACCACGATCGTTTCGTCCCGAGCAATGGACAAAACCCGAAGAAGCGATGCTTGGTTCTTCAATGGGCGCGCTGTCCTTGTTGAGAAGTGGATAGCCAATCACCCGAATGGCGTTTGGCGATTGGGCGACATAGCAGAGCCCTTTGGCGTTTCGCCGTTCAAACGAGTTTATGTGAACGGTGGTGAACAAGGCATCGGCTTCTTTGGCAGCGCGGACATCTTCAAACTCGACCGCACGCCAGAGTCTTTTATCTCACGAGCCGCGACGAGGAACATTAAGAAATACGTCCTGCCGGCCGGAGCCATTCTTCTAGCATCCTCGGGACAGTTGAATGGGATTATCGGCAAACCACAGTTTGTGGACTCGGCCCTTGCTGGGAAGGCTGCATCGAACCACGTTCTACGAATTGTTCCCCGGTCCAGCAGAATCCCGGCGGGTTATCTATTTGCGTATCTCGCGTGCCGAGAAATTGGATACCCGCTCATCGCCCGCACGGCAACCGGCGATTCAATTCCTGAAATTTGGCCAACCTATCTCAGCGAGCTACCAGTGTTAAAATCTTCGGAGCGGTTGATGGAGAAGGTGCATCAGGAGGTGGTGGAAGCCTTTGAAATGCGGGTAAAGGCGACAGAATTCGAGAGCGGCGCAAGGAATCGTCTCGAATATGCACTCGGGAAAACGGTTTAGGTCATGGCGCAGGTCATCCCAATCGGGCAGCCAGTGAACGACGCGGAGCGCGCGGCGATAGCGGAGCTACGAGACCGACTGCCGGCGGATTACCGAATCATCCACAACTTCGAGCTGCGCGGCGAAACCGGGCAGTGGTTCGAGATCGATGTGGCGGTCGTCGCACCGCACGCGATCTACCTCGTTGATGTGAAATCCACCGGCGGCGAAATCCACGTCACTGGTGGCAAGTGGCACCCGGAAGGCCGCGTGCCCTTTGCCTCGCCGCTGGGCAAGCTCGTTAAACACGTGCACAGTCTGCGCGGTGTGCTCAGCCCCCTCGCTACCGGCGCGCACGCTGGACTGCGGCATGTGTGGGTGGAGCCGGTGGTGCTGCTCACCTCGCCGCATGTGGAACTGCGGGACCCGAAAGGATACGATCGCGAGCACAGTGTCCGCCTCGCCGACGCCGGCCGTTTTTTCACCGACGCCGCGCGTTTTCAGAATCGGTCACCGCAACCTGCGTCCACCGTTCCGCACGTCGGCGAAATTCTGAAGACGATAACCGGCAAAGGTCGCGCGCCGCAAGGACTGCCGCTGCTCGGCCGCTCGTGGCGATGCGAAGAGCGGCTCACAGGGAACGATTTTTACACCGAGTTCCGCGCCCGCAATGAGCACGCCTCCGGAGCGGAGCGCGTCATCGTGCGCCTCTACCATGCCGACCCTTATCTGCCGGAGGCTGAGCGCGCCTTGCAGAAGGAGCGAATCGCCAATGCCTACACCGCGCTCTGCCGACTACGGCACCACCCGGCCATCCCGAAGCAGCGCGATTTCTTCCCCACGGAACGCGACGACGGTTACGTTCTGGTGCTCGACGACGCGCCAGGAAACTCGGTGCGCTTCCACCTTGAGAATCAGCAGCACGCGCTGACCATGGACCAAAAGCTCCGCGTCGCGCGCGACCTGCTCTCCGCGCTGGCGCACTGCCATTCCGCGGGCGTGCTACATCGCGCGGTGTCGCCCGCGACCGTGGTGGTGGGCCTCGATGGTCAGGGACGGCTTGTCGATTTTGATTTTGCCCGGCCCGGCGAGCCGCGAACTCACACGCTTGTCCACGAGCTGGCTGAAGCCATCGAGCCCGCTTACCTTGCTCCCGAAGTGTTCGCCGATTCCATGCAAACCAGCGCGGACTCGGACATCTACGCTGCGGGAGCGACTATCCATGAGCTTTTTACCGGCCGGCGTGCGTTCACAAGCCCGGACGAAGCTGACGCACGTCAAGGGAAGTTTGCGGAAGAGCCGAGCAAGATAGTGCCTGGGCTGCCCTGCGGTTTTGATGCGTGGCTGGAGCGGTTTTTCCAGGTCGAACCCTCTCAGCGCCCAGGGGCAGCGGAGGCACTGGAGAATTTAGAGAAGCTATTCGCACCACCCGCTCCGGAAACGAACACGTCGGAAGAGGAACCTGATCCGGTTCCCGTCGCGCGGGACTACAATAATCTCCCGATCGGTGAAACACTTGCCGGCCGATACATCGTGGAGGCGGCGCTCGGCAAGGGCGGCTTTGGTCGTGTCTACAAAGTAATTGATACGCTTTGCGACGCGGCCTGCGCGTTGAAGATCATCGTCACCAGCCGTGGCTCCCCACTGGAGTGGATGAAGCAGGAATTTCGCACGCTGCGGTATCTGCCGCCACACCCCAACGTGGTCGGAATCCTGCACGGGGGCATGCTCGACGGCGACGCTACGCCCTTCCTGCTCATGGAATATGTTGAGGGCTCAAGCGTGGCGGAACTGGCAAGGGAGAAACGGCTTTCCGTGTCCGACGCCCGGCAGTTAGGCGTGCAGGCAGCGGAGGGGCTGGCGCACTTGCACGCGAATCACGTCACTCACGGCGATATTAAGCCCGATAACCTGATGTGGACGAGTAAGGCGGTGAAGATCATAGATTTCAACGTGGCGCGTCGCGCGGGAGACTTTTTTGCGCGCGGCGGCGGCACGCGAAAGTATCTGCCGCCCGACCTAGACCTGAACGGACCACCACTAACGGCCGCGGAACAGACCGAACGAGACATTTACGCGCTTGGCGTCACCATCTACGAGGCCGTGACGGGTGCCTATCCGTGGGAGAACGCGGACAAGCCGCCGGCCGGCCAGCAACCACGCGACCCTCGGGAGCTGCCGGATCTTGAGGACCTTTCCCACGGCTTCGTTGAGGTGCTGCTCAAGGCTATCGCGCCACACCGCACCGATCGCTTTGCGAGCGCTACGGAACTGGCGAAAGCTCTGCGGGGCGTGGCCACGCTGCGGACTCCGAGCCTCGCGCGCGAACGGCAGATTTCCACCCAAAGCTTGGCCGCACTCGCCGCGGCTGGCGAGGCGCGCCCGAACACGAATCCATTCGTGTTCTATCTGCTCACGCTTTATTCGCAAAGCCGTCGGACGAACGCCGGCACGCGTGGACTCGATGCCATGGGCCGCGTCATCTACGTTGAAACTGCTCTCGACCGAGATCTCCAGCCCGCCACGCTGGCTGGAAAATTCCGTCTGGTGCTCATCAGTGGTAACGCGGGTGACGGGAAGACAGCGTTCATTCAGCAAGTGGAAGCAGAGGCCCGTAATCGGGGCGCGAATGTGCGGCCTTACGGCACAGGCAACGGGACAACATTCACGCTTAACGGACGCGCCTTCCGCACGAACTACGACGGGAGCCAAGACGAAGGCGACAAAATCAACGATGACGTGTTGCGCGAATTTTTTGGGCCGTTCACCGGAACCGACAGCGCGTCGTGGCCGGCAAGCGACACTCGATTGATCGCAATCAATGAAGGCCGCATTATCGATTTCTTGGACAAGTTTGCAGCAGAGTTTCCACGCCTGAAACAAATCGTGAATCGCGGACTTCGGAGCGGTGAACCCGAAGAGAATATCGCGATTGTGAACCTGAACTTACGCAGCGTGGTAGCGGAGACTCAGGAGGTTCCGTCCATTCTCGAACGTCTAATCAAGCGACTGGCCGAACCGAAATTTTGGCAGCCATGCAAGACCTGTGACCTGCGCGACAAGTGCTATGTCCACCACAACGCGCAGACTTTTGCGAACTCGACGACTGGCTCGCAGGTGGTCGAGCGTCTAAAACTGCTATACCGCTTGGCGGCATTGCGCGCGAAGCTGCATATCACTCTTCGCGACCTCCGTTCGGCTCTCGCTTTCATGCTAGCAGGCACCCACGACTGCGATGAAATTCACGAACTCTACAGCCGAGGCGCGCGGACGGAGATCGCGCAGGGATTCTATTTTAACAGTTGGGCGGGCATCGGCGGGGATAAACGCGACCGACTTTTGCGGCTGTTGCGCGATGTTGATGTAGGCCAGACCTCCGACCCGAAGCTCGACCGGTTGTTCGATTTTCATGCGCCTGACCCAGCGCCCGCACTGATGACTTTCGACCCGCGCGGACGCTACGATCGCGATTTGCTGCTCGCGGCTTACAACGACCTGCCCAGCGATGTAACCGCACGTGGCAATCACCCACGCTTCCTCAAACACCGTCAATATGTGGCAATGTTGCGGCGCCGGCACTTTTTCGAGGCCCGTGACGACTCATGGCAAAACCTCGTTCCCTATTCCGCTGCGAAGGCAATGCTCCAAATGCTCGCAACCCAGCTCGACCCACGCGAGGCAGCGAAGAATTTGATTCGCGCGATCAACCGAGGGGAAGGTCTGCTCGATAGTCGGCGACTGCGCGGCAAACTCGCCCTGCAAGTGCGGCAGGTTGAGTCTGCGAAAGTCCGCAGCTATCGCGTTTTCCCCGCCGAAAACTTCGAGCTGCTACCACATGATCCGGCGGCTAAATCGCCATATCTCGAGCATGCACCCGGCGCACTCGTGTTGCGCTACGCCGACGCCACCGATTTGAAGGCGGAGCTCGTTATCACCGTCGACGTTTTCGAGATGCTCGAACGCTTAAATCAAGGCTACCGTCCCACGATTGACGAGGAGCAGGGTTACAAACTGAGCCTGGCGGTTTTCAAGAACATCGTCCTCTCGGCGCCATATCAGGAGGTCTTACTGACTCCGACTGGCCATGATTTCTACTCCGTCGCGCGCCAGCGCGACGGCAGTCTGACGATGCGAGTATCAGAAGACCCGCCCGACAATGCCGCTTAGCACCGACGATAAACGCTTCCTTCTCGGGAAAGTGAGTCTGCTCGATTTCAAGAGCATCGAGATGGATCGCGTCCTGACCGGGTTGTTCGCGCGCATCTTTCACACAGGGCAAGACAGCCGGCTCAAGCACGAGCACACGGTTGATACGTTCCTCGAACACTTCACCGATTCGGAAAACTCCGAGCGGTTCCGCGGCTTCGCAAGCTACCGCGACATCGTGAGGAGCTGGCTGGAAACGGATTTGCTCGATCTCGTAAATCGCGGGCGGCGAGGCAAAGAAAAGGTTGCGGCACCGCGTCCGCTACACGGCTACACATATCGCTTTCGGAACCCCAAGTATTGCAAGGACTATGGGGCAGCACAGCACATCTACGAGATGCTCGTGCATACCGGTCCCATCGGTGAACAAGCGCTGCGCGGCTTGAAGTCATTCTTCTTTGAGGGAATTGACCAGAATACCGGACAAGAAGACCCCACCGTCCAGGTGGACGTGGAAACTCAGGCGCTGCTCAGCCTTGCTCCAAAGAACATCATAAGCACCGACGCGCCGGACCCAAAATCACGTCAGCAGGTCCCCCCGTTGTGTGTTGGTTCAGCGCGCTTGCTCGCGGACGACATCATCCGGTTGCTGCAATACCGGCAGAAGATTCCGCGGTCGGTGATGGTGGATTACCTGAAGATCCTGCTCGCGTTTCATCTCGGCCTCTACCACCTGCGCTTGGTCAAGCTGCTGCCCGAACTTATCCGCAAGAAGGGAGCAGAGCCGGTATGTGGGCGCTGCCCGGTGGTGCCGCTCAGCCAAAGGAACCCACAGGGGGATTGTCCGTATCAAATCGGTCTGTTCCTCGATGTGCTCAACCAACCCGGAGATTCGCAGAACCCCACCGCGAAACGATTGAGTGAACTTGCGGAGCAAAGCGCGGATCTTCACTACCGCCGAATTCCCGGATTTATTCGTGCCAACTTCCTCACCAAGAAGCTTGATGAATGGGGCACCTTCTTGCTCCAGAGTGGAAAGCTAACTGGCGGTGCCCGCCGGCAATTGAGCACGTCTGAGGTGCTTAGCTTGTTGGATGATTCGCATCGGACTGCACGCGAAGAATACTTCGGGGCGCGGTTGATGAAGCTCACCATGGAAGCACATGAGGAGGACGGTGCACCTGACGCCGATGTGGAATCTGTCGTGGCGCTCGGACTCGATCACTTGAATACCTATATCGAGTGCCTCATGGCTTTGCGGTGCGACTTTCACCGGGCCTTCGTGGTGAAATCATTTGACGCCCTCTTGCTGAAGAACCGACCCGGCGCGATGATTGCGCAGACACGTTCTAAAAATGCGGCCCGCCGCTTCATACTCGATAGCCGGTTGCTGGAGGTGCTGCTCCAGGTAGCGGTGATGACTTACGGCGGGGTGGGGAGCTACTATTCCGAGGAAATCCAAGTGGACCGGCTCCTCGAGTTTTTGCGTTACCGGTATGGCCTTTACATAGATCAGCTTCCCCGCGGCGAAGGCTTCGGAGAACCCACGATCGAAGATCGGGTGGCACTGCGGGCAAACAAGGAAGCCTTCAAGAACAAGCTTCGGGAGATAGGTTTCTTCCAAGAATTGTCGGATGCGTATGTCACGCAACATGTGACGCCGCGATACAAAGTTGGAATGAAGCCTGTAGCGCAGAGAGGAGGCGTAGCGTGAGTCAGGAATTTCGTCGGGTTACGCTTGACGATCTGAACGAACAGCTGCGGGTTGTCGTTGAAGAGCGCTTGATGGCAGTCGTCACCGTTAAGCAACCGGGTCACTGCATGAAGGTGAGCGATCTGGATAAAGGCGTGATGGAGTCCGTAGCGCGGAGCTTGCGAGCCACGCTTGGATCCGCCGTTCAGGTTCACGTGCTCTCCGGCGACATGCGGAATGATGACCCACTTTTCATCAGCAGCAGCAAACTCGTCGAATTGCGCAACCCGCCTGCCCAAGACGAGCAGCGCGCGCCGTTGCTGGTCTTCGTGCCAAACGACCTCCGCACCGCTGCGGAAGATTCTTTCGCGGAGGCCACCTTCGAGCAGGTATCGATTTCCGACGCATATGACAGATTGCGCGAAAGGCTGGTGCAGGACTTGCCGAATGGTTTGAAACAAAATGTTCCGCCTGTGATCAGCCAGATCGAAAGTCGCCATTGGCGATGGGCGACTCCGGTGGCTGCTGTGCGGTTTCTACTCAGCATTCGCTTGAATAGCTATGACCATGAGGTCGTCGGCGCATCGCTTTGCGAATTCGGACTGGTGCCGGATTTCCGATTGATGGATGACGCTGCGGCGGTGCCCGAGCGCATCGCGAAGAACATCAGTTGCGTGAAAACGCTGACGCTGTCTCCTAAGTCAGATCAGGGGCGTGTCCTAGACCTCAAACTCCGCGATCGTGAGTTTCGAGCGAAGCTGAGTGAATTTCTTTGCAGCAACGGCCTGGAGGATCCCCAGTCATGGACGAGCCGAATCGTGTGCGAAAAGGAACGCTGGGGGCTTTCTTTCGACAAGTGGCCATTCGACGAAGACGCTGGATTTGCGCAGAAACTTCGCGTGGAAGTGCTGAAGATCAGCCTTCCGGAAATCAAAGGCGATGAAACGGATTCGAGGCTAGGTGGGCTGCAGATTGGACAGCAGTATTTGGTCGTCGGAAAAGGCGGAATAAACAGTTTTAGGATCAATTTCCGCTGCTCGCCAGCGCCGGAAGAGGCGCTTGGAATCGATCATTTCCGAGTTCAAATAGTCCAGCGCGAAACCGGGCCTGTTGGTCCTGTGAAAAAGAAGAAGTCGTGGGGAGGCGCACGCACAGACACCTCGCTGACGTTTAGCAGCCTATCAAAGATCGATTGGGAGGAAGGGTGGCACTTTATCCGCGTGGCTCCCTACACAGCCGATGGCGATCCGCTCCCGATGGTGGACGCGAACGGAAATGCGATTCCCACATTGGCTGCGAGTGAGGAGGGTCCATTTCCAAACGAGAGCGACTTATTTTGGGTTGTTAAGGGCGATGATCTTGATGTCGAGATTCCTCAGCGAGCCGTTCAGAAGTTTCCAAGTTTCAGCCATGCTTTGATCCATTTCTGGTTCAAAGCGTTGAACGAGGGACGCGGACCACAGACCGTCGAATGCGTGCATCGGGCGTGGGCCGATGCCGAGCACCACGGTGGCAAAGGCGAGCTCCTCGAGCTCAAGTTCTCGGGAGAGGGGCTAATCCACGTGCCCGTTTCTCGAAAGCTAAAGGAGATAGAGCAACGGATTTTGAACGCTGCCGACGACCCTGTGTCGTGGAGGCTCGCGATCTCGCCTACCCAAGGCGCGGAGGTCTCCAGCGATGCACTGACCTGGCCGGATCTACCCGATATAAACGCATTCCGGACAGCGCGAGTGCAGCTGTTCACGAAGCTGCGTGGAGATGATGGGAACTGGATCATGCAGGCGGTGAATCTGGTCTCGCTCCGTGAGGAGATCGCAAGCTATGCGGAAAGATACTTAGCCCTACTCGCGCATGCGCTTCGTCACTTTGAAACGGCGGCGCCGGACGCGCAGCCGCAGGCGCTTTCGGGCGTCCAACGGCTCCTAGCTTTGGATACAGTGACCCTCAACCTTGCGGACCACCGAGGGACCCAGCGTGCAGCACTGTTGGTCGGTCCGACACATCCGCTCCGACTTCTGTGGCTGGCGACTTGGCTGAGCTTGGCCGAGCAATGGGTAAAACAAGCCGAAGTAGCAGCAAAAGAGTATGTGACGCCAACGCGTGACGCTCTTCTCGAGCAGCTCAGTCTCGTGAATTTTCCGGCCATGTGCCCAACACGCACTGGGCAGTTGCTCGCGGCGATCGATAACGTGCATGAACTTTGGACCGTGTATGCGTCTTCGACCGAAAATGATCCTCGAGGCTTAGTTGCGGAGGTATGCACGGCACTTGGCCTCCCTGAACCGAACGTCGGTAGCTTCACTCTCGACGGACGGTTCTTAGCGGACCGGCTTCGCCGTTACTTGGTGCAGCATCCCTACATTCAGACGTTGGTGCTAAATTGCTTCAATCCGGGGCGAGCAAGGATCATCGAAGACATGCTCTTGGAACTTCAGAAAGAGCCGGACTTCTGCGACCTCCGCTACGATATTAGGCTATTCGTCCCAGATCCCGACGCAGTGGGCGTCGGGGACGATCTCAACGAACTTATTTCTCCTAGTAGTGCGCTGACGGTCCCCGAAGCTGACGCCTTCGCAACCCCTACCGGAAATCACCTCGCCCCGAAACTCACCTTCTCCGTCCGAGCGACAGCGGATTTCCGAAATGCGGCGTCGGAATTCCCGGCACATATCACGATGTTGTTTGATGTCTTCCCGGCACAGACTGTCTGTGCGATGGCTCCACGTCGGGAGGATATGAGCTCCCCGGTTCATGGCTTGCTGCAAGACTTCACCGTCACCTATTCCGAAGAAGCCGATCTTGTGGCCTGGCATCGGCGACCTAGACATGGCGCCGCAACACCGATTCCGAATGCGGACGAGTATTCAACGCTGATCGCTCAACTTGCCGAATCGTTTTCGACCGCAGCCGCTGCCGTCGCGACAAACCAGAGTGGCTTGGTCATGCGGCCGGTGTCCACGCTCGTTCTCGAAGCCGAACAAAAAGCTTTGTTGCATCAGGTCCATGAGGTCAGTGACTGGGTGTTCACGATCGACCGGAGCCTGGGAATCGAGTTCTTCGACCATGATCGGAGCACGCCGCGACCTGAATACCTAATCGATCATAGCCCAGACCTGAGCGCCAATAGCGGGCGTCGCGTGGTGATTACATCGCGATCGCAGACAGAGATTCGCGTCCTCTTTGAACGCGTTCTTGCCGACTACGGATTGGGCGAATACCAGGATCGGTCGCATGCGATATTGGGGGAGCTCCGCGCGCTGTCGGGCCGTCTTGCGTTAAAATTGATCTCTTCTCCAACGCAACGTGCCGAAGCTCTGGGTCTGGCTTTAGGGAAGTTGTTTCTGGAGTTTCAGAATGCCTTCCGCGATCAGGCGGTGATCCCGCTGGATGCCCATCTCGGTCTTTACCGTGCGTTGCAGAAGAATGCCGATGAGTTTGGGGACGAGGTGAGCTTGCGGCGAACGGATCTAGCTTTGTTCGATTTCCAGATAGACGATAATGGAAATATCATTCTCACCTGCAGCCTTGTAGAGGTAAAATGCTATAAGGACGTTGGAAACATTTCTGGCCTCAACCATCTTAAGCACACGATTGCTGAACAAATTCAGCAGAGCGAAAACGCGCTCCGACATCACTTTGATCCCGAGCGGTCTGGCCGGATTGACCGCCCAGACCGAGTGATAAAGACACAGGAGCTGATCAACCTACTCGAGTTTTACGTTGATCGTGCGGCCCGATTGCGACTGCTCTCACCGGAAGCCTCCGAAGAGGCGAAGTTTTGTCTCCGTTCGATGGAGTCAGGATACCGGCTGCGATTTACGCGAAGCGCCATAGTTTTCGATTTTCAGAAGCGCGGACGGCAAGAGTTCATCGAAGATGATGGTATTGAATTTCACTGGATTGGCGTAGACTTGATTCGATCGCTGCTTGCTGCGTTACCTGCGAAGGATGGCGTCGATGAGACGGGTGCATTTCAGCCAGTCAGCAAACCAACGTCGACCACATCGCCCATTCCATTGCTCGAAGGTCAGATTCCTCGCCTGGAGCGCGCCGCGTTCTTGCGCGAGAAACGAGATCGAACCGTCACTTGGGAGAAGTTGGGCTTGCATACTGAACCGACTCGTGGACCCGAGGCTGTGCCTGGGCCGAGAGCTCCGGTCGTCCCACCAAATCCACGGCTTGAACCGGTCGGGGAGCCTCCAAAGTCCTCTTTACCGAGTTCCGAGGAGCCACCTGTCGCCGTCCCTCCCGCGACGGTCGTGGCACCGGAGCCATTGGGCCGCGGTAGTCATCAGCATGCCGCTCACGACATTCTGCTCGGGGTCACGGGACCGTCTCCGCAGTTCGGAGTGCTTGGAAAAGTAGCGGGGCGCGCCGTTGCTCTCGATCTAAACCAAACCCACACAATTAGTCTCTTCGGGGTGCAAGGAGGTGGGAAAAGCTATACGCTTGGGACAATTATTGAGATGGCTTCGCTCGCGTTGCCGGGAATCAATGAATTGCCGAGTCCGCTGGCTACCGTCGTGTTCCACTATAGTCAGACGCAGGACTACAAGCCCGAGTTTACGTCGATGAATCGACCGAACAGCGACAAGACCGCAATTGATTCGCTGGCTGCTGAATTTAATGCGGGCCCGGCGGCGCTGAAAGACATGGTGCTTCTTGTTCCCGAAGCAAAACTAGACGCGCGGCGCGCTGAATATCCAAACGTTGAAGTCGTGCCGCTGAAGTTTGCATCTTCCGAACTGCAGGCGGGCCATTGGCGCTTCCTCATGGGAGCGATTGGCAACCAAGCAACCTACATTCGCAAATTGAATCAAATCATGCGCGGAATGCGTGACGGACTGACGCTCAGCGGGCTGCGCGAAGCGGTGGCGACGGCGAGCCTCCCGGACAATCTTAAGGAGCTTGCCTCACTCCGCTTGGACTTGGCCGAGAGCTACATCGACGATGCGGCGCGCCTGAGTAAGGTGATTCGTCCTGGTCGCCTCGTGATCGTCGACTTGCGCGACGAGTTTATTGAAAAAGATGAAGCTCTTGGTCTGTTCGTAGTCCTGCTGCAGCTTTTCGCGGACGCTACATTCGACGGAAAGCCGTTCAACAAATTGGTGGTCTTCGATGAAGCGCACAAGTATATCGATAGCCCTGATTTGGTGGCTGGACTCGTTAGCGTAGTTCGCGAGATGCGCCACAAGGGCACCAGCATTCTTGTTGCGAGTCAGGATCCCCCCTCGGTGCCGGTGTCTTTGATTGAACTTTCGACGCAGATTATCCTTCACCGATTCAACTCCCCCGCATGGCTAAAGCATATTCAGAAAGCAAACGCGGCTCTCCTGAATTTGACCGCGGAGCAGCTCGCAAGGTTGCAACCAGGGGAGGCATTCGTGTGGTCGAGCAAGGCGACCGATGCTACGTTCTCACGGGAAGCGGTAAAGGTTCGGTGCCGACTGCGTGCGACGCTACACGGCGGAGACACGAAGACGGCCGTTTGAACGCGTGCTCTCGTTGTGACCAGCCGAGAGCACGCCAAGTGCTCGACACGCAAAACCGGACGGAAACCGCGAACTCGCGCCATCCAAGATTTCTCCTCGCGATCCCCCTTCAAAGTTTCGGACAGAGGTTAACTGTAAGCGTCCGGCCGGTGACCTCGTAGGCGGAAGGTGAAGGACGCGATAGAGTGCCGTGATGAGCACAATCACGGCGGAGTTGGTGGATGTGGGTGAACGGCGCGGGGCCGGAGGGCGGCGAGTAACGCCGGTGGAGCGGCGGGAGCAGTTGATCGCGGAGTATCGAGCGAGCGGGCTGACGATGGCGGCGTTCGCCCGGCGCGAGGGGATCAAGTATGCGACGTTTGCCAACTGGAGCGCGAAGGCGCAGTCACCTGCGACGGCGAAGCCGTCGATCCGATTCGCCGAGATGCGACTGCCGCTGGAAGGGGCGACGACGTGTCCGCAGAACGATTTTGCGCTGGAGGTGCGGTTGCCGGACGGCACGACGGTGCGAGGCCGCATCGCAGCGGACGTGCTCGCAACGGTGCGGGCGTTGCGGAGCTGAAGCGATGCTGGCGTTTCCTGCGGCGATCCGCATCTACGTGGCGGTGCAGCCGGTGGACATGAGGAAGTCGTTCAACGGGCTGTGGGCGGCGGCGAGCGAGCAGTTGCACGAAGATCCGAAGAGCGGAGCGGTGTTCGCGTTCATCAATCGCGAGCGCACGCGGCTGAAGCTTTTGTATTGGGACGGGACGGGCGTGTGGGTGCTCGCGAAGCGGCTGGAAGAAGGTCGGTTCTCCTGGCCGGCGGCGAGCGATGCGCGCACGAAGCTGTCGCTCGCGCCCGAAGCGTTGGCGCTGCTGGTCGGTGGCGTGGAGTTGAAGCGCGGTTCGCTGAAGCCGTGGTATGAACGTTCGTGATACAAAATCCTGCTGATCAGCGGGAACACTTCGGCGGAAGTTTTTTCGTAAGCGCGCAACGTGAGCGCCGCCGCCAGCCTTGAAGAAGTCCAGCTCCTGCGCGAGGAGAACGCGGCGTTGCGCGCGCAAATCGCCTGGTTGAAGCAGCAGTTGTTCGGGCCGGGCAAAAGCGAGAAACTCGATCGCGCGCAGTTGCGCTTCCAACTCGAGGAACTCGAACGGTTGGCCGCGAAGGCCGAGCAGCGCGTGGAGACGATCACGTATGAACGCGCGAAGCCGGCGAAGGAGCCGCGCAGCGTGCCGGCGGAGACCTTCGCCAAGCTGCCGGTCGTGGAGACAATCGAGATCGTGCCTGAGCCGGTGAAACAGGAGCCGGAGCTTTACGAGCGGATCGGCGAGGAGCGCACGTTCGAGGTCGACGTGATCGAGCCGAAGTTGGTGAAGCGAGAGATCGTGCGGCCGAAGTTCCGGCACAAGTTGGACCGCAATCGGCCGCCGTTGGTCGCAGCGGCGCCGGCGCGTCCGGTGTCGGGTGGTTATGCGTCGGTCGGATTGCTCGCGTGGATCGCGATCAGCAAATACGTGCATCATCTGCCGCTGTATCGATTGGAGCAGATGTCGCAGCGTTGGGGCGCGCAGATCAGCCGCCGGACGATGAGCGACTGGATCGAGGTCACCGCGGAGTGGCTCGCGCCGATTTACCAGCACATGCATCGGGGGCTCCTGGCCGGCGATTATCTGCAGGCCGACGAGACGCCGGTGCGCTGCAACGATCCGGACGAGAAACGCGGCGGCACCACTCAAGGTTATCTGTGGGTCATCAGTCGGCCTGGTGCCGACGTGGTCTTCGATTGGCGACTGTCGCGTCGTCACGGCGAACTCACGTCGCTGCTCGACGGATTTAAGGGCGTGCTCCAGTCCGATGGCTACTCCGCGTATCCGAGCTACGTGCGTTCGCACGAGGGCATCGCGTGGGTCGGCTGCTGGGCGCATGCACGGCGTTACTTCTTTGAGGCGATCGGCGAGAAACCGAAAGCCGTGCAACTGGTGCTGCGATTGATCGGGCGACTCTACCAACTCGAACGCGAGTGGGACGAAGCGCAGGTCGGGGACGATCGTGCCGCGCTGCGCCAGCAACACTTTGCCCGGCCACTCTACTGGCTGCGACACGTCGTGCTCGGATTGCGCGCGCGGGTGTTGCCGCGCTCGCTCGTGGGCAAGGCGTGTTCGTATCTCATCGATCACTGGGACGTGCTAGTCGCGCATCAACAGCACTCGTTCACGCGCCTCGACAACAACCTCGTCGAAAATGCCATCCGGCCATCCGCGATCGGGAAGAAGAACTGGCTCTTCATCGGCCATCCC
>JAEWBF010000132.1 GCA_023391285.1 Verrucomicrobiota bacterium
CGCCGGAAACGCCAGATTTACGAGGCGCCGCTGCCTCCCGGCGAGGCCGAGCGGCGAGCCCGCGAACAGGTCGCCTTGTGGGCGGCCGAACAGGCGAACCAAACCCTCGCGATCCGCCGGGTGCAGATCCCCTTCAGCGAGCCGTCGCGGAACATCTCGTTTCCAAGCCCGACGTAAAGTCAGGCTATTGATGCACGTGTTCTGTATATCATTGATGTAGACTGTCAAAAAACGCCAGTTGCGAGCGGCACCCGCTGGAGGTGAACTACAGTCGCTTGAAATCGGACGGTCGCTGAAACAGAGCCTATGAAACTCCGTCCGCGAGCGACACGGCGTCTGCTGCGACCACCTCCCTGCTCGCGTCGTAATCCCAAACTTGCCTCAGCTGGGAACGATCCCAATACGGGGGGCGGCAGGTTGCGTGACCCCGGAAATGCCCCGGCAGGCAGAACTGCGACATCCCTAGTGGGAGCGTTCGGCGGCGCCAAAAATCAACCTCCTGCTGCGGGGCGCGGGCCACGATGATCTCTCGAACTCGTCCCCATCCGATTCCAACTTTCTTACCGACGCCGCGGACCTCTGAGCGAAGAAGAACTTCGAGCGTATCCGCATCACCTATACACCATGCGTGGAGTGGCAGGCCGTCTACGATGCGCTAGCTTTCACGGCAGCTCGCTCGGGGTGTGTGTCCGACGCACACAATCGCGCGGTCGATCACGTTTGCCGTATTCTCGGCAAGACGATTGAAGCCGAGCCTTGACTCAAAATTATGGGAGGGACGGGGGGGAGCTTAGTCCGCCCGTTTCACTTCATGAAATAAGATGCTCACCACCGCATACGGCGATCCGTCAGAAATTATCGTAAACCGACTGACCTCACCAGGCGCAAAAAACCAAGCCCCTTTCTGCTCTCCGCCGCCTGCTATGCGAATCGTGTGGCTGGCCCACACGCGATGAGTGTTGTCATTCTTGAACTCGAAGGTCCATTCACTCTTCCCATTGGGCAACCCCTCGGATTCAAAGCGCGTCAGAATGCCGCCCTTCCCATAGGCCCAATTCCCCATCTCGCGGCCGTTGCGGAGCAGTCGGAACGAATCCGAGCTGCTTTGCTCGATCGTGTTGATCGTGTGCGGCAAAGGATGCGCTAGGCCGAATGCTAAGGATGTTGTTGCGACAAAGGCCAAGAACGTTGGGGTCTTCATAGAACGGATATGGAGCCGGCGGCGGGCCCACCGACTTGGGTTTCGTGTTAAAATGGGAACTCTCCCATAAACTCTCCCGAACGGAACCGCAGCAGGCGCGACGCGAGATCCACCTCACACGCTTCCAACTCATCGATTCGCTCATGGCGTGCGGGTGCGCGCGTGCTTACCACGTCCGTTGTCCGATCAGACCAGCGAATCCTTATCAGCTTGTTGGGATAGCTGATCTCCCTCACTTCCCCGCGGCGGTAGATCGTAAGGTCCGCTACCGTTCTCGTCGCGCTCACGTGTTTCATGTCGTGATCAAAGCTGATCCACGTTTCTCCCGCGGTCCGTGCGAGAATCGCTGCAACGTCTGGAGAAACACGTGGACCCAACCCGTAAAGACGGCGGCCTGACAAGTTCTTCGTGAGAGTGGTTAGCCAGCGCTCCTCGGCCTCCCAAATCTTGCTGTCAACGAGCTCACTCTTGACCTTTCGGATCGTGACCGAGTGGACCTTCGAAATCTCCACGAATAGGAATTGTTGGTCGAACTGCCCGCTGTGCTTGGGAGGCACACGAGCGCTCAAAACGAACTCTCCTGACTCAAGCCCATCGTCTTTTGTTTCGTAGGTCACGTGGAGCACAACGCTGACGCGCGCGGGAACAGCGGCCGAATTGTCGTAGTAGACCCCGAGCCCCATGCCTACTTTCGAACTATGCCGCTGTGGGTAGCCGTATGGAGAGGTAACCTCCACAGCTCCCAGTTTCGGCGCCGACAGGGCGCCAACAGCCAAGGATAGCAAAGACAGGCGGAAAAAGCAGAGAACGTTCATTACGACGAGCGTCGGAGACCTGCCTCGGACTAAGGCTGCGCGACCACTCTGCAACGCAATATGTTTGTATAAACAGCGAATCGGCGAAACCCTGATCCGATTCTATATCGACATGAGTATAGACTCGCGCAGGACACCCAAGGGACAACGCGTGTCGCGGGTGTTTAGGCGCGACAAAAAAAGAAAGAGAGCAGCCATTCGAATTGGCCGCTCCCTCAAAATGGTTTGCACGCCGGCGGCGGCTCTCCGCGCCTCAAACGCGCAGGCGGATCATTCGGCGGCCAATTCAGGTGCCTCGCGTCGGACACTGCGCAGGGCTGGGTGGTAGAGGCAAAAGTTAAATCCAGCGGACGATAGCGAGAACAGCAGCAGGCCTCGTCCGCGGCTCTTTTCCCAAAGTAGGCCGCCAGCAACAAAGCAGGCTGTGCTGGCGAGGAGGAGAATGAGAAGGAGGAACTTCGTTCTCATTTCACAAAGCTTATCGGATGTTGATCAACCTGAGCCAGTGCGATCCAGGGGTGAAGTGCATTGACGGTTCACCTGGATGCAGCCCGAACTGCAGGGTCCGTTGGAAATCCGGAAAGCACCGCCCTCCGCTCGGCTCCGGCACGGCGCGACGCCGCAACGTTCACGACGAATGCCCGTGTGTTGCCGAGTTGGCGCAGGACTACAGGTCTCGGGAGCTTTGCGAGCTCACTCACAATCGTGGCGCCCGTCAGTGTCCAATCCCGGCCTAGTGTCACGGTCTTGGGGATCACAATGGCGCGCCCGCTTTCCGTTTCGTGCCACGCCCTATACCCCCCGCCGTCCTTAACCTCGTCGGTTAGGCGAGAAACTGCGCCTTGAAATGGAAGCGGCTAACGCCACAGAAGGCGGGCTCACCACTCGGGGGGACCGTTGAGGTGCTCGCATTTCTCCGGCAGCCCCGTCACGAAATCGACGACCTGGCGCTGCGCGCGCAGTGTGCGTTGGAGCGCGGTCACATCGATGTGTTGCACCGCTATCTGGTCGCGCGCCGCCGCCGCCGCCGCGACACCCGCCGCATGTCCGGCGATCATCCACACGCTTTCGAGCCGATAGCTGCAGAACGCCACGTGCGTGAGGCTGGCCGCACCCGGGACGAGGAGATTCTCCGCGTCGGCCCGCTTGGGCGTGAGCATGCGATACGGCATCTGCCACGCATAACCCATCCGCCAGATTCGGCCTTCGTTCACAAACTCCTCCGCGGAGACCGCGAGTCGCTGCACATGATGCGAGTCGATGAAATGGCTGCTGATCCCGATGCTGTCGGATTTGCGCCGGTCGTCGACGGCGTCGCGTTGGGCAACGACATAGGCGCCGCGCATCCGACGCGCTTCGCGCACGTAGAGTTGATACGGCAGATGACCATTGTCGGCAAACTCGTCTCGGTGCAGTCCGATTGCCCTCATCTCTTGCCGCATCGCGGGCGGAACGGCTTCGTCGTTCGCCAGGAAATGCAGCAGCCCGAGCGTATAGTCCAAATGGTCTGCGAAAATTCTGCGGCGCTCCGCATAGCCGGCATCCGGCCAGTCGAACTGGCCGCCGAAATGTCCGAGCGAAAAGATGGCCGCCTGCTTGTTGTTGACCTCGAACTTGCCATTGCGCCGGGCATAGAAATCGAGGACCGAGCGCAGCTCGAGCGACTCTCCTCGCGCGCTCGCGGCGCGCAGCCATCCGCCGAGTAACGCGTAGCGCTCCGGTGAATAACGCGCGGGTGGGGGAATCGGCACCTGGAGTTCCGGATCTCGGGCGACGGTCAGGCGAAAATTATAATTCATCACGCCGTGGTGGGCGTCGCCGTCTTTGAAATCCTTTGCCCAGCCACTGATCCCGGGGAGCAATTTGCCATCAGCGGTGACGGTGCGCGCCTTCCGGGTCGTTCGATCGAGCCGAACACCCGCGGCTTCTTCGTCAAACTCGGCGCGCGCCTCGCGGCCGACCGCGTAGCGGACGCCGGCGCGCGCCATAAGATCGCCCTCGTAGCTGGCATCGATGAAAACGCGCGCGGCGATCGCCGTGCCATCGGTCAAGATGATCCGCTCGATCACGGCGCCGCGTTTTTCCACGCGCTCCACGCTCGCTCCGTAGCGGACGGTCACCCCCGCTGCGTGCAGCATGGCGAGATAGGTTTTTTCGGCGACGCTCGATTCGAAGTAAAACTCCGGCTGGCCCGTGCCATAGTGCGATCCGAGACGTTCGTAGAATTCGAGCGCGAAGCCGCCGATCGTCCACTTCAACATGTGCTCGGATTCGGCGGTGTTGATCCCGCTGGTGCTGAGCCCGCCGACATGCTGCGTGGGCTCGATCAGCAGCACATTCGCACCTTCGCGCGCGGCCATCACGGCAGCGGCGATTCCGCAGGGGACGCCCGAGTAGACCACGATGTCGGGCGCGGGTGGAACGTCCGGAGCGGCGGACCACAATTGCGGGCGCGCACACACCGCCGCTACACCGACGGAGGCAAGTCGGATGAAGGTGCGCCGATCATGAGGAGTTCCAGGACCGTTGGACGAAGAAGAAAACAGTTGAGTCATGACGCAGGAATGATCGCGGACTACGGGGGGAACTTAGCGGGGAAGAGTCATGTGGCTCCGGCTCCGCAAATCGAAGGCTGCTCATGGTGAACCGCTCACCGGGATTGACGGGCGCGCGTGAGCGGCCGTAGCTGGGCCATGGCGAAATCTCCCGCTTATTTCACCGCGAGCCAGCGTGAGATTGCGCGGCGCTGCGGGCTCTCGCGTGCGACGGTCTCGTATGCGTTACGGGACGATCCGAAGATTTCGCCTCAGGTGCGCAACCGAGTGCGGGCGGCCGCGCGCGCGCTCGACTATCGGCCGGATCCGCAAGTCGTGAAATTGATGGCGCATCTTCGCACGGCACGACCGCGCCGGAGTGTGACCAAGGTTGCGCTCATCATTCCGGGATTTCCCGCGACGTGGATGGCGCACAATCGGCGTATGCAGCAGATGCTCGCCGGCGCGCGGGACCAGGCCGAGCGGCACGGCTTCGCTTTCGAGCAATTGTGGCTGGAAGGCGAGCCTGGCATGACCCTGCGGCGGCTTCAGTCGATCGTGCAGGCGCGCGGAATTGATGGGCTGGTGGTGGGATCCATGCGGCAGGGGAGTGAGCGTTTCGATTTCGATTTTAGCGGGCTGGCGGTGGCGGCGATCGGTTACTCGATGCGCGAGCCCGCGGTGCATCGCGCGTGTCCGCACCATTACAAGATGATGCGCGGACTGCTGAAAGAGGTTCGGCAGCGCGGCTTTCGTCGGGTGGGGGCGCTCTACAATCAGAGACTCGAGGATGGCTCGAACAACCTGCTCTCGTCGGCGTTCTACTACGCGCAACGCGATCTGCCGGTCGCACAGCGACTGCCGCTGCAGATCGAGGAGGCGCCGACGATCGAACACGTGCGACGTTATCTGCGCGCGCACCGGCCCGATGTGATGATCGGCGAAGGCTACGTGCATCAATTTCTGACGGATCTTGGGCTGCGCGTGCCGGAGGATATCAGTTTCGCCAGCATCGATCGTGGCGATCCGCCCTACGATGCGGCGGGCATCGACGGCCATTACGACCTGGTCGCGGCGACCGCCGTCGACATGGTCGCGACTCAGATCACACTCAATCAACGCGGCCTGCCCGCGGTGCCCAAAGTCATGATGGTCGACTCGGAGTGGGCCCCCGGCGCCACGCTCGGGCAGCCGGTGCGCAGCGCCCGGCGAGTCCGTTCACCGAAAAGCGCGGTCCTACGCTGACACGAATATCCGGATGCGGGGGGCTGGTGAGCGGTTCACCGATCGCAAGGTAGCGGAGGCGGTCGACTGTGTGGATCGTGCGCCTCGTCCCTCGTCGCCGTGATGTTCCGATCGCGGCGACCAACCCCAAACCAGACGAACCATCACCATGTCCCAACGACACGCCCCCTTGGTCGCATACCGGCGCCTGACCTGCGCCGTTGCCCTGCTTCTTTCCCCGGCATCGCTGCTGGCGGCCGACTCCACCGAACGCGAGGAACCGATCGTGTTGTCGCCCTTCAGCGTGAGCTCGGAACGCGCCCATGGCTACCAGGCCACGGACTCGATCACGGCCACCGGCATCGGCACGAAGATCCGCGACGTGCCCGTGAACATCGCGGTTGTAACCGACGAACTGATACGCGACCGCGGCGTCGACGACGTGCGCTGGATCGCGAACACGATCAGCGGCGTCAACGCCAACACCCGCGAATTCACCGCGATCAACATCCGTGGTTTCGAGGCGCCGATTCAGCAGGACGGCTTCGACGGAGTCTTCGTGTCGATGGAGGATGTCGAGCGCATCGAGGTCATCAAAGGGCCCTCGGCGGTGTTCTTCGGCACGAATTTGCCGGGCGGCATGATGAACGTGGTGAAGGCCAAACCCCGCTTCACGCCGGAACATTATGTCTCGGGGCGCTATGGCTCGTATGATTCGTCTCGCGTTTCGGTGATGTCGACGGGTCCGCTTTCAGGAGACCGGCTCGCGTATCGCGTTTTCGCGTCGAATCGCCGCGAAGGCGGTGAGCTCGATCACTCGAGCGAGGAAGTGGAGAACTATCGGGGAGCGCTCACGTGGCGGCCGGTGGAGCGGATTTCGCTCATGTTGACCGGCGAGTTCACCGAGAAAGAGAATCTCCGGCATCACGGCTTTCCGGTGGGCCATCCCGCCTACATCGCGGCGGCGCGCGCCGGTCAGGTGCCCGTGGGACAGGCGCAACGCATCTGGCTCGATCAGAATCCCCAATATGGTCCGAACGAGCCGCTCGGCCAGGTGTTCATGCACAAGATCGTCCTGCCGTATGATAATTACAATACGCAGGGACCGGACTCGGGCTTCCTGGCGCGTTCGTTCAACATGGGGCTCGTGACGGATGTGAACATCTCGAGCAATCTCGACGTGAACGTTGGCCTGAACTGGTATGACGGCGAAACCGAGGGGACGGAGTGGAACTCCTTCCGACCCGTCGCGGGCGCGGTTCCGGGAACGTTCTACATGCCTCCCGCCGCGGCCTCCTTCAGGCAGGCGGACGTCGCGTCACAGTCGCTCAAGGCGAGGATTTCCTATCGGCCTGAATTCCTGCGGATGAAACACAGCATTGTCGCTGGCTACGACGACCTCTGGAACCGCACTGCGACGCGCGATTACGCGGGCGCCGCGCGGGCGTTCAACCCGCTTACCGATCCGCCGCGGATGCTCCGCGCCGAAATCCGCGCGAACAATCCCGGCGGTCTGGTGGAACCCGATGCCTCGACGGCCAACAAGTCGAAGACGCGCGGCTATTACGTCACGGACCAGATCAGCGTGTTCGAAAACCGGCTGCGGCTCATGGTCGGCGTGCGTCACACCGAGACCACCAATCCCGCCGGCCTGTCGAGAGAGAAGACGACGCCGCAATATGCGGCGATGTATACGCCGTTCCCCGCCGTGAGTGTGTTCGCCAACGTGAGCGAGACGTTTCAGCCCAACTATATTGTCGACGCGTTTGGCGAGAATGTCGGACCCACTTTGGGCAAGGGCAAGGAGGCGGGCCTCAAGCTCGGCACCGCCGATGAACGCACGTCGATCACGTTGTCCGTCTATGAGAACACGCGCTCGAACGTTCCAGCGCGCGACTTTCCTCGTGAGGCGCTGCTCGACATCCGGCCGATCTATCAGCTCGGCGGGCTCGAGCGGAATCGCGGCTTCGAGTTGGATGTGCACCTCGCGCCGACTGATGCTTATCAGATTGTCGCGTCCTACACGTATTCGTGGGAGCACGAGACCATCGCGAGCACGGGCGAGTTGCGCCAGGTGGGGGTCGATCTGGCGAACGTGCCCGATCACGTTTTCAACCTTTGGAATCGCTACACGTTTACCAGCGGCCGGTTCCGCGGCGTGTTCGTTGGCGGTGGCGCGCGGTTCGCGACCAGCGAGAAATTGCATCCCAGCTGGGATGTGGTGGTGCGCAGCGGTGGTTACGCCCGAATCGACGCGGTGGTCGGCTACGAGCGCACCGTGGGACGTCAGCGCTTCTCGACGCAGCTGAACCTGAACAATCTCACCAACGAGCGCGCGTTCCTCGGTTCCTATATTCTCAGCGATCCGTTCACCGCAGCCTGGTCCGTGCGCTGGGATTTCTGAGCGAGCGTTTTCGCTGACGGGTAACGGCCGCGCCTCTTTTACGAACATTACGATGCGAACCTTCATCGAGCCCGCCAGGGCTACACCGATCCTTCATGAAGCCGACGTTTGCGTGCTCGGTGGCAGTTGCACGGGGATTTTTGCCGCCGTGCGCGCTGCCCGGCTCGGCGCGAGTGTCGTGCTCGTGGAAAAGCAGAACTGCTTCGGCGGCGTTGCAACGCTCTCGATGGTCAACGCCTGGCATAGTTTCATGGATGCGGAGTTCAAAGAGCAGATCATCGGTGGACTCAGCGATGAAATCCGGCAGCGACTCGCGCGGCGCGACGCGATCGTCGGCATCGAGCGCAGCCATTCGTTCGGCTTCGTCTTCAATTCCGAAGAGCTGAAGATCGAGCTCGACGAACTGGCGCAGGAGCATCGGTTGAAACTCTACCTGCATACGATGTTCGTCGCGCCCCTCCTCGAGGACGGACAGCTGGTCGGAGTTGCGGTCGAGAACAAAACCGGCCGCGGCGTGATCCGCGCCCGAATGTTCATCGATGCGACGGGAGATGCCGATCTCTGCGCGCGGCTGCCCGGCGTGACGTGTTACTTCGAAAATCATCTGCAGCCGGCAACCGCGTGTGCGCGCTTCGAAGGCTGGCGCGCGTTGCAGCGCGAGTCGCTCGACACCGGGATTAATCACGCGGCAAAAGGATTCGATGTCGGCACGCTGATCCGCGAGCACGGTGGCGAGTTCGGGATACCGGAAGGCTTCACGTGGGGTTGTTTCGTGCCGGGCTCCGATATCTACATGCTCGCTGGCACGCGCATTTACGGCAAGAACCCTGCCGATGCGGACCAACTCACGGAGGCGGAGATCGAAGGCCGTCGCCAGATCCGCGCCATTCACGATCTGCTGCGCAAGTATCGACCGGACGTGAAGCTCACGTTGCAAGGGCTGCCGCAACGACTCGGGTTGCGCGAGTCGCGCCATGTGCGCTGCGGACATCGTCTGACGGGAGACGAGGTCCTGCACGGGCGGCGCTTCACCGATGCGATCGCGAACGGCAGCTACCGGGTGGACATTCATCATCAGGACAAATCGGGCATCACGTTGCGTTATCTCGATGGGCGGGAGGAATACGCGGCGCCCGGCCAGCCGCGGGTGCCGGGCCGCTGGCGCGAGCCATCCGCGGAGAATCCGAGCTATTATCAGATTCCGCTCGCCGCGATGGTGCCCGATTCGCCTTACGGCAACCTGATCGCCGCCGGACGCATGATCGACGCCGATCCAATAGCGCATGGCGCCATCCGCGTGATGGTGAACATGAATCAGACCGGCGAAGCCGCCGGTGTCGCTTGTGTGCTCGCTTTACGGGAGAACCGGCCGCTTGCCGCTCTGGACCCGCGGCGTCTGCGGGCGGCATTGCGCGAGGGTGGTTCGTTGTTGTCGGACTGACCGGCCGGCTGCCGGGCGGTTTGCCATTGCGCATCAACGTTTTCGATACGCCAAATCCATTTCGTTCATGCGCTGGATCATCCTCGCACTGCTTTTCCTTTCCACGCTGCTCAACTATCTGGATAGGCAGACCGTGGCGGTGTTGAAGCCGGAACTCTCCGCGGAGTTCGGTTTGAGCAATGCGGACTACTCGCTCCTGACCACGATGTTCATGGCGCCGTATATCGTGATGTATCTGGTCGGCGGCCGAATGGTGGATCGTTGGGGCAGCCGCACGTGCATGATCCTCTTCGTCGGAGTGTGGTCGCTCGCGACGCTGGCCGGAGGCCTGGTGCGCAACGCGTGGCAACTCTGCGCCACGCGCTTCGTGTTGGGGCTGGCCGAACCGGGGAACATGCCCGCGGCGCTCCGCGCGGTGACGCTGTGGTTTCCCTCGCGTGAACGCGGTTTGGCGGTGGCGATCTTTTCAGCGGGCAGCGCGTTGGGCGCCATCATCGCACCTCCCACGATCGCCCTCGTGGCGGCGGCCTATGGCTGGCGTGCCGTGTTTGTGGTTCTCGGTGCGGCGGGGCTCGTCTGGCTCGTATTGTGGATGCTGATCTATCGCGAGCCGACGGTGCAAACGGTGGACGCGGGAGAACCCGCCTCGGTGCGCGCGCTGCTGAGAAACCGCGGCGTGCGCGGAATCCTGGTCGCGCGGCTGATCTCGGATCCGGTGTGGTATGTGTTGTTGTTCTGGCTGCCCTCGTTCCTGCGCGAGCAGCAGGGGCTCTCGCTGGCGAGTCTGGGCGTGATCGGTTGGATTCCCTTTCTCGCGGCCGACATCGGCGGCATCGGCGGATCATCCGCGGCCGATGCGCTGATCCGGCGCGGTGCCGATCCCGTCGCGAGTCGGATGCGCGTGTTGCGTTGGGCTGCGGCGATGGGACCGCTGTGCCTTGCGCTGATCCTGCCGGTTTCAACGACCACGGCGCTCGTCATCTTTAGCGCGGTGGGCGCGATGTGTCTGACCTGGTTCTTCGGCACCGCGGCGTTGCTCGGGGAATTGCTGCCACCGCGGCAGGTGGCCGGCGCTCTCGGAATCGTCGGTGCGGCCGGTGCGCTCGGCGGCCTGGTCGTCAACGCCGCGGTCGGTCCGGCGATCGATGCGATTGGGTTTGGACCGACGTTGGCCGTGCTGGCCATCCTCCATCCGATCGCAGCGCTTCGTCTTGGACGCAGCCTGCGGGTTACGAATGCATGAGTCTCGCTTCGCCGGGGTGGGGGCATTTGCGCGAGAGACAATGACCGAGGATGACCGTGCTGCCCGGCCAACGGTCGACATTCACGGCGCGAAAATCGCCCCGAGCAAGCGGTGGGATGATTCAAAAACTTCTGGTGCAGCGTGCTCCGTTGACGAACGGCGGCACATTCGTGGCCGAAACTGGACGTATTCAATTCGGCGATGCGGTGAACTCCGGTTGCCGCATCTTCATATTCATCATGTCAGTCACTGCTACAACCGAGAGGCGCGCGCGTGTTCAGCGTGGCATGATCGTGGGGGCGGTGATCGCGGGTGTAATCCTGCTGACGTTCCTTTGCTTGAGATCTTCACCGCACGTGCGGGACTTTGCGTGGATTCCGGGCTGGTTCGCCCGATGGGTGGACACGAATGGCGTGTGGCGAAATAGCTGGGCGTTCGGCGTGCTGGCCGCGTTGGCGGGAGGCGCGGTTTCTCGCGGCAAGCGGATTTACGTTTACCTCGGCGTGGCCCTGTTCGCGGCGGGCCTGGAGACGCTTCAGTTGATGATTCCGTCCCGGGTTTTCGACTGGCGCGATATCGGCGCGTCGTGGCTCGGGATTGGTGTGTGGTGGGCAGCTGGATACGTGAAAAACGCGATCGAGCGGCGTCTCACGGCAGCGCCATAGCGGCTGGTTCTCGGCCGCACGAAACGACGTTTATGGCGCTTCGAGTCGGACGGGATTCGTGAGCGTGCCGATCTTTTCGATTTCGATGCTGACGGTATCGCCGGGGCGCAGCCATCGCGGAGGCTTCGCGGCCATGCCGACGCCATGAGGAGTGCCGGTGAGGATGACCGTGCCCGGGGGCAGGGTGGTGCTGGCGCTGAGATACTCGATGATGGCGGGGACGTCGAAAATCATGTCGGACGTCGTCCAATCCTGGACCCGTTCGCCGTTGAGGATCGTGGCGATTTTCAGATCGTTCGGGTTGGGAATCTCGTCGCGGGTGACGAGCCGCGGGCCGAGTGGAGCGAAGGTGTCGAAAAATTTTCCGCGGCACCACTGACCGCCGCCGAGCCGGAGTTGGTGATCGCGGGCGGAGACGTCGTTTGCGCAAGTGTAGCCGAGGACATAATCGAGCGCGTGTTCGCGGCGGACGTTTTTGCACGCGCGGCCAATCACGACGGCGAGTTCGCATTCGTAGTCCACTTCGTCGCTGCGAAGATGGGTCGGGATTTCGATCGGATCGCCAGGGTGTTGGAGCGTGTTGATGCCTTTGACGAAGAGGATCGGGCGTTCGGGAGTGGGGGCCTTCGACTCGGCGGCGTGCCGGCAATAATTCAAGCCGATGCAGAGGATCTGGCTCGGCACGATCGGCGCCAATTGTTTCGCGATGTCGGCGGGTTCGCCGGTGACGGAGTAATCGCTGAAGATGTCACCTTCGATGCGAACAGCGCCGCCGTTCGGTTGCTCGCTGCCATAGTGGATGCGACCGCGAGGGTCGGTGTAACGAATGATTTTCATGAACGCGTGGAAGTTATTTGCCGGTGCTCCAACCGCCGTCGATCGTCATCGCGCTGCCGGTGATCATGGCGGATTCGTCGGCGGCGAGATAGAGCGCGGCGGCGGCGATTTCGTCGGGGCGGATCATGCGACCGTTGAGCTGGGTCGAAGCCATTTCCCGGTAGGCCTTTTCAGGGTCGGGGTAGGCGGCGATGCGCGCTTTCACGAAAGGCGTCTCGACGCGTCCGGGACAAATGGCGTTGAAGCGGACGCCGGTGTGCGAGTGATCGAGGGCGAGCGCTTTGGTGAGGCCCACGACGGCGAACTTCGTGGCGGTGTAGGCGAGGCGATCGCGAACGGCGATCAGTCCGCCGATCGAGGCGAGATTGATGACGCTGCCAGAGCGGCGCGAAAGCATCGCGGGAACGAAGGCCTTGCAGAGATTGAAAGGCCCGCGGACGTTGACGGCGTGGAGGGAATCGAGGTCGGCGGCCGTGGTCTCGAGCAGCGTTCCGACGTGTCCGATGCCGGCGTTGTTGACGAGGATGTCGAGCGGCGGAAGGCGCTCGCGGAGCGCGGCGACCGCGAGGGGATCGCTGACATCGACCGCGGCGTGATCGGCTTGTCCGCCGGCGGCGCGGATTTGTTCAACCGTCGCGGCGGCGGACGCCGCGTCGCGGTCGATGACCCAGACGAACGCGCGTTGTTGGGCGAAAAGGGTGGCGATGGATCGTCCGATGCCGGAGCCGGCGCCGGTGACGAGCGCGTGCATTTGATCGAGGCAGAACATGCGGGGATGGGTTGAAGGTTCCGCTGCGACCGCAGACGGAACAGTTGCATCGTAGCCAAACGCGCGGGTTTCACGCTAGGCCTATCGGCCCAAATGATGGCACTTGTGGCTCACGTGGAATGTGGGTCGCGGCGGGTTTTGCGGCGGGGCGAGCGAGTCACGAAGCGCCAGCGAGCGGCATGTAGCGGGGTTCTGAATACGCAGAGCGGGAGGCGCGGGCGCTTCCGTTAGGCGGTTGCAGGATTTGTTACGGAGTTGTCGCTCGACAGAACGCGACGGCGCGCGAAACCCGCGGCTGTTAGTGTCAGGTTTTGGGCTGATAGACGTAGAGGGACGCGGCGCGGAAAAGGTATGCTGGGTTCATCGGAGATTTATGCGCGCCTGCCGCCCAACTGACATCCGTCCGATCAGCGCTCTCGCCTTGCGGGCGATTTCGAGCAGGGCGGTCCGACGGCGCCACACACCCCAGGATGCCGTCGCCCGTGCTCCGCGCCGACGCGAGTTCTTTCCCTGAACCACCCAACCACGCAAGCCCATGAAGCCATATCGCCAGAATCCTCCGCCCACGGGCGTTTCCGATGCCGGTGTCAGCTTAGAACGTTCAACCGCGGCCTCGAACCGGCACCGAACATGCGGTGCAGGCGCCGTGCTTTTCCTTTGCCTCGCCTCCTTCGCCGCGGCTCAAACCGCCGCGCCGACGCCGGATAACGATTCCGACGTGGTCAAGTTGGAGGCCGTCTCCGTGACCGGCTCCCATATCCAGATGTCAACTACAGAGGCCGATCGGGGCGTGCTGCCGCTGGAGTTGATTACCGAAAATAAATTTCAGCTCACCGCGGGCGAGAAGATCACGGACTTCGTGCGGTCGTCGCCGGTGATCAGCGGGCCGAATCTCACCTTTGCAAATGCCGAGCGAAACAATGCGCAGGCGCAAACCGGCGCGGCCAACAGCCATTCGTTTCAGGAGTCTTTCAACCTGCGCGGATTCGGCGGCGCTTACACGTTGACGCTGGTGAATGGCCGCCGGATGGGCGGCGAGGGAATCATTCCCGACGTGTCGATCATCCCCTCGGAGGCGGTGGCGAGTGTTGAAATTTTGAAGAGCGGCGCGTCCGCGGTGTATGGCACGGATGCGGTCGCCGGAGTGGTGAACGTGAAGTTGAAAGACCGGTTCGAAGGCGTGGAGATTCTCGGTTCCTACGGCAACACGACGAATGGCGACGCGGGCGTGCAGCGCTACGCGGTGTTGTTTGGCGCCGGGCAGGACAAGTTCCGGATCATCGGCAGCGCCAACTGGCACGATCATGCGGGCATCATGAAGTGGGACCGCTCGCTGACGTCGTCGCGCGACTATCGCGCATTGGGCGGGGCGGATCTGCGAAGCTCTAATCTCGCGTTGCCCGGGCGCGTTTATCTGGGGTCGGGCATCAGCGGCACGGGCCTGGTGCTCGACGGCTCGCGCTTTCAGCCGGGGCAGACGGGCACGAGCCCGAGCGACTACGTCGTGCCGATATTGGATTCCCAGAAAGTTTCGACCAACGAGCCGGCGACGCTTCCGCCCTTCCGGAGCTTCGGCGCGCATTGGCTGGCCGAATACGATGTGTTCGACAAGCGGATGACGGTGTTTGCGCAAGGCTTCTACGAGAAGCGCGATATCCGCTTCCAATATCTGACGACCGGCGTGGCGCAGATCACGGCGCAGGCCAACCAGCCGTTCAATCCCTTCGGGCAGCTCGTCACGGTTCGTTACACCTTCGGACCGAATGAAGTTCGCGAGCTGGTGCCGCGGCTGGCGGTCGAGAAGAACGCGAATCACAATACGTTCGGCGTGAAAGGAAACCTCGGGCACTGGAATTACGAAGTCGCCTACTCGCGCTACGATCAGTCGCTCATCGAGCGGGACCAGTATAACGCGGACTTCGCGAAGGTGCAGGCGGCGGTGGATGCGGGCACCTTCAATCCGTTCGGATTTTGGACGAACACCTACGAGCTCTCGAAGACGCTGCTGATGGATGAACGCGTGCGCACCATGAACCAATCGCTCGATGCGATCACCGCCACGTTCAACGGACGGCTTTTCGAATTGCCGGCGGGTGATATGAACTTCGCCATCGGCGCGGAGCGGCGGGAAGCGTTGTGGAACGAAAACTACGACGAAGGTTGGCGGACGCGCCGGTCGGTCTGGTATGGCGAAGGACCGCATCTCGGTTTCACGGAGCGCGTGCGCGCGGTGAAGGGATATTTCGGTGAGTTGCAGGCGCCGCTCTGGCGGGCGAACCGCTCCGGCGGGGTGTTGTCGCTGGTCGAGGTGTCGGGCGCAGTGCGGCACGAAACGCTGGGCAGCGGCAGCTCCATCACGGTGCCGCAGGGCACGGTGCGCGTGTCGATGCTCGATGACTCGCTGGTGTTGCGCGGATCCTACGGTGAGTCGTTCCGCGCGCCGAGCTTGGCGAATCTCACAGCGCCCGTGACGACCGGGTTGCAGACGGTGAACACCTATTTCGATCCGGTGCGCGGCGGAAATTTTCCTTTCACGCTGACCTCGGGCGGCAATCCGAACCTCAAGCCGGAGAAAGGCGAGAACCTCAACATCGGCATCATCTACACGCCCGCGCAATTGTCGCAGCTCACGTTGAAGGCGGATTATTGGAAGATCAGCGTCAGCGACATCATCGTGATCCCGAGCATTCAGGATTTGTTCAACGGGATCTCGCCCGTCGGAACGTTGACGCGCGATGCGACGCAGCATCCGACGCTGGACATTCGCGTGACGAATGGCGGCGTGATCGACGCGGAAGGTTTCGATCTCGGGGCGTCCTATCACTGGGACATGGGATCGCTGGGTCAGATCACCTTCGATGGCAGCGCCACCTATACGACGACCTTCGAGCGACTCTTCGGTCCGACGGTGACGGAGTTTCTGGGGAATTGGACTTCTGGATACGGAGCGCTGCCGAAACTCCGCGCGATGCTTGGGGCGAGTTGGCGGTCCGGTCCGTGGGAAGTTGGCACGTTCCTTCATCACAAGAGCGGCTTGAACGAAGTCGTCGCGGGCCAGACTCGGCGGATCGAGGAATACACGACGGGCGACCTTCAGATCGCCTACAACTTCAGCGCGGATGCTCACAGCCTGCTGCGCAACACCCGCATCTATGTCGGAGTGGAAAACTGGTGGGACGAACCGCTGGCCTTCGTCAACACGAGCGGCGACGGCTGGGATCGTGAGTCCGACTATCGTGGGCGTTACGTTTACGCCGGCTTCCGCAAGAAACTCTAACGCGCCGACGCAGCAGAAACGGCGCTGGCTGAAAAACCAACCCCTCGCGTGAACCCCTCCACTCCCGCAACGCAGCCGGCCGCGCCGGCGCCGTCGACGGCTGCTCGCAGTCAGTCGCCGACGACGTTGCTGGCGTTCATGTGGGGGGCGTATTTTTTGAACTACTGCGACCGGCAGGCGATTTTCGCGATGTTCCCGGTGCTGAAGTCGGATCTCGGGTTGACCGATACGCAGCTGGGACTGACCGGATCGATCTTTCTGTGGGTGTATGCGCTCGGCTGTCCGCTGGCCGGGCAATTGGCGGATCGTTTCTCGAAACGGATGCTGGTCGTATTCAGTTTGGCGATATGGAGCGTGGTGACGGCGGCGACGGGCCTGGCGTCGTCGGCGTTTCTGCTGCTGGCGTTGCGGGCGGCGATGGGCATCTCCGAATCGCTCTACATGCCCGCGGCGATTTCGCTGACGGCGAACGCGCACGCGCCCGAGCGGCGTTCGCGGGCGATCGCGATTTTGAGCACGGCGCAGATCGTCGGAACGGTGGCGGGCGCGTGGTTTGGCGGATGGATGGCGCAGCAGGGGCGGTGGCGCGAAGCGTTCTTCGTGCTCGGCGGCGTCGGGCTGCTGTATGCCGGTCCGTATTTCCTGTTTCTCCGCGGAGTGAGCGAGAATGCGCAGATGGAAACGCGCAAAGCGGGCGGCACGCTCGCCGCGGTGGCGCTGATGAAAGTGCCGACGTATCTGCTCCTGTGCGTGGTGTTCCCGGCGTTTGTTTTCGGGCTGTGGCTGATCTACAGCTGGCTGCCGAATTTCCTGCACGAGAAGTTTTCGCTCAGCCTGGCCGACGCGGCGTTCACCGCGACCGCTTACCTGCAGGGCGCCACGTTGGTGGGCATGCTCACAGGCGGGGTTCTCGCCGATCGGCTTTATCTGAAAACGCGGAGTTCCCGGCTGTGGTTGCTCGCGGGCAGCTTGTTGTTGTGTGCGCCCTGTCTGCATGCGCTCGGTGGGGCGGCGACCTTGACGTTGACCTGTGTGAGTGCGGCCGGCTTCGGGTTGTTCAGCGGATTCTTCATGGGGAACATTTTCCCGGCGGCGTTCGAAGTCGTGCCCGGCGACACCCGGGCCTCGGCGGTGGGCGTGCTGAATCTGTGCGGCGGATTTCTGTCGGGGTTCGCTCCGCTCGTCGGTGGCATGTGGAAGCGCTCCCTCGGGATGGAGCAACTTCTTACCTACACGGGGCTCGTCTATATCGCGGCGGCGGCGCTGGTGCTCTTCGGCATCCGGTATCTCTTCCCGCGCGATTTTAAAAACGTCCATTAACCGCGCCGAACATGACCCGGATCCTTGTCGCTGAATGCAAACAAGAGGTTTCGACCTTCAATCCCGACCTGAGTGGTTACGATGACTTCGTGGTTCGCCGCGGCGCAGAGGTGTTCCAGCATCATCGCAGCGTCCGCTACGAAGTGGGAGGGGCGTTGAGCGTCTTCGATGCGACGCCGGGGATCGAGACCGTCCCGGCTTACAGCGCACTCGGAATCACTTCGAGCGGGACGCTTTCCGGACCGGGATGGCTGCGACTGGCGGATGAGTTTCTCGAGGCGGTGCGCGCCGCACCGCCGGTGGACGCGGTTTATTTCTCGATGCACGGCGCACTGGCCAGCGAGGCCGAGTTGGACCCGGAAGGATATCTGCTCGAGCAGACGCGGAAAATTTTGGGCGAAGACATCCCGATCGTCGTGTCGTTGGATCTGCACGGGATTCTTACGGAGAAAATGCTGGAGCAGAGCGATGCGGTGGTGGCGTTTCATACGTATCCGCACGTCGATTTCTTCGAGACCGGGCAGCGCGCGGCGCGGGTGTTGTTGCGGATCGTGCAAGGGCAGGCGCGGCCGGTGACGGCGAAGGTGAACATCCCCGCGCTGGTGCGGGGCGACGAGTTGATCACGGAAACGGGGCTCTACGGAGAAAGCATTCGTTTGGCGCAGGCGGTGGAGCAGAGCGCGGCGGGGCTGTCGGCGGGCGTGTTCATCGGCAATCCATTCACGGACGTGCCGGAATTGGGCACTTACAGTTTTGCGGTGATGGACGGCAATGCGGCGGCCGCGAGCGAAGCGGCGCTGGCGATGGCGCATAACTTTTGGTCGCACCATGAACGCATGCGCGTGCCGCTGGTGAGTGTGGACGAGATGGCGCGTATTGCGCTTTCAACTACGGAAGGAACGCTCGCGCTGGTCGATGCGGCCGATGCGACGAGTTCCGGCGCGTCGGGCGACAGCAATGTGATCGTGCGGGCGTTGCAGGACGCGGGATATCGCGGACGGCTTTTGGCACCGATCGTGGATGCGCCGGCGGTGGAGCGGGCCTTTGCAGCGGGTATCGGGGCGACAATCGCCACGACGATCGGCGGGACGCGCGATCCCGGCCGCTTCATCCCGCTGCCCATCGAGGCCACGGTGAGCATGCTGTCGGATGGCCGGGTGCCGAGCGAGTCTTTCGGTGGTGTCTGGCATGCGGGGCGAACGGCGGTGCTCGAGGCGGGCAATCTCACGCTCGTTGTGACGAGCCGGGCGGTGCACCTCTACGACCGCTCGCTGTTCTATGCGCACGGGCGGGATCCGCAGGATTACGACGCGGTGGTGGTCAAATCCCCGCACTGCCAGCACCACATGTATGAGGCGTGGTGCGCGCGCATGATCAACGTCGACGCGCCGGGTTCGACGAGTGCGAACCTGCTCAGCCTGGGGCACACGCGCTGCGCCCGGCCGATTTTTCCCCTGGACGCGAATGTGTCGTTCGCGCCCGCAACCAAAATTTTTCAGCGCCCGCGTTACCGGCGCTAGTTCTACCCTATGAAGATTCGTGAAATCCGATGTGCCGGCCTGTGCGGCGCCACCCCTGAAGGCGGCTGGAGCAACGAACTGCGGCCCGACGATTGCGTTCACACGCTCGTGGCGGTGCATACCGACGAAGGAGCCGTCGGGCTCGGCAGCGTGTTTACCAATGATGGACTGGTGCGCGCGGCGCTGGCGGTGCTGGAGCCATTATATCGTGGCGAAAGCGCGCTCGAACCCGAGCGCGTGAGCGAGAAGCTGCATCAACACAGTTTCTGGCTGGGGCGCGGCGGAACGCTGACTCATGCGATCAGCGGCATCGACATTGCGCTGTGGGATCTGCTCGGGAAGGCGACCGGCCAGCCGGTGAGCCGGCTGCTCGGCGGGCGTCATCGCGAGCGCGTGCAACCGTATGCGTCGCTGTTGATGGACGCGCCGGACAAGTTGCGCGAACGGCTGCTGCAGGTGAAAGCGCAGGGCTTTCGCGCGTTCAAGATCGGGTGGGGGCCTTTTGGCCGCGAAAGCGCGAAGCTCGATCGCGAGATCGTCGCGGCGGCGCGGGAAGCGGTCGGACCCGAGTCGCGGCTCATGGTGGACGCGGGGGGGAGCGACGCGCATTGGAGAAACGGATACAAGTGGGCGATCAACACGGCCCGCATGCTCGCCGATTACGATGTGCATTGGTTCGAGGAGGCGCTCGTGCCCGATGCGCTCGAAGATTACATCAAGTTGCGCGAGCATTCGCCGGTGCCGATTTCTGGAGGCGAAGTGCTGACGCGGCGCCAGGCGTTTCAGCCGTGGATCGAGCGCGGCGCGTTCGATATCGTGCAACCGGATGTGACGAAAGTCGGCGGGATCAGCGAGGAACGGCGGATCGCGTGGGCGGCGGAGGAGCACGGGATTCGGTTTATTCCGCACGGTTGGAACACGGCGGTCGGTCTCGCGGCGGATCTGCATCTGGCGGCGGCGATTCCGGGCACCGACCTGGTCGAGTATCTCACTGGTTCACCCTTCATCGACGAGATTACCGCCGGCGAATGGAAGCTGGATGGCGACGGGATGCTGCCGATTCCGACCGGGCCGGGACTCGGGCTGCAGTTGGATCCCGACCGGGTCGGAAAGCATGCGCGCGGACCATCGCTCTTCGATTAAGCACCTTCCTCGAAACTGAAACGTCGAATCTTTTGCCCATGCTCAAACTTCCGCGCCTATCGAAAATCGTTTGTTGCTGGCTGAGCGCGTGCGTCATCGCTGCGTTCGCGCGCGGCGCAGACGCCCCGGTTTTGCCAAAGATCGTCGGACATCGCGGGCTCGAGCATCACGCGCCGGAGAACACGCGGACGAACTTCCGGGCGAGCCTCGAGTTGCATGTCGGGATCGAAGTCGACGTGCGGCGAACGAAAGACGGCATCTGGGTGTGCATGCATGATGCGGACGTTGATCGGACGACGGACGGACGCGGGCCGGTGGCGGACTACACGCTCGCGGAGCTGCGGAAGCTCGATGCGGGCGGCCATTTGGCGCCTTACTATCGTGGCGAGCAGGTGGCCACGTTCGAGGAGCTGCTGGGGGAACTGAAAGCGAGGAAGGATCCGAACATCATGATCGCCGTCGATCTGAAGGTGACCGACAAGACGGCCGAGGAGGAACTGGTGGCGATGGGCCGTCGTTATGGCGTGCTCGATCAGCTCGTTTTCATCGGGCTTACGATCATCACGCCGGAAGTTCGGGCGAAGTTGCGAGCGGCCGATGCGGCGACTCAGATCTCGGCGCTGGCGCAGACTCCGGCGGACGTGGAGGCGGCGCTCGCCGATCCGCACGCGAATTGGGCGTATCTCAGATTTGTGCCCGACGCGGCGACGGTGGACAAAATTCACGCGGCGGGGCGAAAGGTGTTTGTCGTTGGCAACATGGTCGTCGGTTTGGAACTCGAGAATTGGCGCAAAGCCAAAACGGCCGGCGTGGACGCGATCATGACCGAGCATCCCTTGGAAGCGCGGCGCGCGCTGCATTTTCGCAATCCTTGATCTTCCGGCTGTTCCCTTGGTTTCGCTTTTCACCTCCCCGCCATGAACGTTGTGTCCTCTTCCCGTTTGATCCTTGTCGCGTCTTCGGTCGGTTGTGTGCTCGCGCTGGGAGCGGGCGCGCGGGCCGCGGAAAGTCGGGCCATTCGATTTCCGGATATTCCGGGATATCGCACCCTCAAGGCCGACTTCCATCAGCACACGGCGTTTTCCGATGGCAAGGTGTGGCCCAACATTCGCGTGGAGGAAAGTGTGCGTGACGGGCTCGATGCGATGGCCATCACGGATCATTTGGAGTGGCAGCCTCACGGCGTGGATCTCGCGAATCCCGATCGCAACCGGGCGTTCGAGATCGCGCTCTATGCGTCGCGCTATCCGGCCGGTTTGTCCGAAGGCGATTACTGGCTGCTCGAACAATATCGCAACGGTCGCGAAGACTTGGTGAAGGCGCAAAACACCTTGGCGGCGCGGCCCCCAGGCGCGGAGAAAGAGGCGAAGCCGCAGGACATCTTGGTCGTCGCGGGAGTGGAGATCACGCGCAACGCGCCGTTGGGCCACGTGAACGCGCTGTTTGTGAAAGACGCGAACCGGCTGCGGGACGAAGATCCGGTCGCGGTCCTGCGGGAGGCGTCGGCTCAGGGCGCGTTCCTGGTGTGGAATCATCCCTGGTCGTTGAATCGCGGCGCGGGGGCGGACGGCATCGCGCGGATGACGGAGTTTCACCAGGGCCTGCTGAAGGAGGGGCTGATCAACGGTATCGAAATCGCAAATACCAATTCGTTCTCGCCGGAAGCGCTACAGCTGGCACTCGACCACAACCTGACGATGTTCGGCGCGAGCGACATCCATGGGTTGATCGACTGGGTTTATCCCGCGCCGGAGAGGCACCGTCCGACGACGTTGATCTTCGCGCGGGAGAAGACCGAGGAGTCGCTGCGCGAAGCGATGGTGGAGCGGCGGACGGCGGTCTGGTTCAACAACACGCTCATCGCGCGGTCGGAGTGGATCGAGCCGCTGGTCAAGGCCTCGCTCACGTTGCGCTCGCGCGGCTACAAGCCGGATCGCACCCGGTTTTCGATTCAAGATCGGCCGGATACGTCCGAGCTCGTCGTGGAGATCAAGAACGCGAGCGACGCGAATTTCGTCCTGCGCAATCTGAGCTCGTTCACGATTTCGGACGAGGCGGAGGTGTTCACGGTGCCGGCGCATTCGACGATGCGCCTCACGGTTCTGACGCTCGAACGCATTCCCGAGGCGGTGCTCCGTTTCGAAGTCTTGAATGCCTTGATCGCTCCGGGCCGGCATCCCGTCATCGACTGGACGCTGGCGACAAACTGAATCGTGACATAGTTTTTACCCACCGCGGCGCCACCTCTTGTGCTTCATTTCGTCATGACCAGGTGAGCCCGTTTGGTGCGAGAGTTGCTCAATAGCCCGAACCCGATTCCCCATGTCGCGACTTCGTGAAACGATCGATTTTGGAGCGGGGAGTTTTTATCGCGTGGAACGTTGGAGTGGCGATGAGCGCTGCGTGCAGATCATCCATGGACGCAGCGAAGTGGAGCGGGTGCCGGCGCTCGGCGCTCGATGGCACTATCACAGTGCGATCGAACTGACTTCCGTGCTGCGAGGGACGAGCACCTGTTTCGTGGCCGATCGGTTGCAGCGGTTTTCGGCGGGCGAGTTGTTCGTGCTGGGTGAGAACGTCCCGCATTATTGGCATCACCCGCGCGGATCGGAAGGAGTCTCGATTCTCTGGGAATTTCCGTCGGGCCACGGGATCTGGGAGATCAATGAGTTGAAACTACTGCGCTTGCTGGCGGAGCAAGCGTTGCGCGGTTTGGGCATTGGGGGACACTCGGGTCGTCTGGCGTGTCGTCGGATCGAGGAGTTGACCGAGCTGGCTGGGTTGCAGCGGCTGGGGCGGCTGTTTCAGCTGTGGCACGATTTGTTGCATGCGAAGCCTGAAGATGTGCGGATGATCGCGGCTCAGCCGTTTGATTTGACGGGCGTGAACGAACAGCAGGAAGCCATACGGCGGGCGCAAAGCTACATTCATGCGAACTATCGCGAACCGATCGCGCTGAGCGATCTGTTGCGGATCACCAGCATGAGCCGCACGACCTTCAGCCGCCAATTTTTGGTGCATACGAAGATGTGCTACACCAGTTATCTCAACGGAGTGAGGTTGCGCGCGGTGTGTCAGGAATTGTGCTCCACCTCGCACGCGATCAGCACGATCGCGCTGAACAACGGCTTCACGCAGCTCTCGTTTTTCAATCGTCTCTTCCGGCGCGAAATGGGCGTGTGCCCGAAAACCTATCGCGAGAGCGCGATGGCGACGCGCGTGGCGTGACGCACCGGCGGCGGGCGTTCCGTCGACGGAGGCGGGGTCGGAGAGCGGCGTGAAGATGGGCGTCGACTTAGGCGTGACCGCGGGCAATCCCACCTATTGAGTTTGGCCATGAAATTCTTCCGAGCGAGCATGGGTTGGGTCGCGTTGGCGGTCACGGCTGAGGGGCTCGCGCAGAACTACGAAGCCAACTGGGCATCGCTCGACCAACGGCCGACGCCGGCGTGGTTCTCGGACGCCAAGTTCGGCGTGTTTATTCATTGGGGCGTTTATTCCGTGCCGGCGTGGGCGGTGAAGGGAGAGTATGCGGAGTGGTATTGGCAGCGCGTCATGAGTTCGCAGGAGAATGAGGCGCCGTGGCGGGAATTTCACCGCGCGAACTACGGAGCGGATTTCGATTATCGGGATTTCGCGCCGCAGTTCCGGGCCGAGCTGTTCGATGCGGCGCGTTGGGCGGATCTTTTTGCGCGCTCCGGGGCGCGCTACGTGGTTCCGACCTCCAAGCATCACGACGGTTTCGCGCTCTGGCCGAGCGCCGAGGCGAGTCGCACCTGGAATCGTCCGTGGAACGCGATGGAGATTGGTCCGCGCCGCGACTTGATGGCGGAGCTGAGCGAAGCGGTGCGTAGCCGCGGACTGGAGTTCGGTTTCTACTTCTCGCTTTACGAGTGGTTCAATCCGCTGTGGCAGAGCGATCGGAGCCGATATGTGTCGGAACACATGATACCGCAGTTCAAGGATGTGGTAACGCGCTACCAACCCTCGCTGATCTTCAGCGACGGCGAGTGGGATCTGCCTTCGAGCGAGTGGCGCAGCGAAGAGCTGCTGGCCTGGCTTTTCAACGAAAGCCCCGTTCGCGAGAACGTGGTCGTCAATGACCGCTGGGGAAAGGAGACGCGCCATCGCCACGGCGGGTATTGGACGACCGAATACGCGGCGGGCCTGGCCGATGCCTCGCATCCCTGGGAGGAGAGCCGCGGGCTGGCGTTTTCCTATGGCTACAGCCGGGCGGAACGAATCGAAGATTACAAATCGGCGCGGGAACTGGTCCTGATGCTGGTCGATCTGGTCAGCCGCGGCGGCAACCTGTTGCTGGACATTGGACCGATGGCGGACGGCACGATTCCCCCGGTGATGGAGGAGCGGTTGCTCGAGATCGGCGAGTGGCTGCGGGTAAACGGCGAAGCGATTTATGGGACGCGGACGGCGGGACGCTCGGCGCAGTGGACGGAAGGCGCGCGACCCGAGCAGGGCTATGGGGAGTATCGCGTGCGTTACGAACTGCTCGATCAGGTCGGCCAGGCGCCGATCGACGGCCGGGCGGTGAAGCAGGTGTTCTTCACGCGCAAAGGCGACACGCTGTATGCGATTTGTGCCGGCTGGCCGGGTGAAGCTTTGACGCTCCACAACGTGCGGACGACGAATTCCACGCGCGCGACGCTGCTGGGCGTTCCGGGAGAGTTGCGGATGGAGCGAGCGGAGTCGTTGCACATCCGGCTGCCCGACCTCGGGCCGGACGAGGCTCCCTGTCGCTATGCTTACACGATCAAGCTCGAGAACGCGGAAGTTCTGCCGGAATAGGCGGAGGAGGGGATTCGGAATTCACGGGGAGAAAGCAGATCGGGGGTGTCGCGAGCTGGGGAATCAAAGCCCGAGCATCTTCTGGCGGTGATGTTCGTCGCTGCGGTTGGCGATGCGCGCGACATCCTCGCTCGAGAGATAACGCGGTCCTCCGGCCGCATAGGCGCCGAGGGTGATCTGCGCGGCTTTCGTCGCCATCAATGTGGCGGCGAGAACAGCCTGCGGCGTCGCCCCGAGTGCGATGAGGCCGTGGTTTTCGAGCAAAATCACGCGCGGCACGAGCCCCGTGCGTTCGCGCGCGGCCGTCACCTGGGTGCGGATCGCGCGAGCGAGTGCGACGCCTGGATCGGTGTAGGGGACGAGCACCGACTCGGAACCGCAGCAGACGATTTCATCAGGAAATAGGCGACGCTGGGCGAAGTCGGCGGCTCGCGGTGAGCAGAGCAGCGCGTTGACGGCGACGGGATGGGTGTGTCCGACAAAGGTCACGCCCGGCAAGGTGAGCAGCCAGGCGTGAAACATCGCTTCGACCGAAGGCTTTCGCGCCGACGGATCGGTTCGTGCGGCAAGCAGTGCGGCTTCGATGATGGTGTCCGTGGTCGCGGGCTGATCGAGGAGCGCGAGCAGCGGTCCGGCGCGGCACTCGGTGACGGACGAGCGGGAAAGCGTCGCGAGATTGGAGCCGCTGGCCTTGACGAGAAACGAATCCGCAGCGGTGCGGACGGACGTGTTGCCCTCGCCGAGGATCGCGAGTTGCCGGTCCTCGCGACCGAGTTCGTGCGACAGCGAGAGGAGACGATCGATCGGAGTTTGGTCGGCGCTCATTGTGTTAGAACGACTCGCCGTTGGCCCTGGTGCCGCAGAGCGAGACCTCGAGGCCGAGTTCGGCGGCGAGCGCGGCTTTCGCGTAGAGGGCGAGATCGGCGGCACGCGCGTTGTGCGCGTAGGCGACCTGGATGTGGTTACTCTTGTGGCGAGCCATCATCTGGTCGCGGCTTACGCCGTAGGTGACCGCGTGCATGATCGGCCATTGGAAGGTGGTCTCTTTCCAACGGCGCTCCGTCTCCTCGCGTGGGAGGCTGATGACCTTGGCGCGACCGAGGTCCATCTTGAGTCTTCCGTTCTCCACGAACACGCGGCTCCAGACGATTTCTCCGGGCTTGGCGATACCGCGCAGCGTGCCGCCTCCGAGACGAAAATACATGCCTGGTTGACGATGGGAATCGGAGCCGGCCCAACCGTCGACGTGGTGATCCGCGGGGGCACTGCCCGAAATAAGGAAGACCCAGACGTAGTCGTCGGTGGTGCCTGATTTATCCCAATCGCCCCAGCGCAGATCGTGCAACGTATTGGCGCGAGGTTGACCGAGGGCCTGGTGCACCCGATCGGTGAAGAGTCCGTCGAGACCGGCGCATTCGTCGACTTCGTTGAAATGCGGGATGGGTTCGCCGTCGCGAATGATCGAGCCATCGGCGCGTTTGACGGGCGGGCGCTCGGTCGAGTTGAGGGTGCCTTCGACGAGATCGGACGCAGGCAGAAGGTCTTTGAGCCCCTGCTGGTATTGGATGCCGATGGTTTCGCATCCGAATTCGTCGGCGAGGCGCACGGCGGCGATGTAGGTTTTGCACTGCCAGAGCACCTGTTGCTCGGTGAGGTCGGTTTCCTCGTTGGAGCCGAAGTGAAACGTGAATCCTTTTTTCTGATACCACTTCAGCACGGCACGCGCTTCCTGGTCGGAAACCTGGGTGGCTGCGTGGTAGAGAGAGGATTGCGAGAGGCGTTCCTTGTAGACGCCGGTGGGGAAGAGGAGCTCGTCGGGGATGATCGCGTTATACATGCCCATGCAGCCCTCGTCGAAGACACCCATGATCGATTTGCGGCGGCGGAGGTCCGCGGCGATTCGTTTCGCGACGGCCTTGGCCTTGGCGGGAACGGAGGCTTTGGCGAGCGGCCGCACGTGGGAGGTGGGATGTTTCACCACGCCGGATTTGAGCCAGCGTTCGAGCCCGCGAAGGAAGAGGGCGTCGTCGAAGTTGTCGCTCCAAAGCGTGGAGTATTTGACGCCCGCCTTGGTGAGAGAGCCGTTCAGATTGAGCATGCCGACAAGGCCTGGCCACGTGCCGGACCAGTTCGCGACGTTCAGGATGGGAGCGCGGTGCGAGATGAGTCCGTGCAGCAGATGGTGCGAATACTGCCAGACGCTTTCGGCGACGATGAGGGGCGTGTGCGGATCGATCTGCGCGAAGACCTCCATGCCCTCTTTTTGCGACCCGATGAAACCGTGCTTCAAAGCGGGCTTATAAGGGTGGGCGCGGACGAGTTTGTAGCCGAGGGACGCGACGACCTCGGTCAGGCGGGCTTCCATCGCGGCTTGCGCGGGCCAGCATTTTTCGTTGGCCGATTGGCGGAGGTCGCCGTTCGCGACGAGTAAAATGGTGCGGGAGGAGCGGGTGGGGCGAGAAGGCATGGGATAGAGATTATTGGCTGACGAACACGGAGGGTGAGTCGCAGTTTACCTTAGACGAGGAGATTCGAGAATGGACAAAGCTGCCCGCATGCTGGAGAAAACTGACGCATGACTTGGCCGGCTGGATCGAGCCTCTCACCGGCACTGCGCGACCGCTTGCTGGCGTCGGGTGTCACCGGGTCGCGCTACGTTTTCTTCAACCTCGCGCCGCCGAAGCAGACGCGTTGGTCGCTGGCTGTGGCTGGCCGGGAGGAGTGCGCGCCGGACTATCTCGTCAGCCGCGAAAACTATCCATTTCACGTGTTCGAATATGTGGCGGCCGGGCGAGGGGTCGTGCGATTGGGCAACGGTCGCGAACAGAAGATCGGGCCGGGTTCGATTTACGCGTATGGACCGGTCATGAGTTGTTGGATACGCTCCGATCCGGCTGAGCCCTTGACCAAGTTCTTCTTTGCGCTGGCCGGTCGGGAGGCGGCGGCGCAACTGGCGGCGGCGAGATTGCCGGCGGGCAGCGTGCGGCGCTTTGCGGCGGCTGCGGAGGGGCTCACGATCGCGGAAGACGTCATTCACGAAGGCGCGCGGCAGGGGAGCTACGCGGCGGAGATTTGCTTGAAGCTGGTTGAAATTCTGCTGCTCAAAGCGGCGGATGCCGGGGGACACGCGGCGGCGGGGGATGATCGCGCGCGGGAGAATTTCCTCCGTTGCCGTTCCATCATCGAGACGCAGACGGCCGCGCTTTCATCGCTGGAGGAAATCGCCGCCGCGGTCGGATTGGAGCCCGAAAGCGTGTGCCGGCTTTTCCAACGCTTCCAGGGCACGAGCCCGTATCAGTATTTACTACGACGCAAGATGATGCTCGCGGCGGAATTCCTCGTTCAATCGGGTGGGCTCGTGAAGGAAGCGGCGGCGCAGGTCGGATTCGAGGATCCCTACCATTTCGCGCGCTGCTTCAGAGCCGTGCATGGGGTGACGCCGTCCGACGTGCGACACTTTCGCAGAGGAGAAAGGCCGCAGAGGTAGAGGTGAGGAAAGGCGTGGTTGAGGCGACGGTGAATGAACGCGATTTGGAATTGAGCTCGGCGCGCAACCATCGCGGCAGGGAGGGACATGATCTTAGCGGGGGCGCATTCGCGACGAGGACGGTGGCGGCGAGGTGGCGGGCATTCTTCATGCGCAGGATGAAGACGCGGATCAACGGGTCGGTCGCGACACGGTGAAGTAAAACAAGTGAGTCTCGCATTGCCGCCGAATCGGAATAACGACTCAGTTTCCCCATGGATATCAACCGCCGCGAATTCATCTTTCAATCTGCACTGGCGTCCGCCGCGGCGCTGGTCCTGCCGTCTTTGACCTCGTGCACGTCACCGCGCGCGAAGGTGCGGCGTCCGGATCCGTCAGGGCGAATCAACCTCGGCGTCATCGGTTATGGCACGATCGCGTTTTCCACCGTGCCGAACTTCCTGGCGGATCCGCGCGTGCAGGTGGTCGCGGTCGCCGATCCGGTGTCGGAGCTGGGCAATTACGGTTATTCCGGCGAAGCGCGGGGCGGGCGGTTGGTGGGGCAGCGGACGGTCGAGGCGTATTATGCCGAGCATCAACCGAGCGGAACGTTCAAGGGTTGCCGCGTTTACGAGGATTTCCGGGAGATGTTGGCGCGCGAGGATCTCGATGCGATCTACGTCGCCACGCCGGACCACTGGCATTGCGCGGCGACGTTGCTCGGCGCGAAACAGGGCAAACACATCTATACGCAGAAGCCGCTCTCGCTCACGGTCGAGGAAGGGCAGCGGATGACGCGCGCGGTGCGCGAGGCCGGCGTGACGTTTCAAACCGGATCGCAGCAACGAAGCTCGACCCACTTTCGCACCGCGTGCGAGTTGATCCGCAACGGCCGCCTCGGTCGCGTGAAGAATGTTAAGATCGGTTTCAGCGGCGGGCATACGAACTGGTCCCGGCTGGGCGATCGCAAGCAGCCCGAGCCGGTGCCGCCGGAGCTGAATTGGGATCTATGGCTTGGGCCGGCCCCGAAACGCGATTACGCGCCCGCATTGCTGCAGCTCAACTGGCGCCACAACTTCGACTATTCCGGCGGGTTTATCACCGACTGGGGCGCGCATCATCTCGATATTTTGCAATGGGCGCTCGGAACGGATGATTCGGGCCCGGTGAGCATTGAAAACATCAAGGCGACGCTGCCGCCGGAGACGGATCTTTATAACACCCCGACGGAGTTTTCGTTCGACGTTGTTTATGCGAACGGCGTTCGCGCGAATGTCGCGCACAACAATCGCAACGGTCTGTTGTTCGAAGGCGAAGATGGACGCTCGCTCTTTGTCGCGCGCGGTATTCTCGAGTCGAATCCCGACAGCGTGCGGCGCGAACGAATCGGGCCGGGCGAAGTCCGGCTCTACGAGAGCAACATGCACGAGAAGAATTTCGTCGACAGCATCTACAGCGGAGAGCCGACGATCACGCCGGTGGAGATCGGCCATCGTTCCATCTCGATCGCGCACCTCGCGAACATCGCTATTCGCCTCGGTCGTTCGAGCCTGCGGTGGGATCCCGCGACGGAAAGCGTGATCAACGATCCGGACGCGAATCGGATGCTCTCGCGTCCGATGCGCAAGGCCTACGCGGTCTAGGCGCGGAAGGCTTGGAAGCGGTCAGCGTTCCTGAGGCGCGCCGGACAGCCGTCGCGCCTCTTCGCGCGTGAGGGTGAACCCCGGCGCGATGGCGCGGCTTTCAGGATCGGCAAAAAACCAGCGGCCCCACTCGGCGTAAGGGTCGTCATCGCGCAGCGCCTGGATTTGGGTCTGGAGGAGTTCGAGCGCGCCGGTGGGTAAGTAGGGGTGAAGCTGTCCATTTTCGGATACGCGCTTCCCGCCGCAAAGCGTGGCGAGTTCGAGCAACCAGCCTGGGGCCGCGGCGCCGGCGGCGGGTGGTGGTGGGACCGACCAGAAATGAAAGCCGGTGTCGGGGCGCGTCTCGGTGCGGACGAATCTTCCATCGGGACTGAACTCGATCTGGTCGACGCGCGTGACTCCGTGGCGGAAGGGATCGGCAATCGGCAACGCGTAATTGATGTCCCAGACTTGCGCCGTGCCTTCGTCGGTGGCGGTGACGAGCCGCGTGTCGTCCGGGCTAAACTGCACGGTTCGCAGCGCGCCATCGACCTCGATCGACTGCAGCGGATTTCCACCGTTGACCGCATCGCGCACGACGATCACGCGGTCGGCGGTAAAGGTCGCGACTTTGCGACCGTCGGACGTAAACACGCCCTGGCCCCACATTCCGGGTTGACGAAAGAGCGGGCTAAGCGGCTCGGCGGAGGCGCCGTCCCAGAGGCGGATGGAAGAATGGCGACTGCCGGTGACGATGCGCAGGCCGTCGGGGCTGAATTGGGCCTGGGAAATGTTGGTCGGTTGACGTCCAAAATCGGCGAGAGGTTCTCCTGTCTCAGGATTCCAGATACGCGCCTGACCTTCGATGCTGCCCACGAGCAGCCTCCGGCCATCGGGACTGAAATTGGCAAAGCGGGCCAAGCTATGGCTGATGGTGGTGACGATTTCGCGACCGATCGGGAGGCCGGTTCGCAGCTCCCACACCCGCATTCGGCGGGCGGCGGAGAGCGCGACGCGATCCAGCGAGGGACTAAAGATCGGCCACGCATTGTCGAGGGGAGCATCGGCGAGCGATACGACCCGATCGACGAGGTGCCCCTTCAGCCACCAGGCCTGCCAGGCGCCCGCTTCGGTTTGCACCACGAGAACGCGTCCATCTTTGCGCAGATGAGCGCTTCGCACCTTTTCCGGATAAGCGAGGCGCGCGATCTCTCGTCCCGACGCGAGTTCGAGAATGCGTCCATGGTTGCTGCCCATCCACAGCACACGCGTCGGACTTCCGGGCAGAAAAGGCGCCGGCAGTCCGGAAGTGCGGGGAAGCTGCAGGGCCTGAGCGCCCTGCGATTGATCCCGCGGTCGCCCGTTCCGGGCGACGCTGAACCGGAAGAGTGCGCCGTCTTCCGTGCCAACGATGACTTGCGAGCCATCTGGCGCGAGGGCGACGGCCGGCACGCCGCGCAGCTGAAGCGTCGGCTCGGCGAGCAACTCGCCCGTCGTGGCGCTCCAGATTCGCGCAAGACCTTCGCTGGTGGTCATCAGGACTCGGCCGTCGAGGCTGAACGTGACGCTCGCCACGTTCGCCCCGTGCTGAAGCGGAGCCATGCGAGGCGCACCCGTTTCGAGATCCCATAAGTCCACGGTCTCCGCGTTTCCCCATGTTACCAACACACGCGCATCGGGAGAAAACGCGTATTTGGTCGGATCGATAAAGCTGCCCGCGGGCAGATGAGCCAGCCGAGTCAGTGTTTCCGCGTCGAAGACGTGAAGGCCTTTTCCCCAGCACACGATCCGCCGGCCATCGGGGCTATAGAGCAGCCAGCCGCCTTCCTCGACGAGGTGCGTTGGACCGATGGGCAGTCCGTCCGGCAACGACCAGAGCCGCAGCTGATACGGTTGATCGCCCCGGTCGCGATGCAAGGTGACCATCCTTTGGCCGTCGGGGCTGGTGATGAGCCGGTCGCGTGTGACAGCGATCGGCAGCGTCAATTCGATCTCCGCGTGAGGCGTATCCGTTGACCTGAGACGAACGCGATTGCTCGGTCCCCGTTCGCCGCTCGCGGTCCACGCCAGCCATTTGGGACCGGCCGAAAGCATGGCGTCATACGGCACGGGCGGCCCGACCATCCGCCCGGAAGCGGCGTCGCAGAGCATCATGGTATTGCTCGACAGCTTCGTGGTCACGAGATCGGTGGAGTTGGGCACGATCTGGCAGCCGAGCGGGTCGTTATCGAAATCCATCTCGTTGAGGAGGCGCCCGGTCTGGCGGTCGAGCGTTCTGATCACACCGTCGGCGCAGTAGATCAGGATAAATTTGCGCGTAGGCAGGTAGGGAATGCCTCCGGTCAAAGGTCGGGGCAGCCGATGCCGCGTCTCCGCGCCGGTGCGCAGATCGACGGCCGAAACTTCGCCGTCCCGCCACACCGTGACGACGCGCTGGCCGTCGTCGGAGTAATCGAGCCCGAGCACGGGCGAGGGATGTTGCGCGATCAGGCCTTCGGGCAAGAGGAACGAGCGCGACGTCAGAATCGACGCGATGCGCGGCGCGATGGTGGGATTTGCGGGATCTTGTTCCGCGGCGTGAACGAAGTAGGCGAGCGCGTCGGCGGTGCGTCCCTGGGCGAGACGCTGCGTCGCGAGATCGATGACGGCCCGGCTCGCGCGCCGGGCTTCCCTCGTTCGCGCTTGCTCCGCTTCGCGGCGGAGTTCGGTTTGGGCGCGTTCCGCGAGAACGGCGCGATCGCGCGCAGCGGTTTCACGGGCGAGCGAGAGGCGGGTGGAGACAACGGAGTAGAGGAGCGCCACGACCACCAGTCCGGTCGCAAGCACGGGCGTGCGGTGTCGTTTGACGAACTTGCGGGCGAGATAGAGGCGGCTTGGCGGCCGAGCCAGCACCGGCTCGTTGGCGAGATAGCGCGTGAGATCCGCGCTCAATGCGCTCACGGTTTCGTAGCGACGCGCCGGATCGTTCTCGAGACAGCGCATCACGATCCAGTCGAGGATCGGTGCGGAGAATGGATTCGAGCTGTGTTGAATCGACATCGCGGCGGGCGGCGACCTCTGCTCTTTCCGGTTTGGGAAGCGAGGCCACGCGGCGAGAGGGGCGAATCGGTTCCGTCTCGCGGACGAGCCGGCGCAGGTCCTCGAAATTTCGCGGCTCCAGCACGTCGCGATCGTAGGGCGGATGTCCGACGAGGATCTCGTAGAGAAGTGCGCCGAGAGAATAGACGTCGCTTCGCGTGTCGGCGGCGCGGCCGTCGACGTCCATCTGTTCCGGGCTCGTGTAGGCCGGTGTGCCGATGAACGTGTGTTGGACGGTGACCAACGTTCGATCGGCGAGGGGAGCGCTGATCGCTTTGGCGATGCCGAAATCGATCAGCTTCGGCAGCGGCGCGCCGCCCTCCCGTGCGACCAGGATGTTGGACGGTTTCAGGTCGCGGTGAATGATCCCTTTTTGATGCGCGTGCTGCAGCGCGCCGCAGACTTGGATGAATAGTTCTAGCCGCTCGCGGAGGGTGAGACGGTGTTCATCGCAATAGCCGGTGATGGGCGAGCCGTGGATCAGCTCCATGACGAGAAAGGGCCGCCCGATGTCCGTGACGCCAGCGTCGAACACGCGCGCGATGTTCGGGTGCTCCATCAAGGCGAGGGCCTGCCGTTCCGTTTCGAAGCGCGCGATAAATTCGCGGGTTTCCATCCCGAGCCGCAGGATTTTCAACGCCACCCTTCGTTGCACGGGGGCGGTTTGGTCGGCCAGGAAGACCACGCTGAAACCGCCTTCGCCGATGCGCTCGATCAATTCATATTCGCCAATCTTGTCGCCGGGCCGCGGATCCGGGGGCACGCGGGCGGCAAACTCGCGGGGGACGCGGACGTCCTCTTGCGCCGGTTTTTCCAGGAAGTCGCTGTTGTTCTCGTAGCCCTGCACCAGTCCGAGCACGCGCTCGGCGGTGGAGGAGTCGCCATTGCAGCATTGCAGGACGAATTGCGCGCGCTGGGTCGGCGGGATCGCCAAGGCGGCATTGAAGATCTCCTCCTCGATTTGGGCGGAACGTTTCATCCGATTGGCTGCTGTTCCAAATACGGGATTCGGTGAACGAAAGGATCACGCGGACGCGTTTTTCCGAGCGGGAAGAGTTCGGGCGTGGGGGGCTGTGCTGACGTTACCCTTTCAACTCGCGGCCCAACCATCCTCGCGCGTAAGCCCACCATCGCTTGGCGGTGGGCTCTGCGATGCCGAGGGTTTCTGCCGCTTCCTCGATCGAGAGGCCGCCGAAGTAGCGCAGCTTCACCAGTTCCGCTTTGCGCGGATCCTCGGCGGCGAATTTTTCCAACGCTTCGTGCACCGCGAGGATCTGGTCGTCGTCGGAAGGTGCGGCGACCTGGATGTCGTCGAGGTTCAGCCGCTGCTGTCCGCCGCCATGTCGCGCCGCCCGGCGCCGTCGCGCGCGGTCGACTAGAATCGAGCGCATCACCGTCGAGGCGACCGCGAAAAAGTGGGCGCGGCTTCGCCAACCGACCATGTGGTCGCCTCCCATGCGCAGCCAAGCATCGTGCACGAGGGCGGTGGGTTGCAGCGTCGGATCCGCGCCGCCCGGGATGATGCGGCGAGCGGCCATCTGGCGCAGCTCATCGTAAACCAGCGGAATCAAGCGATGACCCGCAGCGGGGTCGCCATTCGCCATGGCATGCAACAACTGCGTGACGTCATTCACGGGGCCGTGGGGTTACGACGGAGCATGCGGCGGGAAGGTTGGTGGGGGCCGAGGTGTTTGGACATGGGTCTCATGAACGAGTTCTGTGCGATGATCACGCGGCGGGTCAGGGCGGGCGCACTCCGGCGGACAATCCGATGATCCTTTCCGATGCCGGATTTCGTGTTGGTAGATGCCGCCAGAGATTCGCCGCGTTTCGGCGTTTCGGCGGCTTCTCCCTCATGAATGCGTTTTCTTTCGTCCTCCGGCTCCTCCTGGTCATCGGGCTATCTTCCTTTGCGGCCGCGCGGTCAGCGGAGGTTTCACCAGAGCGTAGGGAATTCACCGATACGCCGCTGCATCGGGCGGCTCTGCGCGGAGACTCCGCCGCGGTCGAGAAACTGCTCGAGGAGGGCGCCGACCCGAATGCGTTGAATGAGGCGGGAGCGACGCCGCTGCACTATGCCGTCACCGACGAGCGGATGGTGGCCGCGCTCCTCGCGCGCGGCGCGAAGCCCGACGTGATCTCCAAACGCGGCATCACCCCGTTACTGGGCGCCGTGTCGCGTCCAGATTCGTATGCGGTGGCCCGGTTGCTGATGGATGCGGGCGCGGATGTTAACGCACGGCGTTCGCGGCCGACGGGACTTTTGGGGCAGGCGAGCGTCCTCTCCGTCGCGATCGTGGGAGGCGACGCGCGCACCGTGCGGCTCCTGTTGGAGCGTGGAGCGCCGGTGAATCCGAAGGAGGGCACAACCCCGCTGATGGCGGCGGCCATCGTCGATAACGTTGGGCTGGCGGAAGAGTTGCTGGAGCGCGGCGCGGAGATCGATCTCGCGCGGAATATGCAGGGCACGGCGTTGAACGCGGCGTTTTTTCGGGAAATCTCAGGATGGCGCGCTTCCTCGTCGAACGGGGCGCGAACCTCACTCTTCCCACCTTGCGCGGCCATGCCACGCCGCCGGTGGTCCTGAGCGCGTATCACGAAAATGGAGACCCGACCCTGACGAAGCTGATGGTGGAGCGGGGCGTCGACGTGAATGCCGCCAACGAGGCGGGCGAGACGGCGTTGAGTTTCGCGTTGAGAAACGGAGCCGACACGGACCTCGTGCGATACCTGACAGCGTTGGGGGCCAAGTCGCCGGTGTCGCGAAGGGGAAAACAATTGCCTCGGCATGATGTGCCGGCGCGCGGCGAGGCGCGGGAAACCTGGGTGCGCAGAAGCGCACAACGGGCCGTGGACCTGCTGGGCAGGAGTTCCACGGCGTTCCTGGAGAATGGATTTGTGCGCGACCAGGCGAAGTGTGTTTCGTGCCACCAGCAGTCGCTGCCGGCGGTGGCGTTCAGTCTGGCGCGAGAGCGAGGTCTCAACCTGGACGATCGCGACGTCGGTCGCTTGCTCGACGCCATCGTCAGCACGCGGGCGTCGGAGGTGGAGAATGCGCGGCAAATGGATGAACCGACGCCGGGCGGTGGTCTCACGCTGGGCTACGATGCAGACGGTCTGCACGCGATGGGCTATTTGCCGGACGAGATGATGGAGAGTTTTTCCCGTTATCTGCTGGCGGTCCAGCATCCGGACGGTTCCTGGCGCGACAAAGCGCGTCGCCCGCCGATGATCGACGGCTCGATTGTATTCACGGCGTGGACACTGCGCGCGGTGCAGCTGTATCCGCCGGCGGGGCGGGAGCAAGATGCAGCCGACGCCTTGCAGCGGGGGCGCGATTGGCTGAAGCAGGAACCGATTCGCTCGCATAACGACCGCGTTTTCCGTTTGCTCGGGCTGGCATGGGCAGGTGAGCCGTTGACGGGGATGTCTTCGCTCGTCGACGATTTGCTGCAGCAGCAGCGCGAGGAGGGCGGCTGGGCCCAATTACCGGGACTCGACTGCGATGCGTGGGCCACCGGCACGGCGCTTGTGGCGCTGCTGAAGGCGGGCGTCCCGCCCGAACATCCGAGCTACCAACGCGGAGTCGATTACTTGCTTCGGACTCAGTTCGATGACGGATCCTGGTGGGTGCGCAGCCGATCATGGGCGTTTCAGCCCCATTTCGATGGAAAGTTTCCGCATGGAAAAGATCAGTGGATTTCGGCGGCGGGAACGGCCTGGGCGACGATCGCTTTACTCTCCACCCTCAAACCCACGATGGATCGCGCGACCTTTCCATCCGCGCAGCAGTGGATCGCGCGATACCGTGCTTCGATGATCGATACGAAGACTGCGTCGTCGGCGGCATCCGCCGCGCGCGCTCCCGCGCAGGCGCAGGGCTTCGATTTTGGTCGGGACATCGAGCCCTTGTTCGAGCGGTCCTGCGTCGGCTGCCATGGCGGGCCCCGACCCAAAGGAGGCTTTGCGCTGAGGTCGCGCGAAGACCTGATGCGCGGCGGGCAGAGCGGGGAGCCCGCGATCGTGCCAGGTTCGGCGCAGGCGAGCCCGCTGTTCCTGCAAGCGTCGGGACAGATCGAAGATTTGGAGATGCCGCCGCTGAACCGGCGTGACAAATATCCCGGTTTATCCACGGCGGAGCTCGATCATCTGCGCGCCTGGATTGATGCCGGCGCGCCATGGCCAGAAGCGTCCCTGACTGGATCGGTTTCGGTGGTGGAGCCGTGAAGTGTCCCCGCCGTCGAGCCACGCGCGTTTTTTGCAGACCACGGCCTTCGTTTGAAGAATGGCCGCTGCACGCGCGGCGCGTAGGATGAAGGTGCGCGTTTCAGCAGAGCGGAGCGACGCGCCGGTGCATGAGACAAGACGGAGACTTGAAACGAGCGCGTGGGCGAGCCAGCTGTGGGATCATGACGACGCGCATTTTGGTTTTCCTGGTGACGGGCGCGATAGCGTGCGCGGCGGACGGCCTGGCCGCGAAGCAAAGTGAGAATACCGGAGATCCGCTCGCGAATTTGCGGAGCGGACATCCGCGGCTGCTCGTGACGGCGAACGATTGGGAGCGGATTCGCAAGCGGGTGAAGAGCGACGCGGTGTTCGCGCGCGTGCATGCGACGCTGCTGGAGGAAGCGCGCGAACTGCTTTCGACCCCGCCGCTCGAGCGGACGATCGTGGGCCGTCGCTTGCTCGGCGTTTCGAGAAGTCTGCTGCGCCGCACGATGACGCTGGCGTATGCGTGGCAGTCGACGGGCGAGCGCGAGTTCGCGGAGCGGGCGGAGAAGGAGATGCTCACGGCAGCGGCGTTTTCGGATTGGAATCCGAGTCACTTTCTCGACGTCGGTGAAGCGGCGACGGCACTGGCGCTCGGCTACGATTGGACTTTTGACGCGCTGCCGGAAGCATCGCGCGCGACGATCCGCCGCGCGCTCGTCGAGAAAGCGTTGCGGCCCGGACTCGATCCGGCGGCGGCGCACAACTGGTGGCATCGGGCGGACAATAACTGGAGCCAGGTGTGTTTCGGCGGTTTGACGCTGGCGGCGCTGACGGTGGCGGAGGAGGAGCCGGAGCTTGCGCGCGATCTGCTCGCGAAAGCGAGAGCGGGAATCCGGCATGGTCTGACTCCCTATGCTCCCGATGGCGTGTATCCGGAAGGACCGTCCTACTGGGTTTATGGGACGACGTATCAGGCGGTGATGATTGCGGCGCTCGAGACGGCTTTGGGCACGGATTGGGAGCTCTCGGCGAGCGAAGGGTTCCTGCCGAGTGCGGGGGCGTTTCTGCAGACGATCGGACCGACGGGCGCCTTCTATAACCATGGGGACGGTGGCGAGCGCGCGGGGCATCAGGCCGTGGTCTATTGGTTCGCCCGCAAGATCGGCGATCCGGGGCTCGCGTTGTTCAACCTGCGCGAACTCGCGGGCGAGGAGTTGACGCAGCCGTCTGATCGCCGGAGCTGGTTTTTCCCGTTGACGGCGGTGTGGTGGCCGGAGGGCGCCGTCGGGGAAACCGCACCGAAGCTACCGCTGCGTTATGCCGGCCGCGGAATGAACCCGATCGTGGCGTTTCGCGAGTCGTGGACGGATCGCAACAGCCTGTATCTCGCGTTCAAAGGCGGCGCGGCGGAATTGAATCACGCGCACATGGATGCGGGCTCGTTCGTGCTCGAGCGCGACGGCGTGCGATGGGCGATCGATCTCGGCCTGCAGGATTATCACTCGCTCGAGTCGAAAGGCGTGGACCTGTGGAATCGCGCGCAGAATTCGCAGCGCTGGCAGGTGTATCGGTTGAATAATTACAGCCACAGCACGTTGACGATCGACGAACAGCTCCATCGCGTCGACGGGCACGCCATCCTTCACGGCTTCGATCCCGACGCGCAGGTGCCGGAGGCGAGCGTGGATTTGTCGAAGGTTTTTCGCGGCCAGGCGGAGCAGGTGCGGCGCACGTTTCGCTGGCTGCCGGGGCGGCGTGTGGCGATCGAAGACCGGCTGAGCGGATTGAAACCGGGCGCGCGCGTGCGCTGGCAATTCCCGACGCGGGCGGAAGTCGTGCTGAATGGGCGCGAAGCGTTGCTGAAGCAGGACGGGCGAGAGTTGAAGGTGCGGCTTTCCGGCTCGGACGACGCAACCTTCGTCGTGGAACCGGCGGCTCCGCCGGCTGACGATTTCAACGCGGCGAATCCCGGCGTGAGTTTGCTGGCGGCGGTTTTCACGGCGCCCGCCGGAGGAGCTGTGCGCTACGAGGTGACGTTCGGAGCGGACTGATCGGCGCGTTCGAGGCACGATGTTGGTCGCGTGAGGCGCTGGGTTGGAGAAGCGCGTATGCGGCCGCGGACGGACGGGAGCGGCTCACCGGGACTCCGACACATCGGGGCAGGCTGGTTCGCGCTACCGGGGGAGAGGACGTGGGCGAGAGGCTATCTGGGGGAGGGATCGGGTGCGTGCGACGCAGGCTCGCGAGATTTCATCGTGATGAAAATCCGCCCGATTGCCCGTTGCGGTGGCTCAAGCAGGTTCGCGCCGACCCACCGGCCTGCGGTGTTCGCATTGCGAACGCTTTGGCGCCGACCAGCCCCACAAACCTTCGAGCCAATGCAAAGAAATCATTCGTCGTGTGCTCTCGGAACCAGGCGCTTCCCTACGGGGAGAGCCTTTTTAAGCGTCCTCGCGTTATCCGGTTTATCGCCGGTTTTTGCGCAGTCGGCGAATCCGCCTCCGGCGGAGCAGGAATCGGATGAAGTCGTCGTCCTTTCACCCTTCACCGTGTCATCCGAGCGCGATCGCGGGTATCAAGCAACGGATACACTGGCGGGCACTCGCATCCGGACCGACCTGGCCGACATCGGTTCGGCGATTTCGGTCGTGACGAAGGAGTTCATGGACGACTTGGGCGCCGTGAACAACGAGACCCTGCTGGCTTACACGACGAACACCGAAGTAAGCGGACCGCGCGGTAATTTCTCGGGCGCGGCGACCGGCCCGACCGAGGCGAACGAAAACGCCGCCTTCGGCAATCCGAACTCCGCGAACCGTATCCGCGGTCTCACTTCGGCTGACAACACGCGCAATTTCTTCCTGAGTTCCGTGGCGTGGGACAGCTACAACGTCAGCCGCGTGGATCTGCAGCGCGGACCGAACGCGATTCTCTTCGGCTTGGGCAGCCCGGCCGGTGTGATCAACGGCACGACGGACGCCGCGAACTTCCATCGCAACCGCGGTGAAGTGGGTGTTCGCGTCGATCAGTTCGGGTCGATCCGGGCCAGCCTGAACTACAATCACGTGCTGATCCCGGGCGAACTCGCGGTGCGCGCGGCGATCCTCGAAGACGAGCGAAAGTTCCGGCAGGATCCGGCGTTCCAGGATGACGAGCGCCACTACATTGCCGCCTCCTATCGTCCGAAGGCGCTCAACAATCGTGACACGCTGTTCCAGATTTCGGGCAACTTCGAGAACGTGAACAGCCGCAGCAATCGTCCGCGCACGGTCACGCCGATGGACTACATCACACCGTTCTTCATCCCGCAGTCGGAAGGCGGGCAGGGCGGCCAGACGGTCAATCGCCTGACTTACGATACCCGCGCGCTGGTAGGAGGTCAGCCGAATCCCAACTACAATTTCAATTCCTGGCTCACCTCCGACTTCGGCGTTGGTGGCCCGATGTATATCTACAACTCCGCCGGTTCGCAGCCCTACTGGCGCGTGGGCCAGCTCGTCACCGAAGGCGCGCTCAACTCGGCCGGCGTCGTGCAGAATCCGACGGCGACGGTCACGACCCCGAACACGTTGATTCACGGCGGCGCATTCAATCCGCTCACGCTCGAAGCGTTCCCCACGCACGCGACGGAGGAAGGTTATCCGTATGCCGCGCTCGGCGCGTATCGCCAGATCGGCCTGAGCGATCCTTCGATCTTCGATTTCTACAACAAGCTGCTCGACGGTCCCAACAAGGGTGAGTGGCAGGACGCGAAGCTCGCCGAGATCTCGCTCGAGAACACGTTCTTCCGGAATCGGCTTGGTTACTCGATCGCCTTCTTCAAGGAGGAGGCTTACCGCGGCCAGACGAACGTCATCGGCTCGGCCAACCGCATCAAGATCGACGTCAACGAAATCGATATCGAAGGAAACCCGAATCCCAACGTCGGCCGCGCTTACGTCGACGAGCCGTTGTTTGGCGGCAACTCGGTCGAGTGGGTCGACCGCGAGGCGCTCCGCGCGCAGATCTTCGGCGCCTACGATTTCAGCGAGAACAAGTCGGGCTGGCTGGGCCGCCTGGTCGGCCGTCAGTCGGTGAATGCCGTGTATCAGAGCGACGAGGACAGCCGTCATCGCCGCACGATGATGCTGCGCGCGCCGACGCCGGACTTCGAAAACTACGCTGCGCTGACGGGTATCGTGCGCACGAACTGGCGTTTCACGCCGCGGTATTATCTCAGCGGAGACCTGCGTGGCCGCGCACTGAATTCGGGTCTGAACCTTTCGAACGTGGCGGACAACATCATCCCCGCCGGCGGTGTGCACACGATTCGTTATTTCGACACGACCTGGGCCCCGCCGGCAGGCGTGACGCCCGGCCAGCCCTGGACGCCGCCCATGCACGTCCCAGTCAACAACAACCCCTATCTCTTCCAGTCGCAGAATCCGGCGAATTACGTCGGGTGGCGCAACGGCACCTTCACGATGGTCGATTCGCTCGATGGCACGCAGGCCAGCATGGACTACGCGACGCGCGCGGCGGCGAAGACCCAGTTCGACGTCGAGTCGCTGGTGGCGGTTTATCAGGGCTACTTCCTCAACAACGGCCTCGTGCTCACGTATGGCTGGCGCGAGGACACCTATGAAAGCCGCTCGGTCGAAGCGCCGTTCCGTCTGAATGGCGCCGGTCAGTCCAGCGCCGACGAAGGCGCGAACGTCGATCCGAGTGTCTTCTCGTTGAACAGCCCGAATGCTTTCCGGAAGAGGGACAAAACCAACACGACGAATTGGAGCGCGGTCGCCCACGTGAATCGCCTGCTCGGCGAGCGCGATCCGCTGCCGCTCAACGTTTCGTTCAGTTACAATCGCGGCGAAGCGTTCGCCCCGGTCGCGGGCCGCCTCGACGGTTTCGGCCGCGAACTGCCGACGCCCGCGGGCAAAACCGAAGACATCGGCGTGCTGCTCGCGACGAAGGACAACAAGTATTCGCTGCGCGTGACGAAGTATGAGACGGAAATCGCGCTGGCGAACTCGCCGGCCAACATCGACTCGCAGATGTTCATCCTCGAACAAGCGATCTCGTTCCCGGCGCGCACGCTCGCGATCATCAACGATCTCCAAGGTCAGGCGCGCGAGAATCTGCTGAACACCTACACCGCGGCGCCGTCCGACATTCCGTCCACCTGGACTGGCACGCAGCCGGAATACTTCCGCGAGGTCATCATGCCCGCCTACGTGGACTTCCTCGACCAGCTCGATACGAAGTTCACCGATTTCGTGAACTACTGGACGCGAACCGGTGCGCTCGTGCCGCGCCAGGGCGGTCCGACGAACAACGTCTTCACGCAACGTCCGGCGACGCACCGTTACACGGAGAATCAGATCTCGCGCGGCTACGAGTTCGAGTTCACGGCGAATCCCACGCCCAACTGGCGCATCGCGGTCAACGCGGCGAAGTCGGAGGCCATTCGTAGTGACGTTCCGGATGCGGCGTTCTCGGAGATCATCGACTTCATCGACAATGCCTATCGCAACACGCCTGCCGGTCTGATGAAGGTCAACATCAGCGCCACCAGCCCGAACCTGGCGGGCACGGCGGTCAACGCGACGGTGCGCAACAATCACTGGGCGCGATTCCTGGGCAACGTCATCTACCTGCGGGCGCTGAACGGTCAGCCGCAGCCGGAAGTGCGCGAGTGGCGCGCGAACGTGATCTCGAACTACTCGTTCAGCGAAGGTGCGCTGCGTGGCGTGGGCGTGGGCGGTGCTTATCGTTACGTGTCCTCCGGCGCGATCGGATTCCCCTACATCCAGATCCCCGGCGAGCCGGACCCGACGCTCGATCTGAACTCGCCCTACAAGGCGGACGCCGAGCACACGTTCGATCTCTGGCTGAGCTATCGTCGCAAGCTGACGGACAAGATCGACTGGCGCATCCAGCTGAATGTCTTCAACGCTTTCGGCAAAAACGAAGTCGTGCCGTTGAACACTCAGGTGGACGGCAGCCCCGGCATGTTCCGCATTCGTGAAGGACGCAGCTGGGCGATCACGAATACGTTCTCGTTCTAAGATAGCTTGGTTGAACTGCACACCGCCGCCGTGGGAAACGGCGGCGGTTTCTTCGTTAACTGCGGGCTCTAATGCTGGACCGCCGATTGACAGTCGTTCGAGGGCAACGCACGGTTTCGAGCCCCATGACTCCCCGTGTGCGTGTTACCCATCGTGACATAGCGGCCCGGACTGGCTTCGACAAATCGACCGTATCGCTGGCGCTGCGCGGCAGTCCCAAGATTGCGGAAGCGACGCGCGTCGCGATCCAAACCGCGGCGATGCAGCTGGGCTATCGTCCCGATCCGATCGTATCGGCCCTGGCGCGGCAGCGCTGGATGCGGACCGAAACGGGGCATGGCGCGGCGATCGCGTATCTGGTGGAGCGGAAGAAGGGAAACTACGACCTGCAGCACCGGCATTTTCGCGCGGCGCATGCGCGGGCGGAGGAGCGAGGGTATATCTTGAGCGAGTTCGATCTCGCCGATTACCCGAACGGCGCGGCGGCGAGCCGGGCGCTGTATCATCGCGGCATCCGCGGACTTGTTTTGTCTTCGATGCCCTCGGACGCCGACACGGATTTCGAAGGTTTCGATTGGGAAAAGTTCACGGTGGTTTGCTGCTCGGTCGGCTGGCTGCGCATGCCGTTTCACGTGGTGACGACCGACATGTTCGAAAGCACGCGCCGGGCCTGGCGGGAACTAGTGGCCCGCGGATATCGGCGGATCGGCGCGGCGTTGTTTCGGCACACGCCGGTCGCGATCGACGATCACACGCGATTGGGTGCGTCGTATGTAGAGCAATCCGAGCTCGACCCCACGCATGCGAAATTGCCGTTCCTGCTCTGCGATCCGAGCGACAAGGTGAGCTTTCTGAAGTGGTTCGAGAAGCACCGGCCCGATGCGGTGATCGGTTTGATTCCACGACCGGCGCAATGGTTGCGCGAAGCGGGCGTTAGAATCCCGGAGGAGGTCGGCTTCCTCAGTCTGCATGCTTACGCGGATCAACCCGAATCGGGTTTGGGCATGGAGCGGCAGATCGTTGCGTGCACGGCGATCGATCTTTTGGTTTCGCAGATTCAGGAGAATCAGTGGTCGGTTCCGAGTGTGCAGCACGTCGTGCACGTCAAGTCGCCCTGGTTGGAAGGAAACACACTGCGGAAAGTATCCACGCCGACGCCTGAAACGATTTCGACGGCGTGGGCAGGGGCGTCCGCGCGCGAATCGATCCAGGAAGCCTATGGCTAACGGACACGGCTGGCGCGACACGTGCGCGTCCGGGCGTGATTTTCGACGGGGAGGCCGAGGCCGCCTCTGGCGAATCTTCGCGGCGCGCTAGCGGGGGAGCGGCTGTATCGTTTCGAAAATAATCCGCACTGGGCCGAGAAGGCCTGAAGGAGAAAGAGGCGAGTCGCGGTGCAGGACTTTCATCGCGGAAAAAGTCTGGCGGCCGTGCGGTGAAACACCGCCGTCGGTGACCCACGCGGGCCAGGCTTCGGCGGCGAACACGCGGTGATCGGAAGCGTGGGCTTTCACCGGGCGCCACGTGGTGTCTTCCGGGAGATATTCGTCACCGATGAGGCGGTTGACCCAGGTATTCGTGATACGGATGCGCAGTTCGTTACGGCCGGGGATGAGCGCGTCGGTGACGTCGAGCTGCCATGGCTTCCGCCACAGGGTGGGGAGCGTGCGACCGTTCAGAGAGACCTCCGCGAAGTTTTTGACGATACCCAGGTCGAGGATCGCACGCACGGGAGCGGTGGCTGCGGCCGGCGGCAGATCGAACGAGGTGCGATATTCGGCGGTGCCGGAGAAGTGGCGAATGTTGGGGTTTGAATGCGTCGACCAGTCGGTGAGCTCGCTTGAGGCGATCGACAGCGGGGCGCCGACGACGGAAGGAAATTCGATCTCCCATGAACCGCCGAGCGTGAAAGGCGCAGGCGGCGCGGGGACATGCACGGTGGTAACACGGCCGGAGGCGCGCTCGAGTTTGAAGTCGCCGCCGGAAAGGCTGCGGAGCTCGAGTGGGCCGTTGGGCGAAGCATGAAGGGTTTCGACGACGCTACGCCCAGCGTGGGTAACTCCGACGATGGGATCGGCTTGGGTCTTCGCGGGGCGAAACACGATGAACGCCGATCCGTTTGGTTGGAATGGAATGGCGATCCGGGTGTAGTCGCCGGTGCGTTCCCACACCGCGGCGGGCTGGCGCTCGCCCGCCTCCGGCCGCCAGATTTCCGGCTGACCATCGGCAACGCGGAGCTTTAGCGTGAGCACCGACGGCGCTTCATCCTGAACGGCGACGAAGAACATTTCGGTTTCGGCGATGCGACGCCGCGACCAGGCAAGTCGCTCGGGACCGCTTTCGCGTTCCAAGACGGGGGGTGCCAGGGACGCGAGCGTCGCGGCGAACGCATCAGTGCGGATCACACGGCCGCGGCCGACGGTGCGGTCTGACTCGGAGAGCGAGGCGTCGCCCCAGAGCGCGCTAATCAATTCGTGAAAACGGGCGTGAAGGTGGGCGTCCGTTTCCCGACCCGGCGGGGTGGAAGGCGGTTCGCCGATGAGAATCAAACCGTGTTGCACGGCGGCGTGAAGACGCTGCAGCGAGTCGGTGGTGAGCTCGGCGCCGGGCGCGATCACCAGAAATTGGATACGCTGACCCGAAGGCAGGACGAGGCCGCCGGCACCGGCGGAGATCGGACCCCGCAGCGCGTCGCCGTTGAGCAAGGCGAGCCGATGGGAAGTCATTCGTCGCAACGCTTCGATCGATGGGTTACCGCGCAGTTTCGCTCCGTCCTCGGGAAGGCCTTCGCCGATCCAGACCAGCGCGTCGATTTGCGGCGTGCTTTCCTGGAGCACGGCTTGAGCGCGAGCGACGTAGGCGTTGTAGCCTGAACTCTGCTCCCACCACGTGAGCGTGCGATCGAACCACATGCCCCAGTAGCCCATCGTCATGCCGGGCCGAACATGCGACCACGGCTGGTGGGCGAAGCGGTGAATGTAGAGTTGGTTGAGGCCGTTGGCGAAAGCCTGGTCGGTGCCCGGCTTCATGTTTTCCGGCACGATGCGCCAGGCGTCCTCGGGAAACTGCGAGAACGACTCCGCCGCGATGCGAGGACGGCCATACAGCAACGCCGCCGAGATGGCCTCGTTGGCGAGCGCCCCGTGTCCGGGGCCGCGCCGCCAGAACTCCATCATGGGCACGTCGACCACGCCGTTGCTCGTGAGCGTTGATCCGGCGCTGTGATTGCCCTCGGCGTTCAAGGTGAGGCCGCGGCGTCGCGCGAGCTCGTTCATCCATGTGTAGTAGTTTTCCGCATACAGTTCGGCGATGACCTTGCGGTAATCCCAGAGGAAGCGTTCCGACTCCTCGGCGCCGCCGACGGCGTAACCGGCGAAGACCGGCAGCCAAGGGAGGATCGAGTATCCGGCGCGATGTTCAAACTCCGTGGCGAAGTCGTCACACCAATCATTCGCGCCCGACTCGTAGCTGTCGATCAGGGTGCCGGAGAGCACGCGACCGGCAAGGGGGCCGAGACGTTCGAGCACGGGCACGAAACCATGGTTGAACGCATGCTCGACGGCGGCGCGGTCGAGTTTGTTGCACTCGAGCCCGCGCGCTTCGGGGGGCACGGGATGCGTGAGTTTGCCCGTCGGCGTGTGACCGAGGCGGAGCAGCACCCATTTTCCCGGCGGCGGAGTCCAATCGACGCTGCCATCCGAGCGCAGCCGGTCGGTAAGGTCGATCACGCTTGCCGGATCGACCACGGCATCGGCCGTCGGCTGCGGATATGGCCGCGGTTCCGGAGCGAGCACGTTGCGCTCGACAGGATTGGGCGCGGTGGCGGGGTTGGGAAACGCGAGCAGCGCGATGTCACGATAGTGATCGGCGTTGGTTTCGGGCTGCGGCAGCGTGGCGGAGGAGCCGTCGATCGTTGCGCTCGACCACACGAATTTTTGGGAGGCGAGCTCGGGGGGAACCCAGGGACCGCCGGTGCCGGAGTAGCCGGGCGAGTGCGTCATCTCCATGACGAGCCCGAGACGCTCCGCTTCTTCCGCGGTGTGGCGCAGCAAGTCGTAATATTCGGGGGAGCCGAAAACCACCGGGCCGCGTGGAACGGCTTGTTCGACGACGAACAGATTGAAGCCGCCGATTCCCACGCGGTGCATGGCTTCGAGATCGGCGGTGATGCCCTCGCGCGTTACGTTTCCACTGATCCAATGCCACCAGACCCGGAGTCGAGCGGCGGCGGGCGGTTGAGAGAAAGCATCGCCGAGTGGATCATCGATTTCGCCCGGAATCGCCGCGACGACCGCGGTCGCGAAGAGAGAAGCGAGCAGTCGTGCGAGGCGCCGTAGCATCATCTGGAAGCCCGAGCGCTCAGGTTTTGTCGGGCGGGGCGGATTCGGCTTGCTGCGAGCCGTAGACCGCGATGCGGCCGTCGCGCACGGCTTGCTTGAATCGGCCAATGAACCAGATGGCTGCGACTGAAAACAGCAGTTGGAGGAGGAAGATGCTGCTGTAGTCGAAATTCGTGCCGCGGATCGAGCCGAAGATGGTGCTGAAGACCTGCACCCAGAGGCCGCCGACGTTGATCATGAGAAAACCGACGACGCCGCCCACGAAGGAAAAGCCCGCGCTCACGGTGCCGAAGCGATCGGCCGGGATGAAATCGTAAACCAATGGGCCCCAGATCAGATATTTCAGCATGATGAATCCGCCGCCCATCCCACCGAGAAGACTGATGGGAATGACGATGCTTGTGGGGATCGTTCCCTCCGGTCCGAAATGAATCAGGGCGAAGAACCCGACATTCACGACAGCGGCTCCGCCCATCGCGATCTGCATCAGTGACAGCCGTGAAAAACGGTCAGCCAGGTAGCCGGCAATCGGCACGAACAACGCGAGGTTCACGATCATCGTGATCATCTCGATCCGACCGAACTGCGCCTTGGTGAGGCCGATCTGCTCGGTCATGGTCAACGGAACGAACACACGCGCCGCGGAAGTCGAAAACATGGGGCAGGCGTAGAGCACGTAGACCATCCACCAGCGCCGATCGGCGAAGACCTCGGCGAAGAAACGCGAGAAGCGAAAGCGCTCCTGCACCGCGCCCTCACGCGGCGGCGTTTCGCGAACGCACCAATAGATGAAGACCGTCGTCGCAAGGGTGAGGACCGCGCCGGCCCAGTAGACGAGATGTTCGCCGCGCAGCTCGAAACTCCAACCGTCGATAACCGTGCCGAAGTTGCGATCGAAGTTCGCCAGCAAGACGCCGTTGAAGATGAGGCCGTTGATGGTGGTGGCGATGCTGCGCAGCACGCCGGCGCGTCCACGCTGCGAGGCGGGCACGACCTCGTTGTAAAGCGGCTCGTAGGGCTTCGCGACGTCGGTGAAAAACTGATACAGCACGATCAGCGCGGCGAGCATCCAGAGGTTGGGCGCGAGCGGAATGGCGATGCAGACGAGAGCGGAACCGGTCCAGCCGACGATCAGAAACGGACGACGGCGCCCCCAACGCGTCCAGATGCGGTCGCTGGTGTAGCTCGCGATCGCACCGACGATGAAGTTGAAAGCGATGTTGATGCTGCTGAGGAAGGCGATCAACGCGGGCTGATCGGCGAACTTGCGCAGCGTAAACGTCAGCGGAGATCCGCTTAGCAGGTCCGAGTAGTGCAGCGTTGTCCACGGCAGCATCATGCACACGGCCCAGCTCCACGGGATCTTCGTTTGCTGCGTGGTGATCGGCATCGGGGGAGGAGAGCTGAAGTGGGGCCGGGCGTTCAAGGGAGTTCGCGCATCCAACGGATACACTCACTCGCCCAATCGTAAGGCGTGTCGAGGCCCAATCCGTGGCGGCCGCGCGCGTAAACGTGGAGTTCGAACGGCACGCCGGCCTGCCGCAAGGCCGACGCGAGGAGGAAGCTGTGTTCGACTGGCACGGTGGCGTCTTCCACCGTGTGCCAGATAAAGCACGGCGGAGTTCGTGACGTGACGCGTTTTTCGATCGAAACCTCGGCCGCGAGGGCAGGTTCCGGGGCGGGCCCGAGCAGATTGGCGCGTGAGCCGGTGTGGCCGTGTGGCGGCAACATCGTGACGACTGGATAACACAGGACGCCGAAATCCGGACGCACCGCCGGTCCGTGACGCTCCCAGTCCACGAGGGTATGACCGGCCAGGTGTCCGCCGGCGGATGATCCCATCACGCCGAGACGAACGTTGGGCGCGAGTTGCGCACGGATCCCGGCCAGAGCAGCTTGCGCTGCCTCGATCATGGCCGGATGACGGAAACCGTCGGGAGCGAGTGGATACGCGACCACGTAGCAGTCGATTCCGGCCTGCGCGAAGCGGCGCGCGTAGCCTTCGCCCTCGTGCGGCGCGAGCAGCGTGTATCCGCCGCCGGGAAAAACGACCAAGGCATGACCGCTGGCGGGCGCCTCCGGCGGGAAATGTTGAACGGCAGAGGACATGAGCGAGGAACGAATGGAGATGAATCAACCAAGCACGACCTGGATTCACGCCGGCGGAGCGGGCGCTTCGACGGGCGTCACGGGGCAGCGAAAACGATAAGCACCCGCGGGCACCGCGACGAAGGTTCTACGCTGGTCGGCGCGGAGAAACGCAAGTCCAGGAACTTCCGCGAGCGGGCGCTGCGACTCGCTGATCGCGAGAGGCTCGACGCCGGGAAGACCGATCTCGCCCACGACTCCCGGAGGAAGCTCGACCTCGAGGGTGAACACACCGTTCTCGCGACGCCAGGCGACACTGATTCGTCCGCGAACCGAGTCGAAGTGTCCGCGAGCCCACGTAAGGTCGTTGGCATCGATCGGTCCGGGGCAGATGCGAACGCGGGCGAAACCCGGTGCTGCAGCGATGGGAGCAAGGCCCAGCACGCCGCCGATGGGCCAAGCGCCGACGTAGAGGAACGAGCTGTGCAGCGAGGAAATGTTTCCGGACGGCTTGTGCCATGTTTCCCACAGCGTGGTCGCACCCTGTTCCAACATGTAGGCCCAACCCGGATATCCAGGTCGGCCGACCATGAGGTTGAGCAGATCGTGGCGATCGTTCTCGAGGAGATAGTGGAAGAGCAGGGCGCCGCCGGTGATGCCTGCGCCGATGTGGCCTTTTCGCACCTGACGGATTTCCGCTTCGAGAAGGCGCTCGATTTGCGGCCGGAGATCCGCGGGTGGGATCTCGGCGAGCAAAGCGACCGCGAGCGATGCTTGGGAATTGTCGGCGTAGCCGGTGGTGGCGGGATTGTAGAACTCCTGATGGATCGCACGGCGCGCGGCGGCGGCGCGGTTTTGCCACGTTTGGGCGAGCGTCGCTTCGTTCAACACGAGCGCGATGGCGGCGGCGGTAGAGAGACTCCAGACGCGATAGCAGTTGTTGAAAAAAAGCGTTTCGCGCAGGTCGGAGTTGACGCCGCGGGGCACGTCGGGCGCGAGCCAGTCGCCGAGGAAATCCCATTTGCCGCCCCAGCGGTGAAGCAGATCGGACGAGACTTTGGTCTCGAGAAAATCGAGCCAGCGGGTGATCGGCGCGAAGCTCTGCTCGAGGATCCGGGTGTCACCGTAAAACCGATACAACTGCCATGGCAGTTGCACGCAGAAACCGCTCCAGGCCGGGCCGCCGCCGCCCCAATAGGTTGGCGCCGTGTAGGGGAGTTCGCCCGGATGTTGTGATGGCGGAGGCTCGATGGCCGACGGATCATGCCGGCTCGACCAGAGCGGCGGGTGCCCTTGGACGTCGTGCCAGTCGCGGTTCCACTTCGCGAGAAAGGTGTCCAAGCGATAATGATACAGGCCCGACAGGAGCGTGGCGTGGCCGTCGCCGCCGTAGCCCATGCGTTCGCGATGCGGGCAGTCGGCGACGAAGCCGCCGATGGTGAGATTTTCGAAAGTCCAGCGGCTGGCGGCGACGATCGCGTCCAGCCGAGGGTTGGACGAAGCGAATGAGGTGTTGGACCGGTAGTCGTTGCGCACGGACCAAGCGCGAGTGTGCGCGGGATCAGGAGCGACGGCGTTGCCCCGCACGGTTAGCCACCGGCCGGCGGCGTAGTTAAATCGGTTACGAAACGTGCCGGTGCCGGAAGGCCCAACGATGTATTCGCTCCGGATGGAATGAGTGATCGACTGATCGGCCGCTTCGGAGAACTCGAGGGTGATGAGCGTGCCGGGAGCGGCGGTGAGCGCGATTTCGACGAAGCCGGCGAAGTTGCGACCGAAATCGATGCGATGAACGCCCGGTGCGAGCTCGGAGACGCCGACGGGGCGAAGCTCCTCCTGCAGCCGGTTGGGCTCGGCGGGATCGGCGCGGAGGGAGACGGGGTGGGAGCGAACCGCGGCCGGTTTCCAATCGGCGGTTGCGAGATTGGGCTGCGCCCAGCCGGGGATTTCGGCGCGAGCGTCATAGCGTTCTCCGCCGAAATTTTGAAACTCCCACGTGCCGATCAGTCGACTGGGGCTCGGGTGGGCGAGCCAACTCGCGTCGGTCCCGAGGACTTCGTGCTTTGCCCCCGTGGTCCAGTGGAACAGTGCGCTGACCATCGGCTGCGCGGGAACGGCGGCGTCGCGAAAATGCGGATACACCGACCAGCCGGCGCCCAGCCACAGAGCGAGGACGTTCGATCCAGGACGAAGATAGGCTTCGAGATCGTATTGAAGATAAAACGCGCGTTTGGAGCCGTCGCAGACGTTCGGCGCGAGAACGGCGTCACCAACTTTCTGGCCGTTGACGTAGAGCTCGTGGAAACCGATCGACGCGACGAGGGCGGTGGCGCGCGAAGGCGGGGTGTCGAAATGAACCTCCCGGCGAAACCACGGATCGGGTGGCGCGGGCGGCGCGGCGCGTTCGCGCTCGGACTCCGGAGGAGGGAGGAAGCTTGGAGGCAGGTGGATCCAGTCTGCAGTCCATTCGCGCGCGGGATCGAGGAGGCCCATGGTCCAGGTGCTGGACTTGCTCCACTCCGACCATTCGCCGTTTTCGTTCTGAATGCGGACGGCCCAATAGAGGCGTTCGAGCGAACGCAGTGCGATTCCGCGGTAGATGACGTTCGTCGTGGCGGCAGCGACGATCTCGGAGTTCCAGCGATCGGCGGTCGCGGGGGCGAGGTTCGCGGGGGAAGTCGCAACGATGATGTGGTAGGCCGTCTGGTGTTGTGCGCGTTGATCGGACGAGGTCGCGAGCTTCCAGGACAACGCGGGCTGCGCGAGTTCGATGCCAGCGGGTTCGAGCCGGCCCTCGCAGCGCAAGTCCTCTGGGACAAGGAGAGCAGGCGAAGACGACGCGGAAGTAGAACCAGGGGAGGTGCAGCCGGAGGCGGAGGAAGCGGGCGTCACAACAATTTCACTACGGGAGGAAGTCAGTCCGCCGGGGGAGGAGAAACGAGGCAAGGCGGGAGAAGAAAGCGTCAGGACATTGACATGGAGGCTCAAACGTCTTCGAGGTTACACCGATGACCAACTTGCTTCGCGTTACCCAGCGAGATGTTGCTCGGGAGTTTGGCTGCAGCCATGCCACGGTGTCGCTCGCATTGAGCGGCAACCCGCGCATCAGTGAAAAGGTGAGGGCGGAGATCGCCGAGCTGGCGGACAGAATGGGCTACCGGCCCGATCCGAGTTTGGCGCAGCTGGCGCGGAGCCGTTTCGCGCGCCGCTCGGCCAGTTACCGGGCGAATCTCGCCTACCTGGTGCATTCGAAAGCTCCCGGGCCGCAGCAGCTGCGTCATTTCGAAGCCGCGCGAAAACGCGCGGAGCAGAACGGCTACAAGGTGGAGAGCTTCGATCTGGCGAATTATTCGTCCGGCGCGGCGGCGTCGCAGGTGCTGTTCAATCGGGGCGTTCGCGGCATCATCATCCCGTCGATGCCGGCGGTCGTGGAAGATTACCTGCGCGACCGCGCGTGGGAACGGTTCACGATCGTGTGCTGTTCGCTGGGTTGGGCGCGGTTCGTTTACAACGTGGTGACGGACGACGTTTTCGCCGCGACGCGCCTCACGTGGAACGAAGTCGTATCGCGGGGCTACACCCGAATCGGCGCGGCGATGTTCCGGCACAATCCGATCGCGGAAGACGATTTCGCGCGGCACGGCGCCTCGTTTGCGCAGCAGGAAGCGTTGGTGCCGAAGAATCGGCGCATCCCGATTCTCGTCGATTGCGACCCATTCGACCGGGACACCTTCATGCGCTGGTTCGAGCGCTACAAGCCGCAGGTGGTGCTATCGTTCATCAGCCGGGCGTGCGAGTGGCTGGTGGACGCCGGCTACCGGGTGCCGGAGGATGTGGCGTTCACGTGCCTGAACGTCCGGCCGCAGGAACCTTACACGGGTGTGCTCATCCCCGACCCGGACCTCGCGATGACCGCGGTGGATTTCCTGATCGCGCAGATTCACCAGAACCAGCGCGGCGTGCCGCGCGTGCAGCAGTCGCTGATGTTGGAACCGCAATGGCGCGAGGGGAAAACGCTGCCGGTGGTGGGGGCAAACGGTTAACGGGTTAACCGCAGGTGGGTTTGCGGCCTCGGACGGGGTGCAGCTTGTTGGGGTTGACCACGGACCATCCGGCCCGTTCCGCGTTTGTAGTGGGACTTCGGATGCGTCCTTACCCCCAGAAGCCAACGTAAGATCCCCGTTCCCTATGCAGACCATCACTACCTGCCGTTCCGGGCTTTCCGGACTCCTGGTGCTGTCTGGCATGCTCGCTTGGCCGCTATCGGCCGGGGCGCAAGCCGCAGACCCTTCGTCGCCTGCGGGCGATGAAACCATCGTCCTCTCGCCTTTCGAGGTGAGAACCGACCGCGACAGCGGATATATCGCGACCAACACGCTCGCGGGCAGCCGCCTGAATACCTCGCTGCGCAATACGCCGGCGTCGATTTCGGTTCTCACGAAGGACTTCCTCGACGATCTCGGCGCGCTCAACGTGAACCAGGCGATGGAGTTTGCGCTGAGCGCGGGCAATGACATCGGCGGCGGCAATTCGAACGTTGGTGCGTCGACCGGAAACGGGCTGATCGACAATGATTTCAATTTCCAGATCCGCGGTTATCGCCGCGCGACGCAGACGCGCGATTACTTCAACACGATCATCAGCGCGGACATCTTCAATCTCGACCGCGTCGACATCGCGCGCGGTCCGAACTCGATCCTTTTCGGCATCGGTGGACCGGGCGGCATCGTGAACGTGTCGCCGAAGCGCGCGCGGCTCGATCGCAACATCGAAGACGTGACGCTGCACTTCGGCAGCTGGAACATGCGTCGTGGCGCGATCGACGTGAACCACGAGTTGATCGACGACAAGCTGGCGGCGCGCCTGAACCTGATGGCGCAGCGGGCGGACGGTTATCGCGATTTCGAGTCGGATAACCAGGAGCGCGGCGCGCTGGCGCTGACGTGGAAGCCGCTGGAGAGCACGACGATTCGCTTCTCCGGCGAGATGGGCCACATGAAGCAGAACAAAGTTCGCCCGTGGATGCCGTGGGACAACATTTCGCAATGGGCTGCGATGGGCCGGCATTTTGTCGATTTCGGCACGCCTCAGGCGCCGTCGGTGCTCGGTGACGAGGACTACGCGCAATTCCAGAGTGGCAATGGCAACGGATTCCCGGCCAAGCCCGCGGATCCGTTCTTCGGCGGTGAAATCAAGACTGCCGGTCACATCGTCAACGGCACCGGCCGCATCTATCTGACGGACGGCCCGCTCGCGGGCAAGGTGCTCTACACCGGCACGAGCGCGGAAAACGCGCGCTTCTACCGTTCTTCGAGTGGCTCGGGCGTGAGCGGCTACAACAGCCCGCCGGCGTGGGAGGACGAGAGCATTTATCCGCGCAGCGGTAACATCACGGGCCCCGGCCAGTTCGTGGAGTTCGATTATCACACGGTCGGACTCTTCCTGGAGCAGCGTATCGGACAGGACTTCTTCATCGAAGCGGCGGTGAACCGTTCGCACGTGGAGCGGTTGAACCGGCAAGTGGTAGGCTTCGCGGGCATCGGAATCATGTATGACGTCACCTCGACGCTTCCGACGTTCACGAGCGACATGCGCTACAACGCCACGGTGGGCGGCCCCAATGGCGCGGCGTTCGCCAACAAGCTCGGCATTCCGTATCAGGCGACGACGCAGGGGCAGAATGCGCTGAACTTCAACGAGAGCATCCGGAATCCGTATGCCGGCGCCCTGATGGCCTATGCCGAGCCGACCTATTCGGAGATGGAAACGACGCGCGACGACATGCGGATCAGCGCGAACTACAATCTCGATCTCGACCGCTTCGGGAAGCACATGCTGCTCGGCTTCGTCAGCCGGGCCGAGACGCGGAACGAATCGCAGAACTTCCGCGAAGGTAACATCCACCCGCAACGTATGGCGCAGAACCATTTCACCGATCTGCCGCGTCGAGTGTCGCACATCTTCCCGTTCTCGCCGAATCTCGCCGAGCGCGGATTGCCGGATCCTTTCGCCACGAAGATCGGGCCGACCCAACTCTATGGACGTCCGGATGAGTGGTTCGAGAGCGGTTTTGTGCGTGACACCTGGAGCAAGGGGAAGAATCGCATCGATTCCGCCGCGTTGGCTGCGCACAGCGAATTCTTCAATGGCCATCTCGTCACCACCGCGGGTGTCCGCCGCGATCGCATCAAGGTGTGGAATCGGTCGCAGGTCCGCAATGCGCAGACCGGTGAAGCGGTCGCGCTCAATCCCGAGCCGGCGGCGCCTGGCCTCGATCAAACCGGAGATACCCACACGCTCGGCGCGGTGTTTCACATTCCGAAGGCCGAGTGGCTGGGTGTGTTCGTCAATCGCTCGACGAACTTCCAAGACCAGGGCGGTCAGTCGTTGCTCGAGGATGAGGATCTTCGCGTGAACCGCACCCTTGGACCGTTGGAGGGCAAGGGCCTCGATTATGGCATCAAGCTCAGTCTGCTCGACAACCGCATCAACGCGACGGTCACGCGTTTCACGGTTGATCTCGAGAACCAGGCCTCCGGTCACCAGAGCGACGTGTTCAACTACATCAATGCAATCTGGACGACGCTGCTCAACGGCGGCCCGACCGGAACGCTGACCGACCAGAACGATCCCAACGGACACCGGGTGGGCGGAACGGACTCCCGTTCGCAGAAGTCGGAAGGTTACGAGTTGGAAATCACGGCGAACCCGACGCCGAACTGGCGCATTTCGTTCAACGTCAGCAAGGCGGAGAACCAGATTTCGCAACTCGGCGGCGCGCTGTCGGACTACATCGAAAAGCATCGTTCTACCTGGCAGCAAAACGCGGCGCTGAATTACGACACGGGTCGCCCCCCGGGGAATCTCACCAATGCCGGCGGCACGAATACGATCGGCGCGCTCATCACCGGCCTGGACAGCTGGCTCGCGTTCGTGAAGTCGCAGGAAGGTCAGATCGAAACCAACATCCGTCCGTGGAACGCGAATCTCTTCACCGCGTATCGTTTCCGCGACGGCACGTTGAAGGGCCTGACGCTCGGCGCCGGCGCCAACTATCGTGGCGACGCGATTCTCGGCGTGAAACCCGCGACGTTGCAGAACCCGGTGAACGAAGTCTTCAAGGGGCGCGATTACATCAACTACAACGCGATGGTCGGCTACGAGTTCACGCTTCCGCGTGACATCCGTGTCCGCGTGCAGCTGAACGTCGACAACCTGTTCAACAACGACGAGAAGCAGGTCGTTGCCTCGAGCTGGAATCCGGTGATGAACGGATTGCAGACTTTCGAGGCGATTCCGAACCCGCGCAGCTATCGTCTGAGCGCGACGTTCTCGTTCTGAGTTTGGTGTGATCAACGACCGAGTGCCAACACTCGGTCAGCGAAGCCCGACGTTTCGACGTCGGGCTTTTTGTTTTGCGCCGATTCTCCGTTGGGGGCGGAGCGCTACGTAGAACTCCCGTGTGCTAGAGGATCTGTTCGCTGCAGAGCGAGAGAAGCGCGGGGCGGTTTTATCGATCGATGAGCGGGCTGGTGATTGAATTTCCCGGCGCGGATGGGACGGAGGTGGAGGGCAATTCCGGCAGCGTCAGCGTGGACTGTGTGGGGATCTCGTAGATCACGCGGCCGTCTTTTTTCCAACGTCGGCCGCCTTGGGCGAGGATGGCTTTCTCGGTGACGGCGGCGATGCGGTCGACGAGATCGGAGATGCTGAAGCGGTTCGGCAGGTTATCGCGCGAGTAGTTGATGTAGGTGTCGTTGAACGGCACCGTCCAGCGTCCACGGCTGGGGAGTTCGAGCGTGAAACGAGACGGAATGGAATCCACGCCGTGCATGATGCCGAGGAGACCCCCGAGCGTGGCGGCCTGGTTGTCGCAATCGTAGCCTGCGCTCGTGGCGACCGCGACGGTGCGCGTGAAATCACCTTCGCCATAGAGCAGCGCCATGATGCCGCACAGCCCGTTGATCACCGAACCGAGCACGGGGGTGGGGATGCGGAATCCGTCCACTTCCCTGAAATAGTTTTCGTGAAGGAGGCCGCGCACGGTGCGCCAGTCGGGATGGATTTTGTGCCACGCAAGCACGTCCCGGATGCCGCGTGCATACGGGCTGTCGGCGGGGAGCCGGGTTAGGGCGGACTCGATCAGGCGCTGGGGATCTTTCTCAAAGAATGCATCACTGAACATCGAGGCGTAGACCATGGAAGGGTGCGTGGCCCAATCCTCGTGATGAATACGAGCGTCCCATTGCGCGCGACGCGCTGCGGCGCTGGGCATGCCGGCATAGAACACGCCCCAGATTTCGGTTTTCAATTGAGCGGAGAGGCTGAACCAGTGCGGGTTGAGCTCGCGGCTGCCCGTGGCGGGAGGCCGGTGGCCTTGTTCCATCAGATCGCGCGCGGCGCGGGTGGCAGACCAGATGAATCGGTTGATATGCGTCCGCCACATCTCGGTGATTTGCGGATAGGTGAGATCGAGGCCGTATTTTTCGACGGCGTGCAAGGTGACGAGTTCGACGTCGGTATCGTCGTCGCTCCACGCTCCGCCCATTGCGTCGGCCATGATGTGGATGTAAGCACGCCGATCATTGAGGTTCATGCGCAGGCTGGAGCTGGCGTCGCGATAATCGTGGTAGCGCTCGATCAACACGGGAAGCGGTTCGTCGGTGTAGAGGTTTTCGAAAGGAAACCCCAGGTAGTTGCCGACAATCTGGCCGATCCAGTAACCCTCGATGGCCTGACGGAGGCGGGTTTTGTCGATCTCGCGGGGCGCTTGGGAAAAGACCGTGCAGGAGGCGGTGAGCAGGGTGAGGTATCCGAAACGCAGGAGTTTCATTTTCTCAGGATGTGGTTTGAGGGAAAACGTGCCGAGTGGCGGGGAGGTCACATCGGAAACCGACGTTACCGGTGTGACTTTGGGCCGCGTTATCAAACTCGAGCGGGTTCGATTCGTTGGCGCATCTGTCCTACCCCGTGCCAACGAAGCTTTGCGTGCCCTTTCGACGCTGGTCGTTTTTTCTGCTCATGACGTGCATTCCTGCCGCCGCCAGTTTGCCGGCGCTCGCGGGTGGGGCGCTCGGCGGCGATCGTCCGCGGGTGATCCTTTCGACCGACATCGGCGGGGACGATCCGGACGATATTCAATCGCTGGTGCATTATCTGCTTTATGCCGATGTATTCGATACCGAGGGGTTGATCAGTTCTCCGCCGAGCAAGGGGCGCGTAAGTGACATCTTCGACGTGCTCGACGCGTATGCGGAGGATTTCGATGTGCTGCGGGCGCGCTCCGGAAGATATCCGACGCCGGATACGTTGCGCGCGATGGTGAAACAAGGCGCGATCGATCCGGCGCCCGTGGCGGGGTTTTCGGAAGCGACCGAAGGTTCGCGGTGGATTGTCGAGCGCGCCCGTGTGACTTCGGAGCGGCCGCTGTGGGTGCTGGTGTGGGGATCGATCACCGACGTCGCGCAGGCGGTGCACGACGCGCCGGACATCAAGTCCCGGATTCGGATCTATAGTATCGGTTCGTGGAATACGGCGCAGGATCCGACGGCGCGGGAGTATTTGTTTCGCGAGCATCCGGACCTTTGGTGGATCGAGAACGATACGACCTTTCGCGGGATGTATCTCGGCGGGAAGCAGGAAGGCGATCTCGAGAATTTGAAATTTGTCGAGACGCACGTGCGGCGGCGCGGCGCCCTCGGAGCGTGCTTCTGGGAGGCGAAGCAGGATATCAAGATGGGCGATACGCCGAGCGTATTGTATTTGTTGCGCGGCACGCCGTCGGATCCGACGCGGCCCTCGTGGGGCGGACAGTTTGTGCGGACGAGAACGGAGCGGGAGACGTATTGGCACGACGATCCGGATCCCGCGCGGCGGTTTGCCGATCGGAATGGCGCGGCGCATGTGAACCGCTGGCGGGAGGATTATCTGCGTGATTGGCAGCGGCGGATGGAGATGCTGCCGCTGCGGCGGTGAGCGGTCGAGTTGAGGTTGGAGCGTAAGTTTTCAAATATCTCCCATGATGAACGTTACCCCATTGTTTCGCGGTGCTATGTTGTTCGCTCTGGCTTGTTCGCTGCAGGCGCAAACGCCGGCGGCGCGTGAGGCGGAGATTGTCATCTATGGCGGCAACGCCGGCGGGGTGGCGGCGGGAATTCAGGCGAAGCGGATGGGGCGCGACGTGCTCGTGATCGAGCCCTCGACGCATGTTGGCGGGCTGACGACGGGGGGACTGGGACAGACGGACATTGGCAACAAGCACGTGATCGGCGGAATTGCGCGGGAGTTTTATCGCGGAATCCGCGCCTACTACATGCGGCCGGAGTCGTGGAGATGGCAGCAGCGGGAAGAGTATCGCGACGGCGGGCAGACGCGAACCGAAGCGACCGAGGAGACGATGTGGACCTTCGAGCCGAGCGCGGCGAAAGCGGTGTTGCGGGCGATGATTGAGGAGGCGGGACTCGAGGTGATCACGAACGAGCGGTTGGATCGCGCGAACGGAGTCGTGAAGGAAGGCGGACGAATTGTGGCGATTCGGTTCGAGAGCGGGCTGGAAGTGCGCGGAAAGATTTTCATCGATGCGACCTACGAAGGAGACCTGATGGCGACGGCGGGGGTGCGTTATCGGGTCGGACGCGAGAGCAATCGCGAATATGGCGAAACGCTGAACGGCGTGCAGGCGGACCGCTGGGCGCGTCAGCTCTCGTGGCGGCTTTCGTTCAACGCGGGGAATCACCAACTCGCGGACGGCGTGGACCCGTATCGGACTCCGGGCGATCGGAGCAGCGGGGTGTTGCCGGGGATTCGCGACGGCGGGCCAGGGATTGAAGGGGCGGGCGACGCGGGGGTGCAGGCGTATTGTTTTCGCGCGTGCCTGACGGACCATCCGGAGAACCGGATCCCGTTTCCGAAGCCGGAGGATTACGACGAGATCAACTACGAGTTGCTGCTACGGCATCTCGAAGCGGATCCGAACGCGCGGCTGTGGATCAATTCGGCGATGCCGAATCGGAAGACGGACACGAACAACGGCGGCGGTTTTTCGGGGGATTTCATTGGCGGGAATCACGCGTATCCGGAAGCGGATTACGCGGAGCGGGAGAAGATCGTGGCGGCGCATCGGTCGTATCAGCTCGGGCTGTATTGGACGCTGGCGAATCATCCGCGCGTGCCGGCGGCGGTGCGGGAACGCGTGGGCGCATGGGGTTTGCCGAAGGACGAGTATGTCGAGACGGGGAACTGGACGCCGCAGCTTTATGTGCGGGAGGCGAGGCGGATGGTGGGGCAGCTCGTGATGACGCAGCATCATGCGGAAAGTCGGCAGATTCCCACGGATGCAGTGGGCATGGCAGCCTACGGGATGGATTCACATCACGTGCAGCGCTACGTGGACGCGAACGGGTTTGCGCGGAACGAAGGCAATGTGGAGGCGCACGTGGAGCGTCCGTATTCGATTGGCCGTGGGGCGTTGCTGCCGGCGGAAAGCGAGGCGGGGAATTTGATCGTGCCGGTGTGCGTGTCGGCCACGCACATCGCTTATGGGTCGATCCGGATGGAGCCCGTGTTCATGGTGCTGGGCCAATCCGCGGCGACGCTCGCGGCGCATGCGTTGGAGGAAAATTGCGCGCCGGGAGCGGTGGAGTATGCGCGATTGGCGGCGCGGCTTCGGGCGGACGGGCAGGTGTTGGAGCTGAGCGATGCGATCCAGCCGCTGGCGGAGCAGGGGCAGTGAGAGCGCGCGGTGGCGGCTCGGTGAGGACCCCGACGGATCGGGGCAGGCTGCCTGCCCTACCTAGAGCGACTCCAGTCTGGCGCAGACTTCGCTGATGAGGAACTCGGGGGTCGAGGCGCCGGCGGTGACGCCGACGGTTTCGTATTTCTTCATCTCGTCCGCAACAATCTCGGCGGCGGTCTCGATGTGATAGGTAGGGAGATTCTGGAGACGCGCGAGCGAGGCGAGTTTCACCGTATTCGCGGAATGGTGACCGCCGATGACGACGATGGCCTGGGCGCCCTGGCGGGCGAGGGAGACGACGTCGTTTTGCCGGTCTTTTGTGGCCTGGCAGATCGTGTCGAAGACGAGAACCTCGCTGAATTTGGTGCGGGCGTAGGCGGCGAGTTCGTCGAACTCGTGCATGAACATCGTCGATTGCGAAACCATGCAGACGCGATCGAGCGACGGGAGCGCGTCGATGTCGGCCTTGCTGGTGATGCAATAGCCGCGGCCCTCGGTGTAGCCCATGAGACCGATGGCTTCGGGGTGGTTTTTGTCGCCGAAGATGATGGTGGAGTAGCCTTTCTTGGCGTGGAGGCGGATTTTGCCGGCGATGATGCCGACATCGGGACACGTGGCGTCCTTGAACTCCATGCCGAGATTTTTGAGGTAGGTGCGGCGCTCGGGAGAGATGCCGTGGGCGCGGACGACCATGACCGGATTTTCGCCCTCGGTGGGGGTGGAGATGGCGAGGTCGGCGCGGCTTTGGTAGTCGCCGACTTCGCGAATGCCTTCCTGCGAAAGTTTTTCCATCATCTGGCGATTATGGATGAGGGGGCCGTCGGTATACACGGGATGGCGGCCCTGTTGGGCGTAGTCGCGGGCGATGTCGATGGCGCGTTCGACACCCCAGCAGAAACCGGCGCTTTTTGCGCGGAGGACTTTCATGCGGCGGACAATGAGGGCGAGGGGGGAGGCGTCAAACGTGGAGGCGGGGGAGTGAGAATTGAACCACGAAGGGACACGAAAGGACGCGAAGGAAGGAGGAGATGGAACTGACGGCGGGGTCGGGGCAGGGGAAAAATTGGGGATGAGTCCTGCAGTGAGTATCTAGCTGGATTCTTCGCTTCGCTCAGAATGACAAAGGGTTTGATGGGTGGTCGTGCTCGTGATCGTCATCGTGATCGAGAGCACGAGCACGATCACGAGGACGAGCATGAAGGGAAGGGCGAAGGGAGCGAAAGCGTGAGGCGGGTGCCGGTGGTGGGGGAGCTTTCGAGGTGGAGGGTGGCGCCGAGTTGGATGGCGCGGGCTTGCATGTTGGCGAGGCCGTGACCGGTGCGGGGGGCGGAAGGGTTGAAGCCGGAGCCGTTGTCGTGAATGGTGAGTTGGAGGTTAGAGGAGGTGGCGGAAAGGTGTATCGAGATTTTGGACGCGGCGCCGTGGCGGAGGGCGTTGCTGAGGGCTTCGCGAGCAATCTGGAGGAACTCGATGGATTGAGCGGGCGAGAGAAGGCGGACGGCGGCTTCGTCGATTTGGTGGTCGAAATCGATCTCGCGGGTCGCGGCGAGTTCGTCGGCGATGGCGCGAAGGGCGGGGGCGAAATCGGCGGAGGTGAGATTTTCGGGCGAAAGTCCGGCGATGTGGGCGCGGATGTCGCGGATGCAGCGGTTGAGGTTTTCGCGGGTGCGGGCGATACGCGCTTCGGCTTCGGTGGGATCGGCGGTGACGAGCGGGCGGGCGGATTCGAGCGTGAGACCGGCGGCGTAGAGGGATTGGATGATGCCGTCGTGGAGATCGCGACCGAGACGGATTTTTTCCTGCAGGGAGCGGTTGAGGAGTTGTTGGGTGAGAAGGGCGTCGGCTTCGGCGCGTTGGCGGACGTCGCGCTCGCGGGCGAGTTCGCGGGATTGGGCGACGGAGGATTCGGCGAGTTTGGCGAGGGCGCCGACTTCGGTGCGCGTGATGTCGAACGGAGCGCGGGAGTCGGAGGAACGCGGACGGCGGACGGCGAGGCTGGCGAGGAGACCTGCGGTGAGAACGACTGCGGTAAGAGCGAGAGGGAGGGTGAGTCGCTGGGAGAAGTCGGCGAGGCGGGCGGAAGAAGCCGTCGCTGGTGCGGGCTCGCGGCTACTGCGAACCGATGAACGCGTGGCGAAAAGGAGGGTGGAGAGCGCGATGAGGACCAGGAGAAGAGCGAGGCCGAGGACGCGCGGGAGGGGGTTCATGCGGCGGGGGCGAGGATGGCGCGGACGGGCGGAGGGTCAAAGGGGGATTGCGAGGGAGGAGCGGCGGAGGGGACGGGGAGGACAATGCAGTGAAACCGCGAAGGGCGCGGAGCGACGCGAAGCTTGGTTAAAAAAGCCACACGGCGGCTCGAATCGCCTTGTTGTCCTTTGCGCTTTTTCGCGCTCTTCGCGGTTCGGCTGGATGGACACGGCGCGCGAGACATGCGGCGGTCAGCAAAACTTTCGACATTTGGGGGAGGGGCGTTTTGGTTAAACGACTTCCAAATGAAGTCATTCTACATCACGACCGCCATCGACTACGTGAACGGTTCGCCGCACCTGGGCCATGCCTATGAGAAGGTGCTGACGGACGTCATTGCCCGGTTTCGGCGTCAAATGGGTGACAAGGTGCATTTTTTGACGGGGACCGACGAGCACGGTCAGAAAGTGCAGGCGAGTGCGCGCAAGTTGGGTGTGGCGCCGCAGGCCTTTGCGGATCAAGTGAGCGCGGAGTTTCGGGCGCTGCTGCCGCGGTTGAACATTTCGAACGACGATTTCATTCGGACGACGGAGGAGCGTCACAAGAAAGTCGTGCGCGACGTGCTGCAGCAGCTGTTCGACAAAGGCGAAATCTACAAAGCGGAATACAAGGGATTCTATTCGACGCGGCAGGAGCAATTTCTGCAGGAGAAGGATCGGAATCCCGATGGAACGTGGCCGGAGATTTTCGGCGAAGTGACGGAAATCGTGGAGGCCAACTATTTTTTCAAGCTGCAGCAGTATCAGGAGTGGCTGGTGGAGTTTCTGACGAAGAACGAAGACTTCGTTTTTCCGAAGTTTCGGCAGAAGCAGGTGCTGGAGTTTCTGAAGGAGCCGCTGAATGACTTGTGCATTTCGCGTCCGCGCGAGCGGCTGGAGTGGGGGATTTCGCTGCCCTTCGACGAGCAGTATGTGACCTACGTTTGGTTTGATGCGTTGATCAATTATTACTCGGCGGTGGCGGACCGCGACGGCGTGTGGCCGGCGACGTATCATGTGATTGGCAAGGATATCCTCGTGCCGCCGCATGCGGTGTATTGGCCGATCATGTTGCATGCGGCGGGGATTCCGCTGCCGAAAGGAATCATCGCGCACGGCTGGTGGTTGCAGCGCGGAGCGAAGATGTCGAAGAGCACGGGCAATGCGCTCAATCCGCTCGATCTGGTGGACGAGTTCGGAGCGGACGCGTTTCGGTATTTTCTGATCCGCGAGATGAACGTGGGGCAGGACAGCGATTTCACGCGCGAGCAGTTTCTTGTGCGCTACAACAGCGAACTCGCGAACAATCTCGGCAATCTGGTGAACCGGACGTTGAACATGACGACGCGGTTTGCGGGCGGCGTGTTGCCGGCGGCGGACGAAGGTGCGGCGGCGAGCGCGGGCGATGAGTTGGAAAAGAATCTGCGGGCGCTGTGGGAGAAGACGCGCGACGAGTTCGTGGCGTTGTGTGAAGGATTTCAGTTTCACACGGCGCTGGAGCGGGCGATGGTGTTTCTCACGGAGACGAATGCGTATATCGAGAAGCGCGCGCCGTGGAAGCTGGGCAAATCGACGGAGGCGAAGGATCAGGCGTTGTTGAAGACGTCGCTCGCGACGATGGCGGAGGCGCTGCGGCTGGCGGTGGGGTTGGTGCAGCACGTGATTCCGACGACCACGGAAAAAGTGAACGCGGCGCTCGGGTATTCGCCGGGGGCGAGTTGGAAGGATGAGCTCGTGTGGGGCGAGAAGTTGAACGGCGCGAAGGTGGCGGGAGCGCTGGTGTTGTTTCCGCGGCCGGTGGTGGAGAAAGGGGCGGAGGGGAAGAAGTAGTCTTTCTCTTTCCTCTTTATCTTTCTGTTTCGCCAGGCGTTCGGCCGGCGGGAGAAAGATAAAGAGAAAGAGGGAAGAGAAAGATTGGGTATGACGATCCTCCCCGTCGATCCGATCGCGAATGCGACGCCTGAGGCGCTGCGGGCGTTTTTGGGGACGTGTCGCGACGCGGCGCGGAAGGATGGGCGGGCGAAGCTGGTGAGCATTTCGATCGCGGTGGAGGCGCTCGATCCGCTGGCGGTGCTCGAGTCGATTTTCGAGCCGGGCGAGCAGCATTTTTATGCGGAGCGGCCGGCGCTGGAAACGGCGATTGCGGGAGCGGAGGCGGTGGTGTCGAACGAGGCGAGCGGAGCCGAGCGTTTCGCGGAGGTGCAGCGATTCGTGGATGAGACGCTCGCGCATACGATCGCGGTGGGAGAGGTGAGCGCGCCGTTTGGTGGGCCGCATTTTTTCGCGGCGTTTGCGTTTCGGGACGAGGTGGAGAGCGGGGAAGCGTTTCCGGCGGCGCGGGTGTTTGTGCCGCGTTGGCAGGTGGCGCGAGCGGGCGGACGGACGACGGCGGTGGCGAATTTTTTGGTGGAGCCGGAGGCGGAATTGAGCGCGATCGCGGAGAAGGTGTGGCGGGCGCACGGGAAGTTTCGGGGGTTTGAATATGGCGAGGGGCGGGGTTTGGGACGAGAGGAGGAGGGGAAGGCGGGAGCGTTGGGGCGGCGGGGTCGGGAGACCGCG
>JAEWBF010000012.1 GCA_023391285.1 Verrucomicrobiota bacterium
CGCCGGAAACGCCAGATTTACGAGGCGCCGCTGCCTCCCGGCGAGGCCGAGCGGCGAGCCCGCGAACAGGTCGCCTTGTGGGCGGCCGAACAGGCGAACCAAACCCTCGCGATCCGCCGGGTGCAGACCCGTCTCTCGGAAGACCAACTTCGGCTCGCCGAGCGATTCTTCGAATGGGCGTCCCAGGATATCACCTGTGAACGAGTCCGATTGCTGGCGACCTCGCCCTTAACGGACGAGCAACTGTATCTCGCGCAGATCCTGTTTCGCCGCCTCCCGAACATCACCGACGACGAACTCCTCGCGCGCGTCATCCAATGGCAGCGAGAGATGCAAGCGCCCAAGCTTGCACTGTCCAAAGCGGTCGAGCAGTTCATGGCCTCGCGACGGGTGCAAAGCGGACAGCGGGCCACCTACGAAGGCGTTCTTGCTGCCTTGGCCGAAGCGGTGGGCCAGGAACGGTCCGTCGGCGACATCAGCCAAACTGACCTTGAGCGGTTCCTCGGGCGTTACGCCAACCCGGTCACCTTCAACAAACGCCGCGGAGATCTCGCTGTCTTCTTCAATTTTTTGATCAAGCGCGAAGTCCTGAAAGTGTCGCCGCTGCGATTCCTTGACCCACGCGAAGAGCCGCCCAAGGACAATATGCCAGAAACGCTCCCTGCGGATCGGGCGGCGGCGCTTATGAAGGATGTTGAGGATCACTATCCCGGTTTGGCGACGTATTTTGCCCTCGCGCTGTTTGGCGCATGCCGGCCGTCGTGGCGGATTGGCGAAGCGTATGAACTCATTTACAAAGATCCTGAGAAGCGTGGGTGGATTTTCCGCGAAACCGCGATTCACATCCCTGGTTCAATCAGTAAAACGGGGAAGCCGCGCGAAGTCCCGCTAGCCGACGTGCCGCCGCTTGGAGAGTGGCTCAGTGCGTATCCGCCGGGGGCACTGCCATTGCCGCCGAATCCGGAGCGCGTGATCCAAACACTGCGCGCCGCGCATCAGATTCCGCACGATGGGTTGCGTCATACCGGCATCTCGATTGCGCTTGCCGCCGGCATGGAGTTTTCCCGTGCGACGCTGATCTTCGGAGTAGATGAACCGACAATGAAGCAGCGTTATGCCGGGCTGTTGTCGCGCGATGCGGCAAGTGCACTTCGCAGAATCACTCCGATGCGCTCCGCAAACGAGCCGGCGGAGATAGCGGAGGAGCGGGCTTCGTTAGCTGTTTAGAATCGCTACGTGAACGAGAAAGCGCGTAAGGATTCAATCATCCTAAACAGACTGCCCTACGAACGCACGTGCGGGAGGCTCCTGCCGTGGTGGACCCATCGGTTGATCTCTCGTCTGATCTGCCGGACATCGGTATGCCTCAGCCGACGATCATATCCGCGCAGAAGGTGCAGTGTATGCCCGTCCCGTGCGAGCGTCTCAACCTGACGAAACTTCGTGGCGAGGTAAGCTGAGTGATCGGTGCCGAGGCACTCTATCAAGAAAGGGGTCTGACACATAGGACTCGTTATCACGAAGTCCGGCGTCACATGGTCGAACATTGGAAAGACCGGCTTTTGAATTTCCATTCGGCTGCGGTCCCGTGGCGGCAATTCACGGATAATTGCTACAAGGGAATGGAGCACAATGTCCTCGAGGCGGCTGTCCACGAGCACTCCGAGATGGCTGAACGGATGAGCATATGCTGAGAGCAGATTACCACTAGCATCGGCAACAGTTGCAACAATGGCGAACGGACCTTCCGTCGTTCGTCCAAAACGCGCAACTGGGTTCCTGACACTGAACCAACGACCATCGACGCGCACTGCGTGTTCGCCGACGTGAGAAGCTACACCCATTAATAGTGCGTAAGGTCGAATTGGTGTCGTCCAGCCGACCCGCTGGGCGGCGACATCGAAAAGGCGTGCGACATCGGTTTCTAGACGGGCCGTTTCAATGAGACCGTCCGCCGCAACGCCACGGGCAAGACGGCACTGATTGGCCCGCGCTAGAAGAGCCGGCATGAAATCCGGGCCGCGGACACGATCGAGATTGGCGCCACTTACCAGGCTGCGCAGCAAACCTCCGAGCAATATCGGGGGCGGCGATCGATGTCGCGTTCGACGCTCTTCTATGTGCGAAGCGTCGAAAACTAGGATCGGCTGAAAAGTAGGATCGGTTACGAGGTTCAAGGGGCGATTGATATTGAACCTAGTCGGTGGCAGCGGATCTCGGAACCGGGGAAGCCGGCCCCTTGTGCGTCGAAAGACGCGCAGGAAATGGATGCCGTTTCGAAGCACTACAGTCGCATGGATCGTAAGCAGCGTCTGCTCGTCCACGAGGCGAACCCAGAACCGGTTTCGGATCTCGCGGAGAAGATCGAGATCGAGCGATGCCGGAGTTTGGACACCGGCTTGCGAGCAAGTGCGCTGACGCATCAAGTGCTCCACGTCGACGGCTTGCTGTTCGCTCAACAGCTGTTCATCGGTTGGCGCGTCAAAAAATTTTACTACGAGTTCAACGGGCATGGCATCAATAGTCCCCTGGATGCGAGTTCTTGGGGAACGTCGGAGTAGAGGAAGGAACTGCGTTTGCACTGTGTGCTCGGGGCTGTGGGGCACCGGGTGAGAGTTTGTTGTTCTCGGCGAGTTGCCGTTGCACCTCGGCGCGAGCCCGGAGGAGCAACTCGTCGATCTGAAGTCGCAAGCGGCGCTTGTTTAGCCGCCGTTCGACGTATTCATCGTGTATTGACCAGTCGACATCGAGAGCACGTCGATCGCTGAGTAGAAGCGGAAGATTGGCAGCTGTGACCGGAACTTTGCGCGCTAGGGCGGATACGGCTACGTGTGCGATGATCGTTTCGACGCTCTGCTGATTCTGGCGAGTGGCTCTGATGGCGCTCCCTTCTCGAAGGGGTGGAAGAGCGTTTGCGCGACGTTCTTGATTTAGGATGCAAACGACCGCATCCGCCGCGCTTCGAACGCGCGTCCAAAGACTGCGGTCGAAGGAGCGCCTCCGAATCGGCAGCGGTCCGGTTTCCGCGCAGGGGACGATCAAGTTTAGGTCACTCGCGCCGGAGAGTTCGTTGACGTGCCACGCCCCCGGCGCTTGACCGCGAAACGCTAGCGCTATGCGGATTTGAGCGTGGATGCGGGCGCGTTCGGTGGCACTCAACCAAGCGCCGTCCTCCATCCGCACGATCACCCACTCGGCGAGTCTTCGAGTTTGATGAGAGCGCCCCGACTCGTCGTTGAGTCGTCGGACGCGGTCGCACACATCAGCGACGAAATCCGTTGTGAAGTTCGGCCAATCTTGAGTCTCGATGGAGTATTCACGATGCGACGGAGTCGTGGTGCTCTGAACGTATTCAAGAGCGCCGAGCAGCCCCTTTGGCGAATGGAGTGAGATGATGGTCGTGACCGGCATATTATTCGCCAAACAGCGTGTGCTGCGCTTGCTCGGTTTTGGGTAAGTCGTAGCGACTAGTCCGAATCGTTCCGTTTCCCGCCTCTAGCCGTTTTTGAATTTTTGCGACGGCCCACCGTTCCTCCTCGCGGAGATTTTCGTGCGCGAGCAGTTCGGCGACGAGAGTTGCCAGATCTCTCCGCTTGCGAACTTTCCGGTGTGCCTCGCAGCCAAGATGCGACTTAAGCTTCGTGAGCGAAGGGTAGGTGCCAGCGTTGGCATTAAGAGCGCTCGATAGTTTTTCGCGGCAGTTCCTCTTGTTGAGGTGAGGCGCAATTGCACGCGCGGATGCTTCGAACTCCGCGAGCGGCAAACTCCATCTGTGCAGCGCGGCTTGAACGCGTGCTACCGTGCGGAATCTAGACCACGTGAAATAACCTCCTGCGAAATAGCGGTCGAGATACTCCCGCCAACTTAGACCCTCGTGTTTGTGTAGCCCGCGACACTTTGCCTCTTCCAGGCGATGTGCTCGCCGCACCTTTGCAGCAAACCCGTCGCGGTCCGCAGCGGCATCAATGTTGTCGCGCGCAATCAACTCAGCCTTCGCCTCCTCGGGATCTTCCGGGAGGGGAGGAGATCCAATCCCGAACTCCTCGGCTTCGAATCGTAGGTATGTTGCGCCAGCCGCGGCCGCTGTGTCGGTTTGAGCCAGGGAGGTGACCGGGGGATTTTCGGAATTTTGAGAACGCTTCGAATTAGCCATCCCGCGCATATGCGCCGGTCTCGATTTCCGAGAAGCGGAGATAGCAAAAAAGATCGGACGATTGAGCTACCTACAGATATGTAGATACTTATGTGAGTTATTGTTGCTCGGGTCCCCTTTCAGTCGAGGGCGGAAGAAGGGGGCAGTCGCGCTGGCAGACGCGATTTGATCGGCGGCGAAGGGGACGCGTCCCCCACACCACACGTTAGGCGAGAAGCTGATTATGTAACCTGCTCCGAACGTCTGCTCCCCCTACGTCAAATAATTCTTCGCGCCAATTTCGCGTCGTCGCGATTAAGATGAGTTCCGCCGGATCCTCGTGAGCCCAAACCCATGCAATTTCATTCTCGGAGCCAGGGAAGAACAGGAACCGACGCCGGTTGGGTTCTCGAATAATCCGCCCAACAATCTCCCCCCTCTGGCCGGTGACTAGGTAAACGTCCACTCCCGGCGATGTAGACGGTTGAACGATCGCGTTCCTCTGCTCTTTGGTGGCTCCCCCGGCCGTCACGGCAAGTCCTCGGAGCGCGCTTGTAATCCGCGGTTAAGCGAGTCGATGGCCTCGTTTGTGAGTTCTGAATTGTAAGTCGAGATGACTATGCGAACCGAATCAGCGAGCGCGGCATGGTCGGTGGAGATTATATGCGCAAGCGCGCCCCAAGAAGGAGACCGAGCGTTCGTGGCGATGGCGCGGATCGCGAGTTGGAGGAGAGCTTCGCTAGCAGCGTTTTCGACCAAGTCTCTGACACAAGACGCAAGGAGATCTGGATGATACCCTTTTACGCGGTTCGACGATTTTTCTCGTTGGAAGAGGGAAGGGTAGCGCTGCCCCAAATCACGACGTGCTGAAATGAAGTCTTCCGCCCGGCCAATGCCGGAGCATGCGTGACTGAACGCGCCGGCAATTATCGCTTCGCCGGCCGTCGTGGGTGCGCGAAGCGCGATGGCGGCTTTCAGATGCTTAGCAATGGCCTCTACATCGCCGTCAGCTGTAGCCTCTCTTACCAACCGCGCATGGCCGTGGATTAGTCGATCGATAAACGCTGCACGCCAAAGCTCGGACGGAGCACCGACGCCCATCCATCGGGTCGACTGAAGATTTTCGACCACCCACATGGGCGCTCTCCGAGCGAACTCCGCGAGTGCCCGCGACACGTTAGGGTGCCGCGCGATCATAACATCTGTCACTGAATGCGTGCTCACAATCTCGGCTGCCTGTTGCCATGCTCCTTCGTAGCAGCAGCCAACAAAAGCCCGCATCCAGCCCGGGACGTATTGGGAGCTACTCATCGGACGCTACATCGCTATCGGATTCGAACTCTCCTGGCGCGGTCCCTTCGGGTTCCGAGCGCGTTGTTCGTTGGAGCCATTCGCCACCCGCTGGAGAGAGTGCGTTTAGCGCAGTCGGCCGGTCCAATAGATCCAGGATCTCAGGCCAAAGCGCGAGCACAGGCCCCTGATCAAAGAAGATAAGCATCGGCCACTCGGCTTTGCTCAATGCGTGCTTGAGCAACTCGGGAACAAGATCCGAATAGCTGTCGGATTGTGTGAGAGCCTCGAGGAGTCTTATGGGGAGAGCGAAGGGGTGGGAGGGACCAAAGTGATGCTCGAGGAAGGTCGGCGTTTCCCAAACGCCAGATGGGATGCGCTGTCTTCGCCGCTCGACTAACAGCGCTGTCATTGCCGATGCCTGTTTCGCGTGCACGGTATTCGTGGTGAGAGTGAGCAAGCGTCGGATCACTTCCCTCGAGGATCGTGTCGCTGACGGTAGCGCGATCATCTCCGCCAGCTGGCGATAAACCACTTCCCATGACTCCCGCCGAACTCCGTCGCAAATTGCAGCCGCCGCGGATGCGAAGAAACTACGCGCGAATTTCGTCGGCCATATTGCGGCATCGAACCGTTCTTTACCCCCGAAGATTCGCCACAGTTCTTGTCCGATTGCGAACCCGCCTAGGAGCGCTGCGCGTGCTGCGCCGAAGGCCAGTTCGGGATGGCCGCGAAGTTCGTTCTGCCGCATCGTGTGCCGGTGTTGACGGAGGCACGTCAGCGTCCGGCCCCAGTCCTCGATTTCAGCGGCGGCAATCGCGTCGATGAACCATTGATCAGCGGCCATTGCGCAAGCTCCGAAGGTATTCGTCAGCAAACTGACGACGCCGACGGCGGTCCGCCCGTCGCTCTTCACTTTTACGTTCCGCCAGTTCCCGCCTCCAGCGTCGGAGATCGGCGCAGATGCACACCAACGCGAGCGCGGTCAGACCGGTAGCGAGACACGTGTCGAGACCATCACCATTCCAGTCGACGAACGGAAGTTGATAACAGAGGGCGCATACAAACACAACACGCAGGAATACCTGAGCGAACGCGGTCGAAAGCATATGAGACATGCACCTATTTTCGGAGCGCCTAACGACTGCGGCCAGCTCTCCAGCCACCGCCTGCGCGGTAGCTGGAGAGGCAGTCTGCTTCGATTAAGCCCGCGCACTTGCGCAGTGCCGACGTGTGACTTGTCGTGCGGCTGAACGGGTCGAGATCTCGGTCGCGTCGATCACTCCGTGACGCAGTGCGTGCAACACGAGATCAGCGTGGCTCCGGCAGCCGAGTTTTTGTTGGACGTCCGATCTGTGAGTTTCGGCTGTGATCGTCACCATTCCCAACTTTTCCGCGACCTGCTCGTCGGTCAATCCGCGGGCGACCAACTCATAGACTTCGCGTTGACGCGGCGTTAGGAGGGGTAGCAGGCGCGGTCCGGACCCGAACGATGGACTCATCACGAAGCACGCAGAAGGCCGTAATGCACGGCTCCACGATTCGATTGTATCAGCATCGGTTACAACCGCGTGGGCGCCCGCGTGCCGAAGCCTGTCGGCAACGAGATCACATGGAACGAGGATCGAAGTCACCACCCGTGTGACCGTCGGATGAGCAGCCGCTGCACGGACAAGTCGCTCTGCCGAGGGGTGGCTTACGCAGTCGATAACGACTGCTTCGCAATTGTTAAGATGGGATTCGGCAGCACCAGGATGCAGGTAGCAGACGGACTTATAGTGATGTGCCCAAAACGCGGACAATGCAGCAGCCCAAGCGGGCCGCGCGGAAACAATGCTGAGACTCAAAGTAGCCTTTCCCTCCGCAAGACCCCGCTTCCTCCGCCCCATTGAAAATCAATGAAGGGGAAAACTGATTCGCAGAGTGGGACGCATCGCGCGTGGCGTCGCGGTGCAGAAAACACGTGACCGCGGCCACCGCGGACTTTGACGCGACATGCGCAAAGCGCCACCAATGGAAGACCGCCTTCGCGGGGAAGAATTCCCCGCGGCGGGCCAAGCACAATCAAGCTTTGTTACTGCTGAGCGTGACGCTGAGTCGCAGGTGCGCGATCTGTGCACCGGGATAAATGGAGACCGGCGTCGGTCTGAATAACTTGTTCGAAATCCCACTAATCCCGGTATACTGAATAGCTGCGAGCTCCGGCCAATACGCTGAGGTTATCGCGTGCTGCCGCGCTCGACACGGATTTTGTTTGGGTGCGCTGAACAAGCTTGGTGGCCGAGCCTGGGCCAAAGTGCGATTCGCGGATCAGGCTGAGGGACTCGCCTGCTCTCCGGCAGCGTTGGGAGCCACTTCATGCGGGTACGCGGCTCACTCAGTTGTCATCGAGCGTAGACGCAAACCAGCGAGCGTTCACTGCGCATAGTTCAATGAATGCATCACATCCGATGTGCTTGCTAAGCCATGTGATGCTTTTGATAGAGAAGAGGCCCGGGTTAGAGTTTTCCGCATGGAGTGTCTTTGCGTCGCTCATACCTCCTATGCGATCTTCACATCGCCGGGGCATCCCACAGTGGCACCGATAAAGCCAAAGTAAGAGGTTCTGGTCGCCTTCCCTTTTCAATCGACTCTCGTGCGTCAGGGACCGGCGGAGTGTGAACGGATGGGAATCCGGACCCTGCAAATATTGTGTCATCGGTGGCGTGCACGTCATAGACGTCCCAACACCCATCGCCTTCGAATTGCCGATGATTCCTATGTATCGACGCGTCTGCGGGATTTCGTGAAATCCCCCACGCGTAGCGCGATTCGCCGATCATTCCGAACTAGCGGGCGTTGTCGTGCTGCGAGAGCCGTGTTGCCCCCGTTTAAACGGGGGCCTTTGTTCGTGCGCCGCTGGAACTGGGGGTCAATCCGATCGCATCAAACAGCAAACGTAGTGTTCTGATCGTCCCCCGAGCCTTCGTTTCGGTATCTGAGGAAGACTCGGTCTGGAACATCCAGTGTGTGACATGCGACTGCAGAGCGACCACATTGCACTCCGGAATGCTGCGGATCAGATTCCTGCAGAGCCTGGCACAGCGCAGGGTTTCGATTACATCTGGACGCCATCGCGCGATGGCGTCGATCCAGTTGGAAACCTGCAGCCGAAGCTCATAGTCGGTGCCGAACGCGAACGGTCCGGACAGGCGACTCGCGATTGCGTCGCATCGGTGGATTAGGGGCTCGGAGAGCCGCACTGCTCGGAGGAAATCGTTGGCCGACGCGACATGGGTAAATACTCGCGCGGCGGGTGGCAGGTGCCCATAAGCGCAAATCATGTCACGGACGGCAGCGCTGTTGTTGCGCAGCCTGCACTCGCGTCGCCACTCCCGGATCATAGCTTTGTGCTTCGGAGTGATTCTTGCCGTAATCTGATGTCCGAATTTATCGCTGGGTGCATCACATCGGTGGAGCTTGCTTAAGGAGTGTGATGCTTCGGTGTTGATCCGCAGGACGTCAGAACAGGGCGGTGACGTGTCCAGCAGGCCGGCCCGCGACAGCAGAACCCATCCCGCTTGGGCTCCGGGATTTCTGGATCCGGTGAACTCGCGCACCCATCGATCGGCAGCATCGATCACGTCACCTGAGTAGAATTTGTAAGCGCCCTGAAGTTCGGCTTGCACTTTCGCCAGCCGCTCAACGAAAGCGTCCACTCTGGGGAGAAGTTCTGCAGCCTTTCCCCGCTGTTCGCGGACGAATTGTATGAGCGTAGGATCGCCTGATCGAGGCATCGGCGCGTTGAGCCTCGGCATCACCGAATCTAAATCGGAGAACAGTCTTGTTGCCTCCGAATCGAGATTCTGGAGAGCACAAGGTGTTCTGACTCCGGCAACCACGATGGTCCTAGGAACGCCGCTGAGAAGAGCGTCTAGCATAATGGCCAAGGCTTCTGAGTGTGAGACATGGTAGTCTTCAGCGACTTCATCTATAAAACCGATGTGTTGAGCGCTCACCCTCACGCACAGTGCCGATGTTTTAAGTGAACCTGATGCCATAAAGTGGTCTACGACTCATCTCATCGAACGGAGAAGATGCCGGCCTTGAAAAGTTCGCCACATGGCGAACATCGAAATCACTTAGGACCGCTCATTGCCGGTGGGCGACAAATCTGTGGAACGGTGGTCGAACCCACGTTCGCGAAACGGCCCTTCGACGAGACGGAGGGCCGTGTGAGCGACTAGTCGTTCTGCGAATCGTCGGGTCTAGCCGACATCCTCACAACAACGGATCGGTGTATCAGGCCGCGCGCTCCGGTTGAGCATCAATGTGCGGAACTGGATAGGGATAGTGACACTTGCTGTCGTTCCAGCGCCAACCTTTAAGCAAAACAGCTTTATTGAACTTGCCAATGTAGCGGAGGGCCACGCCGACTTTCGGCAGAAGAACCTCGAAACCTTCTTCGAGCGCCTGGCGGGCATCGTCCGGGAGGTCCGTTCGGCGAAAAGACACAGCGTGCCCGCGCCGGATGAGCGTGAGGTCGTTCACGCGATTGATTCTTAGTTGCCTGACGGGGGAAGCGCTGGGGTGGCTAAGCGGCTCCAAGGTAGGGCCCTGATCGATTTTAATCGCTGGTGTTGTGGAGCCTTTCGGCTCGCAGCTTTCGTAGTTTTTCATATTTTGGTATTATTGTTGTTATATCTCGGGCTAATCGCCCCCTTGCGGTAAGGGCGAAAAAGGCGGGCGGGGAAGGGGGTGAAGAATTTTTTCTAAATTCTTCGTGTGCAGAGTAGCGAGCGTGGCAATGGCTACTTAGTCGTAGGAGAGTCGTCGCGGGGTCCTGTTGAACAGCTCGGGGAAAAGTTCTGTTAAGCTGCTTCAATTGGTGGGCCATTCGCTTTTCCGACTCCACCAGCGGTCAAGCCACGACCGATACTCCCCTTGATCCTGCTGTTCGGAGATCGCTGTTTTGCTTCCGAGGGATGCGTCAGGCCAGAGATGAAGCCGCGAGGAAAGGCCGACTTCAGCCGCGAGACGCTCAACCATCTTGAGTTGGCTGATTGCATATCCCCGCCAGGTGACCCGGTCGCGCAGTGCCGACGTATTAACCTTCGCTCCGACGCGGAGCGCTTCGGCATCGATGCGGTCCGCATTCTTGGCGCGGACATTGATCGGCTCATGAAACACGGTCAGAGGGTTGAGAGTAGCGACGGTGCTCAGCGTTTGACGCAGATCGGCCTCGTCGCATTCCGGGTAGGTCGGGGCGACCGCGACATAGATATTCAAACCGCGAGCCTTCGCTTCGCGGAGCGTGCGGATTCGCTGCGTAACGCTCGGTGCACCTGGCTCGTAAACGCGAGCGAGTTTGTCGTTCAGAGTCGGAACACTCATCCCAAACATGAGCCGCGTCCCGAACCTCGCGAACAAGTCAAAGTCATGGCTTGACAGTGGGCTGCGCGTGAGAACCCTGACGTTCATCGTGCTCTCCGCGAGAATGATCTCGAGGGCGGATCGAACAGACTCCCGAAGGGCGGCATTCAGTTCTCGGGTCATGTCGGGATCTGCCCCGCGGATTACTTGGTAGGGGTCTGTGGTGCTGGAAACGATAATGGCTCGATTGCTGTCGGCCGGTAGCAATTCGGGCGGGGTCGCTTCCGCCTTGGCCAGGCTCACGCGAAACTGCTTCTCGTCCCACGGCCTCACCATTGCGTATTGTCCCCATTCGCGATCCGGATCGGTTACTCCGAACGGCGTAAGCTTGTGCACCAGCTTACGAGTGCTGGTCTCCGGCACCGAGCAGAAGCTGCAACGGTGGTGGCAGCCGATCACCATATTGAGTGAATGGGACGAAAGACTTTTGTATACGAAGCTGTTCGGCTGAACGGTTGACGGAATCATCCAATAATCCGCGATATTCTTAGTTTTGCTGCTGCTGGAGGGTTGCATGGTGAGTCACCGCCATTGCAGCTCGGATATAGGACCGAACTTCCAGCATTGCTGGCCCGGGTGGACACCGGAGGTGACATTGTAATGATTTTCGCGACGGCCTTCAGGTGGCAAGCAGTTTCCGAAAAAGATTTCGTTTAATGTTTTGTGATCTTTGCCGGCTGTCTTCTGAATAACAGGTCACATAACACTTGCTCCAATGACCGTGGCATCCTGGTGAAAAGTTAACTTTGTATATGTCTCACCTGCTCGGGCGGCAGGTGGCGCTGACAGGTTTGCCGCCTACGGGATCGGAGCGGCCACGACTGTAGTCGTCTGGCATGGCCGTTCGGCTGCCTATTACGCTGGACGGCGGCGGGCCGGGTCTGAACGTCGACACGGGCCGGTTCGCTGGTGGACGAATCGAGGTAAGTAAGACCAGTCCGTAGATCTCGGGCGGGTCGCAGTCCCGGAAACGCGGGTGCGTCGACGCACAAAGTTTAGGCTCGTCCTATTTGCCGATACTCGCAGTATCAGTTGGTCCAGCTAAATGCCAAATTTCCCACCGGATTTGCATCTCACGGCCTTCCGAGCCGTGGCTGACCGAGGCATCAGGGCATGCGTTGGCACCATCGCTTGTCGCCCCCGCTTCGAGGCTTGTGACACTCTCAAGGCACACCGGAGATCCGGGTTTGCTACAATTTATTTATGTCCATGAGCTATAAGCCGAAGTATGATGGAACCGCTGCGTCTTGCCTGAGCCAGAGAGTGGCATATTACATCCCAACCAGAACACCAAGTGCGGCCAAGGAATACAGAGGAGTTAAAGCCCCGGATCTAATTAGGGTTGCTACGAACTTTTTCACTGTTGAGTTCGGGGGCTCTACGCGGGTAAATTCTTTAGGTTCGTTCATTCACCCGAAAGAAACTGTAGTTCAGTTCGAACTCGTTCGTGTAATATTTGCTTATACGACACCAGCGCTACTCAAGGTGCACGCGCGCACTATTGAAGTGCTAGCAAACGATCTGTGCTGCAGGTTCGGACAGACATCTCTCGCATACGAGATTTGCGGGAGTCTCTATTTTGCGAGCCCGACCGACAAGTATCGCGCGAAGAACCGGGAACTCTTTGAGGAACTCAGCGCGGGCAGAGTTCCGGATATCAAGCCACCTTGGCTTCGCTATTCGAACTTGCAGCAATTGTTGAGTGAACGACGTGAGAATGAATTGCGGCGCGAGCAGGAAGAGTGCAGGTTGTTTATCCCCGGCGGCGGGTGAGGCACGTGTGTTCTAGTTTCCGCGACGTTCAGCGTCGAGGATCTAACGAACAAGCGGCCCAGGCGGCTTGAGCGTTGGGCGACGGACCGCTGTGTGCAGCAACTCGTGGCAATCAGGTGCCAGGAGAATTCGTCAGCGTGCATTCCATCGTCACCGTCACCCGCAATTCTTTGCCGAAGCATGCTAAGTGTGAAGGGCAGACGGGCGGGCGCATTCCTGCGCTCTTTCAGCTGAATCTTTTCGGAATCACTTGTCTGGCGTCGGTTAATCAGCGCCTTGTGGTGATCTGGGCGCTGATTGGGAGTCGCGTAACTCCGCTACGATGCCTGAGCATGCGTGGCGTTCTCAAAACGTCATTTTGCTGTGGATGGTCGCCGCTCGGCAGCACGACACCGCCGCCGTGCGTAGTCCCTTCCGGTGTGCGGGCCCTGAGCGATGACTACCCCTTCGAAGGGGCGGATGAAGGGGTTGCTAATAGGCTGAACGTTAGGGACCCCACGGTGGGTTGTCTCGCAAATCGGTCATTGATGATAAAACATTGCACAAAAGGGCAGGGGAGAAGGGGCTTTTTCGGCGGCTGTTTTCCTTTTCTTGGGGAGAATCGAACCCGCATTCTCATGGCTCGCCCCGAAACGAAGTGTGCCAAAAAAAACGAAAAATCGTTAGATACTCCGCTCGAGCTAACGGTCATTAGTCTGGTAAGTAGCTCATAGTGAGGAGCGAGAGCGATCACGCGCTACGCGTCTTTTTTTTTGAGCGGGGTCTTTCCTGTGGCTGTTTCAGGCGCATAGGCAGGGCAGAGGTTACCACGTCGGTAGCCCACGAACCCGAAAGAAACAGGTTATGAAGAAAAGCACTATGTTAGGAACGATGACTGAAAGCAGCACGGCGATTCGGAAGGCGGACTCTCCGCTTGAGAAGCCCTCCGTTCTGCCCCAGCAGCTGGTTGCGAAGACCGCGGACGGCCTGCCCGTCTATGATTGGCGGCTGCCGCTGTCGCACACCGCCGGTGCTCTCCGCGCGGAAGCGATCGCTCAGATTAACTTTGGCGATGCGTCTTACGCCAAACACGAGGTCGACCTCGGTCGCCCGATCTCCTACTGCTCGTGCGTGGAGACCGCTGATGGCAGCGAGATCCTTTACGCACGGCGGACGGGTCAGCCAGGGTTGACTCGCTTCGTTTTGGGCCGGTCCTACGATCCAACCTCGATTATCACAGTGGTTCTAAAGCGCAATAATGATGATCCAAGCTCCTTGGTGGTCGTCACTACCTACGCTGGTGTCCTTGAACCTGAGCCGTGGGAATCCGACGCAACCGATCGCTCCGTAGAGTTCTGGTCCACGCACGCGCTCTGTTGGAACGGGCATGACATCGAACCAGAGTCCTTGACGCTGATCCCTCCCTCTTGGGCGGTCTGCTAGGTCCCGCAGCGTTTAACATCAACTATGACGCGCGCCCGGTAGTTCCTCCGCTACCGGGTGCAGCTTTGAGCCACAGTAATACGGCGGAGTGCGGCGCAACAACGTGGCGCCTAGGTATCCGACGGTGGACTTTCCTTCTGTTTTTGGCTCTCAAACCGTGGAGATGACCTCGCATCAGCAGCTGGACCATATCGGCGCCCTCCGTTACTCGCGAAAGAGCCGGTCGGACGCATCCAACTCAACTCACCGGGCAGGCGAAGGATCAATGCGCCGTGCGACCCCTAAACGGGGGGCTCCGCGCAAGAGAATCAAATGCTGCGGATGCTTACAAAGCCCGACTCGCGCCGGGCGAGTGCACCATAATATGGGGAACGGTTCGAACGAGGTCGCCGGGCCGACTCGACATTAGCACGACCCAGAAACACTTGGACGTCCGCTGGCGAAGCGGAAAAGGGTGTCCGGTTCATTGAAAAGGCCTTGCCCGCGCAGCCCTCGATCGGCATGACAACTCCAAGGCTCCACCGAAGGCTATCCATCGGCCTTCAGCGGGATTGCCACACGTAGCTCTCGCTGGTTCGTTCTCGTGCGATGGTTGCTTCGTCCAGTGCTCCCTCACTACCTCCTCTTCCCGGTCGTCTAGCGATTGTTCGAAATCGTCCCGGCGTCATAGCCAAGGTTGAGCCAAGCGCGGTGCACTCCACAGGACTGGTGCACCTCGTCACCATCGACTTTACCGATTTGGGAGGGTCGCGGGAGGAGACGGTGGTCTGGGAGCGCGAGCCTGATGCTCGTGTGATTCAAGGCACCGGACTGCCCCGGGTCGCCGACCTCGATCCGATGCCAGCGGCAGACTTCGAAGCGCTGCAGCGCTCGGCCCGCTGGGGCGCGATTCACCCGTTCGTCGATCCCGACGGCGCGAATGGAGCACTTTCGCGCCTGCCGTTTTCTTCTCCCCTTCACGGCGCCATCGAAGTCGAGGACTACCAAATGGTCCCTCTCTTGAAGGCGATGCGAATGCCCCGCGTTAGCCTTCTCCTCGCGGACGATGTTGGTCTTGGGAAGACAGTCGAAGCCGGCCTCATCCTCTCGGAACTCATCCTGCAGCGCCGGATCCAGCGCGTGCTCGTCCTCACGCCTGCCTCCCTGCGACACCAGTGGCGGGATGAACTGCGCCAGAAGTTCTGCCTCAACTTCGAGGTGGTCGACCGCGCCCAGACGGTGCAACTCCGGCGTCGTCTGGGCCTCGATGCGAATCCGTGGCGCAATGCGCCGCACGTCATCGCGTCTTACCACTACCTCAAGCAGCCCGACGTCCTCGAGGACTTCCTTGCCACCTGCCGCATGCCCGACGGCTCACCGCACCTGCCGTGGGACCTGCTGATCGTTGACGAGGCGCATAACCTCGCCCCAGCGGCGTTCGGAGAGAACAGCGAACTCTGTTCGATGCTTCGGCTGATCGCACCGCATTTCGAGCACAAGCTCTTCGCGACCGCCACGCCGCACAACGGCCGCACGCGCTGCTTTTCGGGTCTCCTGGAGATTCTGGACCCGGCGCGGTTCTCTCAAACGTCCGAGTTTACGCCCGCCGAGCGCGACCGTGTTCAGGAGGTGGTCGTTCGCCGGCTGAAGAGCGAAATCAATGCCGTGACGAAGCCGCCACGCTTCTCCGAGCGGTTTCTCGATGCGGTAGCACTTTCGCTTTCTCGGCCGGAGCTCCGGCTCAGTGCCGCGTTTTCGTCCTTTCGATCTGCGCTGCACCGCGCCATCGGACGCGGCTCGCGCAGCGAGCGGGTCGCCGGTGCATTCGCCATCGAGGTATTGGGGAAGCGGCTGCTCTCCTCGTTGCATGCGTTCGCCGATTCCTGGTATCGGCTTCAGGAGGGTTGTGCGGAGTCAGCCGACGGCCCTGATACAGAGGCGACGTCACCTGTGGCCGACGTTCGCGCCAGCGAGCGCGCCGTTCGCGAGGAGACGGAAGACGACGTGGAGCAGGAAAGCCGCACCGCCTATGCAGCGAAGGTGATTGGCACATGGCTCAGGCCACTGGCGCCTGCACTCCGCGATGAGATGGATCTGGTCACCCGCGCGCTGGGCGAACTGGGGCTGAAGGGAGTGCCCGCCGCGGACACGCGCCCGGTGCACGACACGCGTTACGACGCGCTGATTGCGCTCGTCCGGCGGCGGCTTCGAACGTCCGACAACCGAGGGTGGCTGCCCGGCGAGCGGTTGGTCGTTTTCACCGAATACAAGACGACGTTGGATACGCTCGTCGCACGTCTCGTAACCGAGTTCTCGGAGGAGGGAGCCATCGTCGCCCTCTACGGTTCGGGCCACATGGACGAACGCGACAAGAAGGCTGTGATAGCGGCCTTCAACGATCCTCAGTCCGCCGCCCGGGTGCTGGTTGCGACCGACGCCGCCTCCGAAGGCCTCAACTTGCAGCGCACCGCGCGTTATCTCCACCACTACGACGTGCCATGGAACCCCGCGCGATTGGAGCAGCGAAACGGCCGCATCGACCGCTACGGGCAGGCTCGCGACGTCACCGTGTCGCATTTCATTTCGGACGATGACGCCGACCTCGCCTTTATGGCGTTCATCGTCGGCAAGGTTCACAAGATCCGGCACGACCTCGGCGCGACGGGCGAGGTCATCGACGCGGTAGTGCAGCGTCGGTTGATTCACGATGCGCCCGACACCGACCTGCGCCTCGAACTGGAACGCGATCTCGAGCGAGTGAACAAGCGGAGTGCGGTGCCGCACGATGCGACAGCACGCTCTCGCGACATCGCGGGCGGGCACGAACTCGGCGAACAACTTGCTGCCCTTCGCCGTGAGTTGGACCTGTCCGGGCAGACGCTTCGCGCGACGTTCGAAAGCGCATTGGCCCATAGCGCCCCGAGACCGCGGCTGCAGCCGGATGGCCGGCCCGGATTCTGGCGGCTCGTTCAACCCGTGCCTGGGTCCTGGCGGGAGGTCATTGATGAGTCGCTGCGGGTCCCGGTCAACGGAGGTTCGGCCTTGGGTGCGCTTCCCGCCGTCGCGTTCGAGCCGGCTGCGTGCGTGACCGAGATCGCCGGCCGACCCGTGTTCAGACCACCAAGTGATGGGGCCCTTCTCCACCTCTGGCATCCTGTGTTGCAGCACACCCTGCAGCATTTTGCCCGTCGCAGGTTCCCAGGACAGCCGATGTCCGCTTCACGTTGGCGCGTAAGCAGCGACCCGGAGCTACCGGCTGGCGTGGATGCGTGGGTCCTCGTCACCGTCGAAGAACTCGCGGTGAACGAGCTGCGTGAGACGTTCCATCATTGGGTGCGCACCCTCGTTCTGCCCGTGAAATCGGGCCGGCTGCTGCCGGCGCTGCCGCACAGCCCGGCGGATGCACTGACCGTGAGTGGCGACAGCACACCGACGTCGGCAGAGATCGAACGTGGCCGCGGGCTTTGGCTCGACCTCGAGGACGAGGTCCGCACCGCGCTCGGATCCCACTGCGAGGCCCTAACGGCAAAGCTCAAGTCCGAGCTCAGTGCCGAACGGAAAGCCGCCGAGGAGCGCGAGCAGGCGAGGTTTCTCAGCCGACAGGCCGAGCTCTCCTTGTTGATCACGGAAAGCCGGCTGCAGCGACTGGAGCGTGAACTCGACGAACTGCGCGAGGAGGAAGGCGGGCTCCTTTTCGATCCTGATGGTTACGCCGCACGGTTGCGCGTATCGGCCGAGGAGAAACAGGCGGAACTCGCGCGGATCAAACGGCACACGCAGGATCTCCGCGAGCAGCTACAGCGAGAGCGTGACCGGGTGATGAACCAGCTCCTGCCCCGACGCTACGCGTTGCGCGGAGAAGCCCAGTGCCTGCCGGTCTCAGTGGAGATTCGTCTCCGGGGGGTGTCGAAATGAGCCTGGAACTTCCTTGGTGGGCATCGTTGAAGCATGGCGGCCTGTTCCTTTCCGCCGCGCGGCTCGCCGAGCTGTTTGACCGCCCGGCGCCGTCCCTCCGTCCGCATGTCGTAGCGCGGCTACGGGGCGATTTGCAGCGCCTGGCAGATTCGCCTGAGGACGCCGCTGCCACAAAGGCGCTCCTGGACACGGTGCTGCATGACGTCGCCGGATTGCGCGATTCCTCGACCACGAATTGGCAGCGCGGAAACGACGTCGAACCTCGCTTTTCACGTCGGGCGGCGTCCGGCGAGATGGTCAAGCCGCGCCGGGTATGGACGGGCCTCAATGGCGCCGTGCTGCCGCTGTTTGTCGACGAGGAGCCGCGGCTCGGCCAGGGCCGCGGCCGGCGTTCGGTGTCACGGGTGATTGAATGGTGCCGAGGAACGGGAACGCCTTTGGCGCTGCTCACCAACGCGCGCCAATTCCGGCTGCTGCACGTCGCAGCCGAGCACGATGCCTGGTGCGAATGGGACACGGCTCTCTGGTTCGAGGCTGGGCAGCCCTCCGCCCAGATCGACGCGCTCCAGCGACTGTTGGCACCGGAGCTGCACACCCCGAGCAACGCTGGCGGCGTTTCGCCTCTGTTGGACGCGATCCGCCGCTCACGGCAGGGCCAGTCGCAACTGTCGTCGCTCTTGGGCGAACGTGTGCGGCAGGCGGTAGAGATCCTCATCCATGCCCACACCCCGTATCTCAGCCGACACACCGATTTCGAGAAATCGGAGATTTACCGTGCGGCGACCCTGGTCGTCATGCGACTCGTCGTGGCGCTGTTCGCGGAGGCACGCGACCTCTTCCCGCGGTCGAACCGCATTTACGAGGGCAGCTACGGGGTGCAGGGACTTTGGGAAAAGCTGTCGCGTGCCGCGGGCGGGAACACATCACGCCTGCGACAGCGCCACAGCGCCTGGCCGCAACTCCTCGCGCTCTTCCGCTTGATCCACGACGGGTCGGCTCATGGCGAGCTGACGCTGCGGGCTTATGGCGGCGAGCTGTTCCGGCCGGGCACCTCGGATCATCCCGACGGCGTCCGCCGGGCGATGCACCTGTTCGAATCCGCATGTTACGTCGGCGATCCCGCGGTGATGAATGACGCCGAGGTGTTCCAAATGCTCGAGCTGCTCACCCGGTGCGCGATGCCGGTGCGACAAGGTCGGAGCGTCACGGCAGTCACCGTTCCAGTGGATTTTGCCGACCTTTCGACGGAATACATCGGCATCCTCTACGAAGGCCTGCTCGACTACGAGCTGCACCAGGTGCCGGCGGACTCCAACGACCCGATCCTTTTCATCAACCTCGGCGATCAGCCCGCGCTCCCTTTGTCCCGGCTCGAGTCGCTCTCCGGCTCTGCGCTCAAGACTTTCTTCAAGGAGTTTCAGAAGAAAGGTGGCGCAGCCACCGCTTCGGACGAAGCGGCTGATGAAGACGAGGGCGACTCCGACGAAGACTCCGCCGAGGACACCGCCCTTGCTGCCGAGGCCGTCGACGCCGAGCTGCCCACCATCGCCGAGTCTGCCGACAACGGTTCGGATTCGGCGCGCCAGCGTGCCCTCGCGTGGGCGCGCCGGGCCGTGGTCGAGGCGCAGTTGGTGAAGGCCTACACGGGCGGCGATCCGGTGCGGCGTGCCGATGCGGAGGAGAAAATCGCGCGTGCGGCAAACCAGCTCGTGATTCGCACGATTTTGCCCGGCGATTTCTTCCTGGTGCGCTGGGGCGGCACCCGCAAAGGCCAGGGCTCGTTCTACACGCGACCCGGACTGGTCGCACCCACGGTGCAACGCACGCTCGCGCCGCTATGCTACGAGCTGCCGGCGGAGCCGACGCTCGAGGAGCTTCGTGATCCGAAGAAACCGCGGTCGCCTGCGGTGATTCTCGGGCTGAAGGTGTGCGATCCCGCGACCGGGTCAGCCTCATTCCCTGTCTCCGCGCTTCGCTACCTCTCGCAGGCGCTCTGGCGCAGCCTCCTGCATTACGAATGGCTGGTCGCTGATGAGGCCGCCGGCAGCTATCGCCCGGGCAATGGCCTGCCCTCGGGCGAGCCGCCGTGGTTCCGTGAATGCGTGCGTGATCTCCCGACCGATCTTGCCGCGGCCGAGGGGACCATCCGGGCGCGGCTGAAGCGGCTCATCGTAGAGCGGTGCCTTTACGGCGTGGACCTGGATCCGCTCGCCATCGAGCTCGCGCGGCTGTCGCTGTGGGTCGAGACGATGGATCGCGACCTGCCGTTCGGTTTCCTCGATCACAAGTTCAAGTGCGGAAACGGGCTCATCGGCTGCTGGTTCGACCGGTTTCAGGAATACCCCGCGTTGTGCCTGCACCGGCCCGGCGACGATGCCGGCGACAAGGCGCACAATACTTCGGTCCACCTGCCGAAGGGCCGGCTGTCGGAGGCGCAGAAGGCATTCCGTGACGAGACCCTCAAGCCGGCGTTGGTCCACTGGCTGGAGTCGCATGACCCGCTGGTGATGTCCTTCCTGCGAGAGGGGCAGAAAGTGGAGGATCTTCAGGCGGCCGCCACCCGGTTGATGGAAGAGCTCCATGCGCTGCCGGTGCACGAGACCGAGGAGCGTGCGGCTTTCTATCGCGAGAAGGTCGAGCCTGCTCTCGCGCCGCTGCGCGCCGCGTTCGATCTTTGGTGTGCCCTCTGGTTTTGGCCGGTCGAGCAATTGGCGGAGTTGCCGCTTCCCATCGCAGCCGCGGGGGCCGGCGCGTCGTATACTTCGCCTTCCGATGCCGCGCGAGAAATCGTCGAGGCGGTGCGCGAACGATACCGGTTTTTCCACTGGGAACTTGAGTTTCCCGATGTCTTCACCGGACCGGGCGCCGGGTTTGATGCGATTGTCGGGAATCCCCCGTGGGAGATCCAGAAGCCCAATTCGAAGGAGTTTTTTTCGAATCACGACCCGCTTTATCGCACCTACGGAAAGCAGGAGGCGCTGCGCCGGCAGAAGGAGCTGTTTACGCTCGATATTGGTGTCGAACGCGAGTGGCTGGATTACTGCGGCCGGTTGAAGGCGCTTTCAAACTGGTGCGCGAACGCGGCGTTCCCCTGGGCGGATCCAGCGGATGAAGCCGGGGGTGGCGGGAAATGGTCCATTGCGCGTGGCGCAGCCGCCGCCAATCTGCACCGCGAATGGCGGACGCGGCGAGCCACCCGCGTGGCATTCAGCGACCGTGCGCACCCTTTCGTCTATCAAGGGTCGGCGGACCTAAACACCTACAAGCTTTTTCTCGAGCAGATGCACGCCTTGCTTCGGAGCGGAGGCCGACTCGGCGTCATCGTGCCGTCAAACGTTTACACCGACAAGGGCAGCACCGCGCTTCGGCGGCTGTTCCTCGAACGCTGTCAGTGGGAATGGCTTTTCGGCTTCGAGAACCGGGAGGGGATTTTCGATATCCACCGTTCATTCAAATTCTGTCCGATCATCGTGCAGAAAGGTGGAGAGACCGCGGCAATCCGCACCGCCTTCATGCGTCGGTCGCTCGAGGACTGGGCCGAGGCCGAGCGGCACGCGCTTCCGTATGCGCGTGAGCAGGTCACCCGGTTCAGCCCGAAGAGCCTCGCGATCCTGGAACTCCGCTCCGCGCGCGACGCGCAGATCCTCGACAAGATGTATCGCAATGGCGTCCTGCTCGGCGACGACTCGCGGCAGGGATGGGGGATCAAATACGCGACAGAGTTTCACATGACCAACGACTCGAAGCTCTTCCCGCCGCGGCCGCAATGGGAGGAGCAGGGCTACACGCCCGACGAGTATGGCCACTGGCTGAAAGGCAACTGGCAACCGGTGCGCGGCAGCGAGCCATGGGTAAGCGGTGGAGACGTGTGGCTCCGCGAACACTGGCGCCGCGCACGGAGCATCCTGAAGCGACCGAAGGGTCTGATCCTGAGCCGCGACGGGCGGTCGTGCATCAGCATCGAAGATGTGGAGGACGTCGCCCTGCCGCTCTACGAAGGCCGGATGATCGACCACTTCGACTTCAGTGCGAAAGGTTGGGTGAGTGGCAAAGGTCGGAGTGCAGTTTGGCGTGATATGCCGTGGGAAAATAAGGTAATGGAGCCGCAATACCTAATGGGTCTTGCAACGCTGTATGGTTCGGAAGGCGCTCATCTCGGTCCGAAGACTGCATTCATGCCCATCGGATCCGCGACGAATGCACGAACCTGCTTTGCCAACTGCATCTCGTTCATCCCCGCAGGCCACAGTGTTTCTCTTTATGTGTCCGCTACACAAGGTGCCGCACGGTGCTTCGCGCTTTCCGCGATACTCTGCACGTTGGCGTTCGATGCTCAGATGCGTGGGCGTCTTGGGGGACTCAACATTAGTGAATTCTTGATTTCCGAGACGTCTATTCCCGTTCCGCAAGAAGACCAGATTCGAACAATCGCGCAGCTTGCTGCTCGGCTATCGATACCGGCAACGCAATGGGCGGAACTCTGGCTCGATGTTTGCCCAGAACAGTTGTTTCAGTGGAAGTCGCAGTTCGCGCTCGCAGACGCTGAACGAGCGCGGCTACGCGCTATTCTCGAGGCCATGATCGGGCACTGTTACGGTCTGTCGGTTTCAGATTTCGCCGAATTCACGAAGGACTGCGACCACCCCAGCGAACTCGTGCGCGCGGACGCTTTCGCACGTTCTCTTGACCCCAAGGGATTTTGGCGGGTCGACAAAGACAAAGAACCAGAATTGCGCCACACTGTTCTAGCTCAGGTTGCGTTCCAAGTTCTGCACCGAATGGGGTTGGACGCATTCCTAGCTCAAAACGACGGCGAAGGCTGGATGCTGCCGGAGACGCTGCGGCTCTCCGACTACGGTCTCGGCCACGATGACCGCGCCCGCGAGCCGCAGCCCGTGGCCAGTCGTCTCGGGCCGCGTTTCTATCCTTGGCAACTGGAAGGCACGGTTGAGGAGAGTTGGGAGGAGTGCCGCCGCCACGCCGACCTAATTCATGCCATTCGCTCCATCGGAGCTCCCATGGCCGAACAGAATGGAGGCAATGTGACCGCCGGGGCAGCGCCACAGACCGACTTGCTCGGCCAGCCAATCGAAACCGATCTTTTCGGACAAGAAGCTCCAGCACCGCGGAAGCGCAGGCGATAGCCTAATCAAGGCGGCGTGATGTTCTGCGACCCAATTGATGTCCCAAACGAACTCCTGACAGCGCAGGAAGAAGGCGAGCTGGTCGTGTTCGCCGGCGCGGGCGTTTCAATGGGACCGCCATCGGACCTCCCAAACTTCTCCGAGTTGGTGAATGAGATTGCGGAAGCTGCTGGAAAGCCACGACCGCAACTTGGCGAGCCGTTGGATACGTTTTTAGGTAGATTAGAGCGACAGGGAGTGCCGGTTCACGATCTGTGCCACAAGATCATCGCGGACCCCACAAAGCATCCCACGCCGCTTCACCACACCTTACTGAAGCTGTTTCTCCACGAACGCGACATCCGTGTTGTTACGACGAACTTCGACCGTCACTTCGCCAGCGCCGCGAGAGCCAACGGATGCACAGTGCGGGAATACCATGCGCCGGCGCTGCCGTTGGGGAATGACTTTCGAGGTATTGTCCATCTTCACGGCTCGGTCGAGGAGGAGCCCAAGTCGTGTGTGCTCACCGACCGCGATTTTGCGCGGGCTTATCTTACCGAGGGATGGGCTCGGACGTTTCTTCAAGCGCTCTATCGCCGCTATACCGTTCTTTTCATTGGCTACAGTCACGACGACACACTGGTATCATACCTGGCGTATGGCATTTCCAGCGAGGATAGCCGCCGCTTTGCACTGCACCCGAGCGACCACCCAGGCAATTGGGAGCAACTCGGCGTGCGGAGGATACCGTATGAAAAGCAGCCGGCGCCGCACGCCCATCGAAATCTGCAAGCGGGCCTTCAGAGCTGGATTGATAACGCCACTCTTCAGCCACTCGACGTGGAGGCTCGCATCGCGCGTATATGTGCCGCAGCCGAGACCGCAACGGCCCCGGCGGCCGACCCGTCCGGTAGTGAACTACAGACGAAGTTTGGCCTCACACGGGGCGATGCCGATTTTCTGCATCGCTGGTTAGAACGGGAGAACGGCGTGCTTTGGTTTTGTAGCCACGCGAGAGCTTTCCGGCTTGTCGAATGGTTGAACGAACGTGGGGCGATTTCCGAGGCGTTTGCCGCAACTGACAAATCCTGCACCAATCTCAAGCGCCTCGCACGATGGCTCGTCGAGCGGCTGATCAAGGCGCCCATCGGTGACAGCCTCAAGATTCTTGAGGCCCATGGCGGGATTCTCGGTCCTGCAATGTGGCGTGAGCTGGTGTGGTCACTAGCGTTTGATGACGAGTTCGATAATCGAGGAAGTTGGGTTGGGATCGCGTTGGCGTCATATCGTCCAGGATACGACCTGACTTTTTGGCCACGCGTGATCGAACGCATGCTTAAACTCGAGCTATACGACCCCGCAGTGGCCCTGTTCGACTGCATGCTCGGCGCGCGGCTGATCGTCCGCGAGGGGTTCGATTTCGGGAAGCAACAGGCATCACGGCGAGAGCTAAGACTCTCGCTACTCGGAGGAGCACATGAGCTGCAGCAACTATGGTGGGAACAATTCAAACCACTTCTCGACCGGCTGGCGCCGGCTCTGTTACTGACACTCGAAGCACGGGTTGCTGGAGCGTATGCATTGGCGACTCTCATTCAGAATGACGTGAGGGCAGCCGATCCCCTCGAAGACTACAGGAAACGTATCGAAGCGCGGGAATACCCCCACGCGTCCGATAGCGAGAAACTGCTTGTCGATTTCCTGGTAGATGTGGTGAGTGCGCATTGCTACTCGAGAGGTGGGATTGGAAAAGCAAAGATATCCCAATGGCTCGGCTCTGGGCGTGGAATCCTCGTGCGCGTCGCGCTGTTTGCTTTGAGGAGTGATCCCACAATTGCCGCGAAGGACAAATTTCGTGTTCTGGTCCAAGGTGGGCTGGTGTATCCGTCGATTACGACCGCAAGCCGAGACGCGAGGGAACTAATCAGCTCGATCTACGCCGGTTTGGACCGACCAGAGAAAGAAGAGCTGTGGCGGCTGATTGAGGCCGGTCCTCCGCCGTCGCGTTTCGACTGGATGGAAGCGCCAGCGGAACGGATTGAGGAGGCAAAGCGCGAGGCCGACAGGTTCGTTGCGTTTCTGGCTAGGCGCCACGCTGGAGACGAACTTGCGGCCGCTGCGATGGAGCGCCTGCGCGCACGTTCTCCTGATGCTGCGAACTATGATCCTGATCGAGTAGAGCGCGAGTTTCCGTCCGGTCCCGTCGAAGTGGTCGAGCGCTCGCCAATCAGTGTTGATGATCTACTGAAGGTGCACCCCGAAGAGCAGCTTGGGTTTCTGCTCAGTTACAAAGGAGAGGGTTGGCCGAAGGAAAGTCGCGAAGGCTTGATCAATGCGGTAATAGCCGCCGCAAAGAACCAGGACTGGTGCATCAATCTGATGCGGTCTCTCGCGGGCCGAGGCGCCTGGACCAGCGACATCTGGCCTCGCCTCCTGTGGAGCACCAAATTGTCATCATTCCCTCCCGAAATACGGCTCTGGCTGCTTCAGGAGCTTCCAAGGCATTGGCAAGGGGAGGAGGAACTCAATAGCCTCACCTACTTCTTTTTCGCTGAGCGGGGATTCGGCAAGGAGCAAGCGCCTACACCTGCTGAAACCGACGCATTGCTATCGTTCTCGTTGGCCGTGTGGAGTTCCTTAAGGAAGAAGGAGCCTGAGCCACACAAGGGATTCGAGGAAACGGATTATACCTCAATTGCGATTAACCGCGCCGCCGGACGCATCGTGGAGTTTTGGTTGGCATTCACCGAGCACCGAAAAGCTAGCGGGCAATTGCCCCATGAGGGCTGGCCGGCGCAACTCGCTGATGCATTCGATGACATCGCCGCGGCCACGAGCGAAGCGGGAAGGCTGGGGTTGGCCGTGGTTGCGGGCGTCATGGGCTTTGCTCGTTACGTCGCGCCCACTTGGACGAAACAGAAGCTGTATCCGCGGTTACGTTTCGACCAAGTAGGTGACGAGGCGTTCCTGGTGTGGAAACCTCTGCTTTTTTACGGTCGGTTTAGTCGCGACTTGTTAATCGAGCTTCCGGAGTATTTTTTGTCCGAGCGGGTGCGGCTTGCGGGGAGCACCCGCGAGTTGGCACTGCGGTTTGCCAGCTATACAGCGATTATTGCACACTCGGGTCTAATCGATGTGTGGCGCACAGAATGGCTGGTCAAATTGGTAGTCAGCTTTCCCGAAAGTCTTCGTGTTTGGTGGACCCGGGACATCAGCCGTATCGTTGGTGGATCGACAGCGGAGCGTCTGACAGCCTCCTGGACGTCTTGGGCACGCCCATATTGGGAAGGTCGCCTGAACGGCATGATTGCTCCATTGAATCCGGATGAAGCCAATGCGCTCGTGGCGTGGCCCGTGTGTTTCTGGCCGTCGTTTGACGATGCATTCGCACTCCTGCAGCGCTCACCAGTGGCGGGTTTTTACGACGGTCACGTCTTTTATGATCTGAACAAGATCGACCTGGCTTCGGTTCGTGGAGAGACAATTTGTGACTACTTGGTGTTCGTCCTATCGAAAATGGACCGGCAAGGGGTGGCGGAGGACCAGATAGCTTCGATCCTTCGGAAGATTGTCATTACCGATACCACATTCCCACGCATGCTCGACGTCTGTCACGCGCTCGCTCGATTGGGCGTTGTCAACGCCGCAAAGATAAAGGCGGACGTGGAGGAGCGTCGTAAAGGCGCCGCGGGTTGATCATGAGAAACAAGAAAACAGCGGCGGTGGAGGTGTGCTGCCGAAACATTGGGAGTTTGTGGATCGGTTCATTCAGGAACGCATTCTCTACCGCGCGAGTTTTCTCGCCATATTTGACCGACAGCCTGGCGGCTAAAGTGCTCGCCACTGACGAACCATCGAATATCGAGGTTTATACGAGGTTCGACATCGAAGCATTCGCGGCTGGTGCGTCTTCATTGAAAGTCCTGCGGCGCTTGTCAAAAAACGGGTATCCGTTGTTCGAACTACATGGGTTGCATGCGAAGATCGTTGAACATCCGCTTTTCGCGTCCGTTGGTAGTCAAAACCTCACGCGCCGAGGGACGCTGAACCGCGAGGCCTCTGTCGTTGTCCGAGACCCCGAAATACGTGCTGATTTGTCGCGCCAGCTGGCTGAGTGGATTAAGCATCGCCGTCCAATAACTCTGGAGATGATTGCTCATGCCGAGCAGCTAATGCCTGTGTTGGAAAGGAAGGCGCGGGAACTACACCGTCTGTGCACAGAGGCCAAAGCAGCCATCGTGGCACAGGAGGAAGCCCGAGACAGATTGGCAGAGACCGCACGGGCTGCTGCACAACAACGGCTTATTTCATACCAACGCGCGCGCGATTCTTGGATGAACCAATTGAACTGTGTGGGCCCAGACTCGGCGCGCTTGTGTAGGATCATGATAGTGCATTGCGCTCAGTGGTATCGCCAGGGCCAGTTTGTGTCTGCTAGCGGTCATGCGCGGAACCTCATTCAAGGACCATGGGGATGGGAACTCCCCCTCGGCGAAAACCGGTTCCTTGTTGAGCTCGCACTGAAGACGGCCGGCCGATTGGTTGCGGCCTGGTTTCCGTCTACGACCGTAAGGGAGTTTGAGTTCGATGATACGGAGCGCGAATTGCTCGTGCGGGCCCTCCGGGGCTGCGTGGCGCTTCATCGAGATCGCTTGGATTCGTGCTATCGCATGGATAAAGACGAACGGCTCGTATTCGGAACGCAGTTCATAAACCTGCGCTATTTTATCTCCGCCATAGAATATCGAGCAACACACCCTTTATAGCGACTCGCGTATGAAACGCCTCGAAATTCGTCGTCGCACGGTGGCACGGGTGTTTGACTGGTTTGACCGGCAATGCCTGGCCATTCCCGAAATCCAGCGGGAGTTTGTCTGGAATGCGCAGCGCGCATGTGCGCTGCTCGACAGCATCTACAAGGGGTATCCCGTCGGGACACTCATGGTGTGGAAGACCGGGCGTGAGAACGCGAATCTGCTCCGGCACTCATTGCATGTCCTTCCACCATTCGATTCCCTCAAGAACAGGGAAATCCTGTTTCTCATTGATGGGCAGCAGCGGCTTTCCGTGCTTCACCAAGTGCGCCGCGGGGAAACGATACGCAACTCGAACGGAAGCCCAATTCGATTCGGAGACTTCTACTTCACAGTTAACGGCGACGACGTTGAGTCGCGGTTCATCTATGCTCGGCGGCCGGACCCGGAGACACACGCGCGCGTCTCGCACCTAATGACGGACCGGTGGTGGCGGCATTTCCGGGGGTGGCCCGAGTATAAGATGCGGGAACTGCGGGAATGCCGAAACCGCCTTCTGAAATACCCGCTCATGTTTGTGTTCATCCATACCCGGGATCTGGGCGAGATGCGGGAGACGTTCATCCGGATCAACACGCAAGGGATGCGAATCACCGAGGCGGACCGCGCGTTCACCCGCGCGTCGCGAGTGAAGCCGCTGCATCGTTTCAGGAAGTTGGCGGAATCCCTACCTAACGGGTTCGGAGATCTGGACAAGGCAGTCTACTGGACGACGCTGACGTTGATTCGCGGAATTCAGGATTTGGGCCAGAAGGCATTCATCAGATTGACCCGGGAAATCGATGAAACAGAGCGCGGCCAGTCCTGGTTCGAGCGCACCGAGCCGAAGGTGGCGGAATCCATCCGCCTCGCATGTGATTATTTGGTCCATCAACTCGGGGTCTTTGACTTCAGCCTGCTCCCATACGAGAACCAGATAGCGCTGCTGGCCGTGTTCTTTTACTGGAACAACCGGGCGCAGCCAAATGGGGTCCAGCGGAAACTCATCAATCGCTGGTTCTGGCACACTGCGGTGGCGAAGAGGTATGCAGGAAGCGGATACCGCAGAAACATCCTGGCCGACGCCGAGTTTTTCAAACGGATTGGTCGGAACAGGCGGGGCAAATATCTCATGTCGGAGCGTGCGCCAGCCGATGCGCTGATGGCAGAAGACTACCGCCGGAGCTCGGCGCTCTCGCGCGCCTTTCAGCTTCTGCTGGCCGACCGGAGGCCGTGCTACGTCACGAACGGCGAGCGAATCCCTCTTGGGCAGGTTGCCTCTGGCCGAAACTCGAAGGAACTGCACCACATCTGGCCCCGGGCGGTATTGCGGGCGGCTGGAATTCCTGCGCGACGCTACAATTCCATCGCGAACATCTGCTACCTCGTCGGGCACGACAACAGGTCGTTCGGCGGGGCTCGGCCGGCCCGTTATCTCGAAGAATTTCGACGCCAGCGGCACTTCCCCCGCGTAATGCGAAGTCATTTCATTCCGCACAAAGCGGATTCGCCGCTCTGGGAGGCCAGCGTGAAGCGTGGATTCAGGGAATTCACTGTGACGCGAGCGCGTCTGCTGCGTAAGGCATTCGAGGCTGCGGCGGGCACGCGGTTATTCGAGCGGTGATCCGGATGTTTCAGCCGGAAGCAAAGCTTGAATTCGTTAAGCGGTATTGCCCGCCCGCGGCGGGCTGGCGCGTGTTCGTCGACATCGATCCTTCCGAAGAGGGGCGCACGGGGGGCGAACGTAAAACCGGCGCAGCACGAGAACGCCAGGCGCGCATGATCGCCGCGGCGAATGTGGCGCGCGGGGAATTGATGCGGCTGGGTGTGAGAATTGGTGGGAGCCGATCCGCGTGGTGCACCGAATTCGACCTCCTGCCGATGCCAGGGGACCGAGATGTGGTGGCGTTTCACCCGGCATCCCGGTCGTGCGTGGTCGCCGAGGTCGAAGCTGATTCATCCGGCCAACCCGAGCAGAAGCTCTACAAAGCAATCGGTCAAATTACGATGGCGGCGGATGAGTGTGCGCCAGACGGGTGGAAGATTATCTTCACGATAGTCGTTTACGGAGACGCGATTGCCAGGCATCTGGCGCGGGCGCGTTCGCTCGAACGTATCGGCGTGTGTGGTTTGCAGCTCACCAGCGACAGCAGCGGCGACCGGTGGCTGTTTGGCCGGTGTTGGCAGGTTTGAGCGACCTTAGCCTTGTTGTCGGGCAGATGAACCGGCAGCGTTGCGGGTATCCAGTATGCTGAACCCCGTCGTCTTCACCGAACGCGTCGTTCGAGACTTCCTCCGCTACCAACTAACGACCTACCCCTTCGCCGACGCCGATTTTCACGCGCAGCTGCGAGGGCTCCTCAACATCGCCGAAACCCGGTGCTCCCCGCTTATGCAGGGGCCCTTCGTCAGCCTGAGCCGACCGTTTCGTGAAGGCCCGAAGCTGGCGAAACTGATCACCGACGGCGTCCTGCACCCGCTGCTCGCCAACATCGCACCATTTCCGGCGGTGCACGGGCATCAGGAGCGGGCAATCCGTGCGATAGCCAACGGCAGGACTACTGTCATCAGCACCGGCACCGGTTCCGGGAAGACCGAGGCATTCCTTTATCCCATTATCTCGCGATGCCTGCAGTTGCGCGACCAGCATGCACCGGCCGGAGTCGTCGCCGTTTTGGCGTATCCAATGAACGCCTTGGCCGAGGATCAACTTGAGCGGTTGCGCGGTCTGCTGGCGGGGACGGGGATCAGCTTCGGCATGTATGTCGGTAAGACACCGGAACGGTCGGCCGATGTTCAGGGAAAGCGGTTGCCGCCCGGCGCCTCTCGTGCCGCCTATGAAGCGGCCGTCAAGAAGCGAGCAGAGGAGCGAGCTATGGCGAAGACGAGCAAAGCAGGAAACTACTCCATCCGACCGGCGGAGGAGCGATGCTCACGCGAGGAAATGCGCGCCAACGGGCAGCAGCCCCGGATTCTCCTGACGAACATCAAACAACTGGAGCTAATCCTCACGCGCCACAAGGACGTGGAGCTGTTCAGTGGCGCGAACCTCCAGTTTATCGTCTTCGACGAAGCGCACACGTTCAAGGGTGCACAAGGCGCCGAAACCGCCTGCTTGATCCGGCGCCTGCGCACATTCTGCGGCAGGAAGGCAGACGAGGTCACCTGTGTCGCGGCGTCGGCAACGATGGTATCCCCCGGCAGCGACAATCCCGGGCGGGAATTCGCGGCGCGTTTCTTTGGCATCGATGGATCTCAAGCCGAGATTGTGACCGAAGAATACGTTGAGGAGGAGTGGGCCAAGGAGAAGACGCTGCCTCCTCCGCTCGCGACGCAGCCCACCACTGCCCTCGCGGAGGTGCTGAAGGTCCTTGGGGGCGAAGACACCGAGGCGGTCAAATCGGCCATTTCATCGACGGTCGGCCTCGACATCGGGCCGGGGAATGACTGGCGGGAGCAGTTGTATTCCCTGCTCGCCGCCAACGCTCTTCTTTACCGGATCGTTCAGGATCTCAGGAAGCCGAAGGCGTTGCAGATGTTGTGTCGCCAGCTGGCGAAGGAAGTCGGGCGACCTTTGCAGGAAGCGGAGGTTCTGCTCTGGCTCGCGCTCGGTGCGGCCGCACGACGCGGTGGCCGCCCGCTGGTGCGGCCTGTGCTGCACGTCTTCGTTCGGGGAATTGGTGGTGCGGTCGTGACGTTTCCCGAGAATCAAGAGCGCCCGAAGCTGTGGCTCTCGGCAGAGGACAAGACGCGGATTGAAGCCGAAGAGCACCCGGGCGGGCAGCCCCACGCGGCACTGCCGGTGAAGACGTGCACGACGTGCGGGCAACACTACTTCAGCCACGACCTCGCCGGTTTCGACTTCACGGGCGACGCGCCCGGCGGCGGAACGCTGCACGGCGAAATCACGGCATGGTCGCCGCTCCCGAAAAAGGACGGCGGTGTGCGCGTAACGCTCTTCGACCGCATTGTCTCTGAGGATGCCGCTGAGGAGGAAGGTGCCGCCGACAAGACAGCATGGGTGCACGTCTGCAGGTATTGCGGCACGACGCACGCAAGTCAGGCGCCGACATGCTGCGGATGTGGTCGGACACAGTCGCAGGTGCGATTAAAGGCTGTTCGGCAGAATCCGAAGAACCCGGGCTATCTCAGTTCTTGCCTCGCGTGCGGTGCCCGGGGCGGAAACCGCGCCGGCGGGTATCGCGAGCCTGCGCGCCCGGTCCGCGCCACGACAGTGTCTGACGTGCACGTCCTCGGTCAGAACATGCTCCTGCACGGCCACGAGGAGCGGTTGCTCGTGTTTGCGGACAACCGGCAGGACGCCGCATTCCAAGCGGGGTGGATGCGGGATCACGCGCGGCGTTTCCGCATCAGAAGTTTGATGCTCGAGAAGCTGAACAACGGGCCAATCACCATCGGCGACTTGGCGGCGTGGATGGACGAGCGGCTTCACAACGACCGCGCGTTGAGCGAAGCATTGATTCCGGAGGTCTGGCGCATCTACCGGCCTGAGGCTGCGCCGCAGAAGCACAGAGACGAGATGCGCTATTTTCTACGGATTCTCGTTCTGCGTGAGCTGACGACGGGAATCCGACAGCGCATCGGCCTCGAGCCTTGGGGACGACTGCGGGTCGATTACCGCGGCCTCACGCCCGAGCTTCCGTTCATCAAGAAGTGGGCCACGGTGGCCGGCGTCTCCCCTGCGGATCTATGTGAGGGCGTCGCGAACCTGATAGATAACGAGCGCCGCAAGATGGTCGTGCATGACAGCGTTCGGCAGATCTTCTCGAAGTTCTGGAACTCGGGGGACGAGGAGGTCCTTCGCGGCTACCTGCCCGAGATCCAAGGAGTGCCAAGGGGCTTGAAGCTCTATCGTGAGCCGCTCGATGAGGAGGCTCGCGTCTCGCAGTGGTGGTCCGCGAAGGGAACGACTGTCGCGAAGCAGGCGGCGCAGAATTGGGGGATCCCACGGGACAACGTGCTACAATTCCTCCAAGAACTCTGGGACTTGCTGAGGGGAGGCTTGCGACTACTTGTCGAGGTCCAGCTTCGCGGCGGCGGAAAAGGGGGCGGACGGGTCTTGCCGGGCACGCAAGGCAGCTGCCAGTTCGACGCCGACAAGTTCGTGCTTGTCCCCCAAGAGGCCCGCTTGGAATGCGGAATCTGCCGGCGCGTGCATGTGCGGCGGACGCCGAAGATGGTGTGCATGGGATTCCATTGTGGCGGGACCATCCAACCGAAGCCGCTGGATGCGGATAACTATGACCTGTCCATCGTAGCCCAGCAGATCGGCGACGACGTCCGAATTCTAAAGCCCCGTGAGCACTCCGCCCAGGTGCCGGTGGAAGAACGCGAGAGCCTGGAGCGGATGTTCAAAGATCCGAACGACAAGACCGTCAACACCCTGATCTGCACACCGACTCTGGAGATGGGCGTCGACATCGGCGGACTCGACTCCGTCATGATGCGCAATGTGCCGCCGCTGCCATCGAACTACTGGCAACGGGCGGGGCGGGCGGGACGGCGGAATCGAATGGCGGTTAACCTGACGTATGCCCGAACCGCGCCGCACGATCAGGCGGTATTCAGGGATCCCTTACGCCTGTTGGGCGGATCGGTGAACCCGCCCCGGTTTAATCTCCGGAATCCGGAACTGGTGCGCAAACATGCACACGCGACGATCCTAACGGTGCTTCACCGATTGGCCTACGATCCCAAAACTCTGGGGGCCGAGGAGCGAGCGAAGCTTGGCGAACAGTTGAGGTCACTGTTCCCCACTCAAGTGCGCTCCTACCTCTTTGATGCGGCGGGAAACGTGTTGCCACAGGCGGCCGATGTCGGCGGCTTGGGCGCATTGCTCACCGAGCACAAGCAGCGGCTCGGCGAGACACTCGCCGCGGCTATTTCCGCAACTTGGCCGGACTCAGACAAAGACTTCGTGACGTCAGCTGTGATGGATGAAGTCATACTCGAGATGCCCGCGCGCCTCGCCGAGGTGGTAGACCGCTTGTGGCGACGACTTCAATGGGCGCTGCGCGAAAAGCAACGGCTCGCCGTGCTCGAGGCGCAGAAAGGCACGCTGGAAAATGAAGACATAGCGATGCGTGAGCGGGCCGACCGGCTGATCCGGCGATTGAAGGGCGAGGAAAAGCGGTCGAAGGGACAGGGCGAAGGCGTCGACGATACCAATACTTACGCGGTGCTGGCAGCGGAGGGGTTCCTGCCCGGGTATGGTTTGGATCGCGGATCAATCACCGGGACCGCTATGATGCCCAAAGGAATTCCCGGACCGGGTGAATACCTTTTGCCACGTCCGGCTGGAATGGCGTTACGCGAATACGTCCCCGGAAACATGATTTACGCGAACGGGAACAAATTCGTTCCGCGCTTCTTCCGGCTTGAGGCGGTGGATCCCACAATTGTTAAGCTCGACCTCACGAAGGAAGCGGTCGCAACTGCCGAGGTCGGGGCGAGTGCGTCCGGGGGGCTGACCATGCCGGCAATTCCCATCTGCGACGTCGATCTTCCGCACGAGTGGCATATCAACGACGAGGAGGATCATCGATTCCAGATGGGCGTTGTGGTGCTCGGGCACGGTTCGGACCGCCACTCTGGCGGTCAGGCTTACGATTGGGGCACCACGCCCGTGCACTTCCGCCGCTCATCACATTTCCGCTTGGTGAATATCGGCGTGAACGTGCTCGTGCGTAAGGACGAACCGAAACTTGGCTACCCGGTGTGCCTGGTGTCCGGAATTAGCCGCTCACCTCTGGCGTCGCAGGCAGAATTGGACGATTTCCGCGCGCACCAGGAGGAAAAGCACAAGAAGCCACCCGAAGACGTCGCGTTTTACGCCGACATCGTGGCCGATGCCCTGACGATGCAGGACCTGCCAAACCTTTCTACTGCTTACAGTGTCGTCGAAGGGTTGCGGCTCGCAGCGGCACAAATCCTCGAAATGGAGGTGGAGGATCTGCAGGTGCTGTGCATCCCGCATCTCGACCGCGACACCGTTGACGCAGTGTTATACGACCCCATGCCCGGCGGGTCGGGTTTGCTCGAGCAAATGGCGGAACGTTGGACCGAAGTGCTGCAGGCGGCGAAGAACCTCCTCGCGTGCGTGAGCGGGTGCCAGACTGCGTGCCTCGACTGCATGCTTCACTTCCGGAACGCGCATTTTCATCGGCACCTCGACCGTAATAAGGCGCTGGAGTTCTACGCTGCACGCGCCGCACTGGTCGCGACGCATCCAATACCGGCCTCGCAACCGGCGTCGAAGTCGGACGACAGCGGCGAGCCTCCACATCCGCCGGCATTTCGCCTGCGCGACATGCTGATCCGTGCCGGCCTCGGCGAGCCGCAGGCCGAAAAGCCTATCGCTATCGGCCAGCCCTGGGGACGAACGCTGCCCGACTTCTTCTACCCTCCGCCGGATGATCGGCATGAGGGCGTCTGCATTTACCTCGATGGATTGTCGAAGCACATCCACGGTTCGCCGGAGACGCAGCAACGAGACACCCAGATCCGCGAGCGACTCGGAGAGATGGGATACGAGGTGGTGCAGATTCCAAAGACAGCACTGGACGACCATCAGCGGATGGTAGGGTTGATAGTGCGCATCGCTCGCAAACTCCTCAGTAAATCGGAATGGGAGCGCATCGCGGCAGACCAATCGTGGTTCCAGAAATAGTCGTTACCGTGTCGGGTCTCCGTGCCAAGTGCCGCGTGAACGCAATGCTCTGGGTGTCGACGCGCTTCCTCGGAGTTACGCTCGTTTAGTCCGGCAGAACGTCTTGTTAATGCTTTAATACGAGCACCAAAAAATTCGACCCCGATATAGGACGAAATGACTCCGGCAGCCGACGGTTCGCCACACCGACGGTAGCAACGTAACCGAGCCATCGACGTTTTCATTGAGCGTCCACGACGGGGAAGAATCCGTCACGAGACTCAAGTGTATCACGTCGCCGCATCCGCAGGGGCAACGGAGCGCCGCGGCCCACGCGCACTCGTCGTCGCCGACGAGATAAACGATCTTCCCTTTGAGCGCCTTCGGCACTTCCTCGACCCGCTCGCATTTGAAAGGCTCGCTGCGCCAAGCGTCCCGGCCGAATAGTTTCCTCAGCCACTTCGTTAGCTCGTCGTTCATGACAGCGCGGGGTTGTCCAGCAGAGGCACGCAATCCCCGCGGCCGACTTTTCGTCCCAGCACGCGGCAGGGCGCTCCGTCCGGGATCCGCAGCCACGCTCCGTCGCGCAAGGAAAGGTTCTGGTAGCGGAACTCGGAATTATCATCGAGCCGGAAGGGGTGGAGCCGTGCCAGCATCTCGTTCATGGCATGGCTTGCAGCGAATCCGTTCAGGCTGATGACCGCCGGCGCTCCTACCGCCGCTCCACGCACATACCCCTCCTTCTTCAGTGACTCGAACTGGGACGGGTTGGTGCGTCGCATCGCCTCGGCACCCACTTCGTCGGCGGAGATCACCCCGCGGCTGAGGAGACTGGAGCCGCCCGGGAAAAGGTAATGGATCGCGGCGCAGACTTGGTTCACCCCGCCCTTACCGTCGGCGTCGATCCGGACCCCAACGTCGAAGTAGGGGATGGTGTAGTAGGTCGAGATTCGGTTCAGCAGTTCCCGGCCATCAGCGGAGTCAAGGCAGCCCACGACGATGTCGCAGGACGCCAAGTGATGGACGACCTTGGCATGCGCGAGGTCGCTAGGCAGCACGCGCACGACGGTCCCCATGCCGATCGCGGCGATCGACCGTTTGAAGAGATTCACCTTCTTGGTCCCGTCACGCGCATGGCGTGCGGTGCTGTTGACGATCCGGTTCAGGTTCCGCCGCTCCACCGAATCCGGGTCAACGAGCACCAACTCTCCGACACCGAGCCGCGCCAGCATCTCCACCACCCAGCTCCCGGTTCCCGAGCAGCCGACCACCCCAACCCGGAGCGACCCCAATATCCCCGTGGTCTTGTCGCCGAAAGCCTGCCGGGTGCGTTGCGTCGCTTCATCTGCGCTCGCTATCCCTTCACGGCCAAAGAAGCGGATGTCGTCGCCGACGACGGTGACCAACGCAGGGCTGAACTTCCCGGCGACCGGGACCGCGCGGGCGAACAGTCGTCCATCGACCGTCATCACGGCGCTCATCCCCGCGACCGCACCGTCGGAAATGTTAGTGATCGCCGTGAACACTGCGACGTCGGACTCGTCGTCTCGACCGGAAAACTTCTCAACGCCCTCGGGGTGGCTGTGGATCTTCAGGATGGAGCCGCCGCGGCGAATTGCTTCGTTGATGGCTGGCACGGCGAGCTCCACCGGCCAGGTGACAGACGTGGGCGTTCGCTCGCACGCCTCTTTAGGGATGAAGTGCAGCGTGTGGACGCAGTGGACATCGCGCCCAAACCCGCGTCGGACCCCGCATACCGCTAGCGCGACGCTCTCGAGGCCATCGCCGGAGACGAGATGCGCCTGAAGGGTGGAACGTTGTTCCTCCGTCATCCTCAGGTGGTGTTGAAGCTTCATGACTGGAGCGCGGCTTCGAGCCAGCGCGATACGAGGGTTAGATGGGTGCCGATGTTGTGCTCGCCCGCGACCCAAGGGTAGTGGCGCGACCAGCGCTGCCATTCGCGGTTTTCTATCGTTACCTGAACGTGGGCCTGGCGGATCTGGCCGCCATCGAGGCGTGACAGGTGCGGCAGGAAATACGCCATGTCCAACGGCGCGGTTGCGTAGCCAGCAGGGATCTGGATCGCCACCGACCCCTCCCGGACGTTGTAGCCGGCCGGGAAGGGATAGCGCTCGAGGAGCAGCCACCGGTTGCCGCCGTCGACCACGGTCTCCCACGGCGACCCGAGGCTGTCCAAGTGCGCGACATCCTCCTCCGGCAGTGCGAAGGCGCGACGCATGCTCAGCCCTCCGTCACCTTCCGAGGAAGGGTGTTGAATCGCTCGATGCCGGGGGTCGTGAAGTCGACGACGTCGCTCAGTTCGATCGTCTTGACCACCCCGCCGCGCATTTTCTGCGTCAGGATGTAGGCCTCCGGCGGCTGCTTGTTGGCGATGACGAGAATCTCCCGACCGGTCCGCGTCTCGTGCGGCACGGTGAAGTGATCCTTGTCCACGCGGATGCGGTAGGCCTTGGCCTTGGGAGGAGTCTTCCCCGCCTTGGCGAATTGCTCGAGGTCGATGACCTCATCAACGGGAAGCTGGCCATCGGTCGCCTGCTTCGGCTTAGTATTGTTGTCGTTCATGCTCTGTGTTTTGTCGGGCGTCATTGCCCTTCCACCTTGAGAACGTAGAGGCGTTCCAAACCCCGTTTTACCCGCCGGCCCAATAGCCCTGAAACGCCCACTCGTTCTAGGGGTGATGCGCAACATCACTTCCGCTCCAGCCGTGCCGACCGAAGCCTTACAACAACCAGAATCCGATTACGAGGGACTCAACGACGCCGAGCTCGTCGAGTTCATGGCTGGCGGCGACCAGGAGGCGTGCGCCGTCCTCTTCCAGCGGCACTCGCGCGAGATGGCCTCGTGGCTGGAATTCAAGGTAAAGAATCTCCTCAACCAGCCCACGGAACACTTCGTCAACGAGACGTTCCTCCGCGCCTTCAAGGCGGCCTCGAAGTTCCGCCTGCCGGCCACGACCCCGCCGGACAAGGTCACCACGGTGGTGAAACGCTGGCTCTATAAGATCCTCAAAAACGTCTGGCTAGACAGCTTCCGGGCACACGAAGACGAGAAGGGCGAGATCGACGAGAGCGGCGAGCCGGTGTTCGTCCTCTGCGATCCGGCCAGTCATGAGCCGCCGCCGTCGCGCCGGATCACACTCGTCCAAAGTTTCCTCGCAAACCTAGAACAAAACGAGCGGGTCCTCCTGACCATGACCGGCTCTTTCTATGACCTCGAAAAGAAATGCGTGCAGATTCCCGACGACATCGTCGTGCCGCTCTGCAAAGCCATGGGGCTCACACGCACCTCGCTCCGGGTCCGGCGCTCCCGACTGATGGACGACTTGAAGGCCTACATCCTGGCCAACGAATAGCCGTCCCACACTTGCCTCCAACCTCCACGCCTGCTACCGGCCATGAAGAACAATCCTCCAAAGAAACCCGTCTCGAACGCAGATACCGAGCGCGCACTCAACGACGCGCTGCGGCTCGATGCCTCGGTGTTCCCGCAGACCGACGAAGACATTGAGGCCCTCGAGGCCGAGACCGATCCCACCTTGGCTCCGACGCCCGACGTCATCGCTTTCAAGAAACTGCTCGCCCAAGGGGGCACGACAAAACCGACACCCAAGACCAACATCGTCAGCTTCGAATCGGCTGAGCACTCGGAAATGTGGGCGATGGCGGCCAGGAACGGCGCCGAGATCACCCCGGAAGTCCGGGCCAAGATGGCCGCCGCCCGGGCTGCAGCCAAAGCCAAGAAGCAGTCGAAATAAGATGGTCAGCGACCTCCATCCTCGGCGGAAGCGGCTGCTGGCAGACCTTGCCGGCGCCGTGTTCGCCGACGCGGGTGGGCGGATCCAAGTGAATCCGCGGGAAATCATCGACGACCTGGAAATCGGATACTCCTTCGACGACTTCGGCGACTGCTTCGACGGGCTGATCGAGCATCGCGACGGCGAATTCCACATCTACTGCAACTCGCGCACGAACGAATACGAGGAGTCCCCGCGCGCCAGGTTCACCCTGGCACACGAACTCGGCCACTACTTCATCGACGAACACCGAAACCTGCTGGCGGCCGGCAAGAATCCCCACGGATCGTCTACGGACGGCCAGGCGAAGTTCCTGGTCGAGCGCGAGGCGAACTACTTCGCCTCGAACCTGCTCATGCCGAAACATGAGCTGCTGAAACTGATCGGGACCGCCAAGGTGAGCCTCCAGTCGATTCTCGACGCCGGCAGTCACTTCGGGGTCTCCACACAGTCGACGGCGATCCGCTGCATCCAAGACAGCCAATGCCGCTCGGCCATCATCATGTTCCGGGCCGGCAAGACCCCTTGGCACGAGCTCTCCGTTCCCCTGCAGGCTTCAGGCTTCACCCATCTACGCCGCCTTCATGCCGGCCCCCCGCCGGGCGGTGCCTCGAGCAAAGCGTGGGCCTCGAATGCGCCGGGCCTAAGCCAGATTTTCTCCAGCACCTCGACGGCGTGCACGTGGTTCGGCGGCCACTTCGAGGACAGCGACAAGAACGAGATCATCACCGAGGAGTCGGTGCGCCTGGGAGCGCGCGGCGTCCTGACGCTCCTCACCTTCCGGCCAATTCCTCGCACGAACGCCGGCTGGAACTAACAGCCAATGTGAAGCGCCGCCTTACCAAGCTCGAGGTGGTGAGCGGCGCAATATTGCTCAGAGTCTTGTTCTCTGACATCGAACCAGCGGCGCTCGGGCTGCCGTAACGACCGGCAGCGGTTCGGGCTCCCTGCCTTCGCGATTGACCGGAGCAGGTAGGTCGTCCGAGAGCGCTCCCTTCCTCCCGATGTCAGATACTAATCCTCGGCACTCACGACGTGCGTCATCCTGCTCGATTCAAAGGCCGGAAACGAGTAATCGCGCGCACGGCATGGTCGGCAAACACAGCCTCTTTGTGGCGAAATGGGTGAACTACGGCGTGACGCAGGATGATTGCTCGCTCGCGGGCGATTGCCTGCTCCCTTCAGCACCGGACCGGAGCTGCCCTGCGCCGAGGTCCCCGCGTAAAATCACATCTCCGAATCGCCGCCTCCACGGCCGTCTCATCGGCCTCGAGGTATTTCTGCGTGATGGAGACGTCGGAATGATGCAGTGCCGCCCGAAGCACCATGATATCGTTGCCGCTGTTACGATACACATTACGCGCCCACGTTTTTCGGAGGGTGTGCGTCTCCAGGCGGCCATCATTCGTGATATCGGCGCGGGCGAACGCCGCGTGGATGATGCGCCGAGCGGTGTGTCGCGAGAGCGCCCGCGCCGTTCCGTCGCCGTTTTTCTCGCGAGAAACGAACAGCGGCAGGTCCGGCGTCAGCACCCACCGGCGCCGCATGTGCCCGATCCAGCTTTCGAGCGCGCGTCGCAATTCGGGGAGGACCGGCACCCAGCGCGTGGTGCCGCGCTTTCCCTTCGGGTGCGGGGGCGCGATACCGACTTTGTCGACAATCGTTTCATCGCGGAGGACCGAGCCAATCGTGAGCGACAGGATTTCCGAGATGCGAAAACCGGTCATCCACTGCGCGGTGACAAGCGCGCGATCGCGCGGGCCGAGCTCGCGGACGGCGCGGAGCAACTGGCGTTCTTCGGAGTGGGAGCGGAGACGGCGACCGGCCATGAAGGAGGAGCGGAGTTGAGGTGACGTTGATCTCCTCCCATCATTTTCCCTCCTGGCCCAGAGACCCAAACGGCCCGCCTACCCGGACGGCGGTAGGCGGTAGCCAGTGCACCGTTGCCCATCTTTTGGCTCATTCTTCCGGGCAACGTGGGATAGCATGCTCAAGGTATGTTTCGCCCAACCTGGAGGCCGGACGATAGTATCGTGACGCCAATTCCTCCTTCCTCCACGAGCGGGGAATTCGACCGCTCCAATGACTGGGAATGGGGCGGGATTGTCTACCTCTCATGACATGCATGGAGGCGTCTCGCATAGTAACGTCGGCTTTTTTCATCGAACCACCGCCCCCATCCGACCATCTTGCCTGACCCGTGCGCGCGTTGGATTCCAGCAATGACGCGATTCGAGCTGCGGCAGGGCTCGCGATCTCGCGACTCATCACCGAGCGTGAGACGAACGTCCTTTCGTGGAACGAAATCAACCGAGGCTTCGGGTTTGGTGATCAGCAGATCCATTTCGCGAGCAAGGCGGTCGGAATCTTCAAGCCAAAGCAGATCACCGACGGTGTTGCCCTCAGCATCAAGCAGGTTCGGCCATCCCGCGCGGGGCGAGTGGCTCCGTATGATGATCGGGAACTCGCGGATGGCCTAGTCGCATATCGGCTGGAGAAATCTGGCCGAGACAATGATTACCTCCGTGAGGCGTGGACGCGAAATAGTCCGATCATCTTCTTTCGCGGGATCGCCGATGGCCTCTACGAAGTGCTGTATCCGGTCTTCGTCCAAACGATCGATTTCGCGAAATCGGAAGCGATAGTCGCGATTGACAGTGCTCCTGCCGTGGAAAACACCTCGATGGTCGCGGAGGAGCCGATCGAGCGCTCGTATTCTGTTGGGACGCGAAGGGCACGTCGACACCAGGCGGCTTTTCGTCGCCGCGTTCTTCTGGCCTACGGGCTTCGCTGCGCTGTTAGCGGGCTACCGCTCACGCGGCTGCTCGAGGCAGCGCACATCATTCCCGATACGCTGGGCGGCGAAGCTTCGGTTCGAAACGGGATCGCGATGTCGACTCTGCACCACGCCGCCTACGAGGCCGACCTGATCGGTATCGATCCAGACGGCGTGCTCCATGTAAGCGAACAAGTGCGCGCCACTCGTGATGGTCCATTGCTGGAACACGGCCTCGTCCGGATTGAAGGCCAAAAGCTGCGGTTTCCCGCCTTCGCGCCCCATCAGCCCAATCGAGATTTTCTTAGTGTGCGCTTCGACGAGTTTCGTAAGCGCTGGTCGTAGTGCGCCACGACGCTGAATGCTGCGGCAACCGGCGCCGGCAGCAGCAGCAACAGCTCGGGGAGGGGAGAGGGCGCGGCGCGGCGAACCGGACGTTTTCCTAGATATGTAGGCTTCGGCCGAGGCTGCGCTTCACAGTGTGTTTGTGATCCGAAATGAGCATCTCGAGGCTCAGCGAGACGTTGTTGTTGGGCCCAAAGGTTGATGCTCAGGTGGGCCGAGCTCGCTTTGTGAGGCCGGGAACGACGTGCCAGAGAAGCTCATCTTGTTGTAAGCTGAGTGTCGGTTAGCGCGGGCGTCGGCAAGTTATGCGATCGTCGCCACGTTGGAGTACGAGGCACTGCCATCGGTAGCTCAGCGATCAAGAACCCAGTCGACCGGAGGGTATGGAACGTTTGGGATTCCTTCACCGGCTGAAAGGCCAGGGAGGCATCAGTTCCCGACTGCTAAAGCCATGGATCGGCGACTGAGGGGCGCTGAGCACGAGAGGAAGGGAGTATGAGGGGAGCAGCGGCTGTTTCGATAAATCTTGAAAAGAAGGGAAGAGGGTGTCCCCGAGGTTCCAGCTCAGCGCTCCCTTTTTTCCTGAAAACCTAGCAGATTACAGCTGAATTAGCAATTGTAAATTACTGCAGCAGAACCGATTACTAGACAAGTTTGGCGATTCTGAGCAACAGCGTTAGCTCCCGCGAAAAATCTTCGTCCACGCCCTTGGCGGAGTGCGTTTCGGGCTCATAGAGCCTCCGGCCGTATCTTTCGGCCGCAACTCGAATAAAAGCATATGGAAACCAATGAAACGCAGATAATGATGACCGCTCGTGCCGGACTCGAAAGCCCGGCAGAGTCCGACTCGAAAGTTCAATCGAAGTCCGCTACCGAATGCTCCGGGGGGACAATCGGAGACGGGCCGACACATCCCAGCCTTGGCCGTTGCTTGGCGGTGCGAGCAGCCCAGGGACATCGCTCGAAAGCAGTTCGCGCAGCGGTCCGCTATATCCTTCGTCGCGATCGCCACGAGCATCCGGACGGGGAGAGGGACAATGCCGGGCGGTGGTATCCTGCTGTGTCAGAAAACCTCGACACTTCACGCTACCGTTCGCCCAGTCGGGCTTGGCCGTGGAGCTACATGCTCCCGTGTCGCACGCTCGCGCATTGTGCACAGCTTGAGGACTGCACCGATTTGCTGCTCGCCCGGCGCATTGCGCGGGCGATCGACAAAGCAACTACGTGCGATGATGCGGTCCGAAAATGCCGCGCATTGATCAACAAAGCCCAAAAAGCGTCGCTCGGAAAGTCCGAATGAATCGTCTACTCTGAACGCGCATCCCACGCGCTCGAAGCGCTAGCCTACGCGCACCGCATGGCTGGGCGCTTCGAGCGCAGCGGATCGCCTTTGGGAAACCGTGCAATCGCTCGTGTCTCTTCGCATTTGTATTGTGAGCGACATCGAGAGGCATGTGAGCGGCTAAGATCACATCTCCTGATCGCCGCCTCGACAGCATCCTCCTCGGCCTCGAGGTATTTCTGCGTAATCGACACGTCTGAATGATGCAGCGCCGCCTTCAGCACCATGATGTCGTTTCCGCTGTTGCGATACACATTCCGCGCCCAAGTCTTGCGCAGCGTGTGCGTGCCCAGTCGCCCGTCGTTCGTCACGCCCGCTTCGGCGAAGGCGCGATGGATGATTCGACGCGCCGTGTGGCGGGTGAGGGGACGAGCGATCCCGTCGGGATTCTCCTCTCGCGAGAGGAAGAGCGGCAGGTCGGGTGTCAGCACCCAGCGCCGGCGCATGTGCCCGATCACTGATTCGAGCGCACGACGCAATTCTGGGAGGACCGGCACCCAGCGCGTCGTGCCGCGCTTCCCCTTCATGTGACGCGGAGCGATGCCGATTTTACCGACAACTGTTTCATCGCGGAGGACCGAGCCTACCGTGAGGGACAAAATTTCCGAGATGCGGAAACCGGTCAGCCACTGTGCGGTGATGAGCGCGCGATTTCGTGGCGGGAGTCCGCGAACGAGGCGGAGCAGCTGACGTTCTTCGGAGTGGGAGAGGGGGCGGCGGCCGGCCATGGAGTTGAAGAGAGGTCGAGGTTGAGCGGTGGACACCTCGATTATGTCGCGAGAGGGTCGTCGACCCAAGCGACTCGACAACCGCCTCGGCGGTAATGCATGCACCGTTGCCCTCCTTTTGGTGCACTTGCCCGGGCGGAATCAGTCGAAGAAAGCCTTTCGTATGGCCCCAACGGGCGTGAGCCCGGAACGCGTCGACTGCGGGAAAAGATGCGGAGAGACAGCCAAAGGTTTCGGCCAGTTCGGTCGGGCTAGCGCCTGATTCACGATCCTGCGCAGATTCTATAGGGTCTCTCCGGCTAACCCGACCGCGAGGCGCGGGGGCGGACAACAAACTTTCGATGACAATCGCTAAACTTACCGCTCTAACGGCGGGTCAATGCATATGAGTGCCGCCGCTCCGGACCCGTGGACCTCATACCAGATCACCCAAGCGGTCAGCTGGAGTATTGCGGGCGTGGTCGGCGCTGTTACCGCATGGAAAGCTATCGTTGAGATGCGGCGCTCCCGTGAGCAGTCGGAACGGGAACTGCGGTGGCGAAAGGCTAAAGAAGCCAAGGCCGTGATCGAGGAGATTAGCAGACATCAAGGTGTCGCTACTGCGCTTCGGATGGTAGATTGGGATGGGCGGATATACGTCTTCCCGGATGGGACTCGAGCGTCGGTCACGCATAAGGAGATGGTGCACGCGCTCCGTCTGGCTGGACCGTATACTCACAAAGAGGCGTTCGTTCGCGATTGTTTCGATGACCTTTTCGACGCGGTAAGTCGCGTGGAAGGAATGCTGGAATCCGGTCTCCTGGAGTTCGACGACATTCGTCAGTTCTTCGCTTACTATGTGGCGCGCATGCGTGCGCACGGCGCCGTTTTTGATAATTTCATTTCCGCGTACGGCTTCGAAGCAGCAGAGCACTTCCTCGGGCGATTCGACAAGAATGCGCTTCATGCAAGGATCAACGATCCGGCGCCCTTAGCCGTTATTCTCGCCAGTTCGACCGGGAACCCGCCCAGCACCCGATGAGCCGCTTCCTTCGAATCGGCTGCGCTGCCGCGGTTGCTACGACGGAATAAGGGAACGATCAAACCGTTCACTGAACATGCTCGACTTGTGTGCTCTCGCACGTCCCACCGAGCGGCCCTTTGCACCGTTGCGGATCTTTTGGTGCACTCGCCCGGGCGGAAAGAGCGTGAGTCACAATCCGCGCCTGCTCCGCGCGGAGCATCGTCCAGCGAATGCTTGCCTCGATCGTTAGAACATCGACGGTGCCCGTCGGCTGCGTTCGTCGCACGCGATCCCATTAACAACCGCGCAACCGTTACGCGTCTGCCTGGCGCCGGAGTGCGTGCTCAGGATAGCACCTGATTCACGATCTTCTTCCGGTCGCTTACCCTGCATTGTCGGTGTTGGCTTCTCGCCAGGCACCTCCATCGCTACAAATGAATAAAGTGCTACTTTGTGTCGCGTTGAGTCTGACGTCGCTCAGCGCTAGCGCGCAGCTCATGGTCACCACGTATCTTCGTGGTGTAGTAGTTGCGGCGGACCAAGGCTACGCGGGTTGGGAAGGGCAGTCGTTCACCAACCGCATCATCACTTACGCTACACCGTTCCTTCGACTTGAGCGGTCAGTTGTTTACAGCGCTTACACACGGATCGACGTCGGTGGTGAGGTGCTGTTCGAGACCGAGGATTTCCAGGCCGATTATGTGGATATTCAGAAAGGGGGAAGCCTTGGATACGGATTGACGCAGTCCTCTCGGGCGGATCTTGGACATCACTACGGGTTTCGCCTTCTTGGGCCGCCGCAAATCGTCGACGGTGATCACCTAAGTCCGGGCGTTTCGTTCCCGCACTTTGACGTGGCTGAAGGGTGGCTAAGTGACGGGACCGGATCGCTGCAATTCTCAATCGAATCGTATGAAGTTCACCGACCGCTCGCGGCGGTGCCAGAACCTGCAGCGATGTCCGTCGTTGGAGCGCTGGCTCTGTCTGGAATGATTGCGGTCCGGGTATACCGCATGAGAAAGGCCGAGCACCGGCAGATACAGCGCAAAACCTCGCAACATCACCTGTCGATTGGACGCTGGAACAAGGGCTGACCAGTAGTAGCCCGATTCCAGAGATTTATCACGCCGCTCCGCGGCGCGGTTTTGGGATGACCGCGCTCCCCCGCATCGGGATACAGCTAGTGCGGCAGAGCGCAGAGGAAGATCGCTTGCACGGCTTTGCGTTCGAGCGGCAGGCGCGTGACTCTCGGGCTACCGGCCTGTTAAGTGAGCCAATCGTTCCTGTTGCGGTGCCAAATCCATGCATGGAGCGAGCTAGCCGAGAGTGGTCGCGAGCGCGTGATGATCGTCACGTGCCTGAATTCGTCCTTCATTGAATCCTAGAAGATGCCCCGCGCGAGGAGTGAGTTAGCTGAGGTCACCGATATCGGTCCTACAAACTTGCGACGGCTGGCGGCCCTACGGAAACGGAACAGTTATGGGCCGGTACGTCGGTCGAGAGGCCCCGCGGCAGCCACTCGCTAAACTCGTCTGGCAAGCACTTCAACAGGGCTTTCCCATCGATGCCCAAGAGGTCGTATGTGAGATCCAGTTGGTCGACGACGGCGAGCAGACGTGGCAGCGAACCGGGCTGATCTTTCGAGTTGTAGTTCTTACGGAGGCGCTTCGTCCTTGGATCGAAATAGAGCAAGTTCACCGCCTCCACGAGGCAACGAGTCTCCGTATAAAACGCAGAGTCCGTCAGCGTGGTATACAATCCGCTCTGCTCACCTGGCGGAGACAGGAGAAACGGTTCACTCAGCTCGTCGTAGAGCTTGAATAGCCGATATGGGCCTGCAACGCGGTGCCGGAAAAAACGCATCCCCGCCATGTCCGATTCCGTTTCAGGAATGTAGCAGTTGACGGCCCGAGGTTTGGCCCTTCCGGACGAGTACCCTGGAGTAAGGAGATCGAAATAATACAGCGCGATCGCAGCCCAGAAACCCTGATCTCCCATCCCTGACGTCCCCTCCACGATGTGCGCGGGCTGATCGGCCAAACGCTCAGTAAGATAACGCGCGAATTGATAGTTCGTGAGGGTATTAGGCAGATTCTCCAATTCGGGGGGCTCCGCTAGTTCCTCCGTCGTCAGCGCAAGTGTCAGGAGGGTGCTCGGAACAGGCAGGGCGGCGCCACCGCGCGCTTCCTGAATAAAATCCCGAAACGACTTCAGACCTTGGGCATTTAATTTCGAGATCCTCATTGGGCAGGGGAGGTGTAACGGCGTTTGAAATTCGGTATGACCTTGTTGCGACGGCTCCATCCGGACACCACAGCATCGATCCAACGGTCGTGCTCCGCCTGACGCTCGTCTCCGTTAAGCGCAGGGTGCGCTCTGCCGGAGAGCTGCGCTCCGAATTTCAGCCACCGGGCTGGCCACGCCTCCGGCTGGAAGTCGACGTCGTCCACGCGCTCGACATCAAAGATTCGCTGCAGAATAAGTCGGAGGACCTGCGGGAACACTAGCGCACCGAACGCCTCTTGCCGCACGAAATCCTTAATGCCGGCAAGCGCCTGCAGTTCCAGGATTGGGCCCTCGTCATCCTCAAACGACAGTCGCCACACCTCATCCACTAACTCTGCCGTGTAGCTTACACGGAAAAGCGGCACGCGGCTCGCCAAACCGCTTCGGATACCTTCAGGTGCAATGTGGTCACCCACGGCGAGGAGGCGTCCGAGCCCGTGTCGCGCAGATGCCACGATCTTGACGCGGAAGTGAGCAAGCGCGGGCTGAGCAAGTTTTATCAGCCGACGATCGGCTGCAGGGGTCGGCGCTGCGACAGAGCCCCATGCAAACCGCATGAACGACGCCTTGAACGCCGCCTCGATGAAGATGGCTGCGTCTGGCGGGAGGTCCAGTCCCGACAAGTCGAGGTCGGCGTCAAACGCCACATGCCCGGAAGGCAGCGTTCGCAGCGTGATACTCGCACGGTCCTTTGGAACCCGTCTGCGGCCCGTGAAATTGATCGACCGAATCATGACTGCACCTGCCGCCGAGTACGGATCCGGAGATCCCGAGTAGCATCCAGGCCTCTGACGACTATCTGAAAATTCGGCTCAACGACCGCAAAGAGTAGGGTGGCGCCCTGTGCGTCGATCCGCTGAGCGCCAGTCCAAGTGAGGTCCAGGTCCGCGAGGTCGAAGTCGAAAGGAGACCATTTCGCGAACGCGTCTCCACGGCGCACGTCGTAAGCGAGCTTTATTTCGAACACCTCCGATGCGGCGACGTTCTCTTCGATTCCGGCGATCACGATTGCGCTTTCGCGTGCGGAAATACGAACGGGCTCCGGTGGACGCACCAGCACCGGAATGTGCGGCCGTTGTGGCTTCCCTCCTCGTCCCGCCGGAGTAGGCAGCGGGTGCAGTTCATCCGGGGGCGCCTCAACGAAAAACAAATCGGCGAGGAGATCCACATCGATCCCTTCCTTCGGCCTTGTCAGCTGATTGTGGATGCTCCGGACACTATTCTTCACGAAGCGAAGCGGGAGAGCGTGGCTGTTGTAATGTTGCTTAAGACGACCGCTTTCCTCCCAGCGTGTGTGCGATGGATCTTCCGCTAGCCGCAGGTAGGAGGCGAGGGCGCCTGAGTCCGGCGTTACGAATGCGGTGAGCCCCCGCGCGATGCTCCTACTTTCGCGGATATCGGTGATCGTGATGCCATCCCGCAGGAAGAAAACCTTCGCCGGCTGATCGTCGGCCGCACGCTGGAGAGTCACCGAAAATTCCGCGTGCTCCTCGCCACCTGATTTTGGAGACAACACCAGCGGAATAACCAACTCCACAGGGTTTCCTTGCGCGTAGTCCTCGGTCACCTTGCTCCACCCCGGCACATTGAAGACATCGTCGGTCCACCGCGGACCGTCGGCGCTTGCTTTGAGACGGACTGCGTGAGCCTTCTTCTGCTCGATGGACCAGCGGGCGAGCCGAAGGGTATCCTTCAACACGGCGTGGGTCACACCCTGCTCGGTCAAGTACCGCTCGTACTTGTCAGCATGGTCTCCAATTTTATCCGCGTCGATGACGATCTGTTCGCTTCCGTACGCGATCTCGACCACCAGCTGCCCCTCCAGGATAGGGAAAAAATACTGAACGATTGCCGCGGCAACCAAAGTCGGCGCAGCGATGTTATCGTGCGGCATCAGGACTACGACCGAAAGTCCTGGGCGGCCACGACGTTCGACGCCGAACTCATGGCAGAACCGCTCGATGGTTGGATCATCCAATACCGGTGCTGTCGCCCCGCTATCCGTGGATGAGGTGCCGAACCAGCCATACGGTTTGAATGGCTCGTCACCGGTTCGATCCGTTGCCGCATGATGGTGCCTTAGCACCGCCATACCCATCAGCCGCATGGCACCATCGTCCTGGCAGCTGAGTCCAAAAAACGCGTTCACCTGGGAAGACGCCGGCAACACGGTTTTGCCCAGACCCCAACTGCCACGTTCACCTGAGTTCTTTCCGGAACTGCCGATTGCGCGCCAGAAATGAAAAAAGTGGTTCCGTCGGCCTTTGAACTCGGTAGCCGTGTCGTTGGTCTGGCGAACGTCACCTGGTAGGCCGCAAGTCCCATAATCCTCCACGAGGAGGGTGGATACGGCTTGATCCGCCCGCGGGCGCCGCGCAAGGCCGTTGCCGTCGGCCTCCAGGTGTTCGAACAAACCGTTGGTCCACTCGGAGGAGAAGCCGCCCGAAATCGGATCCATGGGTAACGTAAAGCGAACCCGGACCGGGTCGGCGCTCGTTCGAGCGTCGAGAGAGTTCTGAACGAGTTCGCGCACTAGCGCGCTCGCCGGCCCGCTCAACACCTCGCTTGCGAACAGCTCGCCTTGGATCGGCTCGATCTGAGGATCGGATGGCGCTTTCCGAGAGAAATGCCAACGTGGGCGATCGGACCCATTCCGCGGCGCCGGTCCGGGATCAGTGGACATGGGAAGAGGAGCGCGGCTTCGAAAAGGACGGCACAACCGTAAAAAGGCCGGGGGGGCGGCCCAACGCTGCTGGATTCATCTACGTTCATTCTACAGCCGACCCGAAATTATGAGAATCGGGGGAAAACCGTTCAGCACGTGCGGCCCACCATTACACCATTAGGATGCAATCGTAAGAGCTGATGGCTTTCACGGTCGCGGTAGCGCGAACTCCTCACATCGAAGGCTCGTGAGTGCTCGAGAAAGACGCAGCTTTTTGCGCGTTGCTACGACTCAACGGATACGACCTCGCAACTTGGTCCGCTCGCCTTTGATCCTCTGATAGAATTGGCGAGCGGGGCCGGCATCTTGCGCAAACAGACCATCGCTTTGGATAGATCGGTGGTGAACAATTGAGTGAACGTTTGACAAAACACCTGGAATCTCTAGCTATCAGTCTTCATAGGTAAACTGCTCCCTCAGAAGTACTTGAACTCGGGTTCGAGTCCCTTCCTGAGCACCAAAATTTCTCTCCTTCTTATGCCCGGGAGGGGCTTCCGTTCAACGAAAGCACACCCATCCGGCGACGCCGGCGGCAGCGATAACGGCGGGAATGGCGAGTTTGTGCCTCCATATGTAGATGACCGCGAGCACCGAGAGGAATATCGCCGCGGCGGTCAGATCGGGGATCGCAACCAAGCCCAGTTTCACCGCCGTGATCGCAATCAATCCAACAACCCCGGCGGTCACCCCTTCGAGGAAGTGATGCAGGGTTGGGTTGTGGATCACGGCTTCCAGATGGCGGAAGAAGACGATCGAGAAGAGGAAGGCGGGCAGGAAGATTCCGACCGTCATTGCCAATGCGCCGACCGGGCCGCCTCCAAAGTAGCCGACGAAGGTGGAAAAGATGATCAGCGGCGCGGGAAGTATCCCGGAGAGGGCGACGCCATCGAGGAAGTCGCGCTCGGTCATCCAAGCCCCGCGCTCTACGGAATCTTCGCGGAGGAACGGTATCGCGGTGTAGGCGCCGCCGAAGGTCAGCAAGCCAGCGCGCAGCCCGGTGCCGAACAACTGCGGCGTCGACGCGTGTCCGGTGTCACGAGCGGCCTTGTCCGTCACGGCCGCAGTGATTTGGCGCGTCGGAAGAAGCGGCTCGCGACCGTCGATTACGGGAGACAGTTGCCAGACTGCCCCGGCAAACACGAGGCCGACGAGCACCGCGAGTGCTCGTCGACGCTTCCCCGCGAGCACGTAGGCGATGCCCGCGAGCGGCAGCGTGACGTAGAACGAGACGCCGAGCAGTTCACCGATCGCCGCGAGAATACCGATCATCCAGAGGGGCGCGTCCGTCAGGCAATGCCCTCCTATCCGGTGGCAGGCTCGAACGATCAAAGCGATGACCGCGGGCTGGATTCCGAGGAACACGGCTTGGAATGCGGTCCCGGCGATGTCCATGGTCAGATAAAGCCACGACAGCAGGAACATCAGCACGAACCCCGGCAGCATGAATCCGAGACCCGCGAGCATCCCGCCCAGGCGGCCGCGCGAGAGCATGCCGAAGTGGACACACAACTCGTGCGCCTCGGGTCCCGGCAGCACCTGGTAAATCGCGAGCAGGCGTTTGAAATGGCTGGGCGAGATCCATTTCTCCTCGGTTACGAGTTCCTGCCGGATCATGTCGATCTGCGCGACCGGCCCGCCCCAGGCGAGCGAACCGAACCGCAGGAAACGCAGAAAAAGTTTTCCGTAGGGTTCCGCGGGAGCGTTCACGGCTTCGTCCGCTGGCTGCTGGTGAGGTGAGGGTGTGCTCATGATCGTTTGCGCAGGAATCCGTAAAGCCCGTCGAAGCATTCTCCGCCTTTTTGGAGCAGGAGTTCGTCGCTCAAGCCGGCGCGGCCCCAACCTTTGAGGACGCGGTCGATGCCGATGCACTCGGGGTGCGGAAATTTGCCGTCTTCGAGATCGGCAACGTGAACCATCTTTCCGAGGCGCGAGAGGGCGGGATCATCGAGGCCGAAGCGCTTCACCAGCGTCTCGAAAGTGCAGTCGTCGCCGTGATGCGTGAACTCCACGCCCGCCATGTCGAAGGGAAGCGCCTCCGGATGGTGCGCTGGATCCGAAGCAAACACGAACTTAGCCTTCGAGTCGATGAACCGGCGGATCAACCAGGCCGAGCCTACGCGATCGATTTCCGGACGAGGGCGCGTGAGCCAGGTGCGGCCGTGGAATTTCTTAGCGGAAAGCTGGGGCGCGATTTTCGTCCGTTTGGCGTGCAGCGCGCGCGCTTGCTCCAAGCGCATGCGGGCGTCCTGGGCTTTGGGGCAGTCGAAGAAGTCGATTCGACGGATTTCCTCCAGGCGCGTGGCGAGCTTTTCCAAATCGGCGATAAACGTGCCGCGGGCCTTGCGCTTGTTCGCGGCGATGACCTTCGCCAGGTCCGCGCTCAAGGCCGCGTAATCCTCCGCGCGCGCGGAATTGAACATCCGCACGATTTCGTCGTCGGGCGTGCCTTCGATGTCTGTCGCGTGAATCAGGGTCGCGTCACCTCCGGCATCGCGCACCTGCTGGGCGAGCCACTGGAAACGCTCGCGGTGAGCGGGTTCGCTCGGGAGGACATACGTCGACGACTTCAACGCAATGGCGCCCGATTTCTTCAACTGCCGCCAAAGGCTCACGCGCAACGAGCCGCGCCGCGCGGGCAGCGCGTAGAGGAGGAGCAACCAGCTTTGATCCGGAGCCATGCGTGAGAAGTGGCGGGTGTAATAGGTGTTACAAGGTGAAAACAACATAGCAGCAGATCCTTCGGACGTCGTATGGCGTGCCACTTCGCAGATCCGGCCTGTAGTCCCGCGCCCGAGGAACGACCAAGTAGCGGACGTTGGTGCGCGTTTGGAGGCCGGGCGGATTGGTTAGCGATTAAATCCCGGGCTCATCGCGAGAGATTCGCTCGCATCCTCATGTGATCACGCGACCGACCACGATGGTGACGGCGCGAACGGTCTAGCGAGCTGGACAGTCGCGGGGAATGTGCGGAAACGAGGTCGGAACGATCTTTCTTGTGGTCGCGGTAGACCGTTCGCCTGGCGGTGGGCCGAAATCCAACGGTGCCGCGCAGCGTCGGGATCGGTCACTCATTTCTGATCGACCGCGCGGTTTCGCGGACGAACGAGAACCCTGCGGCGTTTACGCATGTGCGGAATTTCTCGGAGATCGCGGAAGGTCTGTTGCGAGATAGAGGCGTGACGCGTTCCCCTCTCGCCCTTTAAACTTCGTGATGAAATTCTTCCGTGCGTGCATGGTGTGTGTCGCATTGGCTGTCGTGGCTGAGGGGCTCGCGCAGAACTTCGAGGCCCGCTGGGCGTCGCTCGACCAGCGGCCGACGCCGGAATGGTTTTCGGACGCGAAGTTCGGTGTGTTTATCCATTGGGGTGTCTATTCCGTGCCGGCGTGGGCAGTGAACGGAGAGTATGCCGAGTGGTATTGGCAGCGCGTCATGAGCTCGCAGGAGAAAGAGGCGCCGTGGCGGCAGTTTCACCGTGCGAACTATGGAGCGGATTTCGACTATCGGGATTTCGCGCCGCAGTTCCGGGCCGAGCTGTTCGACGCGGCGCGCTGGGCGGATCTTTTTGCGCGTTCCGGGGCGCGCTATGTGGTGCCGACTTCCAAGCATCATGACGGTTTCGCGCTCTGGCCGAGCGCGGAGGCGAGCCGCACCTGGAATCGTCCGTGGAACGCGATGGAGATCGGGCCGCGCCGCGACTTGATGGCGGAGCTGAGCGAGGCGGTGCGTAGCCGGGGGATGGAGTTCGGTTTCTATTTCTCGCTCTACGAGTGGTTCAATCCGCTGTGGCAGAGTGATCGGAGCCGTTATGTCTCCGAACATATGATACCGCAGTTCAAAGATGTGGTGACCCGCTACCAACCCTCGCTGATCTTCAGCGACGGCGAGTGGGATCTGCCTTCGAGCGAGTGGCGCAGCGAAGAACTGCTGGCCTGGCTTTTCAACGAAAGCCCTGTCCGCGAGAACGTGGTCATCAATGATCGCTGGGGAAAGGAGACGCGCCATCGCCACGGTGGGTATTGGACGACCGAATACGCGGCGGGGCTGGCCGATGCCTCGCATCCCTGGGAGGAGAGCCGCGGGTTGGCGTTTTCCTACGCCTACAGCCGGGCGGAACGAATCGAGGATTACAAATCGGCGCGCGAACTCGTCCTGATGCTGGTGGATCTGGTCAGCCGCGGCGGCAACCTGTTGCTGGACATCGGACCGATGGCGGACGGCACGATCCCGCCGGTGATGGAGGAGCGGTTGCTCGAAATCGGCGACTGGCTGCGAGTGAACGGCGAAGCGATTTACGGGACCCGGACGGCGGGACGCTCGGCGCAGTGGACGGAAGGCGCGCGGCCCGAGCAGGGCTACGGGGAGTATCGCGTGCGTTACGATTTGCTCGATCAGGTCGGCCAGGCGCCGGTCGACGGTCGCGCGGTGAAACAGGTGTTTTTCACGCGCAAGGGCGACACGCTGTATGCGATTTGTGCCGGCTGGCCGGGTGAAGAATTGACGCTGCACAACGTGCGAACGACGAGTTCCACGCGCGCGACACTGTTGGGGGTGCCGGGAGAGTTGCAGATGGAGCGAGCTGATTCGCTGCGAATCCGTTTGCCGGCTCTGGGGCCCGACGACGCGCCGTGTCGCTACGCCTACACGATCAAGCTCGAGAACGCGGAAGTTCTACCGGAGTGAGAGGAATCGCGGGTCGGCGAGCGAAGGTGACGGGGTCGCCGCCGTGCAGCCCGAGCGTATCACAGCCGCAAGGAATGTGATCCGACAATGGCACCCGTATGACGCTGGGGTTAATCAACCGCAGGCTGCGGCGTGAGTTTCAAAAGCCAGCCTTTGCCTTCGCGGGTTCCATCTTCCAATAGCCAGATTGCGCCGTCCGGTCCTTGCTCCACTTCGCGGATGCGCCGCTGCATGTCGAATCGTTGCGCTTCGCGCGCGGTGTCGCCGTTGAATTCGACGCGCACGAGTGACTTCGATGACAGGCCGCCGATAAAGCCGCTGCCTTTCCAGCCCGGAAACAATTCGCCGTCGTAGATGATGAAGCCCGCCGGCGATATCACAGGTGTCCAAGTAATGACAGGGGCGCGAAACTCCGGCCGGGTGTGGTGATAAGGGATCGGCTTGCCGTCGTAGTGATCGCCATTCGACACGATCGGGTAGCCATAGTTGGCGCCTTGCTCGATGAGGTTCAGCTCGTCCCCGCCCAAGGGCCCCATCTCGTGAGCCCAGAGCTTCCCCTGTGCGTCAAACACCAGCCCCAAGATGTTGCGGTGGCCGAGGGTCCAAATTTGTGCCGTCACGCCGCCGCGGTCGGTGAACGGGTTGTCGGCGGGCACACTGCCGTCGTCATTGAGGCGCACGATTTTGCCGAGATTCGTGTTCATGTCCTGAGCAGGATCGAACTCCTTCCGCTCGCTGGAGCTAATCCACAGCATGCCGTGACGGTCGAAGGCGATGCGGTAGCCAAAGTGACCGTCGCCGCTTTTTTTCGGCGTTTGGCGCCAGATGACATTTAAATCCTGAAGGCTGCCCGCATCGCGGTTATCCAAAACCAGTCGGGCGCGAGCCACAACGGCACCGATGCCGCCGTCACCTGCCTCGGTGTAACTGAGATAGACGAGTTGGTTGTCCTTGAAGTTTGGATGCAGAACCACGTCGCCCAGTCCGCCCTGTGCCACATGGACCACCTCGGGCACCCCGGTAATCGTCCCCGTGCTGTTACGAGACGGATCGTAGAGTCGCAGAGCCCCCGCCATTTCGGTCACCAGCAACCGGCCGTCCGGAAGAAAGGTCATCGCCCAAGGCGCGCTGAACAGTGTTACCTCCGCTACCGCGAAATGCTCATCGGCGGGACTTGCCACTGTGTTCACCGCCGAAACGGGCTGATGATTCTCTCGTTCCACGCTGCCACAAGCGGTCAGGAACAGCACAACGGTGCTCCAGACAAGAAGACGAGGGGTTGAAATCATGACTGCTCCTTTGGGTTTTAGAGGGGGAAGGCAATGGTCACGGATTTCTTTCAGGGCGCCGATGCGCGCCTGGAGAACATGCCGACGAGCATGGCATACCAACCGATACTTGTCCAATAACCGGCGTTACGCGAAGCGGACGACGGAGCTCACATTGCCGCACTTGCTGACAAGCGAGGGACCACTGAAGCGGATCTATCGAAGAGGTGTTGTGGCAGGAGCCAAAGGGAAACCTCTCGAAGAGGGGTCATCTTTACTTGGGGACGCAGAGAAAAAGTGCGTCGTGCGAAACAAAAACTCGTAAAAACGTTCCACGAGGCGGGTGGACTACCTTCCAGCTCCAGCTATGGGTAACGTGCGCGCAATGATCGACTACTCTGGGTGCTCCCGGACGAACGGTCGCGCAGTTGGTCGTCGGGATTATGATATACATGCACGACGGTGTTCCCGCGCCCAATTGATGTTCTTGATTGGGTGCCTGAGCACAGCTCCGGTCCTCAAAGCACAGGTGATGTCAGGTGAGCCGGGCGGCGGAAGCGGTGTGGCGGCCGTCTCGCTCGACGAATGTCGGCGGTTGGCGCTGGCCAATAATCTTTCGCTTCGGGCTCAACGCGAGGCACTCGCCGCCGCTGGTTTTCTGCGAGCGGCGGAGATGGGCGTGTTCGAGCCGGATCTCGTCATGTCGATCGAACGCGAGGGCAACAAGCGCGAGAATACAATCGAGCAAACGATTTCACAGGGCACGGCGTTTTTCGAAGAGGACAACACGCTCTTCGCCGCCGGGGTGGAAGGCCTCGCGCCCACGGGCGGACGGTATCGGGTGGGCTGGTCGGAACGCGACATTTCGAACAACCTGCGCATTCGTCCGACCGATCCGTTTCGTCGGGAGTTTCAGGGCTTTCTTGGTGTGACGCTGACGCAGCCGCTGCTGAAAGATTTCGGGCTCAACTCCACACTCGCGCGTCTGCGGCTCGCAAAGGAGGACGAGAAGATCGCTCGGCAGGATTTTCGCCGTCAAATGATGCTGGTGCTCGGTGCGGTGGAGACGGCGTATTGGGATCTCTACGTCGCGCAGGAAAGGCTCCGGCTTCGGATCGAGTCGGCGGACGCCGCGCAGAAACTTTTGGGAGAAAACGAAGAACGTGTGCGGGAGGGCAAGATGGCCGAGATCGAGTTGATCGAGGCCGCGGCGGGGCTCGCGCAGCGACGCTCGCTCGTGAGCGAAGCGCGGCAGCGGCATTTTGAAGCGATCGGGCGCTTGAAGACCTTGTTCGCGCAGCCCTTAGAGGCGAACGACTGGGGAGTCCGTGCCACCGATGTGGTGCCCGAGGCGGGGCCTTTGCCGCAGATTGACGAAGCGCTGGGAGCGGCGATGACGTTGCACCCGGAGTATTTGGTGCGCGTTCACCGAGCGGAACAGGAAGGCGTGCGACTGGCGTATGCCAAGAACCAGCGCTGGCCTCAGGTGGATCTCACGGCGAGTTACGGTCGAAACGGTCTGGGCTCCGGCTTGAGTAGCGCGTGGGGCGACATCACGGATAAGGATTACGACTCCTGGTCAGTCGGGCTCGAGGTGCGGGTGCCCATCAGCTTGGGGGTTCGTCGCCGCAACGAATATCGAGCGTCGGCGTCGAAGCGGCGCGAGGCGCTGCTTCAGGTCAAAGCGGCGGAGGTGGAGATCGCGAACAATCTTTATGGCGCGCATCGCAAGGTGGAGAGCCTCCGGGATGTCGCGGCGAATTATCAGTCGGTGGCGGATTCCGCCGATCGACTGCTGCGCAACGAGCGGACGCGATTGACCGAAGGGAAGAGCGACAGTCGCCGGCTGCTCGAAGTGGAAAACCAGTTTGCGGATGCCGCGATTGGCGCGCTCGAAGCGCGTGGCGAACACGAGAAGGCATTGATCGAATTCGAGCTGTCGACCGGGAGACTGCTGAAATCGCGCGGGGTTGATCTTCTGGATGACGGCAGCGTCCCGCAGTTTTCCGCCCGTTGAGCGCTGCTGCCATGTTTGCCACAGTTGCTCCACGGCGGTTGGCGGTTGAACCGGGCGCTTTTCAGCGCCTGCGCGACAGGGCGTGCTGCATCGCGTTGGCCGCTTTTCTCTGTGTCCTGCCCGCAGCGGGTGCGGCGGGGGCGACAGTGCCAGGCATCACCGAGCCCGTGCACGACTCGCTGTTGAGCGCGGCCGCGGCGGGAATGGTGCAAAAGATTCATTTCAAGGAAGGCGACGTCGTTTCGCAGGGCGCGGTGATCCTTCAGTTGGACAGCACGCTTGAGGAACTGGAGGTGGAGCGGCGTCGAAGCGTTTATGAAAGCCGCGTGGAACTCGACGCTGCGGAGCATCGCGCGAACGTGCTGCGCGCAGATTACGATTCGACCAAGCGACTTTTCGAGCGGTCGCAATCGGTGTCGCGCGACGAATTCGAGAAGAAGGAACTCGAATACAAACTGGCGGTGGCCGAGCGGGACCGGCTGGCCGCGGGAAAGGAACGCGAACGGATTGAATATGAAATGGCGCGCGAGCAGCTGGCGCGGCGGGCGGTGGTGGCTCCGTTCAATGGTGTGATTACCGACCTGCGGATCGAACGCGGGGAGGCGTGCGAGCCGCGTCAGCCGGTGGTGCGGGTCGTGGATTTGAGCCGCGGCTATTTTGTCGCGAACGTGACGCCGAACCTGACGGGCGGCCTCATCGCGGGAGGACGGGTGGCGCTCCGAATCGAAACGAACGATGCGATCCGCGAGGTGGCGGGAACGATCGAGTATGTTGCACCTGTCGTCGATGCAGGGAGCGGGCTTCGGCGGGTGAAAGTCGCGTTCGATAATCCTGATGGCCTAATCGCGCCCGGTGCGATCGGCCAGATGGCGATTCCCTGAGGACACACCATGGAAGTCGATCCGGTCGATTCTGCGGCGGTTGTGCTTCGAGCGACGGCCCGTGCGCAGGAGCTGCGGACTTTTGGCGGTCCGCCCAACGAATTCTGGCCGGCATATTTGGAAATGCTGGCCGGTTTGGCTGGGGGCGCGGAGGCGGCGCTGCTGGTGGTGGCAAGCGAGGATCTGCCGGCGCGCTGGCGATCGGTATGGGAGTGGCGTGCGCGGGGGCTGCACGACGAACGTTTTTCGGTGCTGCGCAACGCGGTGCGGCTGGCGGTGGAGGCAAAGGCATCGGCGGAAAGCGTGGTGGTCGCGCCGCTAGTCGGCGGTGAGCGGGCGGCGGCGGGTTCGGGGTGGTTGACGGCGAGCGTGCTCGATGCGGGCGGCGATACCCCGGCGGTTGTGATGTTCGTTTTACCGGGGCTCGAGCGAAGTGCGGTGGAGGAAGGGCTTCGACGCGTGAGGCTGGTGGCGGACCTGCCGCGCGGGTTCTTGCTTCGGCGGCAATTCGACCAAGCGAGGCGCGATGTGGAGACGTTTGCTTCGGCGCTGGATCTGGTGGCGTTGCTCGATGCGGAGAAGCAGTTCGCGAGCGCGGCGATGTTGTTGTGCAACGAACTCGCGTCGCGGCATCGTTGCGAGCGGGTAAGCTTGTCGTGGCGTGCGGGACCTTATCTGCGGCTGCGGGCGGTGAGCCATATGGAGAAGTTCGAAGGACGCATGACGGTGGTGCGTCAACTCGAGGCGGCGATGGAGGAGGCCGCGGATCAAAATTCGGAGATCGTGATGCCGCTGACGGGCGAGACCTCGCTTATTACCCGCGACCACGATATATATATAGCGGAGCAGAAGCCGGGGAATCTGTGCACGCTTCCACTGGTCGGGACTCGGACATCGGCGCCGACCGGCGAGGGCGAGGCGAACGTCGTCGGAGCGTTGACGTGTGAACGCGCGGGTGCGCCGTTCGACGAGGCGGAAGTGAGGCATTTACGGCTGGCGGCCGATCATGCGGCGCGACGACTCGAAGCGCTGGAGCGCAACGAAGCATGGATCGGAAAGCGCTGGGCTCGCGAGGCGCGGGAACGCTTGCAAGGCGGGCTGGGCGTGAGTCACACGCTGCCGAAAGCGGCGGCCATCGTGGGCGCGATTTTTCTGCTGTGGGCGTTGGTATGGCCTCTCGCCTTTGAAATCTCGGCGCCGTTTGCGTTGCGCGGTGCGGACACGGCGGTGATCTCTGCGCCCTTCGATGGTTATCTGGCGGAATCGCGCGTGGAGAAAGGCGACAGCGTCACGGCCGGTGCGGTGCTGGCGAAATTGGATCCGACGGAGTTCGCGCTGGAGCTGGGCGCGGCGCAGGCCGATGCGACGCGGTTCGAGCGCGAAGTTCAGCAGGCGCGTTCGGAGAACAAGCTGGCGGAGATGCAGGTGGCGCAGGCGCGCGCGGAGCAGGCGAACGCGAAGGTGGAGATTCTGCGGCGCAGGCTGGAGCAGAGCGAATTGCGGGCGCCGTTCGACGGGGTGGTCGTGGAGGGCGATCTGCGCGAGCGAGCGGGCGCGCCTTTGAAACAAGGCGATGCATTGTTCCGCGTGGCGCATCTCGAGCGGATGTTCGCGGAGGTGCTCGTGGCGGAGTCGGACGTGCGCTACGTGACTGCCGGTTTGCGGGGTGAGCTTGCGTTTGCAAGCCAGCCGGGGGAGCGATTTGCGGTGACGGTCGAGCGGGTGGAGCCGCTGGCGCAAACGCGGCCGGAGGGAAATGTGTTTCTCGTTCGCTGCATCCTCGCCGAAAATGTGCCCTCGTGGTGGCGCCCGGGAATGAGCGGGATGGCGGAGATCAAGGCCGGTCGGCGCAGCCCGTTTTGGCAGGCGACGCGCCGCACGCTGGATTATATGCGGTTGCGGTGGTGGTGAACGGAGACGCTGCACAGCCATGGCTGAGGAAACGCGCACGTTCAGCGAGATGTGGTATCGGGTGGCGAAGCAGGTGATCACGCTTCGTCCGCGGGTCGCGGTCCGGCGACAGGTGTTCCGGGGCGAGCGGTGGCATGTCCTGCATGACCCGTTCAACAATCAGTTTTTCCGACTTCAGCCGGACGCCTACGCATTTGTCGCGCGGTTGCGCGCCGATCGGACGGTCGAGCAAGTGTGGCAGGAGACCGTCGAGGCCGACCCTGATGCCGCGCCGGGGCAGGAGGAGGTCATCCAATTGCTCGCTCAGTTGTATCACGCGAACCTGCTGCACTACCGGCTGACAGCCGACAGCGAGCAGTTTTTCGCGCGCTACAAGAAGCGGCGGCAGCGGGAGCGGATGTTCACGTGGTGGAACCTGATGTTTGCGCGGTTTCCGCTGTTCGATCCCGATGCGTGGTTGAACGCGATGCAGCCGGTGACGCGCGTGTTGATGAGCCGGTGGGCGGCGATCGTGTGGTTGGTGGTCGTCGTGCTGGGGATCAAAACCTGTGTCGACCATGCGGGAGAGCTTGGCGCGCAGGTCGCCGGGGTGCTCGAGCCGTCCAACCTGCTGCTGCTGTATGTGGGCGTGTTGTTTCTCAAGCTGCTGCATGAGTTCGGCCATGCGGCGGCGTGCAAGTATTTCGGCGGCGAGGTGCACACGCTGGGCGTGATGCTGCTGGTGTTCAGTCCGCTGCCGTATGTCGACGTGACGGCGAGCTGGACCTTCCGCGAACGCTGGAAGCGCATTGCTGTGGCGTCGGCGGGGATGGTGGCGGAGTTCTTCGTGGCGGCGATCGCGGCGCTGGCGTGGGCGGCCGCGGGGCCCGGAGTGGTGCGCGATCTCGCTTTCAATATGATGCTGGCGGCGGGTGTGACGACCCTGGTGTTCAACGCCAACCCGCTGCTGCGTTACGACGGTTATTACATTTTGTCCGATCTGGCAGACCTGCCGAACCTGTATCAACGCGGGCAACAGATGCTGCTGCACCTCGCGCAGCGATATCTGTTTGGAGTGCGTCGGGGTTCCGCGCCTTTTGCCTCGTCGAAGCGCGAGCGCATCTGGCTGGTGAGTTATGGTGGGGCGAGCCTGGTGTATCGGCTGCTGGTCTTTGCCGGTTTGGTGTGGTTTGTCAGCGGGCGCTTTCTGTTGTTGGGAATGATCGTGGCGGTGTTCTGCGCCTTCGCGTGGGGCATTGTCCCGCTGGCCAAGTTTGCGAACTACCTGGCGACGAGCCCGCAACTCGACCGCACCCGGCCGCGAGCGATTGGAGTTTCGGTCGGCATCGCGGTGGCGGCGGCGTTCTTGTTGGGAGCGCTGCCGGTGCCGCAGACGCTGCGCGCGCCCGGCGTGATCCGGCCGGTGATGGTCGGCGACGTCGCCACCGGCGTGGCAGGAGAGTTCGAAACGCTCGAAGTAGCGAGCGGTGAGCGGGTGACGGCCGGTCAGCCGCTGGCGCGGTTGCGGAATCGCGAACTCGCGCTGGAGCTCGCGTCGGCGCGCGCGCAGCAACGCGAGTTGCAAGGGCTCTGGCGGGAGGCGCTGCGAGCGGGGAACTCCAGTCGCACCGCGCTGGAGCAAGGACTCGAAGCCGTCGAGGCGCGAGTGCGCATGCTCGAGGAGCAGGAGGCAAAGCTGATGGTGACGGCGCCGCTCGCGGGCGTGTGGGTTGCGCCGGGAATCGAGCAGGCGCGGGGCTCGTGGATGAAGCGTGGAACGGCGCTCGGGCAGATCTTCGAGCCCGAACAGGGTTTCGAGTTCTCGGCGATCGTTCCGCAGGTGGACGCGTCGCGCTTCTTTACGGGAGAGATCGGGGAGGCGGTCGTGCGCGTGCGTGGTCAGAGCACGACGCCGCTCGAAGTGGGCTCGGTGGTTCCGATCCAAGCCGAGCAGAACCGGCTGCCTTCGGCGGCGCTGGCGCAAAATGCCGGCGGCGAAGTGGCGCTCGCGCGCGAGGGCGGAGACCGGATGGTCACGGCGGAAACGTTTTATGAAGTGAGGGCGAAACTGCGGCCGAATCCCGAAGCGGTTTTGTTCTCGGGGCTGACGGGACGGATCGCATTCGACTTGCCGGCGGAGCCGCTGGGCTGGCAATGGGCGCGGGCGTTGCGCCAGGCGTTTCAGAAGCGGGCAGCGAACTGAAGATGAGATCGATCATCGAAGGCCTGTCATGGTGACGCGCTTCCCCAGCGAGGATTATCGACGGGTCGCGGTGGTGAAGCCGCCGAAGATCCCGAGCGGTGCGGATGCGGTTGCGCATCGGGTGCTCGGGCGATGGAGGATGCGCGCGACGGCGCTCGCGGAGCTGCGGGAGGAGGCAGCTGCCATCGATGGACAGTCGTCCCGTTACGCCGATTTTTCGGACGAGGAGCTTGCGCGTCGGCTGCGAGAAGTTGCAGCGGGCATGCGAAAGCGGGAGGCGCTGCGGCCACGCGATTGGCGCATCGAAGCGTTTGCGGCGGTGCGCGAGGCGGCGGAGCGGCGCACGGGGTTGCGGCCCTTTGTCGTGCAGTTGATGGGAGCGCTTGCGCTCGATGGCGGATGCCTGGCGGAGATGGCGACGGGCGAGGGGAAATCGTTAACGGCAGCGGTGGCAGCCGTGGTGGCGGCCTGGCGCGGGCGTCCGTGTCATGTCGTAACGGTCAACGACTATCTGGCGGAGCGGGACGCGCGCCGATTCGCGTCACTGTATGAATTTTGCGGGCTGACTGTGGGACATGTCACGGCACCGATGACGCCGGAAGAAAGACGGGCGGGTTACGCGGCCGACATCACTTACACGACCAGCAAGGAAGTGGTGGCGGATTTCCTGCGGGACCGGCTTCGCCTCGGATCGATCGTGCAGCCGCAGCGCCGGCTGCTGCGGCAATTATTGGACTCGCGGTCCGGTGGGACGGCGGATCTGATCATGCGAGGTTTGGGAACGGCGATCGTCGATGAAGCGGACAGCGTGTTGATCGACGAGGCGGTGACGCCTCTGATCATTTGTCGTCCCCAAGCGAACGATTCGATGCGCGAGGCGGCAGTGCTGGCGGCGGAGTTGGCGGGGGGATTGCGGCAGGACGTTCACTACCGCGTGGATTGGCAGCATCGTGAAGTGGAACTGTTGCCTGAGGCAGCGGCGGAACTCGACCGCATCACGGACAAGCTGCCGCGATTTTGGTCGGGACTGGCGCGGCGGCGGGAGTTGGTCACGCAGGCCGTCACGGCGCGTGAGCTTTACCTGCGCGATCGGCACTATGTGGTGCAGGAGGGAAAAGTCGTGATTGTGGACGAGTTCACCGGCCGTTTGATGCCGCAGCGCACCTGGCGGGAAGGGTTGCACCAGGCGATCGAAGCGAAGGAGAAGATCGCGGTCACCACGCCCACCGAGATTTTGGCGCGGCTCAGCTTTCAGCGGTTCTTTCGCAGCTATCCACGATTGTCGGGCATGACGGGCACGGCACGGGAATCGGCTGACGAATTTTGGCGAATCTATGGTTTACCCGTGGTGACCATTCCGACGAACCGGCCCTGCATTCGTGAACGATGGCCGGACAAATTTTTCGGTGATGCGGCTTCCAAGTGGGAGGCGGTGGTCGCAGAAATTGCCGAGGTGCAGGCGAGGGGGCGGCCGGTGCTGGTGGGAACGCGCAGTGTGGCGGCAAGCGAAGAACTCGCGCGCGCGTTGGGGCGCCGCGGACTCGATTGCCAGGTGCTCAACGCGGTGCGGCATGCGGAAGAGGCCGACGTCGTGAGTCGCGCGGGAGAGGTCGGACGCGTGACGATCGCCACGAATCTGGCGGGCCGGGGCACGGACATTTTGCTGGGTGCGGGCGTGGCGGCGTTGGGCGGTTTGCACGTGATCGCGACCGAACCTAATGAGTCCTTCCGCTTGGATCGCCAGCTGTTTGGGCGCGCGGGGCGGCAGGGAAATCCCGGCAGTGCGCGGCGTTTTGTGAGCCTGGAGGACGATGTTATTTGCCGCTTTGTGCCTGCCGTGATTCGGTGGCGTGTGGCTCGCCGGGTCATCGCTGTGTCAACGCGAGACGATGAAGAGCAGCGGGAGCGATCCGCAACGTCGCCGCGAAATTCGAAGTCGGCCCAGATCGTCGTTGGCTATGCGCAATCAGCCGCGCAGTGGCTGGCCGCACGGCAGCGAGCGGGGGTGTTGCGCCACGATACATGGCTGGACGAGTCGCTCTCTTTTGCCGGCCCGGACGCAGGTTTATGATCGAACCAGTATCGGGAGGATTACCGAAAGCGGCCTGTATTCAGCGAATTGGATAGCCACCAACCAAAGCTCGCACCACCTGTCCGTCACCCCCGTCCACGCTTGTTTCCCGTTTCGTCCAGCTCGATTTGGCCCGCGCAGCAGCCACAACGCTTCCGTCTGGAAGCATTGGAGCCGCGCATTTTGTTGTCGGCCGATGGGGTCGGCGGGTCGGCGGCAGCGGTCCGGCCGACCTCGGGTATCGAGATTTTGGCGACGCCGGCGGAGACGTCCGATCAGCGCGAAACGGGCTTCGATTTTGCGCGCAAAGGGACAGCTGAGTCGCCCTATTCGGCGCGCGCACAGGTCGACGAAATCTTTGGTTCGGGCAATGCGTCCGCGGCCGAAATCGAACTTACGGCGGACGAAAACGTGCTCGAAATTGCACCCGAACCGGCCGGTGCTGGCGCGGTTGAAGAGGCCGCGGCGGTGGCGATTCAGACGGCGGACAAACGTGGCGAAAATGAGAACCGCGAACCGCTGTTCACACCTCGCGAGAATACGTCGACAGCCGAAACGTTGCCTTCGGATCCGGAGCGATCCACGTCCCTTGCAGAGCAGCTTGTCGATGGCTTGCATGCTTCGCAGGGACCACCGGCGCGGGGTGCAGAAGAAACGATGCGCAGGGCGCTCGCGCTTTCTGACGATGCTTTCGATAGCACGCCGTGGAAAGCCAACGCCCTGGCGGAAGCTACGGTTACATGGATTTCGGATTCCGACGGATTTTGGGATGTCGGCAGCAATTGGAGCACAGGCGTCGCGCCAACGAGCAGCGACAGCGTGCTCATCGACCGACCGGGCGTAAACGTCACGGTCACGATTCGAAGCAACACGTCGGTCGCCTATTTGCTCAGCAATGAGTCTCTCGCATTAACGGGCGGCACGCTAACGATCGCGAGCGAAGGTGAGTTGAAGGGTGCGACCACTTGGAGTGGCGGCACCTTGGCGGGTGGAGTGGTCTCGAACTCGGGCACGCTGACGATTTCGGGTGACCGCGAGGTGTATCTGTCCGCGACGCTGAACAACACCGGCACGATCACGTTGGCCGGCGTGAGCGACCTTCGTTTTTCGAACGGGGTGTTGAACAATCAGGTGGGCGGGGTTTTCGATTTCGCGGGTGATGGCGATCTGCGGTGGTGGGCGGGCGGGCAGGCCTTCAACAATGCCGGGACGGTGCGGAAGTCGGCGGGAACAGACGTTTCCAATTTCACCGGCGGCGGCAGCGGCGTGAGTTTCAACAATGCCGCAACGGGCGTGATCGAGGTGTCGAGCGGCACGCTGGTGATAAATGGTGGCGGCAGCAGCGCGGGGGCGACAATCTCGGTGTCCGCCGGAGCGGTGCTCGATCTCACCGGCGGTTCGGCTCACACGTGGACGGGGACCTATCGCGGCACCGGGGCGGGCACAGTCCTACTGAGTTCCGGGGATTTGAATGTGAGCGGGACGGCGACCTTCGATTTTGCGCCGGGGCTGTTTCGATGGACGTCCGGAACGATCGCAGGCGGCACGGTGGAAAACGTGAACATGCTGACGCTGGCGGGAACATCGAACCGGTATCTCAGCGGAACGACGCTGAACAATTTGGCTACGATCCGTTTCGTCGACACCGGCACGCTCGCTTTTATTTCGAGCGTTCTGAACAACCAATCCGGCGCGCTGTTCGAAGTGGCCGGCGATGCGGACTTCCGTTGGTGGGCGAGCGGTCGGGGCGAGTTCAACAATGCCGGCACCTTCCGCAAGTCGGCTGGGAGCGACATCACTTCGATGACCGGCGGCGGATCGGGCATCGGGTTCAACAATTCGCCGACGGGTGTGATCGACGTGCAAACCGGCACCGTGCTCTGGAACGGCGCGAGCACCAGCACGGGAGGAACGTTCGTCGTGGCGAGTGGAGCGGTGCTGGATATCACGGGCGGAAGCGACGGGATCAGCTTCGGCGGGACGTATGGCGGGTCGGGCGGCGGGACCGTGTTGCTGGCGAGCGGAACCGTCACGCTGGCGGAGAACACGGTCTTCAACTTCCCCGAGGGCCTCTTCCGCTGGACGGGTGGCGCGATTAATGGCGGGTCGCTGAGAAACACCGGGACGATGACGCTGGCGGGCACAGGCAACCGCTATCTGCAAAACACAACGTTTAATAATGCGGGCACCGTCCGCTTCGCCGAAGCCGGAACGCTGGCCTTCGTTTCCGCCACCTTCAACAACCAGGCGGGCGCGGTCTTCGATCTGGCGAGCGATGCCGACTTCCGGTGGTGGTCGGGTTCGCGGGGGCAGTTCAACAATGCCGGGACCGTTCGGAAGTCGGCGGGCACGGACATCAGCTCCATGACGGGAGGCGGCTCGGGCATCGCCTTCAACAATGCCGCCGCGGGGGTCATCGAGGTTCAAAGCGGCCGGCTGATGCTCAACGGAGCGGGCACGAACGAAGGTGGATCATTTGCCGTCTCGGCGGGGGCAGTCTTGGACCTCACGGGCGGCAGCGACGCAAATATCTTCAACGGCACCTACACCAGCACGGGCGAGGGCACCGTGCTGATGCCGAGCGGCACCATGAACATGGGCACGGATGCGGTGTTCAACTTTCCCGCCGGGCAGTTCGTCTGGACCGGTGGCACGATTGGCGGGACCGTGCGCAACGCCGGCGCGATGACAATCAGTGGGGGCGGCAATCACTTCATCGCCGGCACACTTAATAACGGAGGCACGATCACCCAGGTGGATGACGGCACGGTGGCCTTCATCTCAGGCACTCTCAACAACGAGTCCGGGGCGGTCTATGATTTCGCAGGAGATGGTGACTTCCGCTGGTGGACTGGGTCTCGCGCCCAGATCAACAATGCGGGCACGGTGCGGAAAACCGGCGGCGTGGGCCTCTCGTCGATGACCGGCGGCGGTTCGGGCGCGGCTTTCAACAATGCGGCGTCGGGCGTGGTCGATGTGCAGAGCGGCACGTTGACGTTGAATGGTGGCGGCGCGAGTGCAGGCGGAACGTTCCTCACGTCGCCTAATGCGGTGCTAAATCTCACTGGGGGTTCGGATCACACGTTCGCCGGAACCTACACCGGCTCAGGCGCGGGCACGATCGCGTTCACGGACGGATCGATCACCGGCGACGCGACGACGACGTTCGATTTCAGCGCAGGAGCCTTCGTGTGGACGGGCGGCACGCTGGCGGGGGCCGTGGCTAATCAGGGAGAGATCAACATCGCTGGCAGCGGCACAACCTTCCTCTCGGGCACGCTGAAGAACAGCGGCACGATCCTTCACCACGATGACGCGCGGCTGGCGTTCATCAATGGCACTCTCATCAACGAAGCGGGCGCAGACTACGAACTCACGGGCGATGGCACCTTCCGCTGGTGGAGCGGCGCGCGCGGAGTGATCTCGAATGCCGGCACGTTGAGCAAGTCGGGTGGCGCGGGCCAATCGAACTTCACGGGCGGCGGCTCGGCGGTCCAACTCGACAACACCGGCACGGTCGCGGTTTCGAGCGGCACGCTGAATGTGAATGCCCCCAACAGCCAGATCACGGGCACGACACTCAACGGCGGCGCCTGGCTTGCGGACGGTGCGACGCTGGACCTCAACGCGGCACTCACCGCCAACGCCGGCACGCTCGTCGTTGCAGGTGCGGCCGGGTCGATCGCCAATCTGGCGAATCTCGCCACCAACGATGGGGTTCTCGAAATCCGCAACGGCGCCACCTTCGCGCGGAGTGGGAACTTTGCCAACAATGGCAGGCTGACGCTCGGGCCGGGGGGAACCGCAAACATTACGGGGGCGTTCTCGCAAGGATCGTCCGCGACGTTGGGGATCCAGATCGGCGGATCGGCGGCGAGCGGGAGCCATGGGCGGCTGAATGTTTCCGGCACTGCGACGCTCGCGGGCACGTTCGATGTTTCGCTTGCCGACGGCTATGGCCCGCAATCCGGCGAGAGCTACACGGTAGCCACCTACGCGGCTCGGTCGGGCAACTTCACGGCGGAAACCGGTGTGACGCCCTTCTTCTCGAGCAGTATAGGATCGGCCACGATGGTTCTAAATGCCGTCGCAACCGCGGCCAACCTGCGCGCGTCCGCCGTAAGCAGTCCGGCCAGTGTCGCGCCGGGACAAAGCGTCACCGTCGGCTTCACCATCACGAACGCGAGCGGATCGGTGGCGACCGCGCCTTGGACCGATTCGGTATATATATCTACCGATGCCGTGTTCGACGCGACCGACGTGCTGCTGGGTTCGGCCGCGCGATCCTCGAACCTGGCGGTTGCCGGCACTTACAGCAGTTCGGTCACCGCGGTTCTGCCGAGCCTCGCGAACGGCAATTACTATTTCCTTGTTGTGGCCGACAGCGGCGAAGCCGTTCCCGATACGGAACGCAGCGATAATGTCGCGGCTTCGGCTGCATCGTTCCAAATTGCCGCATCGGTGCTTCGCATCACGGGCACGTCTCCCGCAGGAACCGTGAATGTGCCGTTCGCGTCGTTCGACGTCACCTTCAACCAGGCGATCAACGCGAGCACGTTTACGTCGGCGGATGTCTCGATCATCGGACCGGATGGCTCAATCGCCGCAGGGGCGATCTCCGCGGTGGGTGGGGAAACTTATCGAGTGGCCTTTGCACCGCAGTCCGCAAACGGCAGCTACAGCATCGTCATCGGACCCAACATTGCGACGCCGTCAGGCAGCCTGATCGATCAGGACGGTGATGGCACGCCGGGTGAGGCCGGAGATGACGCGACGAGTTTCACGATCATGGTGGCTCTTCCGGACCTCGTTGCGTCGGCGGTCGGACTTCCCGGCAGTTCGCCTGCTCCGGGTGATACGATCCCCGTGACGTGGCGAGTCACGAACTCCGGCAGTGCGGATGCCGCCAGCCCGTGGAGCGAGCGCGTGATCGCGTCCGCGGACGCGACGCTCGGAAATTCGGACGACGTAGTGCTTGGAACGTTCGCGACCGCGGCGCCGCTGGCGGCGGGGGCATTTGTCGATCGGAGCTTGGACGTGACCATTCCGATCACCTTCCTCGGCAGCTACACGATTTTTGTTCAGGTGGACACGGGCACCACGGTGGCTGAATCGAACGAGACGAACCAAACGGCGTCCGGCCTGCTCACGGTCGCGGGCGGTTCGGTTCCAGTGGACCTGCAAGTCACGAGCGTGGTCACTCCGGCCAGCGCCGCGACGGGCGTTCCGATCGGGATTACGTGGACGGTGCGAAATGCCGGAACCACGGCGACGATCGAGTCCTCGTGGATGGATCGAGTTTATCTCTCGAGCGACGACGTCTTCGGCGGCGATACGCAAATCGGCGAGTTCGCTCGCTCAGGCGCGCTTGCGTCCGGGGCCGACTACACCGCGAGCTTGAACGTCGTTCTCGACGAGGCGCTCTCAGCGGGCACGTATTATATCTTTGTGGTCGCCGATGCGGACGCTCAGGTGACTGAGCCCGGCGCGGAAAATAACAACACGGCACGCAGCCAGCAGGTCGGCGTGTCCCTTACGGCGGCCCCTGATCTGTCGGGCTCAGTCGTGAGCGCGCCGTCGGTCGCGGTGGTGGGCGAGAGCATCACGATCTCCTGGACCGTGACGAACGTGGGCGACGGCGCGGCGTCGGGCAGTTGGATCGACGCTGTTTACGTGTCGGCAGATGGAACCTTGGATGGAGGCGACACGCGCCTTGCGACGGTGAGCCGCCCGAATGCGCTCGGGAACGGCGCGAGCTACACGCAATCGACGCAGGTCACCATTCCCGCAATCGCGGACGGAATCTATACGATCTTTGTCGTAGCGGATGGCGACGCGCAGGTGTTCGAACGCGGCGTCGAGAACAACAACATCGCGTCAGCCTCCGTGGCGGTGACGCATGTGGACCTGATCGTGGAAAATCTCACACCTCCGACCTCGGCCCAGGCGGGGCAATCGATCACGGCGACGTGGACGGTGCGCAACAGCGGAACGGCCGCTGCTAGCGCGACGTGGCTCGACCGCGTGTATCTGAGCGCCGACGGGACGCTCGACGGCGGCGACACGTTGCTCGGGGAAGTCGCGCGCCCGAATGCGTTGGATGCTAATGCGAGCTATGGGTCAACCCTCACAGCGGTGCTGCCCGAAGGAATATCAGGCAACTACACCCTCATCGTGCGAACGGACGCCGGTGCGGTCATCAGCGAAGGCGCGGCTCCCGGCGACTCGAACAATGACAGCTCCGCTGCGCTGGCCATTTCACCGGCCGTGTATGCCGACCTCACAGTTACAACCGTAACTGCGCAGGCGCGAGTTACCGGCAATCCGGCCGATCTGACGGTGACTTGGACGGTGCGCAACGATGGCGCGGGCGAAGGGCGGGCGACGGCTTGGACCGATCGCATCGTGCTTTCGCGCGACGGCGTGCTGGGCAACAACGACGACGTCATCATCGCCAACATCGAGCACAGCGGCGCGCTGCCTTCCGGATCGAGTTACACCGAGACGCGAACGGTCCAGCTGCCCGCCAGCCTGGAGGGGGTCTTCACCCTCTTTGTGAGAACCGACGCCACCGGCGCGGTCTTCCAGCAGCCAAACAATGCCGCCGATACGCTCGCCGCGGCGACACCGGTCGAGGTGTTGCGTGCGGCGTTTGCGGATCTGGTCGTTGAAAACGTGATCGCGCCGCCGGTGGCGACCAACAATCAAACGATCACCGTCTCGTGGACGGTGACCAACAACGGTATTGCAGCTACGGATACGGCCAATTGGAACGACACAGTTTACTTCACGACCGATCCGACGGGGGCGACCGGTCGCACCTCGCTCGGCACCTTCGGTCGGGCGGGAACGTTGGACGTCGGACAGTCCTACAACCGCACGGTGGATGTGACACTGCCGTCCAATGCGAGCGGCACGCTCTATCTCGTAGTCGTTACCAGCGGTCCGTATGAAGGCCCGTTCACCGCCAACAACAGCGCGGTTTCGGGGCCCGTCGCGGTGACCTTCATCCCGCCGCCCGTATCGGATCTCGAGATTACCGTAGTGACGGCTCCCGGCACCGCCCTCGACGGTCAGACGATCGATGTCACATGGACGGTGCGTAACAACGGGCCGGATGCGCTCGATCGATTCTGGACCGATACGGTTTATCTCGCGCCCAACGGCAACCTCTCGGAGGCGAAAGTGCTGGGTTCGTTCCGTATCGAACCGCCACTCGGCGCGGGGAATTCCTACACACGGACCATCGCGTTTACGCTGCCAGCGAAAATCCAGGGCGTTTACACCATCATCGTGCGCACCGACTCGGGCGGGGTGATCGATGCCGGAAACGCGGCGAACAATCAGTTGAGCTCGTCGGCGCTGATCGTCTCGTTGCGCAGTCGTCCCGACCTGCAGGTCACGACCGCCGATGGTCCCGACACGGTGACTGCAGGCGCGGCGATCGATGTGACCTGGACGGTTTCGAACCTCGGCGTGGTGGCAACTCCCGTAGGCGGCTCGCGCTGGAACGATGCAGTTTATCTCTCTCTCAACAACACGCTCGACGGCGGCGACCGCTTGCTGGGCACGCGGCAAAATGGTTCCGCGCTCGCGTCGGCGGGAAGTTATACGACGACCGCAAACTTCACGTTGCCGCGCGAAGTATCGGGCAATGCCTTCCTCATCATCGTGCCCGACAGCGGCGATGTCGTGGACGAAGTGCCGACGGTGGGCAGCGAATACTTTGTGCTGCCGATTGCGATCGATGCCGTGCCGGTTCCTCCCGCCGACCTGGTGGTTACCTCGGTCACGGCGCCCATCGAGGCGTTCGATGGCACGAACATCGTTGTGCGATTCCGCGTCGAGAATCGCGGACCGGGTGCGACCGACGCTTCTTCGTGGACGGATTCAGTGTGGCTGACGACCGACAAGGATCGCCCGCAACCCGGCATCGGCGACATTTCGCTGGGTTCGTCGGGTCATAGCGGCGTTCTTCAACCGGGCGAGGGCTACGACGGCGTCATAACCGTCCGGCTGCCGCCGGAAATTCGTGGCGTGTATCACATCGTGGTCTGGACCGATTCCAGCGATCGCGTCTTTGAAACCGCGCTCGACATCAATGTGAATCCCGACGCGCCAAACGACATCCAGGGATCTAATTTCAAAGCTTCGGCTCCCATCGCGATTCTCCTTCAGCCTTCGGCCGATCTGGTTGTCACGGACGTGGTCGCACCTGCGACGGCGCTGGGCGGACAGCCGGTGACGTTGACGTGGACGGTGAAGAACGAAGGTGCGATCGCCACGCAAGTCGATCGGTGGGTTGACGTCGTTTATCTCTCCACGGCGCCCACGCTCGACGCCCCGGGCGCTACCTCGCTGCGCGTGTTTGCGGCGCCCAACTTCGGCACGCTTCTGCCCGGACAGTCCTACACGCAAACCGTCACTTTCACACTGCCGCCATCGGCGGAAGGCGCGTATTTCATCGTCAAAACGAACGAAGATCCGTCGATCCTGATGAACGCGGAGGAGCAACTCTTCCGTGAAGTGGAAGCGATCGTTCGCCGCGCCGAACTCGAACTGGGGCAGCCGCTATCCGATGTGAATCTCTCGCAGGTGAGCGCGCTGACGCCGGGGCAACTGCGGCGCATTCTCACCGCTCCCGGCCGCAGCGGTCCGCAGCTGGTGTTCGAAGGTCCGTTGACGGCGAACAACGCGCGCAGCGCCGCGTCGACGGTCACCAACACCCCAGCGGATCTCGTGGTCAGCAACGTGGCGGTCACAGGATCGGTGTTTTCCGGCGAAACGATCGAGGTCACATGGACCGTGACCAACGCCGGCAGCGCGCCGGTGTTTGCCGGCACCAAGCAGTGGCTCGACTGGGTGCTGATCTCGAACGAATCGACGTTCAACCCCGGCGCGGTTACGCCGCTGGGAAACCTGGTGCACGTGCAGACCACGCCGCTCCTGCCGGGACAGAGTTATACGGCAACCGCGTCGTTCCAGATCCCCGCCGGGATCTCCGGCCCGCGCTACATCTATGTCGCCACCGATCCCAATGTGGGCACCTTCCCGCGCTTCTCGATCAATCTCAACGGCACGGGGGCGGGCTCGTTCCCGGATTGGCCGTCGTTCTTCGCGCGACGCGTATGGGAGGGGTCTTCCAAGAGCAACAATGTCGCGGGCGGGCAGACGAATGTCATCTATCGCGAGGCGGACCTGCGCCTGGTGAATGCGGTCGCGCCGGCGACGGTGGATTCGAGTGGCGAGTTCACGGTGGATATCACCGTGATCAACGACGGCACGCGAGCCACGCGCACGGATCGCTGGAACGATAATGTTTATCTGTCGCGCGACACGACAATCGACAGCTCGGACAAGTTGGTCGGAACGGCGCGGCATGTCGGCATCCTCGATGCCGGAGCGAGCTACCACGCTACCATCACCGGGCGTTTGCCGGACAACATCAGCGGCGAATTTTATCTGATCGTGATCACGAACGCCGGCTATGGCGCGGGTCCCGGCGACGATCCGACGATTTTTCCGGGCACCATTCGGACCTCGAATTCGCCGATGTTGAACGAATACGCGGGCACAGCTCCGAACGAGCGGATCGTGCCGCTCACCGTGAACTTCGTTCCCGGTCCCGACTTGGTCGTGACGACGGTGACCTCGAGCGAGCGTGTATTCGTCGGCCGCACGTTCTCCGTCACCTGGACCGTTGAAAACAATGGCTCCGGGGCTGTGTCGGACCGCACCGCGAAGTGGAACGACTACGTTTATCTGTCACGCGACCAGTTTCTCGATGTTCGCAGCGACGCGTTCCTTGGGTCGTTCGAACACGAAGGCGCGTTGAATCCCGCGGGCAGTTACACGGTGACAGCGACCCTCAGCGTCCCGCGCGGACTCACCGGCCCGTATTACATCTTTGTTTTGACGGACCCGTTGGTGGGCGGCCGGCAGCGGGGCGTGGTGGTGGAGACGCGGGAAACGAACAATTCGCGATCGACGCTCGCACCGATGTTGATCGAGCTTCCTCCGCCCTCGGATCTGCAGGTCGACGTCGTGACCGGGCCGGCGAGTGCAACGGTCGGTGACGAAGTCGCTGTAACGGTGACGGTGACCAATCGAGGCACCGAGGCTGCGATCGGAAGATGGTATGATTCGATCTACCTTTCGGCGGATGGCATTTGGGATTATGGCGACGTGTTGCTCGGCACGATTGATCCGCCGGAGGGCGGCCGCTCGCTCGCACCGGGACAGGGCTACACGGCCACGCTTCGCGCGGTGTTGCCGCCCGCGTTGCCGGGCACGTATCGGCTGATTGTTCGCACCGACAATTTCAACGACATCTACGAAGGTGCCCGTGACGACAACAACCTGGGCATCGCGGCGGACGCGCTCACGGTCTTCGTGCCCACGCTCACGGTCGGTCTCACTGTTACGGATACAATGCCGGCCCGGGGAACGTTGCTTTACCGGGTATTCGTCCCCGCGGGTGAAACCCTGGAGGTCACGCTCAACGGCAGCAGCGGCTTGAACGAACTTTATCTCCGTCACGAAGCCCTGCCGAGCTCCACGTTGAACGATGCGTCGTTCGAAGGCGCGCTGGGCGCCTCGCAGGTTGCGGTCGTTCCGACGACCGAGGCGGGATATTATTATCTCTTCATCCGATCGCAGGGAGGCGCGACGCCGGTGACGCTGTCCGCCCGCTTCCTGCCGTTCGGCGTGACGTCGGTCACCCCCGACTCGGGAGGGGCCGGCCGTTATGTGACGATGACGCTGCGCGGCGCGCAGTTCGACCCCCAGGCAACGGTGAAGCTGATCCGGCCGCAGTTCGGGGAGTATGTGCCGATCAACTACGACGTGGTCGACGCCACCCGCATTGTCGCGGTCTTCGATCTGCGCGATGCGCCGCTCGGGCTTTACGATGTTCAAGTGTCGAACCCGGACGGCACATCCGTGACGTTGCCTTACCGTTTTCTCATCGAGCCGCCGGAACCGATCGACGTGACCATCGGCCTGGGCGGTCCGGACGAGTTGCTCTTGTCGAAGGCAGGTTTCCCCAGCGCGTTCTACGGCGTGTCGCTCGCGAGTCTTACCAACGTGGATACGCCGTATGTGTTCCTGCAGTATGGCGTGCCGCGATTGACGAACGACACGATCATCCCCGGCGAACGCCTGCTCTTCCAAACAAACCTGCAGGGCGCACCGGGCGTCGGTGGCGTGCTGTGGGCTAATCTCGACGGCGTGCGGAATCTCAACGGCGTGATCACCGCCGCCGGGTTTGCTTCGGACCTGCGCGCCCAAGGCTTCGCGTCGTTGACCTTCGGCCTCGAGGTTTATCCGGGCCTCAAGGAGTTGTTGGCCGCCAATCCGAACTTCCTGCGGGACCTGAGCGAGCTCGAGCTGAACGACCTGCAGTTCGACTTCTACATCTTCGCCGCGGCGACGCCTCTGACGACGGAGGAGTTCATCACCTTCCAGCAGGGCCGGGCGAACGACCTTCGCGAGATGATCTTGGCCGATCGGTCTGCACCGCAGCAGCTGGCGGCGGCGGTGGGCGACGCTACCAGTTTCGAAAATTTCTACCTCGCCGCCCTCGCTCAGGCCGGCGTGCTTCGTTACGAGGATGTGCCGCCCGCGGCACGCATCGATGCGGCGTTCAACAGCGAACTCGCGGTGATGGTTGCCGGTCTGCTGGCGCAGCAGGGCGGAACGGAGCTGATCGCGGCGTCGACGGATGGGCTGGCATCTTTCTTCGAGCAGGTGCGGCTCTGGGCGAACCACAATCCCGATGCGTTTGCGTCCGGCGCGATTCCCGATGGCGCCAGCTACGATCTCGGTCTTTCGCGTCCAACGCATTTCGAAGCTTTCCGAATTCGAGTGCGGGTCCCCAGCGACTTCTTCTTCTACCTCGCCGATTACCAGGGGGAGGGCGGAAACGCCGGCCCCGGCACGCCGACCTTGCCGGACCAGTTGAACGGGCCCGGCGGCAGCTCGCCCGGCGTGACGCTCCGTGGCCCGGCTGGGTTCGATGAGGTTCTCAATCTCGTGCCGGGCGGAAACACGCGGCTGCCGTATCTGATCAACTTTGCGAACCCGGCGGACGGGCAACCGGTGCGCGAGTTGCGCGTGTTGCAGCAGATCGACACCGATCTCGACGTGCGGTCGTTCCAGCTCAGCTCGGTGCGCTTCGGCGACCTCAGCCTTGCCCTGCCACAAGGCCGCGCGGCGTTCTCCGCCGAATTCGATCTCACGGCGGAACGTGGCTACGTGCTGCAGATGTCGGCGGGCGTCGACATCGTAACCGGGATCGCGACCTGGGTCTTCCGCGCGATCGATGCCGACACGGGATTGCTGATCGATCTGCCCGGAGTCGGGCTCCTGCGTCCGGGAGAAACTGGAGAGGTCAGCTACACGATCCGCGCGCATCCGGAGGCGACGACGGGTGCGGTCTTGGAAGCGCAGGCGCGCGTGATTTTCGACGGAGGAGCGCCGACGGACACCAATCTCGCCAGCGCAATCCTGGATAATGCCGCTCCAACCACCACGCTGACGGTTCAGAGCGGGGCGAACGGTGCGTATCTCCTGACTTGGAGCGCAGCTGACGATGCGGGCGGGGCCGGCGTGCGCGAATACACGGCGTATGTGTCGTTGGATGGACGCAACTACTCGGTGCTGACGCTGCGCACGACCGAGACCTCGTTCACCTACCTCGCGGCCGCGGGGGTGACACCGCAGTTCCTCGTGCTCGCCGCGGACAACGCGGGCAATCTCGAGGCGTCGCCGGCGGGGGTGAACCTCTCGCGTTTCCCGCCCTCCATCAACCTGGGCTCGCTGCCGCTGATCGTGCCGTCAGGGCTCGAACCCTTGCCGCTGGCCAATCCGCCTACGGCACCGCCGGAGAATCCGCTCTTCGTCGGCGCGCTCGCTGGCGTTCCCGGAGTCCGACCCACCGCGCGCCTGCCGGGTTTCGACCGCGTGATCGATCCGTTCACCGCCGCGGCATTCGCGCGCGGTCTGGGCAACTCGGGCGCAGGAGTGGGCGCCATCGGCGTGGCGGTGGATTCTGACGGCACGATTTACGCCACCGGCGGAGTGGGCCGTAACCAGCTTTTCAAGATTCCAGTGGGAGGAGCAGCGGCGGCGACGGCGATGGCGACATATGATATGCCTGTTTACGCGCTGGTGTTCGATCGCGAAGGCGCGCTGTGGGCGACGACGGGCGGAGGTGCACTGGTTGAACTCGATCCTTCGACCGGCTCCATTCTCGGGACCTACGGTGTGGGCATTACCCTTGGTCTCGCGGCCGATTCCACCTCTTCGCGGCTCTACGTGGCGACGGGCGATGGTGTTCAGATTTTCGATACGCAGACGCGCACGTTCTCGGCGTATTCGCGCACCCGGGTGGAGGGGCTGGCGGTCGACGCGAATGGCGTTCTTTGGGGCGTGGAGTGGCCGGGAGACGCTGGGCTGTCCCGCCGGCTCGTGACCTTCGATCAGCGGGGACGCGCGACGGTGGTCGCGGATCTGAATGCGCCCGCCCTCGCACTGGCGTTTGGCGTCGCTGGCACGCGGCTCGACGGGCTGCTCTTCGTTTCGACGGCTTCGGGTGAAATTGTCGCGCTCGAGACAACGTCGCTGGACTTCGTGACGATCGCGAGTGGTGGCAATCGCGGTGCGTTCCTGGGCGCCGGAGCCGACGGCCGCCTTTACGTCGCGACCGCCGACGGAATCGACATCCTGTTTCCCGCGAAACCTCCAGAAGTGATTGGCAGCAATCCGGTGGATGGAGGCGGCGTTCCGACGGGAACGAATCGTGCAACGATCACCTTCGACGCTTCGATGTTCCGCGGTTCGCTGACCGATATCCGCTCCGTCACCAATCCCGATAACTATCGCATCATCGACATGGCCACGGGGCTCGATGTCACGATCGGCGCGGCGATCTACGATGCTGGCCTTCGGCAGATCACGCTGCTGTTCGACACGCTCGCGCCGTCGACTTACGAACTACGGGTGTTGCCGCACGTGGAAGATGATTTCGGCAACGCGCTCGCGAGGATTTACGTCGCGGAATTCACGGTGGTTGAAGATCGCACCGAAGCGCTCACGCCCGGCCTGGAATTCGCTAACACGCGGCTCGATCGTGCCACAGGCCGGCTGCTCTTCGATGTGCGGCTGACGAATCTTACCGACGACGCTCTCACGGGCCCGGTGCGGGTGCTGATGGACGGTTTGCTGGCGCAGGGCTTGAGCGTGTCGCCGCAAGCCGGCTCCGTGGTGATCGACGCGAATGGTCTCGCGCAACTCGAGTTTGTCGGGGAGGGAGCCATGCTCGCGCCCGGAGCGAAGACCAATTGGATCACCGTGAGTGTGAACAATCCGTTGGGCCTCGCACTCGATTTGAGCGTGCGCGTGCAGGTCGCGTTGGTGCCGACGGAGCGCCCCCTGTTCAACAGTGTGCCGGACGTCGATGCGGTCGCAGGCGGAAGTTACTCGTATCGCGCCGAGGCACGTCACCCGTCTGGCGAAGGATTGACTTACGTGCTCGTCGACGGGCCCGATGGCGCGCAAATCGATCCGATTACGGGGGTGCTTTCGTGGCAGACGCCGACGGCGGGCGAGGGCGCCATGTCGTTTGAAATCCGTGCGGTCGATGCTTCGGGAGCCTATGCGTTGCAACGGTGGACGGTTGTCATCGCGGGGCTGAACCGGCCCCCCGTTCTCCCGGCGGTCGCCGATGTGCAGGTCACCGCGGGACAGTTGCTGACACTCACCTTTGCCGCGGTGGACCCGGAGGGCCAGCCGCTGACCTATTGGATCGACCACCTGCCGGCGGGTGCGACGTTCGACGCGATGTCACGCACGCTTCGGTGGACGCCCGAAGGAAATCAGGCGGGTATCTATGCGGATGTGCGCGTCTCCGCCTCCGACGGATTAAGTGACGCCACCCGGTCGTTCACGATCACGGTTCTACCCGGAAATCTGCCGCCGGTCTTCAGCATTCCGATCGATCGCACCGTGGCGGAGGGCACGATGCTCACGTTCACGCTGCGCGCGATCGACCCGGATGGCCGCGACGTCACGTTTGCGTCGCCGAATCTCCCGTCGGGCGCCGTGCTCGTGCCGGGAACGGGGCAGTTCATTTGGACGCCCGGCTACGATCAGCACGGCGTGTATGATATCGTTTTCGAGGCGACGGACGGCACCTCGACCTCGCAGCGCACGGTTCGCATCACGGTGCTGAACATCAATGGGCCGGTTCAGTTCGTGCCGCTCGATACGCTGGTGGTGCAGGAAGGGCAGCCCTTCAATCTGCGCATCGTCGCCGTCGACCCCAACGTGCCGGTCTCGAACAACGGCGGTGAAGCCGGCGGGACGCCTGCGACAACGCTCACCTACACCTTCGATGGGCTGCCTGCAGGCGCAACCTACGACACGTCGACCAATCTTCTCTCGTGGACGCCGTCTTTTGCGCAGGCGGGCACCTACCAGCTGACGTTCACCGCGACCAACGATGGCGACGGCACCGGCGAGCCCAGCTCGGCGCAACTAGTTGTGACCATCCAGGTGCAGGACACCAACGCCACGCCTGAAATTGAAGCGATCAACAACAAGGTCGTCGCGGTGGGCGGCACGATCGACATCCCGATCCGCGCCATCGATCCGGATGGCAGCACGCTCGCGCTCTCGATCGAAGGGCTGCCGGAATTCGCGACGCTGATCGACCATGGCGATGGGACCGGTCTGATTCGCGTGACGCCGATCGCCGGCGACCGGGGCAATTACACGCTGACCGTTCGCGCAACCGACAACGGCAACGGCGTTCCCGCCGCGGCGCTTTCGGGCACGGCCGCGTTCATCCTCTCCGTCACCGCACCGAACGAGCCCCCGGTGCTTGGCACGGTGGGCGACAAAGTCGCGGTCGTCGGCGAAGCGCTGGTGTTTGTCGTCCGGGTGACCGACCCCGATGAAGATCCGCTCACCTGGGCGGCCGATAATCTGCCGGCGGGGGCCGTCTTCCTCGGCGGCTCGGTGTATGGTGTTGCGCAGTTCGCATGGACGCCGACCGCTGCGGACATTGGCGAACATCAAATCACGCTGCGCGTCACCGACAGCGGCAACAACGGCGCCGGCGCTCCGATTCCAGCGAGCGAAACGATCCGGGTGGTCGTTCGCACCGCAAACCAAGCGCCGGTGCTTGAAGCCGTCGGCCATCGCGGCGGTCGGCAGAACGAGCCCATCACGATCGACCTCACCGCCACCGATCCAGACAACGACACGCTCACCTACACAGTGGTCGGATTGCCCGTGGGCGCGCGCTTCGACGCGAGGACGGGTTTGTTCACGTGGACGCCTGATTTCGCGCAGTCGGGTAACTACACGCTGACGTTCGGAGCGGGCGACGGAAACAAGGCAGACACGGAGACCCTCGTGATCACCGTCGAGCGGGTAAATCGCGCGCCGTTCATGGCGCCGGTGGCGCCACTGCTGGGGCAGGAAGGTCTGCGGGTCACGTTCGTGGTCGCGGGCGGCGATCTCGACGGCGATGCGCTGGTTTACTTTGTGGAAAATCTGCCCCGCGGCGCATCCTTCAATCCCGAGGCGCAGCTCTTCTCGTGGACGCCGGGATACGAGCAAGCGGGGGTTTATGAGATTGTTTTCGGCGTGCAGGACTCCAGCGGAGCGCGCGGCACGACGCGGGCGACAGTTCAGATCCTCAACGTCAATCGTCCGCCGGTCTTCGTTGCACCTCCGACGCATCAGGTCGTCGCGGGCAACGCTTTCGAACTGACGCTGGATGCGACCGATCCCGACGGCCAGGTGCTGGTGTTCAGGACCGGTGAACTTCCGTCGGGCGCAACGTTCGACGCCGAGCGTGGAGTGCTGACGTGGACGCCGGTAGGCGCTCAAGCGGGCCGCTACGACATTCCGGTGACGGTGAGCGATGGCCTCGCGAGCGCCACGCAGTTGGTGAGCCTGGTAGTGACGCAGGAGGCGACGCTGCCCAGCGTGCGCATCGATCTCACGCCCAGTTTCCCGGTGCCTCCGGGATCTAGCGTCGTCGCGCAGGTCACCGCGAGCGGCATCGTGCCAATCGTTTCACGCACGCTGACGATCGATGGCGTGGCGCAAATGCTCGACGCGTTCGGCCGCGTGACGTTCCGCCCGAGCATGCCGGGGACCTACACCCTTGTCGCCACCGCGTCCGACGCGGATGGATACACGGGCACTACCACCACCGAGATCCTCGTGCGCGACGTGGAGGACCGCGACGCGCCGGCCACCACACTCGCGATTCCTTCCGGTGCCATCGTCGCGACTGAGACCGTGGTCGAGGGCTCGGTGAACGACACCAATCTGAGACAATGGCAGTTGACGCTGACGCCGCTGGCGGGGGGTGAGAGTCTTGTGCTCGCAAGCGGGCGCACGACGGTCACGGGGGCGCTCGGTGCGATCGATCCGGGACAGTTCGAGAATGGCGCCTATCTGCTGACGCTGTCCGCGGTCGACATCAGCGGCCGGACCGCGACAGCCACGCGTGTGATCGAGATCAACACCGCCACGAAGCCGGGCGCGTATCAGCGCCTCGAAGAGGATTTCACGCTCAACCTTGGGGGACTTTCCATCCCGATCGCGCGTTTGTATTCGAGCCTCGGCGCGAGCGATCAAGGGGCGTTTGGCTTCGGCTGGCAGTTCGTGCTGGCGGAACCTCGCTTCGCCACCAACGTGCCGCCGACCGGCCGCGAAGCGGACGGATTGTTCGCGGCGTTCAGTCGCGGCACGCGCGTTTATGTGACCTTGCCCGACGGCACTCGCGCCGGCTTCACGTTCAACCCGGTCGTGATCGAAAGTGGCGATCGCAGCTTCTCCCGTCCGGCGTGGACGGCGGACCCCGGAGTGACGTTCACCCTGGCGAGCAGCCCGGCGGTGCTGCGTGAAGTCGACGGTGCGTTCACGGTGGTGGTCGACGGCCTGCCTTACCACCCGCACTCGGGCCGGCATGGATCCTTCGACTATGCGCTGACGGCCCAGGACGGGACGCGTTACGTATATACGACGGCGGACGGACTGCGCGAAATCTGGACCCCCGGTGGCGCACGGCTCGTGTGGGCCGACAGCGGCATCACGGCGCCCGATGGCACGCGAGTCGCGATCGAACGCGACAACGCCGGACGCGTCGGACGGATCGTCGCGCCGGACGGAACACAGGCGATCTACTCTTACGACGCGGCGGGCAATCTTCTTCAAGCGACGATTCTCGAGGTCGGTCGCCGCACCTGGCTGGGCTATCGCGCGAGCGAGAATCATCTGCTGACGACGATCGCGGCCCCGCAAGCGCAGGTCGTTCGCTATGACGCGAACGGTGTCTTCGTTGGCATTGATGCGGTGACGCGTGTGATCGGAACAGCACGCGAGTTTCTTGGCACCACGATCGCGGGCACGCTTTCTGCCGGGGCGACCGATCGCACCGCTTTGGTGATCGGCGCGAACGAACTCGGCACAGCGCAAACCGGGCGGGTAACCATCGGCGTGGAAGTGGTCGCTAGCGCAGGCTGGAATCCGGCCGTTGCCGTTCGCGGGGGGCCCGCGGGCTATTCGACGACAGCAGACGGTCGCAGCGTGGCACTCTTCACCTTCGAGGCAGCGGGTCCGTATGTCTTCGAGGTGACCGGGCAGAATCCAGCCGATGCGGGTGCTTTTGCCATGACGGTGTTTCTCGCCGGCGATGCGAATGGTGACGGAGTTGTCGATGGCACGGACCAGGGGATCTTGGAAGGTGCGGTCGGGTCCGTTTCCGGCGGTCCGGGGTATGTGGCTGCGGCGGATTGGAACCGCGATGGAACGATCAGCGAACTTGATCGGGCTTATCTCCAGGCGAGCTTCGGTTTCGTCGCGAATCGTGCTCCGGTGGCGTCCGACGCGTCGCTCACCACGACCGGCACAAGCCCGCTCGTGATCGATCTCGCGGCGTATGCGTCCGATCCCGATGGCGACCGGCTCGCGTTCTTCACCACCGCGGTGCAAGGGGGCGCGGTGCGTCTCATCGACGGCGGACGACGCGCGGTGTTCACGCCCGCGCCTGGGTTCGACGGCCTGGCGACGTTCACGCTGTATGCTGATGACGGCTCGCTCCGCTCCGCGCCGGCAACAATCGCGGTCGACGTGCAGGCGGTGGAGTTCACAGGTTTCCGTATCCAACGAACGGACACGCCGCTCCGGGTGGGAGATTTGCGGCACCTACGACTGTTTGGCGACCATGCGGAAGGAGTGGTCGAATTGACCGCGGACCTATTCACGGTGGTTTCAACGAATCCGGCGGTGGCGGTTGTCGGACCGGACGGCACGGTGCTTGGGGTTGGCAATGGAACCGCGGTGATCGAGTTTCGGCTGGCGGGCGGGGGAGTCGTGGCGGTTGCGATCAACATTGGCGCGCCGGACAACCGTTTGCTGCAGTTCTATCCGCTCACCTATGCGATGCAGCCCGGCGAAACGCGTCAGCTGATCATGCGTGAACGTCGTGCAAACGAGATCGTCGACATCTCGGCTGGACCGAATGGCGCGCGGTATTACGTAAGCGACACGAATGTCGCGCAAGTTTCCGCCGATGGTCTCGTGACCGCGCTCCGCGCCGGCACGGTGACGATCAGCATGATTCATGGCGGCCAGAGCGTGCTCGCGACGTTTGTCGTGTCGGCGCCGGCGTCAAATGGCACGGTGCTCGACGAGAATGGCGGAGTGATCAGGTCGGGCGACATCACGATAGGAGTTCCTGTCGGCGCCTTGACCGGGGGGACGGCGATCAGCGTGACGGAGCGGAGCGAAACAGACCTGCCGTTCGTGCTTCCGACCGGATGGGACTTCGACGCGGCGCTGGAAGTCGATTTTGGCGGCAGGCAGTTGGAGCAAGGTTTGAGCCTGGTGATGCGCGCGCCCGAGGGAGCGCAGGTCGGTGAGGTTCGTTACATCATGCAGCCGGGATTGGTTTATCTCGCCGATGGCAGCACGGAGCAGACGTGGCTGTTGATGGACACGCTCGTGGTGGGGGCCGACGGAATGATGCGAAGCACCTCGCCGCCGAACATGGGCATTTTCAATAAGGGTGAGATCGGGCTGTTCTTCGTGCCCAGCAAGGTCGGCTTCGCGGCCATCGGCTCGCCCAACGTGGTCGGCCTCTTGTTCGCGATGGACGATTTCGCGACGCGCGCGCGGTCCTATCAGAGCCCGGTGCGGACGGTGGACGACGAGAACAAAAAGGAAGTCATCGTCCAGGCCCCGATCGTGAGCATGGAAACCGTGCTCGGTGCGGGCGGCGACGGCCCCAAATACCTCGCGGTCGCGAGCCTTCTCGGCGACATGCTGGTGCCGCTGTCGGCGTCCTACGACTATCGCATCGAAACCCGTTATGCCGAGCCCACGGGTTTGGTGACGATCGACGAGAACGACGTGCGCGTGGCTCCAGGCACGGTGACGGCATTCGGCATTGTCGATCCGCCGCGCTACATCGTGAAGACGCTGCCACCGGTGTTGATCACCGGCATCTCGTTCGACTTTGGCGAGGACGCGATGGCGCCGCTGCCGCGCATGATCCTGAGCACGCAGAACCTGTTGCTCACGACCAATCCTTATCCGGCGGCGCCGGATTTCATCGGCGACCAGCTCGACGATGTTTATATCACGATCGAAGTCGGCGGACGTGACACCTTCGATGCGGAAGGCAACCCGCTGGCCGTCGGCGGCAAGGACATCGTGATCCTCGGCAGCGAACTGGAGGACGAGGGCGAAGGGAAGTATTCGGCGGCACTACCGCCCGGCGCGATGGTGGCTGGCGGTTTCGTGACCATCAACCGCCGTAGTTTTGCTCCCCTCGACGGCACGTATGAGATCCAAATCACGCCCAGCAACCCGGCGCAGTTGATCCCGACGGGCGTGTTCACCGTCGCGGTGAACAGCGGCGACGGCTCGCTCAGCGTGCTCGACGGCTCGACGCAGAGCGAAGTGGCGCGAATCGATCTTGGCGGTCCCAACCTCGCGCCCCGCAATTCCGTGTTCACGCGGGACAACACGCGCGTCTATGTCGCGTTGAACGGAGCGGCAGGCATCGCGGTCATCGACATGGTTGCGTTGCAACAGGTGGACACCGATCTCGTGACGTCCGGGACGCAGTTCATCAAACTGCCGGGAAGCGCGCGACCATTCGACGTGGTCGCCGAGCAGAGTGGGCGGTTCCTCTATGTCAGCGATGAGGCGCAGGGTGCGATCTATGTGATCGATATCGATCCGTTCTCGCAGACTTTCAACCGTCACGTGCGAACCATTGCGGTGGCGCCGGCGCCGCTGGGCTTGCGCGGCTTGGCGCTGAACTTCGACGACAGCCTGCTGTTCGCGACGGCTCCGGGACGAACCTTGTTCGGCGGCTACGGTGGCGAAAACGGGCACCTGTTGATGATCCAAACGAACGCCGCCACGCGGGGCGCGCCTGTTTTCCTGGGCGAGGAGGAGGGCGTCATCGTCGTTGGGCCGGAGCCCTATGACATCACGGCGACCGACGATCCCAACGTGATGTTGTTCGTCGACCGGCTCGACGACCAACGCGGTGTCGGCGTGCTGCGGCTGCGCAAGGTCAACAACGTCGTGGTTCCCGAAGTGAACTTCGTGAGTCTCGCCAGCTATGGCGCAGTGCCGCGCTGGATCGAAGGGCGGCCCACGCAGGTGTTCGGCGTGAGCAACGCCAACAGCATCGTTTTCGTGGGGGAGAATGCGATGGCGTCGCTGATCGGGCCGCACACGTCTTACGCGTTCATCACCGGCTACAACAAGTTCGTGCAGGGCGACCCCAAGCACGATCCCAGCATGGGACCGCTCGAAGCCTACAATTACTATCTCCGCGATCCGCAGACGGGCCGGACGGTCGGCGTGCCGTTGTCCGCGGGTGGAAACATCGGCGTGATTCGCAATCCGCTCGGAGACTTCACCGATCTGGAAACGCGGCCGCGTATTGTGGCGGCCACTACGCCGATGGTGAACAGCTTCCCCGAAGGAATCGCGGTTTCTCAGCTGACCGATCCCCAGACGAACCAGCCGGTCGCGTTCCTGCTGTTCGCCGGCTTCCAGTCGTTGAATCGGGTCTTCATCTACAACGCCGCCGAGATGGTGCGCGCCATCGAGGCGGAAGCGGCCTCGGATGACTTCATCCCTTCGTTCAGCCAGCTCGGTGAAGCCGTGGCGATTCCCGATAGCCTGTCGCGTCTGCTGCGCGGACCGCTGAGCTCCGTGCCGATCGATGTCGTGGTGCCCGGCAGCATCGTGAAGGGGCTCTTCACCTTCTATCCGGATCCCGACCGCCCGGGGCAGCTTCTCTACGGCGCGCCGATTCCTGATTTGGCCCCACTGCTGCTCGGCCGGTTGCCGCGTGGCGTTGCCGCGCCGCAGCCGAAAACGCTGGTGCCGCTACAGCTCGCGGAGACCCCCTATAACGAAGCGCCGACGCTCAGCAGTTTCCCGAATGAATCGTTGCGCGTCGAGGCCGGGTTCAGTTCGACCGCGAATGTTCACACGGGCGCTTTCCAGACGACGCACGATCTCGTCAGCTATTTCTCGTTGCAGCAGCGCAACACGCTCACGCTCGCCTACGATTCGCTGACGGCTGATCCGCTCCACATTTACTACTTCGCGGTGGCCGGCTTTGGCGGCGATGCCGCGGGGGCTACGCTCATCACGCGGCTCACGATTCGGAATGATGCGGGCGACATCGTAATGGCAGCGGGGCTCACGCCGGAACAAGCGGCTCCCCTCGGCCTGACCGGCGGTGAGATGCTGTTCAAATTGCCCGCAGCGATCGCGCCGGGCGACACGTATGGCGCCGGCATCCCCATCGATTTGTCGGATCTCCCGACGGGACTCTACACCGTCGTATTCGAGTATGGGCTGTTCAAGCGGGACGCGGCGGGCGAGTTCTCCATTGGACGTTTCTTTACGCGGACGGAGCCCTATGCGGTCGTGAATCACAAGGAAGGCATGTTCGGAGCAGGGTGGGGACTGGCCGGGCTCTTTGAACTTTTCCTCGGCGACAGCGGCGCGCTGCTGGTCGACGGCGCGGGCAAGGCGGAAATCTATCTCGCGCCGGACCGCGTTGGCCAGCCCTTCACGGCGCTTTCAGCCGCGGATTACTCGCAGCTGATTCAGGACGCGGGCGGGCGCTTTCAACTCCGGCTCAAGGACGGCACCACGTATGTTTTCGATGGCGAGGGGAAGGTGTCGGTGAAGCGCGATCGAAACGGAAACGAAACGACGTATCAGTGGGGTGGAGACAAACTGCTTGCGATCATCGATCCGGTGGGACTCGCCACCCGCTTCGAATATGCGGGCGATCAGGTTGTGCGGATAACCGATCCTGCCGGGCGTGTCTCTGAATTGGTCTACGCCAGCGGAAATCTGGTCGAGATCATCGATCCCGACGGCGGCCGCACCACGTATCGCTATGAGCACAGCGAACTGGAGCACGTGATGACAGGTCTGACGCTGGCCCGCGGCAACGACCCCCGAGAAACGAGCGGCCTTCGCTTCGATGAACGCATGGATTATGACGTCTTCGGCCGTCTGATCGGAGGGATGCGGGTCGACGGCAAGACCTTCTCGCTCCGTCCGGCGCAGTCGGTGGCCGTGGTAAATCTCGACGAGGGCGATGCGCTCGATCCCGACGAGCCTTTTGCAACGGTGAAGCTGAGCACCATTGATGGGAGCAAGCAGAAGCACTTTGCCACCGCGACCTACACCTCGTTCGAGCGGAGGGTCGTCACCTATACGATGACCGGTTTCGGGCAGTTCGAAGCCTCGAAGGACGAGGACGATCTCACGGAAGTTGTCTATGTGCGAGACGAACGCGGACTCGTGCAAACGACGACCAACGCCAAGGGCGATAAACTCGAGCTTATCTACGACGATTTTGGGAATCTGATCAGCCGCAGCGATTATCCGAGCGGAGGTCGCGTGACGGAAACGTGGACCTACGATCTACGGTGGTCGATCGTGACCAGTTATGTCGACGGCACGGGACGCACTTCGAGCTACACACTGGACGACCATGGCAATGTGATCTCGACCACCATTACCGGCGGCAGCGGCTCGCCGGGATCGGTCACGCTGCGTTACACCTACGACGATCGCGGGCTGATTACTTCGTCCGCGGATGGGAACGGCAACGTCACTCGTTTCGACTACGACGGATACGGACGTTTGACGACGACCACGTTTGCCGATGGAGCGTCGACCCGCATCGACTATGCGGACCTGAGTGGGAATCCCACGAGTTCAACGGACGAGGTGGGCGTCCGCACCACGGTGAGGTTCGACGAGATGAACCGGTTGATTGCTCGCTCCGTCGCCGAGCCGAACGCGCCCGGGGGCGAATGGACGTGGACCTTCGCCCACGACAAGGCGGGGAATCAAACGCGGGCGGTCGACTCCAACGGTGTGCCCACGACGACGGTCTACGACCAGATGAACCGGCCGCTCTCGAGCACGGTGCAGGTAGGTCCGGACCAGACTGCCGTGACCCGCTTCGGCTATACGGCCGGCAGCATCGCAACGCCTTACGCGGTCCCGAGCAACGAGCGGTATTCGTATCGTTACCGGCAGGAGCCGAACGGCGGAGTTTACACCGAAGTTTACGACAAGTTCGGCAAGCTCATCCATTCGATCGATCCGCTCGGGGCCGTGACGAGCACGACCTACGACGAAGGCGGCCACCTCTTGCGACGCGTGCTGCCGAACGGGGCGGTCGTCACGTATGTGACCGACGCACGAGGACGCGTGTTGTCGGAGTCCGGCCCCGTAACTGGCTCGAGGATTTCGTTCACCTATGACGAGGCGGACCGTGTCGTTTCGACCAGGCGCACCAACGTCGGCAACGGCGGCGATCAGACGACCACCTATCTCTACAACCTCTATGACCAGCCAACGCGGATCGTGGACGCGGAGGGATATGTAACCCTCAACGAATACGATGCCGCGGGTAATCTCGTCTCGTCGACGAGCGCGGCGGGAACCGCGGACGCGTTTACGGTCCGGCATACCTACGATTCCCGCAACCGCGTGGTCAGCACCGACGTGAATGGCGCCGCGACGATCGCAACGACCTATTTTGCAAACGGCCTTATCGCCTCGGTTTCCGATCCTCGCGATGCCCGCTGGTTGACGAGCTACACTTACGACGCGCTGCGTCGCCAAACCTCGGTTACGAACGCGAACGGCGAAACCATACGCACGGTCTTTGATGGAGAAGGCAATCTGCTGGCGGCGACCGATGCTCGCGGCTTCACCACGACCTACGCTTACAACGGCAAGAATCTCCGCACATCGATGGTGGACCCGCTCGATCGGGAGACCCGCTACGAATACAGCGCGGGCGGCGATCTCCTGCGCACGATCGATCCACGCGGCGGCGTGATGACATCGGAATACAACCTCCGACACGAGGTGATTCGTTCGGTCGATGCGGAAGGCGGCGTGCGCCGATATACCTATGATGCCATGGGCGCGGTGCTGGTCGAAACGGATCCGTTGGGCCGCACGACCACCTACACTTACGACAAGGCGCGCCGACCGCTCACGAAAGTCGACGCGCTCGGGCAGATCACGCGCTTCACCTACGATCTCGTTGGCAACTTGATCGAAGTCATCGGCCCGCAGGGCGTGCAATACAGCACGAAGATGGAATACGACCGGCTCAACCGGCTCGTAAAAGTGATCAACGCGCCGGGGACGGAGAACCAGTCTTCCGAAAGCACCGTCTACACCGGGCTCGGCTTTGTCCGCCGGACCATCGATCCGCTCGGCCGGATCACGGAATACACCTATGATGACCTCGGCCATGTCGCCACCCGCACCGACGCGCGCGGCTCCGAGGACGAGGTGACGTGGAAATATGAATACGATGCGGGCGGCAATCTGCTGAGCGTGACCGACCCGCGCGGCGATTATTACACGACGCGCTACACCTATGATTCGGTCGGACGCCAGACCTCGGTCGAGCTCCCGCAGGGAAATCCGGGGGCGGGCGGGCTTCCGCCCGCGAAGGTGATCATGACCCATGATGCCGCCGGCAACGTGCTCACCCGCACGGACCCGCGCAGCGCCTCGATCGTCACGACGTATCGCTATGACGAGCTTAACCGGCTGATCGAGCAGAGTGGTCCCGGCGGGGTCGTGAAGCTTACCTACGATGAAAATGGCAACCTCATCACCGTGACCGATGCCGGGGGCAACGTGACGACCTTCGCCTACGACCTGCTCAACCGGCAGATTTCTGAGACGACGGCGGACGGCGGCGTAACCGAGCGCGATTACGACGCTGCGGGCAATCTCGTGCGCGAAGCGGGGCCGACGAGGCCGACGCAAGGCGGCGGCGTGCACGAGTGGGTCTACACCTACGACGCGCTCAATCGCCGAATCGGGGTGAAGGACCCCGAGGGTTTCTCGACGATCTATACTTACACTCCGGGGAACCAAGTGGCGACGGTCACAGACGCTCGCGGATTCGTCACAACGTTCGGCTACGATTTCCTCAACCGCCTGATCTCGACCCGCCGGCAGGTGGGAGGAGGGCAGGCCGACGTGGTCGAGTCTTCGACCTTCGATGCCGCGGGCAACAGAACCACCAGCACGGACGCACGCGGCTTCGTCACCACCTACGTTTACGACAACCTCAACCGCCTGGTGCGGACCGTTGCGCCGCCGGCCAACGTGGGCGGTGCGGAACGCGTGGCGACCTTCGCTTACGACGAAGTCGGCAACCTGATCGCAGCGACCGACCCGCGCGGCGACTACTACACGACGCGCTACGACTACGACGCGCAAAACCGCGTGATCGCCGAGCACCGGCCGCAAGGGAGTGCAGGCAACGCGCAGCCCGCGGCGGTGACGAGGAAGGTTTACGACGCCGCCGGGAACCTGATCGAACTCCATGATCCGCGAGGCAACAGCTGGGTTACGCGCTACGAATTCGACGATGCTGGACGCCTCATCAAAGTCACGCTGCCGCAAGGCTCGACCATCGCGGCTCAGCCCGACGCCAACGAAACCTACACTTACTCGGCGGGCGGCAATCTCCTCACGCGCACGGACGCGGTCGGCAACACCACGACTTACACCTACGACAATCGCAACCGCGTGCAGACCGTCACCGACGCCGCGGGCAACACCACCACCTACACCTACGATCCGCTTGGCAACGTCCTCCAGTTGGTCGAGTTCGATGCGAGCACCGGTCGGACGCGGACGACGACCTACACCTACGACGGGCTGCAGCGCCGCACGTCCGAACAGATCGACGGGACCTTCGTGACGACGTATTCCTACGACGCCACAGGTAATCGGACGGAGATTGTCGGCCCGCTGAGCAACGCAGCGGGAGCCAAGTTTAAAGAAACCTCCACCTACGATGGACTGGGCCGCCTGCTCACCTACACCGACCGGGGCGGCTACACCGCGACTTACGCCTACGACCCGGCGGGAAACGTGGTGTCGCACACCAACGGTCGCGGATTCACCACGCTGACCGAATACACGCCGGCGGGATATGTTGCACGCGTGCAGCGTCCAATCGACGAGGGCAACTATGCCACGACGTCTTACACCTACGACAACGCGGGCAACGCGGTGCGGATCGTCGATCCGCGCGGGGAAGCGTTCGCGACCACGATCGATTTCGACGCCCAGAACCAGGTCATTCGTCGAACGCTGGTCATCGGTGACGGCGCGGCCGACGCGGTGGAAACGTTCTCCTACGACGAGAACGGCAACCTGCTTTCGAGCACGGATGCGCTCGGGCGCGTCACGACGCACATCTACGACGCGCAGGACCGTGTCGTGCGAACCACCTACACCGCGGATGGCCCCGCCGGCGCGCGCACGGTGCAGGAAGAGTTCCGCTATTACGGCGCCGGCAATCTGGTGTGGCATCAGGGCGTCGGCGGCGGCGACTACATCACGGAATTCGGCTACGATCCGCTCAACCGGCTCACCCGCCTCATCGATGCCGAAGGCCAGATGATCACGTGGCGCTACGATCGCTGGGGCAACCTTCTCAGCGAAGTCGCTCCGCATGGCACGACCTCCTACACTTACGATGCGCTGAATCGCCAGCTCACGCAGACCGATCCGTTGGGTGCCACGACGACCCATATCCATTTGGGCACTACTTCGGTTGTCGTGGTGGTCGATGCGCTTGGGCGTAGAACGACCAATACCTTCGACGGGCTGGGACGACTCATCGAGCAGGTCGATGCGCTCGGTGGCAAAGTGGTTCGCGAATATGACGCCGCGGGCAATCTCACCGCAGTGGTTAGCGCGCTGGGGGTGCGCACCGAATACACCTACGACGCGCGCAATCTTCGCACCGGCGAGACTCACGCGGCCGGCACCGACGAGGAGATTTCGGCGCGCTATGCCTACGACGAACTCGGACGTCTGGTGCTCGCGACCGACTTCCGCGGAGAGTTCTATCGGACGACTTACACCTATGACGGCCTCGGCCGGCGCACCGTGATGGTGCAGCAGGTGGGGACCGAGGCCGATCCGTTGGAGGCCACGACGCGTTGGGAATACGACCTTGTCGGCAACGTCACGGCCGAGATCGATCCGCTTGGTCGCCGCACGGAGAACACCTACGACGCGCGCAACCGGCTGGTCTCCACGACGACACCGGCCGGCACCGCGGCCAACCCGCAAACCGCCACGACACGCTTCGACTATAACGACGCGGGCCAGCGCGCGCGGATGATCAGCCCGCTCGGTTTCGTGACGACGGCGACATTCGATCGCGTCGGACGGCAGTTGACGCGCGTGATCGAGTCGCCCCACGGGAATATCGTCACCACCTGGAGTTACTCGTATGCGGGTGGACTTCTGCGAATCACGGAGACGGATCCCACCGGCGTGGCCGTCACCACGGAATACGACGCCAATCGCCGTCCCGCTCGGATCGTCGATCCGCGCAACGGCACCACGACCTACACGTATGATCCCGTCGGCAATGTGCTCACCCGTTCGCTCGGCCGCGTCACCACAACCTACACGTATGATGAGCTGAATCGCGTCACGAGCGTGACGGACGGCGCCGGTGGAGTGACGTCTTACACCTACGATGCCGCGTGGAACGTGCTCACGGAAACGGACCGTCTGGGCCACACGACCACCTATACGTATGATCTTCTCAACCGCCGCGATTCGATGACGAACGCCGTCGGCGGTGTGACCCGTTATACGTTCGACGCGCAAGGCAATCTCACCTCGATCACCGACCCGCTTGGCACGGTGACGAGCTACACCTACGACGCCACGAACCTCCTGCGCGCCGACACCAACGCCAAGGGTGCGCGCAACTATTTCTACGATGCGGCGGGCAACCTCATCAAAGCGGTCGATCGCGACGGTCGCTCGCGCGTGTTCGATCACGATCTCGGGCACCGGGTAATCACCGAGACATGGGTCGATACCGGCGGCTCGACCGTGGGCGTGATTCGCACGGACTACGACCTCGAGGGGCGGGTGGTGCGGATTGTGGACGGTAGCAGCACGGTCGAGCGCACTTACACGGCAGATGCCAGCGGCCGCGTGCTCAGCGAAACGCAGTCGATCGTGGGCGGCCCCTCTGTGGTCATCCATTACGCGAGCGACGGCCTCGGCCAAATCCTCAACGCCTCGCTTTGGCTCGGTGGCGGAGCATCGCCGCTTGTTGCCAACGTCTACAGCTACGATCCGCTGACCAACCGTCTTATCGGCGTGACGCAGAGCGGATCGTTCGTGCAGACGAAGAGCGCTACGTTCACCTATGAAGCAGATCTCTACGCCCTCGCTTCGATCACACGGAAGCTGGGTGGTCAGACAGTAGCGACGACCAACTACACGATCGATGCGCGCACGCTGACCACGCTCATCACTCATCTCAACGCAGCGGGCGCGACGCTCGCGAGTTACAGCCTCACCTACAACGCCGGCGCTCTCCTCGTGCGCAGCGACTCGCACCACGGCACGGCGACCTACAGCTACGATGCGACGAACCAGCTCACATCGGTGAACTACACCGACCCGCTGATGCCGGGTGAAACGTATGCCTATGATCTGGCCGGCAACCGCATCGCGTCACACCGCCAAGGTGGATTCGTGATCGGCGCCAACAACGAAGTCAGCGAAACGACGCCGCAGATTTACACCTACGACAAGGAAGGGAACGTGACGCGCCGCGTCGACAACGCCGCGCGCCGAATCTACGACCTCACGTGGGATCACCGCAATCGCCTGGTGGCGGTGGTGGAGACGGACTTCGGCGGCGCAGTCATCTCGGAATTTCGCTATGCTTACGACGGGATGAACCGCCGCATCATGCAGGAGACCCGCACGCGTATCCCGACCGACGATACGGTTGCACGTTATTACGCCTACGACGGGCAGCAGGTTTGGATGGAGTTCGTCGACCAGGGCTTCGGCGCCGCGCCGGCCGTCGCTTATCTTCGCGGCGCGACTCCCGATGTGATGCTCGCGCAGGACGGTGGCAGCGCGGCGACGGTCTACTGGTATCTCGCGGACCAGCAGAACACGATTCGCGATGTGATCTCGAGCGCGGGCGCGATCGTTGCGACTGCGCGCATCGACGCGTTTGGCAACGTCATCTCGCTCTCGAATCCAAATCTCGGCCTGCGCCATTTCTTCATCGGCGCGGAGTGGGATGCGGCGGTGGGAATGTATCGGATGGGCGCGCGTTTCTACGATCCCGACCTCGGCCGCTTCATCAGCCAGGATCCGCTCGGCCTCGCGGCCGGAGACACCAATCTCTATCGCTACTCGGGGAACGACCCGGTCAATCGCGCCGACCCCAGCGGTCTGCTTTCGACGCCGACGAACTCGACGGCGCGATATCACGATTCCCGCATGCGCAATGCCGAGCTCGACGGGCTGAAGTCGGCGATCGCAACGTTTTTCACGGGGCGATACGACATCGGCAAGCGGCCCGACGACCATAGTTCCGGCTTCAGCTGGTCGTTCAGCGACTTCAAGGAGCGCATGACCTTCTTCGGTGGCAACCTCTCCAAGTTCGCCACGGGCTGGCTGAGCGGGTTCAACGACCTCGTGGTCCAGGGCAAGTATACCGTGACCGATCTGCTCGGCTACAAGACCGAGAACGGATTCCGCAGCGAGCTGTTGAAGCTCTCCTATAACGTCAACTCGTTCGGCGATGCCGCGGGCCTCGCCAAGCATATGATCGCGGCGCCCTTCGTCGGAATGATGCAGCTCGCGGTGGCGATTGGTTCCGGCGATCCCGAGGCGGCGGGGAAGCTCGCTGCCGGCACGCTTCCCTGGCCCGGAAGCTTGGGACGGCTGGGGACGTTTGGCAGCCGCGCGGTGAACTCCGGCTTGCGTGTCGCGTTCGCCGAGGCGCGGCTCGCGTTTGCCGGCAAGGGCGTCACGGGTGGGCTCGGTGTGATGACCAACAGCATCAAGAGTAGTGTTTTTTCGGCCGGGAAAAACGTCGTCATAGCTGGCTGGGCTAATGCGAATCCGCTGAGTTTGGCGAAGGCATCGTGGGACTTTGCGCACACGGCGCGTCGCGGCCTGGTTGGACTCGCGCGAGGTGCGACTGCCACGCCGGGCGCCGTGGCTCTCACCGTGCGCACGCTCGGCACGCACCTGTCGGATGAGATCGCGACGGCCGGCGGATTGTCGTCCCGCAACGCCGCGAGTATCGCAGGTCGGGCGGCCTATCGCGCTGGAGCGGAACTCCTCGGCCCGACGCTGGGGCGGGTGCGAGATGCCATGGCTCTCTTCTTCGGAAAAGGCGTGCTCAACGATACGCGACGCAACGAGGCCGCGACCGGAGCCGTCACTCAGCAGTCGATTGCCGAGAGGTATCCTTCATATTCTCCGGAGGCCATCGAGCGCCGACGCGCGGAGGCGTATGCGGGAGCGAAGGCCGCGGGGGCTGGTGATTTGTGGGCGAATCATATCGCCGATGTGGCAGTGGAGAAGCACAGGGCGTTCGTCCGCGATTTGGTGGCAGAGGATATCGGCAAGGTGATCTACGATTTCGAGTTCGGATCGAGTCGGAAAAAACTTGGTGAGTCCGCTGCCCATGAGCATGCGCGCGCGAAAGCCAACGCGGCGATCGAGGCATTCCAGGCGCAAAGCGTAGCCGCTTTTCAGCCGAAACTGATCAACGGCGTCGACGGCCCGGTCACAGCACGGCTCACTGACGAGCAGTTTTTCGGATCGATCCAAACGGCATCACCGACGATCGCAGCGGGCATTCGCAGCGGCGATCCGCATGCGCTCGCCCTCGCTTACACGCTTCGAAAGGCGAAGGATTGGACGAATATTCGGGAAGCTCTTTTGGAGCAGGTCAGCGCGGGTCGCACGCTGGACGAGTTCAAGATGATGGGCGCCGCCGACAGCGTGACTTTCAACCAGATTGCCCAGGCGAGCAATGGCTTCGCGGCGCCACAGGGCATGGCGAAAGTCATGGCCGCGTTGCGCGGCGAAGCGGCGAAGTCGCGCACGCTGGCGGCGTTTGGCGGATTTGGCACGGACCTCGTCGGCTTTGCGAACCGCCACATCCTCATCACGGCGGTGCGCGAAGGCCGGATGAACGTCGTGGCGCTTTCGAAAGCCTACGGTGTCGGCGGCGAAGCGCTGACGATCGGACGCATCATTCCTGACCTCGGGAAACCGGGTGGACCGTTCTCAAAGGAGCTGGGCGACATCGATCTCGCGGTGCTGCGGCACGTGGACGAAGGCGCGCTGCCGGGCAACGAAGCGATCAATTACACGCAGAAACAGCAGATCGAAATTCTCCAAACGAAATTCAAAGGCATTCTCGCCGACCGATTCGTGGAGCCACGCATCAACGAGAAGACCGGCAAGACCGAATACCTGACCGATTTCGATTACGCCAAATACGAGAACCTCTCGTTGCGCGGCTACAGCTCGACGCTACGCGGCCGCGCTCTGTTCTCCGAGGGTGCGCTAGTGGGCCGGCAGGAATCCGCGCTCTTCGGTAACGGCGGCGTGGTCGTCCGCGACTTCCCGCAGTTCTTCGAAGCAATTCCGCAGACGCTGCAGGAAGGCATTTCGCACACGATCAATGTCGAGATGCTGACCCGCAACGGATTCCTGAACGCGTTGAACACCTATGTGGTGCCGCGTCATCTCATCTACGAACTCGGTAACCGCGCGGGCACGGCGAACTTGACGCTGCATCAGGCCGCCACGCAGTCGCTGTCCAGCTTCTACGCGCTTGTGCTGAGCCCCAATCGGCCACCGTCCGAGGAGTCGTTCCTCGGTCCGCTCGCGCAGCCGCGGCCGAAGTCGCAGACGACGGTCACGCGGCCGTCGGATAACATCGGGCCGCAGGCTCCTGCCTCGTCCACGCCGAGCGGTTCTCTTCTCACCGTCGACCCGACCGCGACGACCATGATTTCGGACATCGCTTATCTCCCCCGTGGCGAACCGTCGGACGAGTTGTCAGCTCTTTGGAACAAGCTAGTGGCAGCTGCGTTGGCCGAGTGGGAAGCCGTGCTCAACGAGCGACTCTCGCTCGATCTCGAACTCGTGATTGCCGATCTGCCCGGCACGGCGTTGGGCGCGGCGGAAATCACTTCGATCGGCGAAAGCGGCCGCGTGACGGCGGGGCGCATCACGATCGACGGGGCCGCGGGCGGACGGGGCTGGTTCATCGATCCAACGCCGCAAGACGATCGCGAATTCGACGGCCACGATGCGACGGTGCTCGGGCGGTTCGACCTTTATACACTTACGCTCCACGAGATCGGCCATCTGCTTGGTTTCACGAGTCGGTTCTCCGGCTTTGCCAGCGCGGTGACCACCGGCGCCTCGGGACGCCCGCATTTCGTCTCGGAAACGCTCGATGTCGCGCTGGCTCACGACGGCGAGCATTTCCACGCGGAGGGGTCGTCGGCCGCGTTGATGGGCGCGCACCTCGCGCCGGGCGTTCGGCGGCTGCCATCGATCTTCGAAGCGACGATCATTCGGCAGGCGTGGCAATTGGCTGACCAAAGGACCGCGGCCGGTTTGGGCGGTCCAAGCTTCGCGCTCGCCGGAGCGCCGCTCGGTTTTGTCGAACTGGCGGATGCGGTCGATGAAGGCCTGGTGAACCCGCCCAACAGCATCGCGAATGGTTGGTTCGATGAAATCACCGCAACCGGCGCGCCAGTCGGCTGGCAGGTCCTTGGCGCAGTCGCGGTCACGGAGGGACGAGTGGTGCTCGGAGAAACGGCCGGTCGCTTGTTCAGCGACCTCTCACAGACGTTTGTGCTGCCGGTCCACACTTCGCACCTGCAGTTCACGCTCATCGACGCCAACCTGCAGTCGGTGGCGAACCGGATGGGCGATGCGTTCGAAGTCGCGCTGCTAGATGCGCTCACCGGCGAGTCGCTCGCGGGGACTGCGTTTGCCGACGGCGACGCGTTGATCAGCCTGCAATCGGACAGGAGAATCTATTTCTCGGAAGCCGTTTCCGTCTCGGGCCAACCCGGCTTGCGGTCGGGCGACGTGCTGAACGTTTCGCAGCCGGTGACGTTTACCATCGCGCTGCCCGACATCGTCGTAAACACCCCTGCCGCGATCTTCTTCGATCTCGTATCGGCCGGGGAGGTGGGCAGCACGGTGTCGATCGACGATGTAAGCATCGAGACGATGAATCCGTCGAATCTCCCGCCGGTGGCGGTGGGCGATGTCGCGACGACCGACGAAGACACTCCGGTCCTCATCGATGTGCTCGCCAATGACAGCGATCCCGAGGGCCTGGGACTTGATCCCAACTCGATCGTGGTGGTCGGCCTGCCGGTGGGCGGCACCGTCGCGCGCGATCCCAGCGGCAAGCTGCTGTTCCGCCCGAGCACCAATTTCAACGGCGCCGCTTCGTTCACGTATCGTGTTCGGGATCTCGGTGGTGCGCTGTCCAACGCCGCGACGGTGACGATCACGGTGGTGTCGCAACCCGATGCACCGGTGGCGCTGGACGACGCGTTCACCACGAGCGAGGACACCAGCGTGTCGGGCAACGTGCTTGCGAACGATCGCGACCCGGAGGGAGCGCCGCTGGCGGCCGAACTGGTGAGCGCGCCGACTGCGGGTATTCTCGTTTTCAATACTGACGGCTCGTTCACCTACACGCCCGAACGCGACGCGAGCGGGGTTGTATCCTTCATTTATCGCGTGAGTGACGGCACCACGTTCAGCAGCGCTGCGACCGTGACGATCCGCATCGATGCCCAGAACGATGCGCCCGTGGCGAACGACGACGCAGAAACGGTGCGCGCGGGGGCGACGGTGGAAATCGCGATTCTCGGCAATGACACCGATATCGAAGGCGATGCGCTTGCGCCGACGATCGTCGGGGCGCCGAGCGCGGGCGTGGCAACGATCAATGCGGCGGGCGTTCTCGTCTACACGGCGCCGGAGGGTTTCGCGGGCACCGTCACGCTCGCCTACCAAGTGAGCGACACGGCAGGAGCGGCCTCGGGGCTGGCGACGGTGACGATTACGGTTGTTCCGCAGCCGCTGCTGCCGGTGGCCATCGACGATACGTTTACGACGGTGGAAGACACGGGGGTCTCTGGAAATGTGATTTCGAACGACGAAATCCCGCGAGGCGCGACGATCATGGCGGAGATCGTCGAAGCGCCGTCGACGGGAATTCTCGTCTTCAATGCGGATGGTTCCTTCACCTACTCGCCGGAGAAGGATTTGAACGGCGATGTCGTGTTCACCTATCGGTTGATCGACAGCACGACGACCACTGCGCCAGCGACTGTGACAGTTCGCATCTCGGCGGAAAACGATGCGCCGGTTGCGAAGGACGATGCAGCATCGGTGCGTGAAGGCGCCTCGGTCGTCGTGTCGATCCTGGCCAACGACTTCGATGTCGATGGCGATTCCTTCGTGCCGTCGATCGTTGCGCCGCCGGGTCAGGGCGTGGCGACGATCAATGCGGACGGCACCCTGGTCTATACGGCGCCGGACGGTTTTGTCGGCACGGTGACTCTTACTTACCAGGTGGCGGACACGGTAGCTGCGAGCAGTGAGCCGGCGACGGTGACGATCACGGTTGTCCGCCGCAACGTGGCGCCGGTGGCGAACAACGTGACGATCACGGCCGATTGGTTGAGCGTGGTTCGCGGTAGCCTGGCGGATCTTGCCAACGATCCGAACGGAGACGCGCTCCAGTTCCGCCTGGTGAACGGGCCGCGCGGAGGCGGATTGACGCTGGAAGCGGACGGACGGTTCACCTACACGCCGGCGCAGCTCACGTTGGACGTCGTCACTTTTAGCTACGTGGCAAACGACGGGGAGTTCGACAGCGAGGTGGCGACGGTGACGTTGCATTTCACCCGCTCGCTGGCGATCGGCTATTTCATTCGCGAGTATTGGCAGGTGGGGCTGCCGCATGTCACCGCTTTCCGGATACATCTGACCCCGCAAAGCAGCTCGGCCGTTGGGGAACTACGGGCCGCGACAGAAGGCGTCGTGTTCGCCAAGGATCGCAGGGTCGTGTTCTCGGTGGCGGGAGGAGAGGCGATCGCCGAGTCCGTGCGCGTGCTGGAAGTGCGCGGATGGGAGAACGAGGTGGTCGCTTCGTCCGCAGTGCAGGCTTTCCTTCAAGACGGCAAGGTGATCTTACAATTCGGCCCGCCCGTGCCCGCCGGTATTTGGCAAATTAAAATTTTGCTGATCCATGAGGACGGCACCACGACCGAGCGAATTGTAACGGCGATCGTGCCGTGAGCGTCGGCGGCTCGCGGTTCGATATTTCAACGACAACATCGCGCGCCGAAATCCCCGCTATGACGATCCTGTCGCGGACGCCGATCAGCGTCAGCTGCAGTTGGTCTCGAGCCTCCGGTCGCAGCGAGTGTCAGCTGAGGTTCTGAGGTGGCCGGCACATCATAAATACCCTTGCGCGGAGCGAACCATCGATCTCATGACGTGCGTCAAACCCGATGCGGCGTGCCCCTTGTGCGTCGACGCGACGTTACCCGAACCTCATAGCTTTCGATCTAATGAGAAAAACCCTGCTCCATCTCGCATGCGCCGCCGTCGTAGCGGCTTCGGCCTTTGCCGCCGCTCCCGTCAGCACGCCGCTTTTCAATGGCACCGATCTCTCCGGCTGGGTGCAGCGCGGTGGCAAGGCGATCTACACGGTTGAAGGGAACCAAATCGTGGGCACCACCGTCGCCGATACGCCAAACAGCTTCCTCTGCACCGATAAAACCTACGGCGACTTCGTCTTGGAATACGAATTCAAGGTCGACCCGCGCCTGAACTCGGGCGTGCAGATCCGAAGCGAGAGTTTCGACACCGCCCGCGAACTGCAGTGGGAAGGCAAGACCATCAAGATCCCGGCCAACCGGGTCCACGGTTACCAGATCGAGATCGATCCCGACGTGGCGCGCGGCCGGATGTGGACCGCGGGGATCTACGACGAGGGGCGGCGCGGCTGGTTGTATCCGGCGGAGCACGACGCCGAACAGAAGAGACTGTTCAGCGCGCAAGGCCGGAGAATTTTCAAGCCCGGCGATTGGAACCACGTCCGGGTCGAGGCGATCGGCGATTCGATCAAGACCTGGCTCAACGGCACGCCATGCGCCGACTTGCGGGATGCGATGACGCCGCGCGGGTTCATTGCGCTCCAAGTTCATAGCATCGGGAAAGCCCCCGAAGAGGAAGGCATCCAGGTGCGCTGGCGAAATCTCCAAATCGTCGATCTCACGCCCGCGCCCAACACGTTGAGTGCGGCCGAAAAAGCCGCCGGGTGGCGCCTGCTCTGGGACGGAAAAACCACCGACGGCTGGCGACGTGCCAATGCGGATACGTTTCCGGCGAAGGGATGGGAGATCGCCGATGGCGTCCTGACCGTGCTCCGGCGCGACGCCAGCGACTCCGCCGCCGGTGGAGACATCGTCACCCGTGAACGCTTCTCCAACTTCGAACTACTCGTGGATTTTAAGATCACTCCCGGCGCGAACAGCGGGATCAAGTATCTCTTCCAAGCGGAACCATCCCCGAGCGATCGCAGCATCGGCAATCCCGTGCCGCCCGGCCCCGCGGTCGGCCCGGAGTTCCAGATTCTGGACGATGCCCGACATCCCGACGCGAAGAACGGCCGCGACGGCAACCGCACCGTTGGATCGCTCTACGACCTGATTCCGCCGTCGCGCGACAAACAGCCACGCCCGATCGGGGAATGGAACACGGCGCGCATCGTCGTCGCCGGCGATCGTGTCGAGCATTGGCTTAACGGCCGCGAGGTTCTCGCGTTCGACCGCAGCTCGGCCGCCTTCCGCGACGCCGTTGCGACGAGCAAATACAACACGGTGCCTGGCTTCGGCGAGTGGGCCGACGGTCACATCCTGCTGCAAGATCACGGAGACGAGGTCTCCTTCCGGAACATCAAGATCCGCGTGCCCGCCACCCAACCCTGAGGTCAAAAACTGCAGTGTGACTCTCGGGCGGCAGGGGACGACCAGCTGTCAGCGGCTGGCGTTGGGGCCAGCGCGCAACCATTCGCGGCGGGGGAGGGACATGATTGCAGCGGGGGCGCGGCCGGCGCCCAGCAGGGCGCCCATGGTGCGCATCGGCGAGTCGATATGCGTGAAGAACTTTCGGTATCCTGCGCACAGATAGTTCAGGCCCGGTTCGCCGTGCGGCGTCTGGAGAAAGCGGTGTTTTGGACATTCGCCGTGGCAGGCAAAGCGCACGGGGCATTCTCGGCAGTAGCGCGGAAGGGTGGACGATTTCGCCCGGCCGAACGCTTCCTGTTGCGGGGAGTCGACCATGCTCGCGAGCGAGGAGTTGAGCAGGTTTCCGAGTTGGTAACGCGGATACACGTAGTGGTCGCAACTATACACGTCGCCGTTGTGCTCGATCGCGAGCGCGCGGCCGCAGTTCTCGGAGAACACACACACGCCGGCGGGTTGACCGACCCAGTTGGCGAGGGCGGCGTCGAACTGTTGCACGAATACTTTCCCGACGTCGCGCTGCACCCATTCGTCGAAGATCGTGCAGAGAAATTTACCGTAATCGGCGGGCCGCACGCTCCACTCGGTGACCTGCGCATCGAGCGCAGCCGAGTCCTCGTGATCGGGCGGCGGAGCGAGCCAGAGGCCGTTCGCCTCGGCGGCTTCGGCGGAAGCATTACGCTCGACGATCGGAATGAACTGCATGTAGCCGGAGCCGATGGAGCGGAGGAAGCGGTAAACTTCGAGCGGCTGCGCGGAGTTTTTGCGGTGAACGGTGGTGAGCGTGTTGAACTCGACGCCGTGTTTTTTGAGCACTGCAATCCCGGCCATCACTTTGTCGAACGTCGGTTTCTTTCCTTTGTCGACGCGGTAGGCGTCATGGAGGTGAACGGGGCCGTCGATGCTGACGCCGACGAGAAATTTGTTTCGCGCGAGAAACTCGCCCCACTCGTCGTCCAGCAGCGTGCCATTGGTTTGGAACGCGTTCTCGATGGTGCGTCCGGCGGCGTAGCGCTGCTGCAGTTCCACCGCGCGGCGGAAGAATTCGACGCCGGCGAGCGTCGGCTCGCCGCCTTGCCACGCAAAACTGACCACCGGACCCGGTTGCGCGGCGATGTAGTCGCGAACATAGGCTTCCAAAATTTCCGGCTTCATGCGGAAGCTGTTTTCACCCGCGTAGAGTCGCTCCTTCTCGAGGTAGAAACAGTAGGTGCAGTCGAGATTGCACTTGGACCCCATGGGTTTGGTCATGAGGTGAAAGGGCGCCCGCGCGGGCGTGTGCGGAGAAGTGAAAGTAGGTGAGTTCAAGCGGCGTGAGCGCGGATCAGGAGGTGGTGCCTGCAGGATAAAATAGCCGCAACTCGACTTTGCGACCGAGGATATTTTGCGCGCGCTGCAAGGCGTGCTTCGTCGCGATCGTGGGATTGGCCTCGGCGGGGAAGATATTCTCCGCTCCGATTTTAGCGGCGAGTCCGCTGCGGTCGAGCACGGCCGCCACTTCGGGTTCGATTCCGGAAATCAGGAGATGGCGATCTTGTGAACGGAGAAATTCCCGCAACTGGTCGATGGCCATGACGGTGGTGGCGTCGAGATGACGTGCGTTCTTCATTCGGAGGATGAAGACGCGAATCAACGGGTCGTCCGTCAGCTCGCGGATCGCGTCCTGGAACAAATCGGCGGAGCCAAAGAACAAGTCGCCCTCGACGTGGACGATCGAGATCTGTGGGTGATTGCGCGCGGATGGAGCGTTGATGCGGGCCAACTGTCCCTCGTTGGTGAAGGCGTGTTCGATCAGCGAGGGCGAACCGGCTTTCTTCAGAAACAGAACAAGAGAAAGGCCGATGCCCATGAAGATCGCCGTGTCGAGCTGGAGGAAGAGTGCGGCGACGAGCGTGGTCCAAAAAACGAAGGCGTCGCTAGGCGTCGCGCGCCGAACAACAGCGATCTGCGCGGGATGGATGAGGCGTGCGGCGATGACCACGAGATAGGCGGCAATCGCGGCGATTGGCACGTATCCGAGCAATGGAGACAACAACACGATCAGCAGCAGGACCACGACGCTCCCGATCACGATCGCCCACTGGGTGCGCCCACCCGATTGCTGAGCCGCCGAGCTGCGCAGAAAGGAGGCCGATCCGGGCATGACGCTGCAGCAGGCGCCCACGAAGTTTCCCAATCCCATGCCGAGCAGTTCCTGGTTGGGGTCGATCCGCTGTCCGGATTTGGCGGCAATGCTTTTCGCGATCGTCACGGATTCGAGGATACCAAGGAGCGCGGCGGCGAGGGCGACGCTGGCGATTTGCGGAATAAACGCGAGCCCGGCGGTGTTCAACGGGAACCCGGTGAAGAATGGAACGCCGCCGGAAATCTCACCGAGGTCGCGCACCAGTTTCACGCCGAAGCGGTCGAGCTCGAACGCATAGGCGGCGCAACCTGCGATGACGAGCACGGGCAAGCCGTCGGGCCAGTGTGGACGCCACCGGCGAACCCAGAGGATCAGCGCAAGACTGCCGCATCCGATCAGCGCGGTGACGGGATTCAGATGAAAGGTCGCCAGCGAATTCAGGAGATGACGCACCGTGCCCGGCAGACTGACATCGGGGGCGCGCTCAATCCCGAACAAGTTTCCGAGCTGCCCGGCGGCGATGAGAATTCCCGCGGCCGTCGTATAACCGACGATGACCGAACGTGAGACAAACTGGGTGAGTTTCCCGAGGTCGGCGAGGCTGGCGACGATCTGAACGGCGCCCATGAGCAGGCCGATCAGCAGCACGCGTTGCAACGGATCGAGTCCTTCTCCCGCGGTCGTCGTCGCGAGTGCGCCTGCCAGGATGATGCTGATCGTGTTCGTCGGGCCGAAGACCAGATGACGGGACGAGCAATACAACGAGCAGATCACCGTGCCGACGATCGAGGCGCCGATCACGGCGGGCACGGGAATCCCGATCAGAAGCGCGAACGCGACGGCTTGCGGGATCGTGATCGCGGCGACGGTGAGTCCCGCGACGACGTCGGCCCGGAGCGTGCTGCGATCGTAGCGGAGAACTCCCCGCAGGAGCGGCGGAATGAGGTTGGCCCGCACCCGCGCACCTGCGCCCGTGAGCTGGCGCTCGGCCAGATCCGTGAGCTCGTTGATCTCCTCGGGCGAACGTTGCCGAACTTCCGTATGAAGGCGGCGCAGTCTTTTGCGCAAGTCGACCATCGGATGTTCGGCAGCGAAACTATTTCGCGACGGGCGCGAGCAAGATCGCGGCGGTGTTGCCGGCAAGTTCGAGCTTGCTCACGAACTCTCCGTTCGTGCTGTTGACGTAGGGCTTTTCGAGAGAGACGGTGCGCGGTTCGAGGCCGGGGTTGACGAGGATGCGAGCCCGCGTGAAGTGGCGAGAGTAGATGCCCTTGGCTTCGGCCAACTCCGCTTCGGCGATGTGCGTGAAGCGTTGGACCGGTTCGCCCAGGTCGTAGTAGAAGAGATCCCGCGGGCGCTGCGTGAGCCCGCCGCCTTCGCCGATCGCGAAGTAGAGTTCAGCGCCGGGCTCGTAAGCGAGGAGGTAGGTCGCGTAGGAAAAACGACGATAGTCGAGATCGTTGCGGCCCTTCGACCAGGCGACGCCGTGGAATTTGCTGCGCACGATGTCGAGGGTCATGTCGGCGGTTTGGATCCACGCGGCGGCGTTGCCGCGGTGGTTCGCATACATTTCCATCGAGCCGCCGTTCACCGGATGGTGACCGTTCTCGCCGCTGAGCTGGAGTCGTTCGTGGCCGTTGCGGAAGTAGACGTTGCCCTTGACGTTGTTGATCCAGAATTTCCGGCCGGGGAAGCGGCGGTAAAGCGAATCGTTTTTCTCCTGCTGCCACTCGCGATATTGATCCTGGGTGAGCGGCGCTTGGGTGCGAATGTTCCACGGGCGGACTTGGTCGCCGTAGGCGTTGGCGTTGTTATACCACGTCGAGACCGACACATCCAACCAGCACACGTCGTTGCCCGCGTCGAAGATGCGTTGCGCTTTTTCGCCGACCCATTCGTGCATGCGCGGGTCGAAAGTCATGAGCGCGTAACGAATGCCGGGTTGGCTCGAAGGGTCGTCGGGCCGCCCGCCGAGCGCGCCATCGGGGGCATCGATGCCCATGTTGCGCCCGATGTAGATCGGCTGAAGCACCGCTGCGCCCGCGGCGTGGGCGGTCGCTTTCGTGCCCCAAAGGCCGCGACGGGCTTCGAGTTCGAGACCGGCATCGGTGACGGAAACGTTTTCAATGCGCAGCAATTCATCTCCGAGGCGAAGCCAGGCAACGTAAGCGTCAGTCGTCCGCGTGAACTCGGTCGACGTTGTGCTGACTTTGAACGGATAGGTCGCGGGGCGACCTTCCTTCACCGCGGGGCGCGCAGGAATCTCATCGGCGGCGAAGCGCGTGATGATGATGCGGGTGTCGTCGGCAGCGACATCGCGGACGAGTGTGCAACCGGTGTTCCAAACAGAGATGCCCGTAGGGAAACGGCGCTCCACTTCCTCGGCTTCCCACGGCGAAAACTGCGCGATGTAGGAACCGTTGCGATAGTTGCTGAAGATGAAACGCGGATTGATGGCTTTGATGCGCTCGCCGATCGTGCGACCGGCCGCGTCGCGTCCGCAGTCGGCGCTCGCCCAGTAACTGGAAGGCGGCTGGGAGATATCGTGGTGCGGAAGCATGCCCCCGTGCGAATTGACCATGCGCCAAGTCGTGGCGATCTGGCGGATCTGTGCATCGTCGAAGGGTCCAAAGCATCCGCCGCCGATCACGGCCATCAACGGCGCATACGGAACGTCGCGAACCGCGACGCCGTCGATCTTCGGGTCGGCGTCGCTCGGCGCGGACGCGGCGTGCGAAGTCGGTTGCGCCAACAAGCAGGCAGCGATGGCGATCAGCGGGAGGAAGGGGAGCAGGCGTGGGGTTCTCATGGAAAAGTTCAACGGGCGGCTTCGTGGTCGGTCGGTTGGTTGCGCAACAGAAGCACGGCGGTGCGTGGGCGGAGGGTTACGCGTTCCACCCACTGGCGTTCGCCGGCGTTGAAAGCGGGGGCGGTAAGCACGATCTCGCGTGTCGCTTCGGCGTCGGGATTCACCAGCACCTCGCCGCGTTCGAAAAGACGCCGGTAAACGCCGGGATGCTCCGGGTGCGCGGCATCTTCCAGCGTGGCGAACTTCTGTTTTGGCGCACCGAAATCCCAGTAAACGAACTCGGGCGGGATGAAGCGGCCGGTGCGATGAGGATTTCGCCAGGAGGCGCCGAAGTAGTTTTCCGCGCCGGGCTCGTGCACGAGCAGGTGGGTGCCGTAGGCGAAAAGCAGGTAGTCGGAGGCCATGCGGCTGTCGTCGTTGCCGACGCCGGATTCCTTCGCCCAGGAGACGATGCGCAGGCCCAGGTCGCGTTGGTCGATCTGGACGCGGATCAGCTCGTCCCACGGCATGTAGCGGAAATTTGCATACATCTCGAGCGCGGCGCCGGCGACCGGCCGGTGACCGTTCTCGCCGGTGAGTTGGTAGCGCTCGTGACCATTGCGGAACCAATGCTGCGGGAAGATCCAGTTCACGTAGATTTCCGCCTGGGGAAACCGCTCCTGAATAAAATCGAATTTGCGTTGCTGGTATTCTCGCAGCCGTTCGCGAGTGAGCGGGTTGCCGGTTTCGAAGTCGAAGGCTTCGACGCGAACGCCGTAGGCATTGGCGTGGTTGATCCAGCTCGACGTCGAGCAATCGAACCACGGATGCACGCCCTCGGCGAGCAGCCCGGCCGTCTGACGCGCGAGAAACTCCCAGAACGCGGGGTGCTGCTGCTGCATGATGTAGCGCACGGCCGGTTGCGGTGAGTTTCCATCCAACAGACCGCTGAGATAATACTCCTCGCCGTTCGGACGGATGGCGCCGCAGTAAATGGGTTGGAAGACGCGGGTGTTGGCCGTATGCGCTGCGGGCTTCGTATTCCAGTGTCCGCGACGGACCGTCAGGAGGATTTCGCCGCCCTCCGTATCCACGCGATCGATGCGCAGGATCTCGTCGCCGAGTCGGAGCCAGGTGACGTAGTCGATTTTGTTCCGGGTGTAAGCTTCCGATGTGGTCGAGGCTTTGAACGGATAAACGGGCGGCTGGCCCGCTGGGCGAGAGGCGGGCGCCGTCAGACGCAAGGTGGTTTGTTGGGCGTCAATCGCCGCCGCGAGTCGGGCGCCGGTGTCGTGGACGGCGATCGCGAGAGGGAGATCGCGTTCGACCTCGGCGGCCTCGGTGAGCGCGTCCTGACTGGTGTAAGCGCCGTTGCGATAGTTCGTGAGGATGATGCTGGGGTTCATTTCGCGCAGTCGCTCGCGGACCGTGCGGCCGGCGTGGTCGCGCACGCCGCCCGGGCCGAAGAAGATCTCGGTGGAGTGCGCGGAACCCGCCAGCCACGCACCACCATGGCTGTTGATCCAACCGTAGTTTCTGGCGATGAAACGCAGATTTTCCTCCGTGACCTCTTCCGCGAGCGAGCCGCCCGGGATGAGAGTGAAGAGCCTTACGTAAGGCGTTTCGGAGGGTTGCGGAATCGGCTGGGCGAACGCGGTTGAGGCCAGAGCCAGCGTGAGCCAGGTGGCGGCCACGCGGTGGGGAAAACCTAGACGACGCATCGAGACCATGGCGCAGCCAAGGTGTGCGATCGCGTGAAGTGCGAAAGTGCGGCGGGTCGCAGATCGTTGCACAACAACCGTGCGCGTGCGTCTCAAGGAGCCGGGAACTCGATCGTGTCACCCGGCGGCACGGCGTCACGTGTCACCACGCGGAGGAAACGCCCGGTGTGCCGACGCGAGATCTCGACGATCTCGGGAGGAGTGTCGGCATCTGGCGCTGGAACGATCAGCAGGCGGACGCGATTTGCGCGGCACCAGCCGGCGAGGTGCGCGATGAACTTTTCGTATTCGAGCGCGCGATCGACGCTGGGGCGCGAGAGGCGTTCGGGCAGAGCGGTGTCAGTCAGCGCGAGGGCGAAGCTCAGATCCGCGCCTTGCGCGGCAGCAAGTGCTTGTTCGGCGAGCGCCCAGCTTTGGTTGAGTTTCGACCAGGTGATTTCGGCGATGACGCCGCGAGCCTTCGCGGCCTTCGCGGCGGTTGCGGCGCTTCCTGCATCGGAGTCGTTGAGAACTGGATACACTTTCCAGAGTCCTGCGAGCGCGGAGGCGTTGGACTCGGCCGGTGCCAAGGGAAGCGTCGGAGTGGGGGAGTCGGTCGACGGAGGCACCGGCGCCGGAGCGCGGGCGACCTCGTCGGCGAACTGCTTGATTTCGAGGCGCAACACGTCGGCGTGCGCGAAATCGAGCGTCTCGGCGTAGATCTCGCAGTAGGTTGCGTCGACGTCGCGCAGGTAAGCAAAGAGCTCGCGCCAGTCGTAGGCGCCCTGCCGGATGCTTTGCAGTCCGCGAAGGACCGGGCGCTCGAAGGCGCGGCGTTTCAGCGTTTCCATCTCCGGGTTCGGCGAACCCCAATATCCGCCGGGGCCCCAGCCGTTGGCGGAGAAGAAGAAACGTTCGCTGTTCGGACCGAGCCGGGCCCACGCGTAATCCGCTAGCTGGCTGACGGTGTCTCCGGTGGGTCCGCCGCCCGACAACGGAAGTTCGATGGCGAGACGTTCGTCGGCGAATTGCAGCGCGAGATCGAAAAGCCGCGTATGGGCGTCGAGCCAGCGATCATACGAATAGCCGGGCGCGTGGCGCACCGCCACGTGGTGATTCAACTCGGCCCACGAGAGGCCATACCACGGGCAATGGACGAGGCGGACGCCGTTGGCGCGCGCCCAAGTGGTGACGCGTCGCAGCATCTCAACGTAATGCCGTTCGAATACATCGTTGGGGCGGCCGTCGGGATGGAAGGGCGTCGGAATCTTCCGATTGCGCGCCTCGGGATCGAGATACCACGGACTGCCATCGGCGAAAATCTCTGCGGGCACGCGATGCCCAGCGAGAACGCGAAACGAGAACGCCAAACCGCGTTCGTCGGCGAGGCGTTTACCGTGCTCGAGCAGCGAAAGATCGCGGTGAATGGAGTTCCAGGTGACGCGGAGTGAGAAGCCTTTGACGCCTTCGATTTCGAGCGCCGGATCGAGCGTGCGGCGCAGCGATTCGAGTTCCGCGATGCTGTCGATGGCGGTGCCGGAGTTTCCGGCGAGGATCCAGACGCCTTTGACTGCTTCGGCATTCGAAAGGTGATCGGTTGAGGCATAGCTGGTTGCGGTTTTGCCGGCGAAAGCGACGACCATGAGGAAGAAGTGTAGGAGCAATTTCATGGCGGAAGTCCGGCTCCGGCTTCGAGTCACCGTCGAGACGTCACGGAGGGGTGGGGAAGCCGGCAATGTGCGCCCGGTGAATCGCGTCTCAATTCAATGCAACGATCTGCGCGCTCTGCCGCTTTTCCGCCGACGTCGTGAGGCCTACCGTTTCTGCGCTAAACCGGAACGTCTTCGGTCCCCTTAACCGCGCTTGCGGCCACGGCCGCTGATGTTGCATGCCACCCATTGCCCCCTCCGCGGCCAAGCCGCGCCAACTTTTCATCGACGGTGAATGGTGCGACGCCTTGTCGGGCCGCACGTTCGAATCGATCAATCCCGCGACGCAGGAGATCAACGCCCTGGTGGCGGAAGCGGAAGCGGCGGACATCGATCGCGCCGTGCAAGCGGCCGCACGCGCTCAACCGCGTTGGGCCGCGACGAGCGCGGCCGAACGGGGAAGGTTTCTGTGGAAAATTTCCGAGCGGTTGCGCGAACGGCGCGAGGAACTTGCGCGGATCGAGAGCCGGGACGTCGGGAAGCCGTTGCGCGATGCGTTGGGCGATATCGATACGGCCGCGGACGTGCTCGAATACTGGGCGGGTGCGCCGACCAAGATCACGGGCGACGTGATGCCGGTGGCGGGCGAGATGTTGAATTATGTCGTGCGCGAGCCGATTGGCGTCGTGGCGGCGATCGTGCCGTGGAATTTTCCGTTGCAGATCGCGACGTTGAAAATCGGCCCCGCGCTCGCGTGCGGCAACACCGTCGTGCTCAAGCCGGCGGAAGATACTCCGCTGACGGCGCTCGAACTCGCACGCATCGCGGCGGAGGTGGGGCTGCCGCGAGGCGTATTCAATGTTGTGCCGGGCTATGGTCGCACGGCGGGCGAGGCGCTCGTGCGTCACCCGAAGGTGGGCAAGGTGGCCTTCACGGGATCGCTCGCGACGGGCCGGGCGATTATGCACGCATGCGCGGATCAGATGAAACGCGTCTCGCTCGAACTAGGTGGCAAAAGCCCCCTCGTTGTTTTCGCGGATGCGGACGTCGAAGCGGCGGCCCGCGCGGCGGTGTTGGGAATTTGCGCGAATGCCGGCCAGATCTGCTGTGCGACGACGCGTTTGTTCGTAGAGGACCGCGTGCGCGAGCCCCTGCTCGCGGCGATGCAGGAAGAGTTGAAGCATGTGCGAGTTGGCGACCCGCTGGATCCGGCGACGCGCATGGGGCCGCTGGTGTCGAAGAAGCAACTCGAACGCGTCGAGAACTACATCCGGGTTGGGCGAGAAGAAGGTGCGACGCTGCTCTGCGGCGGCGATCGGCCAAACGGATGGGACAAGGGCTTTTTCCTCAATCCGACGTTCTTCGGAAATGTGCGCGGAACGATGCGGATCGCGCGCGAAGAAATCTTCGGTCCGGTGTTGTGCGTGCAGGAATTCGCCGATGCGGAAACCGCACTGCGCAATGCGAACGATTCGGACTACGCGCTGGCGGCTTCCGTTTGGACGCGGGATGTCGCGAAAGCGCACGGCTTCGCGCGTCGGCTGCGAGCCGGATCGGTGTGGGTCAACACAGTGCTGCAGTCGTCGGTGTTGTCGCCGTGGGGTGGGCCCGGCAACAGCGGACAAGGCCGCGACAACGCGATGCAGGCAGTCGATCATTACACCGAGTGGAAGAGCGTTTGGATCGACACGAGCGCGACGCCGCCGCCCTCGGCTTTTCGCTGATCCGCGCCGCGCTCGGACTTGCAACGATCTGCGCAAGGGGCGGGTTGTGACGAGCGTCCGCCCACGCGAGTTTTCGGTCGTGCTGTTCCCCTGGCATTCCCCCTCTGAGTTCGAAGCATGAAGACGATTGTGATCATGTCGGATACGCTGCGGCGCGACTACCTCGGTTGTTACGGCAACACGTGGGTCAAGACGCCCGTGATGGATGAATTTGCGAAGAACGCGGTCGTATTCGACAAAGCCTACGCCGGATCCTTTCCGACCGTGCCGGTGCGCGGTGACATCATGCTCGGTCGTTACGTGTTTCCGTATCTCGGCTGGGAACCGCTGCCGGCCAAGGTGCCGACGATGGCGGGATTGCTCGGCGAGGCGGGTTACACGTCGATGATGATCACCGACACGCCGCACATGTTGCAGAACGGTTTTCACTACGATCGCGGCTTCACGGCGTGGCAGTGGATCCGCGGGCAGGAAAGCGATCGCGTGCGCACCGATTACATGGAGGAGGAAATCCTGCCGTGCAGTCCGACGAAGCTGCGGCAGGGCGATCGCATGCGACGGCTGCATTATCTCAACACGCATTTCCGTCGGAGCGAGCGCGACACCTTCGTCGCCCACACGATGAGCGCTGCGGCCGACTGGCTGGAAGGGAATTACAAGCACGAGAACTTCCTGCTCTACGTCGACACCTTCGATCCGCACGAGCCGTGGGATGCACCGGAGTATTATCTGAAGCTCTACGAAAAGGAGTATCACGGCGACAACGTCGACTATCCCGCCTACGATAAGATTTCGCGGTTCACCCGCGAGGAGGTGGATCACTGCCGCGCGCTCTACGCCGCCGAGGTGACGCTCGTCGATACGTGGCTCGGGGAGTTGCTGCGCAAAGTGGAGCGCGTCGGCATCGCCGAAGAGACCGCGATCATCCTGCTGTCGGATCACGGGTTTTATTTCGGCGAGCACGATTTCATCGGGAAGTTTTCCACGCCGGAGCCGATGCCGTATTATGAAGAAGTGAACGGCCTCGTGATGATGGCGCGGGTTCCCGGCGCGGAGTTTCGAAAAGGCGAACGCAGCAACGCGCTGGTGCAACCGGCGGATATCCTGCCGACGGTGCTCGATCTCGCCGGCGTGAAGATTCCCGACGTGGTGAATGGCCGGTCGATGCTGCCGATGTTGCGACGCGACGGCAGCGGTGACAATGGACGGCAGCTTGCGGTGACGAGCGCGAAATTGATTCCGGCCGATGCCGCGCCGGCGTGGGAACGCGGCGGATACACGTCGATCACGGACGGAACGTGGACGTTGATGTATGGCGCCGCCGCGCAGAAGAGCGAACTCTACAATACGAGCCGCGATCCGGGACAGACGCGGAACGTGGTCGGCACTCATTACCGTGAAGCGGAGCGCCTGCATGCGCAGTATCTCGAATTTCTCGGTTCGCTGAATGTCACCGGCGAACTCCTCGCCGCAAAACAGCCGCCGCCGCGCATGTAGTCACGACTGCTGAATTATGAGCCTCAAACTAAAGGGTATCTTCTCCATCCCCGCCTCGCCGTTCAACGAGCAGGGCGAGCTCGATCCGGCTTATCTTCGCCGCCAAGTCGAATTCTCCATCGCGTCCGGAGCAAACGCGATCATCGGTCCCGTGATCGCGAGCGAGGTCTGGTTTTTGTCGAACGACGAGCGGAAGCGTTTCATGGACGCCGTTACCGATCAGACCGCGAAACGCATTCCGGTGATCGCGGGCGTTTCGTCGAACACGATCGCGGAGACTATTGATCTCGCGAGCCACGCCACGCGCGCGAGGGCGGACGCGTTGATCGCGATGCTTCCGACAGTCGAGATGACGGCGAACTGGGATCAGACGCGCGATTTCTACAAGCGCCTCGCGGACGCAACCGGGGTCGAAATCATCATCCAGAATGGCGGGCGCGGTCCGGACGATCGGATCCCGATCGAGAATCTGATGCGCCTCCTGGAGGAGATTCCTCAGATCAACTACATCAAGGACGAAGGGATTCCAAGCAACCACCGCGTCACCGAGCTTGTGCGCGCGGGCGGCCAACGTTTGCACGGCGTGTTCGGCGGGATGGGTGGTCGTTACATGATCGACGAGATGCGGCGCGGCGCGTGCGGGTTTGCGCCGATCAGCACGTTCACGGATGTGCTGGTGGACATCTGGAATTCGTTTCACGGCGGCAATGAAGCGCGCGCGGTGGAAATTCACGAGCGGCTGGCGACGATGCTCAACATCGAGCTGCAGGTCGGCATGGCGTTCGGCAAGGAACTGCTGCGGCGCCGCGGCTTGGTGGGCACGGGAAACTCGCGTATGGGACAGGTGCCGATCGACGAGTTCGACCGGCTCGAAATGGACCTGCGGCTGGAGCGGCTGAAGCCTTACTTCCGTCCCTTCACGCCCGAACAACTCGACGTAGCGCCACCGAAGCCGAAAGCCTGATCGCCATGTCGGACATCGCTCAATCCTCCCGCCGCCTCACGATCAAAATGGGCCCCGCCGACGACGTCGCGATGGCGCTCGAGCAATTGCGCGCGGGCACGACCGTGCCGGTAGAAAGCGCGCCCGGCGGTCCGAGCGTGCCGGTGCCGCTCATCGAAGACATCCCGCTCGGCCACAAATTCGCTCTGCGCGACATCCGCGCCGGTGAACGCATTATCAAATACAACATGGAAATTGGCACTGCGCTGAAAGACATCCCGCGCGGCGCCTGGGTCGGTGAACACAATCTCGAATAGCGCACGGCGCACGCTCCCTTGAAAAAGATTCTCGGTTATCAACGTCCCGACGGTCAGGTCGGCATTCGCAATCACATCGCGCTCGTTTACACGAACGACTGCGCGAAAGTCACCGCGCGCCACGTGGCGGCGATCGCGCCGAACACGCATGTGTTTGGCTGGCCGCACGGCTGTCATTGGTCGCAGGACGCGTTCAACAAACTGGTCGCGCTCTGCTCGCATCCGAACGTCGGCGGCGCCGTGATCTTTGGCATCGGTTGCGAACGCATTCGCGCGGCTGACGTGGCGGCGCAGGTCGCGAAAACGGGCAAGCCGACGGGATGGGTCAACATCGAGGAAGGCGGCGGCACCATCAAAGCGATCGAGGCGGGTCTTCGCCACGTGTTGCGCATCACGCGGGAAGCGTCGGATGCACCGCGGGTGGAGCTGGCGCCGCAAGATTTGATTCTCGCCGTCGACTGCGCGGCGTCGGGTTAGGCGGCGGGCGTGGCGGCTAATCCGGCGACCGGCGTGGCGGTCGACTTCCATGTCGATCGCGGCGCGATCACCTACTTTCTGGATGTGCCGGAAGAGCTGATCGGTTGCGGTGACTGTCTGGCCGCGCGCGCGTGCAGCCACACGGTGGCGGCGGAGCTGCGCAAGGTGGCGTCGGTCGCGCCGGACGATCCGAAGATCAAACCGCCGTATGGAAATATCCGCGGTGGCATTACCACCTTTCGCGAGAAGGCGGCTGGGGCGTTAGCGAAATCGGGCACGCGACCGATTCAGGGTGTGATCACGGATTTCACGCGTCCGACGAAAGGCGGCCTTTATCTCGTGAGCGCGCCGCCGGATGCGTGGACCAACGATTCCGATCCGCAATGCGTGCAAATCATGGCCGCATGCGGCGCACATCTCGTGGTCGAAACCACGGGTTGCGGCACCGTGACCGGCGGCGTGGTGGCACCGGTCATCAAAGTGTGCGCCAATCCCGACACCTGCGCGCGAGAGCCGGACAACATCGACGTCGACATCAGCGGCATCATCAAAGGCGAGATGTCGATCGTGGATGCCGGCCAGATCATCTACGATGAAGTGATGGCGGTCGCCGCCGGCCGTTTGACCCACGCCGAGATCCTCGGCCACTTCGAAGACTGAACGCTCAACCCCCTTATGATTCTCGAAAACGAATTCCTCCGCATCGACCTCGATGAACGCACCGGTTGTTTCGACCTGCGGCAAAAAGGCGTCGAACAACCCTGGACCTGCGATCCGTGGCAAAAAAGTTGCGGCGAACTCGTGCTGACGCCGCGAGGCGGCGGTGCGGCGTTGACGCTGCCGTTTGAACATGCCGGCCGTGTCACGGTGAAGGGCGGCGGCACGCGGGCGACGATTACATGGGAGGATTTTGCCACGAACAAAGGCGAGAAGATCGCCGGTGCGGTCGTGCGCGTTGCGCTGCAACTCGAATCCGGGGCGGCAGAGTTGGTGGTCGATGTCGAAGACGTTGCTTTCGACGAGGCGAAGTTCGAATTCGATTCGCTGCTCTACCCGAAGCGGCAGTTCTCGATGATCACGGATCGCGACGAAGGTTATCTCGCGATGCCTTACAACCAGGGCGCGCTGGTGCCGTCGGGACGTTTCAAGGTTCCGCTGCGTGACGACTTTCATATCTTCGACGACCTTTCGTGGGAATCGTCCGGCGTGGCGTGGGGCACGGAAGGTTCGCTCGGCGAGATCTTCGTGTATGGCTGGAATGCGCTCTCGATGCCGTTCTGGGGCCAGAAGCGCCGGCGTGAGGCGTGGGTCGGCGTGATGGAGTCCGACGTGGACGTGAAGCTCAGCTTCATTCTCAACAACAATTACCAGGACGACTACAACCGGCGCGCCGCGAAGTCTCCTTACGAACGCATTCTGACCGCATCGCCGCGCTGGCTTTCCTCGAAGGGCCGCTTCGATCGCGCGCGTCGGCTGCGTTACGGATTCTTTGCCGACGGAAGCTACGTCGACATGGCGAAGTTCTATCGTCGGATTGCGGAACGCCAGGGCATGGTCGTGAAACTGATCGACAAGCTGCGGAAGCGGCCGGCGCTGGAGAAGATGTTCGGCGCTCCGATCATCAACATCGATGGCGGCTATCCGTGGTATACCGATTACAAATCGATGATGTTCACGTGGAATGACCTGAAGCGGATGACGCAGGACTTCCACGACCTGGGCCTGCGACGCGCGGCCATCTGTGTGTGGGGCGGTTATTCGAAGCTGCCGCCGAATACGTTGCCGCACCATCCGGAGTGGGGGCCCGAGGCGGCGTTGAAGGGCGCGATGCAGGAGATCCGCGATCGCGGCTTTCTCTTCTGCACCTACCACGGATATCCCGCGAATCTCCCGCACGACGAGTCGTTCGACGTGGAAGAAGCGACGCGCAACAAGGAAGGCGGCATCAGCGGACGCTGGGGCGCGCGCTGCTCGTGCTTGTTTCACAAATACGCGTCGCGCGATTTGCCGACGATCAAGAAGATCACCGGCACGGAGGCGGACTACACGGACATGCTCACGTCGGGGACCTTCCGCGAGTGCTATCATCCCGCGCATCCGCTCACGCGGCTGGAGGATCGCAAGAACCGCTGCGACATCCTCGATTACATCAACTCGCTCGGATTGGTGAACGGGTCGGAGGTCGCGCAGGGCTACATGGCGCCGCATGCCGATTACGCCAAAGGGGGCATGTATGTTGGAAAGCGATTCTTCCTGCTGAATCTGATCCACATCCCGCTGCTCAATCTCGTGTTTCACGATTGCATGCTGGTTTACGACAGCACGGTCGGGACCGCGCGTCGCTACGAGTATTCGAACGAAACGCTCGAGTGCCTCGCTTACGGCGTGCAGCCGGTGTTCAGCTTCAACACGGCGCATTACGAAGGCGTGAAGCCGGTGTTGAAGGAAACGACGGAGATGATGACGAATTTCCTGCGCGAGACTGCGACCGCGGAGCTGGACTTTCACGAATACATCGGCGGCGGTTACGACGTGCAGCACACGCGTTTTTCGACGGGGCACGAAGTTTACATCAACACCGACACGGCGCCTTACCGATTGGCGGATGGCCGCGAAGTGCCGGCGCGGGGATACTTCGTCGTGCACAACGGTCGCGAGACCGCGCGAGGCTCCATCGATACGCACATCGCGAGTCTGAAGAACTGAGGAACTGCTGACCCCGCGCATGTCCCAGCCTGCCGCACGCCAGCCGCTGCATCACGAACGATGGGGCTACATGGCGTCGATGGGCGCGATGGTGGCCGGATTCGTGTCGGTCGACGCCATCACGAACAACATGGTGCCGATCACCGCGCGGCACTTCACCGACAGTCCCTTGTTCATCGCCTTTCTCGTGGCGTTGAACCGGCTGTTCGGGTTTCTCGTGCAGCCTTACGTCGCGTGGAAAAGCGATCGGATTCAGACGCGGTGGGGGCGGCGCCGTCCGTTCCTGATTCTCGGTCTGCCCGGCACGTGCTTTGCGCTGCTATTGCTCGGCGCGATGCCGTTCATCTTCGAGGGGGAAAGCCGGCATGCGCTGCCGACGTTGATCCTGTTGTTGATCGCGAATGTCGGGTTGCAGTTTTTCCAGGACGTCAACTGGGGAAGTCAGGAACCGCTCTACGCGGACACCTTCCGCCATCAGGTGCTGGGGCGGGCGGTGGCGATCCGGTCCTACGCGATCCAGCTCGTGTATTTCATCATGAATTATTTCGCGATGAAATGGGCGGACACGCATGAGTTCATTCCGTATCTCTGCGCCGCCGGACTCGTGCTGATGTCGTTCACGATGGTCATGTGGGTGATCAAGGAACGCCCGTTCCCGCCCCCGCAGACGGTGGAACGTTACAACCCGCTCGCGCACATCGGACTGCTTTTTCGAAACTCGGACTACTTGAAGGTTTCGCTGATTGGCGCGTTCGGTCTGATGCTCCCGGCGGCGTTCTATTTGTTTCATCCGCTGTTCGTGACGCGGACGCTCGGGCTCACGAAGTCGCAGCTCGGCGAAGCGCTGGCGGTCGTGCCGATCGTGGCGCTGATCGTTTCGTTTCCCTGCGGCTACCTTATCGATCGCTATGGGCCGAAATGGATCACGGCGGTGGGCTTTTTCGCAGTGGCGCTCGTGGCGTGGGGCATCGCGTATTGGGTTCATGACTACACCGGTCTGATGATCGCGATGGTCGGCTATGGCGCGGCGCACGTGCTGGTGTCGCTGCCGATGACGCCGCTGGTGTTCCAATACGCGTCGGACAAGGAGCGTGGAACGGTGTTTGGGCTGATTCAATTTGTGCGCGGATTCTCCGCCTTCGCCTTCAGTTTGCTGATCGGATGGATCGTGCAATTTTCGTCGTCGAGCGACGGCACGCCGATCCTGGCGGAGGACATACGGCAACCCGCCGTGGTGGCACAGCGTCTTGAAGCGCGGGAAACACCCGCGATGCGGCGTTTCCATGAGAAACTCTCGTCGGAGATGCAGGCGCGGATCGCAGCACCCGACGCAGACGAAGACCTCGCTGCGCTGCGCGCCGGACTCGCCGCGGAGTTCAACCGCTGGCTCGACGACGCGGATCTTTATTCGGCGGAAGCGTTCGCCGATTTGAAACTTTCGCGGCAAAGCCGAAAGCTGGCTGCAGAGCCTCCGACCGCGGGCAACGACCTCGCGGCGATGAACCGTTCGTTGATCGAGGATGCATTTCGCGAGGAAATCTCGCGGCAGCCCGATTACCGGCTGTCGTATTTGCTGAGCGTCGCGATTTGCGTGGCGGGCGGCATCGTGACGCTGCGGACGCGCAAGGGCGCTCATGCGCGGACGCTGAAGGACGAGCAGGATCCGCTTTAGGTTTATTCGCGATGAACGGTTCCCTGCGTTCAGTCGGGATCGTGGGTTCGGGTGCGGTGGCGCCCCTTCACCTGCGTGCGTATCGGCAGTTGGGCGTGAAGGTGCGGGCTTTGCTGGCGGTTGACCAGGCGCAGGCGGACGCGTTGTGCGCGGAGGAAGGAATTGCGCCACGACGGGTGGGCGATCTCGATGCGCTCGTCGCGACGGACTGCGATTTCTTTGACGTAATGGTGCCGCCGCAGCAGCAGCCGGATATCGTCGCGCGTCTCTGCGAAGCGGGGCGTCCGATCCTGTGCGAGAAGCCATTGGCGCTTGGTTTGGACGCCGCTGCAGCGCTGGTGCGCGGGGCAGAGCGCCGAAAGGTGCATCTCGGCGTGATGCACAACCAGTTGTTCTACGGTGCGCACGTGCGCGCGCGGGAGTTGATCGCGTCGAAAGCCGTGGGCGAGGCGCGGCTGTTGCGGATGCATCTGGTCGGGTTTCATACCGCGCACACCGCGTGGAAACGGAGCCTGCAGGAGCGGGGCGGGATGATTTGGGACGACGGCATTCATCGGCTCTACACGGCGCAAAGTTTGTTCGGACCGATCGAACACGTTCACGCGCGCGGCCACCGCGATCTTGCGGGTCCTGAAAGCGGATGGGCGGGCTCGGTGCATCTGCGCTTCGCCGGAGGGCAGATGGGCGTGTGGGACTTCAGTTACGCGCTCGGTGGAGGCACGTTTTACGACGACAGTTTGGCCGTCGTCGGCACGCGCGGCGTGATTGCGATCAACGGCGCCTTTGGGCGACCGTGGCCGGCGTCGAAATTCGCGGTGCGGACCGGTGACGAGTGGCGCGAAGAACCTGTCGGAAGCGACTGGGCGGGTTCGTTTGTGGAGCTCATTCGCCACTTTATCGAAGCAGCGGAAGCGGGTCGGGAGTCGGAGTTGATTGGTGGAAGGGCCGTGTTGTCGACCGTCGCTGCCGCCGAAGCGGTGGAGCGTTCCTTGCGCGAGGATCGCCAGGTGGCGGTCGTGACGGTTCCCATGAGCTTATGAGAATCACGAAAGTCGATGTCTATGCCCGCGAAGACGCGTGCCCGCCGTGGATTTTCGTGGCCGTGCGCACGGACAGCGGCGCGGTGGGGCTGGGGGAGGCGACGTCGTTTCCGGGCGGCACGATCATCATCGCGGCGTTGCGCGAATTTGCGCCGCTGCTCGTCGGCCGGGATCCTTTTGCGATCGAAGAGCACGTTCAGCGGATGCGAAAACATTGCTCCTATCTTGGCGCGGATGGCGCGTGCGCGGCGGCGATCAGCGGACTCGAGATCGCGCTGTGGGATTTGCTGGGCAAACACGCGGGCTTGCCCATAGCGCAGCTACTTGGAGGTCGAGCCGGTGGACGCGTGCCGCTCTACGCGAATGGTTGGATCAAGAAAGCGGAATTCACGCCGGAGGCATTCGCTGAGCATGCGCGCGTGGCGGTGTCGCGCGGGTTCAAGGCGCTGAAACTCGATCCGTTTAGCGATCCGCGATGTGGGGTGGCGGCGATGGATTTTGATGCGGCGCGGACGTTGTCGCCGGAGTTGGAGGAACACGGGTTCGCGATCATCGCGGCGGTGCGTGAGGCGATCGGGCCGGGGGTGCGCCTGGCGTTCGACGTGCACGGACGTTTCAACGTTCCGGCGGCGATTCGGGCCGGCCGCAGGTTGGAAAAAGTGAATCCCTTGTTTTACGAAGAGCCGACCGAGCCGGATAATTTCGATGCGATGCGCCGGGTTGCGCGCGGGGTTTCCGTTCCGTTGTGCGCGGGTGAGCGATATTTCGGATGCAAAGGATTCCAACGCTACTTCGAGGAAGGCGTGCTCGACGTGGCGATGCCGGATATCTGTCGAACCGGCGGGATCCTCGAGTCGCGCAAAATCGCCGCGCTCGCCGAACTGCATGGCGTGCTTTTCGCGCCGCACAACCCGAACGGCCCGGTGGGCACGGCCGCCTCGCTCCACGTCATGGCCGCGTGTGCGAATGGTCTGATCCTGGAGTATTTCGACGATCTCGACGCGCTGCGTGAGACATTGGGTCAAAGCACACTCGACATTCGCGAAGGTTCGGCGGTTGTTCCGCTTCTTCCGGGGCTAGGTATCACGATTTCGGATGCAGCGTTGGAAGAGTTTGCGCACGCTCGCGTTCTGCCGGGAACCGCCACGACGGTGTTCGGTTATCAACGCGAGCGGCTTTGAGCGTTCGTGCAACGGTCTGCGCAACCGGTGATTGGCCTGCGAAAAGGGTATGATCACGGTGGTGATCATCCGCAATAGGAGACATCGCGGATTTTCCCCTCCCCATGACTGCCTCTCGAACCCTCCGGATTGCCGTCGTTGGCACCGGCGTGTGGGCCCAAAAGATTCACTATCCGACGCTCGCGCATTTGCGGGGGCGGCCCTTTTCGCTGCATGGCATCTGCAGTCTCGACCAGTCGGCGGCGCGAGAACTCGCGACGCGTTACAGCTTTTCCCGGGTGTATCGCGATCTCGAGGAGCTCGTGGCCGACAAGGATGTCGACGCTATCGCGGTGATCGTGATGCCGCGGGCGCTTCCGGCGCTGCTGGCGCGTCTGCAGACAATGGGCGTGCCTTTGCTCACGGAAAAACCGCCGGGCGCGGATTCGATTCAGGCGGCAGAACTCGCGCGGACCATCACGGTGCCGCACGTGGTCTCTTTCAACCGTCGCTATGTTCCGCTCGTGACGCGGTTGCGTGAGGAGCTGGGAAAACTCGACGCGCCGTTCTTCACGGAAGGGCGGTTCTACCGTCACGGCCGGCTCGATCCGGATTTCATCCGCGGCACGGGTATTCATCTGATCAATACCATGCAGCACGTATTCGGCGCGGTGGTGCGGGCTAGCACGGTGCGGCGGCCGCATCCTTCGGCGGCGACGTCGAATTGGATGACCGAGGCGGAATTTGCATCCGGGCTGCACGCGCGCCTGCATTTCCTGCCCTGCACCGGCCGGCAGGTGGAGCAGATCGAGGTGCATAGTGCCGGGCGGTCGCTCGAGTTGGAAATCCCGACGATCGGCGATCCGCGAGGCGCGCTGCGCGTGTTCACCACCGACGAAGGTCCGTCGCCCACCGAACCGACAGATCCGGCGGCGCTGCCCCCGGTCGGTTCGGCGCAAGGTTATCAGGCGTTGTTCAATACGACCCACCAGAGCGTCGAAACGCCGGCGCCCCACGAGGAGCCTTTGCGCACCTGCGGGTTTGTTCCCGCTTACGAGGAACTCGCGTCGCTCCTGAACGGAGGGAAATCGCGTTCCACCTTTCACGATTCCGTGGCGACGATGCGTCTTGCGGATGCAATCGAGGACGCGACCGACTATCGGGCGGACTGACGGTTCTTTCAGAGCGACTCTCATGGCCGTCAAACATCTCGTGGTATTCGAATTCAAACCGGGCACGACCGGGACGACGATTGCGCAGATCATGCAGGGTTTGCGCGGCTTGGTCGGCACGGTGCCGGGCTTGCTCGATTTTCAAGGCGGCGAGTATTCGGGACCGTATCCGGACGGCTCGGGGCTGAATCGACGTTACACTCATGGCTTCGTGATGACGTTTCGCGATGCCGAGTCGCGCGCAGCTTACCTGCCGCATCCGGCTCATGTTCGATTTAAAGACGAACGGTTGCTTCCGCATTTGCAGGACGTGATCGCGTTCGATTTCGAAACGGGAGACGTGGCATGACGACGCAACGCGACGCCGCGCCCACAGAAGAGCCGTTGGATCGCTGGGGCGGATGGCGTTCGGAAAAACTCGAACCCACCGGCCGCTTTCGTCTCGAGCGCTGGCGTGGAGGGTGGTGGTTTGTGACGCCCGACGGTCATCCGTTCATCGCCGTCGCGCTCGCGCACGCGAATCGTTACCCGAGTTCGAAGGTGCCGGGGGATACATTGCGCGAGCGGTTCGGCGACAACCTCGGCGCGTATATCGAAGACCGCGCAGAGTGGATGAAGCGGGCAGGATTCAACGCGTTCTCCTATACCACGCCGGAGCACGCCGGTGTTGAAGTGCCGTGGGTTGCCACGCTGCCGCTGATGCCAGGATTCATCAATGTCGGACCGCGCGGGTTCGACCCGTTCGATCCGGCGTGGCGAGCTCAGGTGGATGAGACCGTTGCGCGCGACCTGCCGGCGCTCTTGCAAGATCCCCGCGTGATTGGTGTCAGCCTGGCTTATCCGGTGATGGCGAGTCCGCATGTCGTGCCGGCGTGGATGTGGGCGCGACTCGACCGCGAACCGACGAATCTCTTGCGCGAATTGAAAGCGCTCGGGCCGGAGGCGCCGGGAAAACGGGCCTACGTGGACTATTTGCGTCAGCGCTACTCGACCGTGGATAATTTCGCGCAATCGCGCGGGCGAACGATCGACTGCAGCGATTTTTCGGCGCTGGCGGCGATCGATCTCGGCGCGGGCGAATCGCCGTGGGAGCTGCACGCGGACGACGTCGAATTCTATACACGCTTCTGGGCGGAAGCGGTGGCGCACGCGGTGGCGGCGATCCGCAGCCATTCCAAGGATGTGTTGATCTTCAGTCCGCGTTTGATCGGGTGGCGCAAATATCCTGACGCGTGGCTCGACGCCTGGGTGCGTGGGGTGGGGGATCAAGTCGACGCGTTTGCGCCGGAGCTTTACGGCAACGAACCCTATGCGGAGATTGTTGCTCACATCGGACGAGTCACGGGACGGCCCTCGTTCGTCGCGGACGGGATGAGGCCGTGCGAGTTCAATTATCGAACGGGCGCGGACGTCGATCGCGATGAGGCGACCCGTTATCGGGAGATGTTTGAAGGCATGCTGGGATCGCCGTGGTTTCTCGGGGGAACGGTGTGCGAGTATCGCCCGCGAATTCCGGAGTTCAGTTGGTATGCCGAAGATCCGGCGGCGCCGCGAAGCGGGGTGAGGCGCGCGGACTTTTCTGAACGCGATCCGCTGTTCGCGACGTTTCAGGAAGTTCACGGACGCAAATACCGCACGCGCGTTGCGCAGCTGGGAGGGCAGCACGCATGACAGCCAATACCGCGGGAGCAGCAGGATCCGGGCAGGCGCCGCGAGAGCGCTGGGGTTACATGGCCGCGCTCGGCGTGATGGTCGCCGGCTATTTCTCGGTCGAGTTTGTCACGAACAACGTGATACCGCTCACGACGCGGCATTTCACCGACAGTCCTTTCGTCATTGCCGCGATTGTCGCGCTGAATCGCCTCTTCGGCTTCATCGTGCAGCCGTATGTCTCGTGGAAAAGCGATCGCGTGCGCACGCGGTTCGGGAGGCGGCGTTTCTTTTTGCTCATCGGGATTCCGGGCACGCTGGTTTCGCTTTTGTTGGTCGGCGCATTTCCGCACCTCGTGCCGCCGGAGTATCAACACTCGGCGATGGTGCTCGGGTTGTTCATCGTCGCGAACATCGCGCTGCAGGCGTTCGTGGACATGAACTGGGGCAGCCACGAACCGCTTTACGCCGACACCTTCAAGCATCGGATGTTGGGGCGCGCGGTGGCGTTTCGATCCTGGGCGATCAACCTCGTGACGCTGTTCATGAGCGGCTACGCGTTGAAACTCGCGGACCGTAACGAGTATCTCGTTTACCTTTGCTCGGCGGGGTTCCTCGTGATCTCGCTCGCCATCGTGGTCTTCGTCGTGAGGGAAGGCGACCAGCCGCCCGCGCCGCGGGACGAGATCTACAATCCGCTTTCGCATCTCGGGCTGATTTTCGGCAATCGTGACTATGCCAAGATTTCGGCGATCGGCGCGCTCGGGATCATGGGCAACGCGGCGTTCATGCTTTATCTTTCACTGCTCGCGACGCGCACGCTCGGGCTGTCGCGCGCGGATTTCGGGATGACGCTCTTCGTTGGGCCGATCGTTGCGTTTCTGATTTCGTTTCCCGCCGGCTATCTCGTCGATCGGCTCGGCGCGAAGCCGGTGATGGCGACGGGTTACCTGATGTTCGCCGCGAATTCCGCGGCGATGGCTTACTGGGTGCACGATTTCAATTCGTTGCTGCTGCTGCTGAGCATCTACGCGGCCGCGCTCAACCTCGTGCAGCTTCCGCTCACCTCGATGATCTTTCAGTATGCAGCGCCGGCGGAGCGCGGGAAGGTTTACGGGCTGTTTCAATTTACGCGGGGCTTCAGTGCGTTTCTGTTCTCGCTTGTAATCGGCATGGCGGTGCAGTTCTCGCACGCGAGCGATCCCGTGCCGTTGTTCGCCGACGACATCAAGGAGCCGCGAGCATTCGGTCAGCAATTGCTCGCGGGGAGCCGCGCGATAGATCGGGAAATTGCGACGCGGCTGTCCGATGAGACTCGCGACGCGTTAATGGCCCTCGAAACCGGCGGCGGCGATACGCTGGTCGCAGCACGTCGGGCGTTGGCCGCTGACCTCAATCAGGTTATTCAATCCTCCGTGCTCGCGACCGAAGATACAGGCGCCGAATTTGAACTCAGCCGCACCGCCCGCCGGATCGAGAGTGAAGGACTGTTGGCGGAGAAGGATCGGGTGATCTTCAATCGCGAGGTGCTGCACGCGGCTTACCCCGAGTTCGTCTCGCGCAACGTCGACTTCCGCGTCGGCTACAAGATCGACATCTTCATCGCGCTGACAGCGTGCCTCGTCACGCTCTCGACGCGCCGAGGCAAATACGCGGACGCCTGAAGCGCGTCAGCGGACCACGCGACCGGAAGCGCTGCCGCCCATGAGGGCTTCGACTTCGGCGCGGCTGACGAGATTGAAATCGCCTTTGATCGAGTGCGCGAGGCACGACGCGGCGACGGCGAAAGCGACGGCCGATTGCGGCTCGGATAACTCGGGCGTGGTCAGCGCGAAAATGAGGGCACCGGAAAACGAGTCACCGCCTCCGACGCGGTCGACGATCGCCTTGATCTCGTAGGGCGCATACTTGGCGTCCTTGCGCGGAGCGAAGTAAGTGCGGTCGGAGGCGACGTCGTGAAGGAGCGCGCCCCAATTGTTGTGCGAGGCGGAGAGGCTTTCGCGCAGCGTGGTCGCGACGCGTTTCACACTGGGAAAGCGCGCAGCGATCTGGCGGGCGACTTCGGGATAACGATCGATTTCGAGCTGGCCGGCATGGATGTCGGTCGAACCCGCTTTCAATCCGAGCACATCGTCCGCGTCCTCTTCGTTGCCCACCACGACATCCACGAACGGCAGGATCGTCGCCATGACTTCGCGCGCGAGGGTGCGCGCGTCGGTGCCGGGGCGCCAGTTCCAGAGTTTTTTGCGGAAGTTGAGATCGCAGGAAACGGTCAGGCCGAGTTCGCGCGCGTGGCGTGCGGCCTCGCGGGTGGCGTCGGCGGCGTGCTGGGACAAAGCCGGCGTGATGCCCGACAAGTGCAACCAACCCGCGCCGCAGAGAATCGCGGGCCAGTCGTAATTCTTGGCGGGTGTGAGCGCGATGGCGGAGTGATCGCGATCGTAGAGGACGGTCGATGGGCGCTGGTTGGCGCCGGTCTCGACGAAATACAAACCCACGCGTCCTTCCTTGGTCGTCACGACGTGGGTGGTGTCGACGCCCAAGCCGCGCAACGTGCCGAGGCACGCTTCGGCGATGGGATTGAGCGGAAGCGCGGTGACAAACGAAGACGAACCGCCGAGTGACGCGATGGAGACGGCGACGTTCGCTTCCGCGCCGGCGAAGGTGAAGTCGAGGCTGCCGGGCATCGCCTGGCGCAGACGGAGGAAGCCTTCGGGCGCGAGGCGGCCCATGATTTCACCGAAGCAAACGATACGGGTGCTCATGACGAAGAAGAAGGGTTGCGAACACTGCGGACGGCATCGGCGGCGGCTTGCGCGTTGGCAGCGATTTCGTCCCAGCGCTGCGCCGCGATCAGATCGCGCGGCGCGAGCCAGGATCCGCCGAGGGCGGCGATGTAGGGGTTTTCGAGATACGCGCGCATGTTTTTCGCGTTGAGTCCGCCCAACGGGATGTAGCGCAGACCCAGGTGCGCGTAAGGCGCGGCGAGGGAGTTAAGGTAGGCCAGACCGCCAGAAGGTTCGGCGGGAAAGAATTTCAACAACCGGCAGCCGGCCTCGAGCGCGTGTTCGATGTCCGACGCGGTGCTGATGCCGGGGGCGAAAGGGAGGCCGGCGTCGAGGGCGGCGGCGATGACGCGCGGGTTGCAACCGGGTGCGACCGCGAAGGCGCCGCCGGCGCGAACGACCTCAGTCACCTGTCGCGGTTCGAGAACGGTGCCGACGCCCGCGAGCATTTCAGGGACTTCTTGTCGAATGGCACGGATACAATCGAACGCCGCCGGTGTGCGGAGCGTGAGTTCCATCGACGTGATTCCGCCGCGAAGCAGCGCACGGGCGACGGGGACAGCGTGATTGACGTCGTCGATCACGAGCACCGCGACCACGCCGCGGGCTTCGATGATCGTCTGTAGTTCGACAGGGAAGGCGGTTTTCACGAGGTAGTATGAGCGGCGGAAGGATGGATGTCGACCTGCAGGGTCCACCGCTTTTCTTCGCGCGGGCCGAAGTGACACGGCTGGCCGTAATGCTTCGCGAGATCCGGGCGATCGAACCCACCGGTGCAATGTTCCGGCGCGAGCACGCGCGTGCCGTCCTGCCGTTCCTCGTGCCACAAGCCGAAGTAAATGGGCTCCGCGGAGTCGATGCGCAGGCCAATCCGTTCCTGGGTGCGAGGAAAGCGCAGCGCAACGACGCGCGCCTGATCGGGCTGCGCGGCGTAGAACTTGTGCGCGCGCGGCGCCTGGCCCGGTTTCGCCGGAGGCAGCGAGCGGGGTTTCCAACGCGAACGCATGCCGTGGTCGCCGTAGTGTTCGCTGCCGTTGTGAACGCTGATCACTTCGCCCGGAGGAAGATCGATGCTCACTGCGTCCGGACAGGCGATCAAGGGATGCGCCGCCCACAAGGCACCGAATGTCTCGTTCGTCAGATTCGTCGCGATGTAGTCGATGCGAAGCGTGCGGGCATCGGACATCGTGCAACGCTTCCAGAGCCGGCACGGCACGCTGTGGCAGTCGATTGCGAGCGCGATCGAGTCGCCGGTGATTTCGACCTCGCGCCAGGCGCGCGACCACACTTCGCCATGATCCGGCAGGAAAAGCGCGCGCCCCTGGTCCGTGACGCCGTTGCCCTCGAGCACCGTGGGAAACATGTCATCGAGCCCGAAGGGGTCGCTGTCAACGAACTTGGCGCCGGGCGCCGGTTCGACAAAACGAGCCGCTTTCGGTTGAACGAGAAACTCGCGACCGGTTCGGCGATCGACGAGCGACGCGATCTTGCCGCCGAGTGCGGGCACAATCGTGACCCGGCACTCGTCCGTTTCGAGCGCAACCGCGGGCCAGCCGCGGTAAGTGCTCCGCTTCGTTTTCCGCGCCGCTGCGACTTGCATCAGCGGACCTCAACGACGGTTTCGGAATGCCGCTTCAGCAGCGCGGCATCGAGTTCGATTCCGAGACCGGGGCCCGTCGGGCGCGCAATGCGTCCGTTTTCGACGCGGATGGCGGGAGTCATGAACGCATCGCGCCACTCCACATCCTGCACGAAATATTCAAGCGTCATGAAATTCGGCGTATTCACCGCATAATGCAGCGTCGCCATCGTGGAGATGGGGCTGTTGGCGTTGTGCGGAGCGACCGGCGTGAAATACGTGTCGGCCATCGCGGCGATCTTCTTGCTCTCGAGCAATCCGCCGGTGCGCACGACGTCGGGCTGAACGACCGCGACGGCTTGAAGTTCGAGGATGCGGCGAAAGTCGTGAGCGGTGTAAAGGCGTTCGCCGGAGGCGAGGGGAATGCGACTGTGCGCGGACAACCGCGCCATCGTTTCCATGTTTTCCGGCGGAATCGGTTCCTCGACAAAACCGATGTTGAACGGCTCGAGGAGGTTCAATAAACGCAGCGCGGTGTAGTAATCGAGCTTCCCGCCGCATTCGACGTAGAGTTCGACACTGGGACCAACCGACTCGCGCACGGCGGCCACGATGTCGATGATGTCCTGCAACTGCGGCAGGGTGAGCGTGCGGCGCAGCGGATCGCTGGAGGAAGGCGCGTCGAGTGGATAGAACTTCAGCGCGCGATAGCCCTGTTCGACGGTCGCGCGGGCGGCGTCGGCGTAAGCCTTGGCGTCGCGGGGAACTCCCAGGCTCCAGTAGTTCGCATAAACGGAGACGTCTTCGCGCACGGCGCCGCCGAGAAGCTGATACACGGGCACGTTGAGCGCCTTGCCGGCAATGTCCCACAACGCGATTTCGATCCCGCTCAGGGCGGTGACGGCCAGGCCGGCCATACCGACGTAATTGGATGTCCGATACATGTCCTGCCAGAGCCGTTCGACCTCCATTGGATCGCGGCCGATCAAGCCTTTGCCGATTTCGGCCACGACGTGCGGGAGATTCGCACCGACGGGCCAATTCGTGGCATCGCCGATGCCGGTGATGCCGGCGTCGGTTTCGACGAGGACAACGATAAATTTGCGCGGCATGCGGGCGAGCGCGGCATAGGTCGCGTCGAGCGCATGGCAGGAAATCCGAGTGATTTTCATGAAAAGTGGGACTAACGGCGCCGGCGTGAACGCTGCGTGAGTTCGCGTCGCTCCTCCTCGTAAACATTGCCGTAGAGACGCGCTTGCGCGCCGCCGTCGACGAACAACTCCGCGCCGGTCATGAACGAGGAATCCGGACCCGCGAGAAACAGCGCCGCGCCGGCGACGTCGTCGGGTTGGCCGATGCGGCCCAGCGCTTCGTTCGCGAGCACGCGTTGGTAACGCCGGCGTTTCGCAGGAGTGCCGGAGAAATCATGCGCGTTGGCGGCGGTTTGGATGAGGCCGGGGCAGATTGCGTTGGCGCGGATGTTGTGCGGACCGCCATCAATCGCCAGCGAGCGCGTCAGCGCCAGCAACGCGGCTTTCGTGGCCGCATACGGAATGCTGCTCGACGACGTGGCCCGCGCATGAACCGACGAGATGGTGATGATGGAACCGGCTTTGCTCGCGCGCAGGTGTTTCCATCCGAATTTCGCGGTGAGCCAGCAGGCGCGAACGTTGACGGCCCAGATTCGGTCCCACTCCTGCAACGTGAGCCCCTCGGCTGTCTTGTAGCCGGGAATGGCGGCGTTGTTGACCACGATGTGGATTGCACCCTGCGCGGCGGCTGCGACGCGCATCAGGCGTTCGATGGCGCTCGGTTCGCCGACGTCGGCGCGGACGAAGACCGGCTTGGCGCCGCCGGCGCGGGTGATCTCGCGCTCGAGCGTGTCGGCTCCGTCGGGATCCGGCGCGCAGTAGAAAACCTGAGCTCCTTCGGTGGCGAAACGATGCACGATCGCGCGACCGATGCCCTTGGTGCCGCCCGTGACGACGGCAATCTTTCCGGCGAGCGTTGCGTTCATAGGACCTCCGGGTGAGTCGCGGCGGGCCAGCGGCGCGGGCGTCGCGAAGAGAAAACGAGGCGAACGTGTTTCATGGGTGAGAACCGGGAACTTCGCCGGGTGAAGCGGCTGCATAGTGGAAATCGCGGGGGACGGTTCTCACAAGAGTTTGCAACGGTCTGCACCGCGCGTGCGTCTCTCCGGTGCTTGTCAATCAACCCGCGCCGAACAACGTGCGCACCCTTTCTTCATGCCCACCATCAACGACGTCGCCCGGATCGCCAAAGTGGCAAACAGCACGGTATCCCGCGCCTTGCGCGACGATCATCGGATAGCTCGAGCGACCCGCGAACGCATCAAGGAAGTGGCGGAGTCGATCGGTTATCGTCCGAATCCGATGATTGCGGCGCTGATGACCCAGCTGCGAACGGCGCATCCGCCGGCGCCGACGTGCAATTTGGCCTGGCTCGATTTCGGCCGGAACGCCGTCGAGTGGAAGGAGCGGCCGGTGCAGCGCGCGTTTTATACCGGGGCGCTGGACCGCGCGACGAAGGCGAATTATTCCCTCGAACGCGTGCAGGTCCGCGCGCCGGGCATGACTCCGTCGCGGCTCGCCCAAGTGCTGCGGGCGCGCAACGTCCGCGGCGTGCTCGTGCCGTATTTCGAGGATAGCAACAGTCTCGCGACCTCGATTCCGTTGCCGCTGGACGAGTTCAATATCGTTTCCGTGGGAACGCCGTTTCGCGATCCGGACCTGCATTTCGCGAGCAACGATCAATACGAAGCCGCGCGCCTTGCGGTGTTGGAATTGCACAAGCTCGGTTATCGCCGCATCGGCTATGTGGGCGCGCACGTGCTGGAGGCGGCGGTGCATAATCGTTTCTCGGCCGGCTTCTACGCGACGGCGCGATTCGAGTTGGGGCTCGATGTGCCGGCTCCGCTCTTCAGCGGGGACCGCGCGGAGATCACGCACTGGCTGCGTCACTCGCGGCCGGACGCGGTGATCACGACGCATTTGAACTTGATCAAAATGCTTCGCGCCGATGGCTGGCGCATTCCCGAGGAACTCGGAGTCGTGTCAACGCACGTCGATCCCGACGACGAGGAGACGTCCGGCATTTATCAGAACAGCGAGCATGTCGGCGCGGCGGCGGTGGACACGTTGATCGGGCAGCTCAGCAGCAGTGCGCAAGGCGTGCCGGCGCACCCGCAAGGGGTGTTGATTCCCGGCATCTGGATGCCCGGCCGCACGGTGAGACAACTTGGAAAATGAGCACGGCTGAAACGGTATTCACGACTCCCTGCGAACTGGGCGAAGGTCCCTTCTGGCATGCCGGACGTTTGCACTGGGTCGACATCGACGCAGGCGCGCTGCATCGGCTCGATGTGGGAAGCGGCGCGCACGAACGCTGGACGCTCGGCGAAAAGCTCGGCGCGGCCGCGCCGCATGCGCGCGGAGGATTCATCGTCGCGCTGGCGTCGCGGATCGCGTGGTTCGATCCCGCGGACGGTCGCCTGGAAACGATTGCGGTGCCTGAGCCCGGCCTGGGGCCGCGCCGTTTCAATGACGGCAAATGCGATTCTCGCGGGCGCTTTGTCGTCGGCACGCTCGATCTGGAATCGCGGCCGGGCGTGGGCGCGCTGTATCGCGTCGATCCGGACGGTTATTGGGAGAAACTTTTGCCGTCGGTCGGATTGTCCAACGGCCTCGCGTGGAGCGCGGATGGAAGCACCTTCTATTTCATCGATACGGCGCAGCGCACCTTGACGGCTTACGATTACGATTTTTCGAGCGGACGCCTCGCGTCACCGCGTCTGGTTTGGACCGCGCCCGCGGACGAGGGCGGGCCCGATGGCATGACGATCGATCATGCCGGTCGACTTTGGATTGGATTGTGGGGAGGCAAAAGCGTGGTGTGCCTCGATCCGGAGAGCGGAAAAATCGTGGAACGGTTGGGCGTGCCCGCGGATCTTGCGACGGCCTGCGCATTTGGCGGACCGGCCGGTGACGAACTGTTCGTGACCTCGGCGCGCGTCGGTTACTCGCCGGAAAAATTGCGCGAGCAGCCGCTGGCCGGAGCGGTGTTTCGGCTGCGGCCTGGGGTGAGCGGACCGCCGGCGTTCTCGTTTGGCTAAACGGTAAAGGGGGGCATCGACGGTGGAACGCGACGTCCTCGTCGGGTTGGTTTGGCGTGCGAACGTCGTTCAGCCCGCCGGGACGGCGGGCTCCACCGGTCGCTGAGAATGCGTTGAGCTGCGCAGACCGTTGCATCGGTTGGCGATAGAGTCGGATCGCATCTATCCCCTGCGTTCCCCGACGCATGACCCCACTTTGCACTCCCCCGGCCGTGCACACTCCCGACCTCGCGGTTTCGCTTACGCTTCTGCCTCCAAGTTCCCAACTCCGAGCCGAAGCAAGGACTGAACGCGCGTCGCATGGAGGGACTTCTTTTTATCTCACGTTGCATAACGACTCGGCGGCCGAGGTGTTCATCGAGTCGGGCGCGGTGCGTTGGCGCTGGTTGCCTGAAGGTTGGGGCGCGGATCAAGTGGCGAGCGGCGGCACGACGATGGCGACGTGGCCGACGCAGGTCGCTCCCAGCCGAGGAGCGCGGGTGGCGATCGAGAGCGGCACGTGGCTGCTCGCGCGGCGGGCGGACGGTTGTGCGTTGGCGGGTTTTGTTTCCTGGCGTCATTTCTGGTCGCGACTGCGGTGGGAAGAAGGCGGCTCGTTGACACTGCAGTTTGACGGCGAAGGTCGGAGGCTCGGGCCGGGCGAAGCGGTGCCGCTGGACACGGTGTGGTCATCCGAGGGGCAGGACTGGATGGAACTGCTCGAGCAGTATGCGAGCGAAGCGGCGCGTTGCACCGGAGCGAAGCTGAAGCCGCGTCCGCAATTCGTCGGCTGGTCCACGTGGGACTACTACGGCCGCGGGTGGACGATTGCGGCGGTGGAGGAGAATATCGCTGCGATCCGCCATTTCGCTCCGGGTGCGAATCTGCTGCAGATCGACGGCGGTTGGTGGCCAGCGCGCGGCGACTACACGAAAGTGCGCGAGGATCTGGGGCCCGATGCGATGAAACATCTCGCCGCCACCATTCGTCTGCTGGGCATGACGGCGGGCATTCACTTCGATGGAATGCGGGGCGACACGGCGTCGCAGGTCGCGCGCGAACACCCGGAATTCTTCCTTCACGATCAGAACGGTCGGATCATTTCGGTTCCGCAGCTCAACGACGGCGATCGGCTGGAGCACATCTATTTCGATTACTCGCACCCCGGCGCGCTCGATTACATGCGCGGCGTGGTGCGGACGCTGCGGAAGGAGTGGGGCTATGATTATCTGAAAATCGATTTTCTGTCCTTCGGCCTCGCGGAGGACATTCGGCGCCGCGCGCTCAACAACGATCCTGCGCGTCGCATTGCGCCGCACGATCCTGGCCTCACCAGCGTGGAACGCATGCACCGCGCTTTGCAGACGTGGCGCGAGGCGATGGGATCGGACGCGTTCTTCCTCGCGTGCTCGGCGCCGTTGGGCGTCGTCCTGGGGTATGCGGACGGATTGCGCACGGGTTACGACGTGTATCCCGATTTCAAATCGCTGCGACGCTGCGCTCAGGCCACCGCGGGGAACTTCCATCTCCACGGCTGGGCGGCGTGGGCCGATGCGGATTACCAGATTGTGCGCGGACCGGAAGAGGAGGATGCGACGCGCGTGCGCAACGAGGAGAAGCGAAGCCAGCTCACCTTCAATGAGGCGGAGATGTGGACGATCTACGTCGGATTATTTGGAGGCACGCGGCTCAACAGTGACAAGATCTCGCTGCTGCGGCCGGAGAAGGCGGCCTTGGTTCGAACGATGGCGGCTCTTCCGTCGTGCGCGCGATACGTTCCGCTGGATTTCTGGAGGCGCGGAGAAACCTGGGACGATGCGTTTCATGCGATGCTGGGTGAGGCCGAGGACGAAGTGTGCCTCGCGCTGTTCAACTGGAGCGATGTTCCGATGACTTACGACGTGCGCGGGTTCTCCGATGCCGAAAGGGCGCAGCTGCGACTGCTCGCGGGAGATCCAGCAAGCGAAGCAAGCGGTGAAACGCTGCGCGTTCGCCTAGGCCCGCGCCACGCTGCGGCCTGGAGCGCTCCTGGCGGGCGAGGTTTCGAACTGCTGCGCAAGGCGCTCACGGTGGAGGCGAACGCGTCATGAGCCGGCGACAGGCGATTCTGTTTCTTTTGGATACGCAGGGCGCGAACTGCGTGGGTTGTTACCGTCCGGATCTCGCGCTCGGCACGCCGCACATCGATCGCTTGGCGGGGGAAGGCGTGCGATTCACGGCTGCTTACACGTGCAGCCCGGTGTGCGGTCCCGCGCGGTCGGCGCTGTTCACCGGATTGTTTCCTCACAGCAATGGCGTGATCGCGAACGATCTCGCGCCGCACGCGGACATTCCGACGCTCGGACAGCGACTCGAACGGCACGGCGTCGCGACGGCTTACGTGGGCAAGTGGCACCTCGACGGCTCCGACTATTTCGGCGACGGACGCTGCCCGCCCGGTTGGGATCCGGCTTACTGGTTCGACGGCCGCAATTACCTGGACTCGCTGCCGGACGATGCGGCGCGGAGTTTGTCGCGCCGGGTGCTCGGTCCGAAAGAGGTGCGCGAGCACGGGATCACGTCTGACTTCACACACGCGCATCGCTCGGCGGATCGCGCGATCGAGTTTCTCGAGCGGAATCGAGAGCGGGATTTCCTGCTCGTGGTGTCGATCGACGAACCGCACCACCCGTTCATTTGTCCCGAGCCTTACGCGAGCGCGTTCGAGGATTTCAGGTTTCCGGTTCCGAACGCGGGCGATCCGCTCACTGACAAACCGCGCGCGCAACGCGAGTGGGCGGCGCACACCGGGCGGCTTTGGGCGAAGCAGATGGAAGCGACGCCGGAAGGCGCGGCGCTGCGCCATCCGCGGCATTTCGCGTGCAACAGCTATGCGGATTCTCAAGTGGGCCGCGTGCTGGCGACGATCGACCGTTGCGCGCCGTCCGCGCTCGTCGTGCACACGAGCGATCACGGCGATATGTTCGGCAGTCATGGTTTGCACGGGAAAGGTCCGTGCGCTTACGAGGAAATCGCCCGTGTGCCGCTCATCGTGAGATGGCCGGGGCAGGTCCCTGCGGGTGCGATCGCGGCCGGCGCGGCGTCGCACATCGACCTCGTTCCAACCTTGCTGGAATTTTTCAACGTTCCTGTTCCGCCGCTGCTGCAAGGGCAGTCGTTGATCAGACGTTTGCGGGCACCGGAAACGCCGGCGACCAAGCCGGCCTTCATCGAGTTCAATCGTTTCGAGATCGATCACGACGGCTTCGGTGCTTTTGCGCCGATCCGCGCGGCGTCCGACGGTCGGTTCAAACTCATCGTGAATTTGCTCGATAGCGACGAGTTCTACGATCTCACGGCGGATCCGGGTGAGATCCGCGATTTGATCGCGGAGCCGGACTACGCGGAAAGGCGCGACGCTCTTTTCAGGGAGATCCTGGACTGGATGAATCGCACGCGTGATCCGTTGCGAGGGCCGCATTGGCAGCGACGGCCGTGGGCGAATGACTCGGGCGCGTCGACGTGGGGCGGCTACACGCGGCCGAGGCCGTTCGACGAGGACTGGTTTCCTCGGACGCTGCTCTACGACACGGCGGAGGTGATCGATCGTGATGCGTATCCGAAGTGGTAAACGGATGCTTGCGGCCTTGATGGGCGCCGCCTCGCTGCTGACGACGACGGCAGCGCGTCCGCCGAACGTGCTCATCTGCGTCACCGACGATCAATCGTTTCCGCACGCCTCCGCTTACGGGACACGCTGGGTGCGCACGCCGGCGTTCGATCGTGTCGCGCGGGAAGGCCTGCTCTTCACCAATGCGTTCACGCCGAATGCGAAGTGCGGACCTTCGCGGGCGATTCTTCTCACGAGTCGGCAAAGCTGGCAGCTTGGAGCGGCGGCGAATCATGTGGCGTATTATCCCGAAGGGAAACGCACCTTCATGGAAGCGCTGGGAGGCGCAGGTTTCGCGGTGGGTTACACGGGCAAAGGCTGGGCTCCCGGCGATCCCGGGCGCATTGGGGACAGGCCGCGTGAGCTGACTGGCAAGGAATTCAACGAGCAGCGGTGGCCGGAGCGGGTGCCTGGATTATCGCCGATCGATTACGCGGCGAATTTTGCGGAGTTCCTTCGCGCGCGGGAACGGGATCAGCCGTTCTGCTTTTGGTTTGGCGCGATGGAGCCGCATCGACCTTACGCGCGGGGCGCGGCGCTCGCAGCGGGACGGACGCTCGACGAGATCGACCGCGTGCCGGCGTATTGGCCGGACAACGACACGGTGCGGAGCGATCTGCTGGATTACGCGCGCGAGATTGAGTTTTTCGACGCGCAGCTCGCGCGTTTTCTGGCGTTGTTGGAGGAGCACGGCGAACTCGACCGGACGTTGATCATCGTCACGTCCGACAACGGCATGCCGTTTCCCCGCGCGAAAGGAACCACCTACGATGCGTCGATGCACATTCCGCTCGCGATGCGCTGGCCGGGCGGAATCGCTCGGGCGGGAAGGCAAATCGATGCGTTGGTGAGTCTCGTTGATCTGGCGCCGACCATTCTGGAAGCGACGGCGGTGGATGCGAAGACGACGGGAATGGAAGCGTTTGCCGGAACGTCGCTGGGACCGCTGATGCGCGACGAGCACGACGCGGCGGCGGGGCGCGACGCTTTGATTTTCGGACAGGAGCGTCACGATCTCGGGCGGCCGGGGGATAAAGGTTATCCGGTGCGTGGAATCATTCGCGACGGGTTCTTGTATGCGAGGAATCTTGCCACCGATCGCTGGCCGATGGGCGATCCGATTACGGGTTATCTCAACACGGACGGCGGGCCGACGAAGTCATTCATTCTGGAGGAGAATCGCCACGGTCGGAATCACTGGCTTTGGGAGCTGAATTTCGGGCGGCGTCCGGCAGAGGAACTTTACGATCTGGCGCGGGATCCGGACTGTCTGCGAAATTTGTCAGGCGAACTCGAACATGCGCCGCGACGCGAAGCGATGGCGGCGGAACTTATGGCCGAGTTGCGGCGTCAGGACGATCCGCGCGTCGTGGGCGCGGGCAATGAGTTCGACCGCTATCCTTACGCGTCGCCGCTGCGCGGGTTCTATGAACGCTTCGTGCGCGGAGAAAGACCGCCGACGCCGTGGATTGAATCCACGGATTTTGAGCCTTCCGACTTCGATCCCGAACGGCCGCTGCGGCCGCGTCTTGAACCTTAACACCCATACCTGATGCCAACCCGAATTCTTGCCACGTTGATGCTGTTTCTCCCGTTCCTTGGTTTCGCTGCGCGTGCGGCGGAGGAGCCGTTGTCGGTGGAGGAAATCAGCGGCGTTTACGCGATCGCGGCGGATCGCATGTTCAGCGACGACATTTGGAAACTGAACATCACCGGTGTTTCGATCCGCACTTACTGGAACAAGGTCGAGCCGGAGCGCGGGAAGTATAATTGGGCGTTCCTCGACGAAGTCGTGGCGAAAGGCCGGGAGCACAAGAAGAAGGTAAAGCTCTTCGTTCTGTTTGGCGTGGGTGTTCCGGAGTGGACCGGAGCGAAATATATCGTCGGTTCGTCCGGCAGCGAAGGAGATGCCGCCGGAGTGAAGATTCCCGTGCCCTGGGATCCGACGGTGATTCGCGAGAAGCAGAAGTTCATCCGGGCGTTTGCCGAGCGTTATCGCGACGAGCCGCACGTTTCGTTTCTTCACATTGCGGGACCGAGCGCGCTTTGGGCGGAACTGGCGCTGCCCGACAACCTCACGCAGCAGGAAGGCTACAGCAACGAAGCGATTCTCGACGCCTGGAAACAAGTGATCGACACCTGGGCGGAGGTGCGCGGCAACAAGCGCGTCAGCATCTCGGTTTCCGCTGCGCCGCCGTTCTACAAGGAACTGGGCGATGACATCATCGCGTATGCGGGTGGGCGCGACGGAAAACCGGGACGCATCGGCGACGCATTTCTGCCGCAATGGTGTTATCTCGACAGCAAGTTTACGCGGTCGATTCGCGCGGTGTCGGAGAAGTATCGCGGCGATCATCTGATTGGCTGGCAGATGTGGGGCGCGACGGTCTGGCCTTCGCGGCGCTGTGAAGATTATCCGAAAACGCTGGAGTTGGCGGGCGAAGTGGGGTCCACGCTCGTCGAGATTTACGACGCCGATCTCGACCAGCCGGAACTCGCGCGACAAGCGGAGGAGCTGGATGCGCAGATCAAAGCCCGCGTTCGCGCGCAGACGCAGCGGTAAACATGAAGACGTTCGCCGCGGGTTGCATGGGAGTAGGCGCGATCCTTTGCAGTTTCGCGGCCGACATGCCGCAGGTGCGTGACGTTCGCGCCACGTTTCGCGATGGGCAGACGTTTCTCACCTGGCAGGAAGCGAGCCCGACGGCGACGTATCGCGTTTATCGTTCGACGCAGCCATTCACCTCGGCGGAGCAACTGACCGAAGCGGCGCTGCTGGCAACGGTGCACGAGCACTCGAGCGTGAATCTGATGGCGTCGGTCAATCGGCTCGCGCTGTCGCGTGTGCCGCGCGGGGAGACTTACGCGATTCCCGAGCGCAAGTATTTCGTGATCGCGGACGGCGCTCCGTCACTCGACGACGCGACGGGATTATACGTGCATACGGCGAGAGCGGAGGAATCGGCATTCTACGCCGTGACCGCGGTGCACGCCGGCGAGGAGGTGCGCGCGCTGGCGGAGAACGTGTTCGCGACGGCAGTCGTTGAACGCGTCGAGCCGGTGGCGGCGGTCGCGCAGAATGAAACGGGCGACTATGTGCACTGGACCGATCACGTAGGCACCCCGCATTACCCGGCGATGGCAGCGGCGCCGGGCGGCTATTTCAATTTTCGGGTGAGAGGTCCGCGGTCTGGCGCGCCTCGGGCGTTGATTGGCGTGCTGCACGGCGCGCTCTTTCAATTCGATACGCCCGATCGCGAGCGGTATGCGAAGCTCGACGGAGCCGAAGGCGACCGTGCGGTGCGTGTGTCGCTCGATCAGCCGCTGCTGCGCGGAACGATCGAAGGCTTTGAGGTGGAGAAACTGAGTTTCCTTGGTGGGGGGAGCGGAGGTCGACCGTTGGGCTGGCAAGGCGCGGAAGCACGCGTGTTGTGGACGCTCGACTGGGTGGCCTCGCGCTTTCCGGTGGATCGCGATCGCACCGCGTTGCGCGGCGAATCGATGGGCGGCATGGGCTCGATCGCGATTGCGATGAACCATCCTGATCGGTTCGCGGCGTTTCATGCTTACGTGCCGGTCTTCGGCACGGAGCAAGGCGGTGGCGCGGGCGTGGCCGCCATGATGCGTTTCAATGCTTATGAGGCGGTGAAGCGCGCACCGGAACGGGACTTTCCGTTCATTGCGGTGACCGCGGGACGCGCGGATCACATTGTGGGGTGGGACGACAAACTCGAGTTTGCACGCTTCGCGAATGCTCAACGGCTCGGCTTCATGTTTTATTGGGATGCGCGCGAGCACGCTTACGAGAACGTCGCAAACTATCCGCCGGTGTGGGGCGAAAAGGACGGGCGAGCGACGGTTGATCTCACGCGGTTCTCGCTTCGTGAAAGCTATCCCGCGGTGACGAACCTGTCGGCTAACGATGATCTTGGCACCAGCAACCCGCTGGCGCGTCGCCCCGCCGAACGCGGTCCGCTCGATGCGCCGGGCATCGGCGCCTTGGTGGGCACGATTAACGGGCAACTCGATTGGGGCGACGTCGTAGATGAGGCAGAACGTTATGGGATCACGTTACGGCTGACGGATGTCTCGCGGCACGATGAAGCGACCGCGGACATCACGCCGCGTCGAACGCAGCGTTTCCGTCCAACACCTGGCGCGACATGTTACTACCGCGTGATGGATCATCGTGGCGACGTGATTGCCGAGGGCACCGCCGAGGCCGACAGGTATGGACGGGTAGAGATCAAGGACGTGCGGTTGTCGCGCGATGGCACGCGAGTGGTCGTCGTGACGCGGTGACATCCTACCATGGTGTCCCACACGCAGCTTTAGGAATTCGGGTGCCAGTGAACGCTTCGCCGTGACTACCGCCGTTGCGGCTCCAAATGGATTCTTCGCTGCGCTCAGAATGGCACGGATTAGCGGTAGCCGGGCAGGAAATCGCGCTCGGCGGCGAACATTTCGAGGGTCATCGCCTTGATTTGCGCAGGCGTGCAGACGGCGGCGGTGAGCGGATCCAGCATCAATGCGGCGATTGCACCGTCGATGCTGCGCTCGCACGCGGCGCGAGCGGCGAGATCGATCATGGCCATGTTGGACGCACAAATGGCCGCCATCGCAGGCGGCAGCGCACCGTAAGGGCTTGGGGTGATGCCGCCGCGGCCGGCGGTGCATGCGACCTCGACGATGCCGTCGGCCGGCAAATTTGAAATGAGAGCGTCGCCGTGGGACGTGCGGTTGAGCACGTTGCCGTGAAACTCGAAGGGTTGGCCGGTCTCGACCGCTTCGATGATGGACGCGGCGTATTCGAAGGAGCGTTCATCTTGGAGTTGTTTCTCTCCGCTGAGAATGGCGGCGCGTTCGGCGTCTGCGTCGGCACGCCAGCGAGGCCAGTTCGTCGCGTAGAAACGTGAGCCGCCGTCGTAGCCGAGACGCAGCAAGGCGCGTCCGTCGGCGCTCTTGCGATAATAGGGAAGGTATTCGGAAAGGTGACCGGAGCTCTCCGTGATGAAGGCGCCGAAGTGAACGCACATGTCCTTTCGCACCAGATCGGTCTGGCGATAGGAAACTTCGACCGCGTGGCCGTGGCTGTTGTCGGCTGCGTCGGCTCGCGCGAGGCCAGCGGCATGTTCCGCGCGACCCGCGTCGACGTCAGAGCCGAACTGGGCGAGCAAACGATCACGATAGAGATCGACTCCGCGATGTTTGAGCGTGGTGAACCAGGCAACGTGGTTGATGCCGGCGCACGCCCATTCGAGTTCGTCGTAGGGCACGCCGGCGTATTCGGCGAGGCGCCGGCTGGTTTGTTGAACGGAGTGACAAAGGCCGATGACGCGCATGTTCGAACGGCGCGCGGCCGCGAGGCAGAGCATGCCCATCGGATTGGTGTAGTTGAGCACCAGCGCGTCGGGGCACAGACGCTCGCAGTCGCGCAACACGTCGAGCCAGACCGGAATCGTGCGCAGTGCCTTGAAGAGCCCGCCGGGACCGATGGTGTCGCCGATGCACTGATCGACGCCGTATTTGAGCGGGATGTCGTTGTCGTGAACGACGCACTCCAGGCCGCTCACCTCGATGCAATTCACGACGTAGTGACAGCCCGCGAGCACGGTCGCTCGGTCGGTGCTCGCGCTGACTTTCCAGCGCTGGTTTCCCCGCTGCTCGATCAATCGAGCGATGATGCGATGCGTGAGGTCGAGCCGTTGCTCATCGATATCGACGAGTGCGATCTCGCCGCCGTCGAGACCGCGGCAGTGCAGGAGATCGTTGAGGAGGCGTGGCGCGAAGAAGCTGCCGGCGCCGAGAAATGCGAGGCGGATGGGGCGGGTCATGGAGGGAAAGGGCAGTGGAGTCACCGCCGCTGCAACGTGAGTCGCACGCCGTCGCGCGTCACAGGAACGCCGTGGATGGTCACGAGGCCATCTGCATCGGCGATCGTTTTGCCATTTCTGACCACGTCGCCGTGGCGCCATTCGTAGAGAAAAGCGTCGCCGCTTTGTGGTCGGAGCTGTTGCAAGCGGCGTGGCGTGACGTTGACGGTGGCGCGTTCGGCGGGAGCAAACGATTGCAGGCGCAGCGTGATTTCCCAGCGGTCAGGGCGGTCAACGATGGTGTCGCGATCCCAATCGAGGGCGCCGTTGAACGAGCCGACGAAGTCACCGGCGCCGGGCGTGTCCCAGGCGGGACGCTGATTGGGGCGCGTCGCGAAGTTCACTGTGCCCGGATCGTTATCGAGCGAGAAGGCGTCGAAGGCGGGGAAGCTTTGTTTGCGCGAGAAGGTGACGACCGACATCTCCGGCCAGCCGGGATTGCGTCCCCAACGCACGGCGGGCCCTGACAGATTTGCCGGCGGCTCGGCGGAGAAGGTGCCGTCGTGATTGCGCAAATCCCAATGCAACGTGAAGGCGCGTTTTTCCTCGCGGAGAGCCTGCGCGAATTCGAGCTTGTCGGGCCAGCCGACGATCTGGTCGGTGCGGCCCGCGGTGATGAGAAGGTAGGGGAGTTCGTTCGAGGCTTCGAGTTGGCGCACGAAATCGGCGGGAACGATCGGCATCATCATCGCAAGGAAGCCGCCCGGCGCAGCGCGCGACGACATGCGCAGCGGAGGAATGTGAGCGTGAATGGCGGCGAAGCGTTCGGGGTGAAGCAGGCCGATGACCAGCGAGCCGATGCCGCCCATGGAGCCGCCGCGCAGCGACACGCGGTCGGGGTCGATCGGATAATGTTTCTCCGCCCAGTCGAGGGTCCACAACACGCGACGGGAGACATAATCCACGACGCGTCCGGATTCCTCCGGGCGATCGGTGCCCCAGTTTTCGTTGTAACCATACCAGGCGCCGGCGGCCCAACGTTCGCCTTCGAGGCCGGCGATATCGCCGCGCACGATCGGCGAATCGAGCGCGATGCGCACCGCGCCAGCCTCGGCTTCTCCGCCGATCTGCGTCTTGGTGAAATCCATGAGCGCGCCGTGCAAAAACCCGATCAAGGGGAACGGGCCCGATCCCTGCGGCGCGCGCACGCGGAAATTGTAGGGCACGCTGGGCACGCTGCTCATTGCGGGATAGAGCGGCGTGCCGACGTCGTCGGTCCAGTGAACGAAATCGGTGTCGTTCTGCCGCACGGCCTGCGGGAATTCGACGCGTTCGCGCACGCGGGTGCGCGGAGTTTCGTCCGTGAGCGCTTCGCCGGCGAGGGTGACGGCGTATTCGGCCTCTGCCTCGGTTTTAGCGGTGTGAACGAACAGTCCCTGGTCGAGCGCGAGCGGCGGCGCGCCTTCGCGAATGACGAACGTGCGGCGCTCGGGGAGAGCGTAGGAATCGGGCGGCCGCGTATTGGAAAGCTTCATACGGTCGAGGACCGCCATCACGTTGACAGCGGTGTGCGGACCGACGGTGGCGAGTTTCTCGCCGTTGCGATGAATGTCGAAACGCTGGCGCGGTTCGTCGGTTTGACGCCACGTGACGAAGGTTTGGCCGGAGCGGAATTCCGCTTCGAGGCCTGACACGCCGGCGAAGAGGGCGGGCGTGGCGCCAGCCACGAAGAGGAGCAGGGCAGGGGTGATACGCATGGGAAAGCGCGACAGCGCGGACTCGTTCGCGCGCTGTTTGCGGGCACGAACCTGTTCGCCAGCATTGTGCGATGCACTCCGATGCAACGGTCTGCGCAATGGGAAGTTTGAGAGAGGGAGTGAAGCGGGACGAACTTCGCGTGCACCTCACTCCCAAACCTCATCGGCCTAACCCCATGAAACTGTTCTCCCGATCCGGCCGCAGGGGACGCTATCTCGTTTGCGCGTCCACCTGCCTTTCTGTCCTCCTGACCCACGCTGCGGCTCAAGCCTCCTCCGCGAGCAACGCGCAGCAACCCGGTGAACGCAGCAACGACGAAGTCGTGGTGCTTTCGCCGTTCGAAGTGAGCGCGAGCTCTGACGTCGGTTACGCCGCGACCAACACTCTCGCCGGCACACGCCTGAACACGAACCTTCGCGATACGGCGGCGTCAGTGTCCGTGATCACCAATGAGTTTCTCCAGGATCTCGGCGCATTCCAGTTGGGCAGCATCGTCGACTACATGTCGAACACGCAGCCGGACTGGAGTGAAGACGGCGACCAGGGCAATCGGCTGACCGAGTTCCATGCGTCGTATCGCGTTCGCGGTATCAACGCCAGCGTGGCGCGCAACTACTTCGTGTGGGCGCTGCCGAGCGATACCTACAACATCGACCGCATCGATCAATCGCGCGGACCGAATTCCATCCTCTTCGGCGTCGGATCGCCGGGCGGCATCATCAGTTCATCCACGAAGAAAGCGCTCGTAGGACGCGAGCTTCGCCAAGTGGGCGTGGTGGTCGGCACGGACGATCTGTATCGCGGCACGATCGATGTGAATCAGCCGCTCGCAAATGGGAAGGCGGCGATTCGCTTCAATGCCGTTTATGGCGAACAGGGCAGCCATCGCCTGTTCACAGAGCGCGAGAATCGCGCCGCACACCTCGCGGCCACGTGGCATGTGACGCCCCGCACTACGGTGCGCGCGGAATACGAACGCGGACGCATCAACGAAACTGCGGCGCGGCCTTGGACCCTCTTCGATTCCGTTTCCACGTGGGAAGCGGCTGGGCGCCCGATTCAAGCGACGCAGATCCCCGCGAACGCCGCCTTGGGCATCGGTCGGTTCGCGCCGAACGTCCCGCACGTGACGCTCATCGGCAACACCGGTCAGCTCGTCGATCTGCGCGGCACCAACTCGAGCAATCGCCCGACTCCGACTCCCGCCAACCAATACGTGATCACAAATCCGGCGGTCGCCGATTACTCGGTCAACACGGAGGGTCCGGGTGCCGTGCGCGATACGGATTTCAACGCGATCACGGCCGTCATCGAGCAGCGCATCGGCGAGAAGACCTTTCTCGAGCTGTCCTTCAATCGGCAGCATTACAGCCAGATCAGCCACGACGCCGGACAGAATGCACACATCCTGGCCGCCGATCCAAATGCGTCGTTGCCGGGCGGCGTGGGCACGCAGTTCGCGGGCGACTATTACATCGAGAACAACTGGATCCGCCGCTGGCGCACCGAGACGCCGCAAACGGTTCGTCTCACCGGGTCGACTTCATTCGAAGCGGGCAAGTTCGGTGATTACCGCGTGGCAGCGTTGGTTGAGCAAGAGGACAAGGAATTCAAACGCGACCAACGCCAGGAAATGTGGGCCGGTCTGCCTTTCGCCCCAGCGAATCAAACGCCCGCACAATACATCAACAACCAATGGAATCTCGTCTGGCGCCGCACGTATGTGACGCCGGGTGATTGGTCGACCTACCGGGTGACGGGCGGAAAGGGGCAGCTCATCAACAATCTCACCGATCCCGTGAGCGGCCTCACGCTGAACTCCGCTTGGATTCAACCCGGCCCCTCGATCGACGACGATCCGACGCGGCTTCGCTCCGCCATGGGCGTTATCGAGGGACGTTATTTCAACAACCGGCTTATCGCACTGGCTGGCGTGCGCCGCGATAAATTGACCATTTGGGATCGTGGGGCGGCATTCGACGCATCGCGCAATGAGTTCGCGGTCAATTACGCGAGCGAGACGGTCACGGACAGCACCTTCGATACGAAAACGTTCGGTCTCGTCGGGCATGTCCTCCCGTGGTTGTCGCTCCACTACAACCAGTCGACGAACAACAATGTGCCGGTGCTCTCGCACATCCTGCTGCCCAACGATCGTCCGCCGACCGGCTCGTCCGGTGAAGGCAAGGACATGGGGTTCAGCGTGAGCCTGTTTGAAGGCAAAGCTTTCTTCAAAGCGGTTTATTACGAAACCGAGTCGCAGAACGAAACGGGCTTCGGGGCGAGCCTCTTCAACATCACGGGTTTCGCGAATCAACAGATCATCAACGGGCTCTTGAACTCCGGCCAAATCACGGCCGACGAGGCCAACGCCCGCCGTCGTAATGCCAATGCGAATACGTTCGATCGCTCGGCCGACGGTTATGAGTTCGAGTTCGTCGCCAACCCAACTCCGAACTGGCGCATCTCTGCCAACTACTCGCGCAGCAATGCGGTCGAGAACAACGTGGCAGGCGAGGCGGTTCCGTGGGTGGCGGAGATCATCAGCTGGGCGCAGCAATACGACACGACGGTGCCGACGCCGACGCTTCCCTCGGTCGACGAGGCGATCGTCAACCTCAATGCCTTGCTCGACGAGCGCGCGATCAGCGGCTTGGCGGCGCTGGGCAATCGGCGCGACAAAGGCAGTCTGGTGGCCCGCTACACCTTCCTCGACGGGAAGTTCAAAGGCACGTTCATTGGCGCGAATTACCGTTATCAATCCGGCGCGGTCGTCGGACGCGCGGTGAACATGGTGCTGGAAGGGAATTCATTCACGGCCACCGGACTTTTCCTGGGACGACGTTGGAACCTGCCCCACGACCGTTCACTGAACGTTCAGCTGAACATTGACAACCTGTTCGACAATGACACGCCGCAGATCGTGGCGATGAACGCCGCCGGAGAGATTCGGCGCAACCGCATCGTCGATCCGCGCAGCATCCGACTCAGTGCGCAGTTCTCGTTCTGACGCGTCGAGCGGTTCAACCGCGTAGGCATTCGGAGCCGCCCCTGTGGGCGGCTCTTTTTTTGCACCGCCCGCAAGCGCGGTCCTCCGCATGTCTAAGTGTCATATTATGTATGACACTTTCACGCACCACCTGACTCATCCGCCGCCGTCGTTTTCTCCTCCTGCGCGGCAACGGCCCGGGCTCGCCAACCTGGACGTGTGGCGGCCGCGAGTTCTTCAAGACTCGTTCAGTCGTAGGTAGGAGCCCGCTTGCGGGCGATGTTCGCCGTTCGCCGGGTGAAATCGCCTGCAAGCAGGCTCCTACAATGGTTGCGGCGAAGAGGCCGCGGGCGGGCGCAAAAAAAGCGCGCCGGGTGGCGCGCTTGTGGTCCTGATTGCAGATCAAGCCCGCTGCTTAGAACAGCCCCTTCTCGTCGTATTTGGAATCGGACGTGTCCATCACGTAGGTCGAATCCATCCAGTAGCCGAGACGGTCTCCGGATGATTGCACATGCTGATAGAGCCGCGTGAAAAGCTGCTTCTGAACGTCGGCGTATTCCGGCGCATCGTAGCGGTTCACGAGTTCGTCGGGATCCTTCTCGAGATCGTAGAGCTCACACGTGTCGGCCGGATTCACCACGAGCTTGTAGCGAGAGGTGCGGATGATGCGTTGTGAATACGGGAAGTGATGACCGTGAAACTCGAAGAAGATTTCGCGACGCGGTTTGTCCGGCGCGCGATCTTCGAGCAGCGGGAGCAAACTCTGGCCGTCGTAACGGGCAGGAATGGGAACGTTCGCGAGTTCGAGGAAAGTGGGCGTGAGGTCGAGCAACGAGACGAAGTCGGTGACTTGTTTCGGCTGCTGCGGAAGCCACGGAACGTATCCGAGCAGCGGAATGCGGTAGATGTCGTCGTAGGCGGCAGGACCTTTGTCATTGAGGCGATGGTTGCCTTCGAACGAGCCGTGGTCGGCGCTGAAGAAAACCGCCGTGTCCTGGGCGAGTCCGAGTTTTTCCACTTCGGCCATAACGCGTCCGACCTGTTCGTCGATGAGCGTCATGAATCCCCAATACATCGCGATGATCTTACGCCATTGGTCGTCCGTGAAATGATCCGTCATCCAGTGGCGGTGATACTGGTATTGGACGGCGGGTTTGCGTTCGAACGTTTCGCGGAATGCGCCCGGCAATTCGATCTTAGCGGGATCATACATGTCGGCGTAGGCGCGCGGCAGGTAGTAGGGCATGTGCGGCCCGAAGAAATGCAGCGAGAAATGGAAGGGCTTGCCGCTCTCGCGATGATCCCGCGCGTAGTCGCGCAATCGCGCGATGGCTTTTTCCGCGAGGTAGTAGCTGAACGTGCCTTCGACGGGGCCTTCGTAGATTCCGCCGACAGGTTTGCCAGGCCGGCCGTTGGGGAAGATGCCGCGAATGAGTTCCACCGGCCGAAATTCCGGCAGGCCGCGCTCCTTGAGGTAGTTGACGTAGCCGGCTTGCTCAACGGGTTCGTTCCAGCCGTTGCACAGATCTCCGTCGAAGCCGTGTTCTGCGAGGCTGGAAACGTCTGACGCGTGGTATTTGCCCTCCAAGCCCACGTTGTAGCCGGCATTGCGCAAGGTGACGGAAAAAGGCTCGGCAGTGACCTTGCGCGGGTAACCGAGCGACGCTTCCAGATTCGCCATCACATGGTGGTTGTGCGGCCACATGCCGGTGAGCAACGAGGCGCGGGATGGGGTGCAGATCGCAGTGCAGGTGTAAGCCTGGTCGAAGCGCGTGCCCTGCGCAGCAATCGCGTCGAGATGCGGCGTGCGAATCTGCTTGTTGCCGTAAGCGCCGAGCAGATCGAGACGCTGTTGGTCGGTGAAGAAGAAGAGGAAGTTCCGGCGGGGCATGGGCTGAGCCGCGAAGTCGCGGGTGCGAGAGTTACGGGAGAGTGGTTGCGCGATTCTCACGCGAGCCCACAAAGAACTCTGTTGTCCCTCCGTTCTCCGGCACAATCCATTGCAACGATCTGCAATCCGGATTCCCGCCCAACTTCCCTTCGGCCGGCTGATAAGCGACCACATTGCGACCGGCGCTCCTTTCGGCCACTTCCCCAAATATCGCCGTCACGGCTCTAGCAGCGGATCGACTCACTTGATGACGAGCGTCGCGCTGGTGTTCACGAAACTCGGCAGTGGAAGCGCAAGCAAACCCCGTTGCTACAGGAGCGGGTGAACAATTCGGTGAACGTTTGACAGCGCACGTCATGTTCGTAGCTATTTAGCCTCATAGGTAAGCTGCTCCCTCATAAGTGCTTGAACCCGGGTTCGAGTCCCTTCCTGAGCACCAAATTTTCCCTCGTAGGCCCCTTCTTCCTGCCGAGGTGAACAGTTGGTGAACGTTTAGGCCCCTTTTCGGGGTGTTTGGGGGTGCAGTTGATTCCGCTGCAA
>JAEWBF010000138.1 GCA_023391285.1 Verrucomicrobiota bacterium
TTCTCGTATGGTTGGCCGCGTGTCCCAACCGGGCCGCCTCACGCCTCCCTTCTCCTCCTCTCCCGAATGTCCGCCCGCCCTCATCCGCCCACGCCGCATCCCGCCGTCCCCCCCGACAACGACGACCCCGCCGTCCCCGGCTTCCACACGTGGCGCGGCGTTTACCTTTTCGTCCTCGGCACGTTCGCCGCCATCGTCGCCGCGCTCACCCTTTTCACCTGGGCTTACGCATGAACCCGATCGATTGGCTCGTGCTGCTCGGAACGATGCTCGGCATCGCCGCCTACGGCACCTGGCGCACCCGCCACACCGACAATCTCAACACCTACCTCAAGGGCAGCGCTTCCACCAAATGGGGCACGATCGGCATCTCGGTGATGGCCACGCAGGCGAGCACGATCACCTACCTCTCGCTTCCCGGCCAGGCCTACGAAAACGGCATCGCTTTCATCCAAAATTATTTCGGCCTCCCGCTCGCGCTCATCCTCGTCTGCGCCGTCTTCCTTCCCATTTACCGCAAGCTCGGCGTCTACACCGCCTACGAATACCTCGGCAAACGCTTCGACCAGAAAACCCGCCTGCTCGGCGCGTCCCTCTTCCTCCTCCAGCGCGGTATCCAGGCCGGTATTACCATCTACGCGCCGTCCATCATCCTCGCTTCCGTCCTGGGCTGGCGTCTCGACCTCACCATCATCTTCACCGGTCTCCTCGCCATCGTTTACACCGTCACCGGTGGCAGCGCCGCGGTGAACCTCACGCAAAAATGGCAGATGGCCGTCATCTTCGGCGGCATGATCACCGCCTTCTGCATCCTGCTCTACAAACTCCCGCCCGACGCCACTCACATCGCCGGCGCCATGGGCAAGCTCACGGCGGTCGACTACTCCCTCGATCCGCAGGTCCGCTACACGTTCTGGAGCGGCCTGCTCGGCGGTTTCTTCCTCTCGCTTTCCTACTTCGGCACCGACCAATCCCAGGTGCAACGCTACCTCGGCGGCGCCCGCCTCCGCGAAGGCCGTCTCGGCCTCATGTTCAACGCCGTCCTCAAAATCCCGATGCAGTTCTTCATCGTGATGCTCGGCGCGCTGCTCTTCGTCTTCTATCAGTTCAGCCCGCAGACGCCCCTCGTCTTCAATCAAACCCACTGGCAACGCCACCTCGACGGTCCTCACGGCGCAACGTTCCGCTCCCTCGAACAACGCCACGCGATCGCCCACGCCGACAAACAACAGAAAATCGAGGCCTGGGTCGCCGCGCGCGACTCCGCCGCCGAACCCGCCGCGCGCGCCGCCATGCTCGAATCCCAGCGCACTTGGGAATCTCTCCGCCAGGAAGCCCGCACCACGCTTCAATCCGTCGACCCCGCCGCAAAAAAGACCCGCGACTCCGACTACGTCTTCATCACTTTCATCCTCACTCAACTTCCCCACGGTGTGATCGGTCTCCTCATTGCCGTGATGTTCGCCTCCGCGCTCTCGTCCAAAGCCGGCGAACTCAACGCGCTCGGCACCACGAGCACGATCGATATCTGGCGACACTTCCGTCCGCTCGCCGAGCACGATGAACACCGCAACGTCCGCAACGCGAAATGGTTCACCGCCGTGTGGGGCCTCTTCGCCATCGGTTTTGCGCTCTTCGTCAGCTTCGCCGAAAACCTCATCGAAGCCCTCAACATCGTCGCTTCGATTTTCTACCCCGCGCTCCTCGGCGTGTTCATCGTCGCCTTCTTCTTCAAGCGCGTCCAGGGCTCCGCCGCGTTCTACGGCACCATCGCCGCCCAAGCCGTCACCATCGGCCTCTACACCTACGGCAAACTCAATCCGTCCCACGAAATCGGATACCTCTGGCTCAACCCCATCGGCTGCGCCGCCTGCGTCCTCTTCAGCCTCCTCTTCCAAACCGTGCTGCCCGCCAAACACGCGAACCCTCGCGAAAACCCGAATCCCTAAACCTCTCCTCGTCATCCTGAGCGAAGCGGAGTTCAGCCGCAGGCGCTCAGACATCCAGTTGGACGTCCGCATGCTATTCCACCCACCCGAAAAACGATCAGCTTTTCGCGCCCTTTCGCGTGTTTAGCGGGCAATCAATTCCCCGTATGCCTGCCCCCGTCATCTGCTTCGGCCAACAACCCTGCGGCTTCTTCCCGCGTCGTTTTCTCTACGCGAAATTCCAAACCGCCCGAAAACTCCAAGCCGAACTCGGCGGCGAAATCGTCTTCTTTTTCCACGACAGCGATCACGACCCTCGTGAAACCCAAACCACCCTTCGCCACCGCAAAACCAGCGAGCCGCTCACCTTCAACTTCGCGTTCCTCAACAAACTTCAGCGCAAGTTCTCTCCGCTCTTCCTGAAACAGATCCCCCCCGGCTGGCGCGACAACACCGCCCGCCAACTCGGCGCCTATGCGCCGCCGCACCTCATCGAGCTCTTCAAGTCGGTCGAAGCCCCCAACGTCGCCGATTTCTGCCTCGAGATGTATCGCCGCCTCGGCCTTCTCGAGGGCATCCGCGTCGTCCGCTCCAGCGATCCCGCCATCCGTCGTGCCGCCTGCGATGTCTCCGATTGCTTCGTCGACGTGCCTCACGCCGGCGAAACCGTCCGCGCGCGCTGCACCGACGGCACGTTGAAACTCCACGAGGGCGGCGATCACTATATCACCCTCCCTCCCGTCAGCTTCACGAAGGATCAGATCACGCCCACCCGCGACACCCGTCTCCGCTGGATGCAATCCGTCCTCCACTGCACGCACTACATCGCCGGCGCCGGCGAACAGGCCTACTTGAACAAAGCCGACGCCCCCGATATCACGTTCGTCAACCGCGATCCCATCGACCGCTCCGATGAAGCCCACATCGACTTCTAAGGTAGGGCGCGTTGCCCCGCCCCGACGTGTCGGGGTCCCCAACGCGCCGTCTAACGCCTCATCCGCCATTCTGTCATTCTGAGCGAAGCGAAGAATCCACGCAGACGTCCGCGTGAGGACTCCCACTCCCCGACTCCGCTCAAACCCGCCATGAAAACCGCCATCGATCTCCTCGCCTTCGGCGCCCACCCCGACGACATCGAATTCGGCTGCGGCGGCATCATCGCCCGCGAAACCTTCGCCGGCCGCTCCGCGCATTTCGTCATCTGCTCCCGCGGCGAATCCGCCTCCAACGGCACCCCGCGCGAACGTCTCCGCGAAACCACTACAGCCGCGAAGGACCTGCGCGCCACGTTCGAATTCCTCGAACTCGACGGCGACGCCCACCTCGAAATCAAAGCCGCCCACGCCATCAAACTCGCCGCCCTCCTCCGCCGCCATCGCCCCTCCATCGTCCTCGCGCCTTCGCTCGTCGAAAACCAACATCCCGACCACTGGCGCTTGGGAAAACTCGTTCGCGACGCCGCCCGCCTCGCCCGTTACGGCGGCCTGAAAGAACTCCGTCGCACGCCCGCCCACGCGATCGATCATCTTTTCTATTACTCCGTCACCGCCGACGCCGACCCGCGCGACATCACGCCGATCTTCGTCGACATCTCCGCCCCCGAAGTTCTCGCCGCCTGGACCGCCTCGATGGACGCCCACGCGTCCCAACAAAAAACCCGCAACTACGGCGAACTCCAACTCACGCGCGCCCGCCTCCACGGCCTCCGCGCCGGCGTCTCCCACGCCCTCCCCCTCTGGCCCAACGACCCTCTCGTCGTCCCCTCCCTCGCCCCCTTCACCGCCTCCACTCGCCGCTTCTAGTCCGATGGCCGCAAAGAGGCGCAGAAGGCGCAAAGAACCAACCAACTTCTCCGTTTTTGCGCCTTCTGCGCCTTCTTGCGGCCATTCCGTCGATCGAGCCGCATTTCCCTTTCGTGTATTTCGTGTTTTTCGTGGTTCCTAACCCATGTCCGTCCGCGCCCTAAAAATCGGCATCACCTGCTACCCCACCGTCGGCGGCTCCGGCATCCTCGCCTCCGCCCTCGGCGAAGAACTCGCGCGCCGCGGACACGAGATCCACTTCATCAGCTACGAGCGTCCGTTCCGCATCTCCGTCGATGCCACTCACGTCTTTTTCCATCCCGTCGTCGTCAACGACTACGATCTCTTCAAATACCCCGACTACACGCTCCCGCTCTCCGTGAAAATGGCCGAGGTCTCACGCGACTTCGGCCTCGACATCCTCCACGTCCACTACGCCGTCCCGCACGCCACCGCCGCGATCCTCGCGCTCGAGATGCTTCCGCCGGATCGCCGCCCCAAACTCATCACCACCCTTCACGGCACCGACACCACGCTCCTCGGCCGCGATCCCGGCTACGGCCCCGCCGTCCGCCACGCCCTCATCCGCTCCGACGCCGTCACCGCGGTTTCGCGCTTCCTCGAACAGGAAACTCACCGCGTCCTCGGTCCCGACTGCCCCATCGAGGTCATCCATAATTTCTTCTCCCCACGCCCGGTCACGCGCCCGCCCGAAACCATCCGCGCCGAACTCGGCCTCGCCCCCAACGAAATCCTCCTCGTTCACCTCTCGAATCTCCGCCCGGTCAAACGCATCGACCGCCTCCTCGAAACCATCGCGCGCATCGATCGCCGCCACGCGTTCAAACTCCTCATCCTCGCCGGCGGCGACTTCTCCCCGTTTCAACTCGCCGCGCAACAACTCGGCATTTCCGACCGCCTCATCGTCCGCCAAAACGTCTTCGATATCGAAGACTACCTCAACGCCGCCGACATCGCTCTCTTTACGTCCGACTCCGAAAGTTTCTGCCTCGGCATCCTCGAAGCCATGGCCTTCCGCTGCCCGAGCGTCAGCACTGCCGTCGGCGGTATCCCCGAAGTCATTACCCACGACGTCGACGGCCTCCTCGTTCCTTCCGCCCAACCCGACGATCTCGCCCGCGCCGTCGAATCGCTCATGACCGACCCCGCCAAACGCGAACGCCTCGGCCGCGCCGCCTGCGAAAAAGCCCGCTCCACCTTCTCCCCCGACGCCATCGTCTCCCGCTACGAGACTTTCTACCGCCACCTCCTGCAGCGGTAGGTTGCGCGCTCGCCGCGCAACGATCACTCCACCTCAAAAATCTCCACCAACGCCACGCCCGTCGCCCCGCCCGCGCCCGACAGGTGCACCGAATAAACTCCCGGATCCAGCGTCACCAGCAACGCCGCATCCTTGCTCGTATCGCTTGCCAACGGTCCCGCGCCGATCTGCGCAAACACCGCCTTCATCTCCGCCGAGCCACCCCAGTCGTTGTTCTCCGCCACTTGACTCGAAGTCCCGCCCGTCATCCGAAACAGCTTCAGTTGCGGATCCGCCAAAACACCCGCGACTCCATCCCGTGACGCCAGCGTCGGCCCCACCCCGCGAATCAAAACCGTCTTCGGCCCGTCACCAGCCAACACCACGCCGGTAATCAACGTATCATCACCCGCTCCCGCGACGGTCCGCGTCGAAAGCGCCTTCAACCGGCTGCTCCCGCCCTCGTCCGCATCATACGCCTCGACCAAAGCCACCCCCGCCGCGCCGCTCGTCGTCACGTGCGCCGTGTAAACTCCTCCCGCGATCTCTTCCAGCAACGCCGCATCCTTCGATCCCTGCGCCACCGCCGAAGCTCCCAACCGGCTGCGCGCCTGCAAAACCTCCGGCGAATTCACCCAGTCGTTATTCTCCGCTTCCACATTCCACGCTCCGCCCGTCAGCCGATAAACCCGCAGCAGCGGATCCGCCAACGCCGTCGGCACACTCGCCGCAATTCCCGGACCCACGCCCTGCACCAGCACGCGTTTCCGCCCGTCCACCACAAAGCCCATGATCAAGGTCTGATCTCCCGTCCCCGCGCGACAACGCGCCGCCAGCGCCGCCAGCCGCGATGTCACATTCGCCGGATACAGCGTCACCACGTTCACCGAATACGGCGCCAGCGTTGTCGTGAAATTCCCATTCGCACTCGCCCGCCGCGCCGACCCCATCCCCAACTCGCGTCCGCCGCTCTTCAACCGCGCCGCTTCGTCCTGCGGTATCCCATAACTCAATACCGGGGCCGCCGCATACGCCTGAAATCCGTTCACGTTCAGCGACACATTCGCCGCTTCGTTCGGGCTCTTGTTGATCAACAGCACCGACAGCCTCCCGTTTGTCCGCTTCGACGCATAGGCCGACACCAACGCCTGGTTGCTCGTCGCCTTCACGATCTGGTCTCCGCCGCGCGCGAAATTCCGCAGCAGCTTCATCACCCAATAGGTCGGGTGCGGATCGTTCGTCACCGACCCCACCGCCGGGTCGTCCGTCGCGAGCACGCCATAATCTCCGTAGTTCCGCCACCCATACAGCGAGCTGCTGAAATTTCCCAGCAGCCGGCCGGCACTGTCTCGCGGCGGGCTGTTGTGCAGTCCCCACCACACGAAGCTCTTGAACTCCGTCTGCAGAATCTGGCCGAAGCTATCCGCGTAAAACAATCCGTTCACCAAGCTCGTGCTCTGCTTCCCCGGCTCCGTCCACACCGAGTTATTCTCGGTCATGTGAATCTCCACGGCCGCCCCCGCGCCGCCAAACGCATCGTTCACCATTTTCCGAATCGCCGCCGCATCCACCGCCCACGTCCGATTCGGTTCAAACATCGTTCCACCCGTCAATAATCCCGCATCGTTCTCTCCACCCGGCCCATAAGGGTAGCGGTGAAACACCACGTAATCCGGCACCGCCCCGATCGCCGCCAGCCGCGCCAACACGCGCGTCGTCCATGAATCCTCCTCCGTCGGCACCGCCAGCACCACGACGCCAATCTTGATCGTCGAATCCTCCGCTTTCATCAGCGCCATGAACTTCTTCGCTTCATCCGCATACGTCTCCGGATGGTGCTTCAACGCATGGAGATCTTCCTCCCAATCCCCGTAGTTCTCGTTGCCGATCTCCCAATACTTGAACCCGTAACCTTTCTCCTTGTTCGAATACCGCACCCACGCCGCCGCCTGCTCCGGCGTGCCCGAACCATAGTTCGCCGTGATATAAACCTTCGCCTTCAACGCCAGCGCCACCTGCGCGAACTCGTCGAAGTCATTCGTCCATTCCCAATTGTTTAAATTCCTCGTGCCCGTCGCATAACTCCGGTTCGTCTGCCAATCGTAAGTGTTCGACGTCGACCCGCCCGGAAATCGCAGCGTCCGCACGTCCGCCGCCTTCAACAGCTCCAGCGTCTCCGGACTCATCAGCGCGTTGTCCCAAACCGCCGTGTTCAACCCGATCATCAGGTCGTCCACCACGCGCACCGTCTCGCCCGCAGTCACGCTCACCTGCACCTCCGCCGCTTCGACGCGCACCACCGCGCCGCACACCAACGCCGCCGACGCCAACAATCGAAGGGGTAACATGCCCCACAACTCACCATCCCCCGTCCCTCCGCGCAAAGAAAATCCCGCCCCCTCCATGTAGGGCGGGGTCTCCCGACGCCGCCGCCCTCGCCGCTCCATCAAGCCCCCACCGCTCCCTACGCCGACCCCGCCGGTCCCGCCCCCTTCATCCCCGTGATGATCCGCGCCCCCCGCTTGTAGGTCAGATACGAATACACCCACTGAAAAAACACCGACAATCGATTCCGAAACCCAACCAAGAACACCAGGTGCACAAACAGCCACGCCAGCCACGCCGGATACCCGCTGAAGTGCCACTTCCCGAGCTGCGCCACCGCCTTCGACCTCCCAATCGTCGCCATCGATCCTTTGTCCCAATACGCAAAAGCCTCCCGCTCCGCCCAACCGCGCCGCTTCTCCCGCAGCTCCCGCGCGATCAGCTTCACCGCGTGCTCCCCCATCTGCAACGCCGCCGGCGAAACCCCCGGCACCACCACGCCATTCTTGTCCACGAGCGACACCATGTCGCCCAACGCAAACACCTCCGGATGCCCCGGCAGACTCAAATCCGGCAACACTTTCACGTGACCTCCGCGGTCCGTCTCCACGCCTAACATCGCCGTCAACGGCGTCGCCGCCACCCCCGCGCCCCAGATCACATTCGCCGCCCGCAACACTTCGCCTCCCGGCAACTCCACCTCGCCCGCACGGATATCCTGCACCCGCGTGTTCAACCTCACCTCCACGCCCAGCCTCTCCAATTGTCGCTGCGCACTCGCCGACAAATCTTCCGGAAAACTCTTCAACACGCGATCGCCTCCCTCGATCAAAATGACTTTAGCCCGCTTCGGATCGATCCGATCGAAATCCCGCACCAGCACCGTCCGCGCCAACTCCGCAAACGTTCCCGCGAGTTCCACGCCCGTCGGCCCGCCACCCACCACGACGATCGTCATCAGTTCCTGCCGCCTCTGCTCATTCGGTTCGATCTCCGCCCGCTCGAACGCCAACAAAATCTGCCGCCGAATCCGCAAAGCATCGTCCAGCGACTTCAACCCCGGCGCCACTTTCTCCCAATGATCGTTCCCAAAATAACTCGTCCGCCCTCCCGCCGCCAAAACCAGATAGTCATACGATAGCTCTTCATCCACCACGTAGCGGCTGACGCCTCCCCGCACGCGCACCTTCCGCGCAGCCAAATCGATCCCCACCACCTCCGCCATCAACACTTCGAGGTTCTTCTTCCGCCGCACAATCGTCCGCACCGGCTGCGCAATATCCACCGCCGACAACCCCGCCGTCGCCACCTGGTAAAGCAGCGGCTGAAACAGATGATGATTCTGCCGATCCACCACCGTCACCATCGCGAGCGAACTCGGAAACTTCCGCGCAAACGTCAGCCCCGCAAACCCCGCACCCACCACCACAATCCGCGGCAATCGCTCTGTCTGTTTAGGCTCCATCGTCGCGCAACAGACCCGCGATCCGTCGTTTGGCAACGCCCGCCCAAAAACATTCACCTCCCTTCCCCGCCAATAAGTCTGACTTCCTTTTCCTCGTTCCTTCCGTTGCCTCCTGATCGAATTTCCACCGTCCTCGCTCCATGCATCGCCCGACCAACATCCAACTCATCGGCGAAGAGGTCGCCATCGTCTGGGACGACGGCGCCGAATCCTACTTCACCTTCGAACGCCTCCGCGCCGCCTCGCCTTCCGCAGAAACCCAGGGCGAACGCGACATCCTCGGCAACCAATACGGCGGCGACGGTCCCCGCCGCTTTCCCGGCGTCCGCGTCCTCGGCTGGGAACAGGTCGGCAACTACGCTCTCCGTTTCGATTTCAGCGACGGCCACCGCACCGGTCTCTACAGCTTCGACTACCTCCGCAGCCTGAAATAACTCCGCCTGCCCCGTCCGTATCCGCTGGAGGCGCGGTGCCCCCACCGCGCATTCGCCTCTCGCCTCGCGGACCCGCTCACCCCCTACGCAATCCTGCGTAGCCCCCGGTCCCCGCATTGACCCGCCACACCGCCTTGCGCGTAGTGGGTCACCCATGCTTCGGCTGCCCCCGCCCCGACTCACCGCCGTCTCCCTGTGCGTCCTTCTTTCCCTGCCCGTCGCCGCAAGCGAACTCGGCCGCTCCCTCACGCGTAACTTCAGCCATCGCGACTTCGCCGCACCCGGACAAATCACCGGCGCCACGCAAACGGCCGACGGGCGTCTCTACTTCTCCAGCCAGCAAACCCTCCTCGAATTCGACGGCAGCACGTGGTCGCATCACCGCATCCCGTCCGGCTTCGATCTCGCCGTCACCCGCGATCCTCGCACGGACCGCCTCTACGTCAGCGCCCACGACCAGATCGGTTTCTTCGCGCGCGACGATCGCGCCCAACTCACCCACCACTCCCTCGTCGAACACCTCCCCGCTCACCTCAAGCCGCTCGGCGCTTGCCATGGCATCATCGCTCACCACGACGCCGTCTTCTTCGCCATCCAAAATCATGTCCTCGTCTGGCGCGATGATCGCTTCCACATCCTCGACCTCCCTCCCGCTCGCGCCCGCTCCAAACTTCTCCAATCCGGCGCCGACCTCTTCCTTCACCGCCCCGGCATCGGGCTCCTTCGTTTCACCGGCTCCGCTTTCGAGACAGTCGTATCCGATCCCGTCATCCGCGATGCCAACGCTGTCGCTGTCTTTCAACAACCCGACAGCCTTCTTCTCGCCGCCGGTTCTGCGGGTTTCTGGCGCTGGCAAAACAACACTCTCGAGCGCTGGCCCACTGCCGCCGACGATCTTCTCCAACGCACCCAAATCAGCAGTGGCACGATCCTCCCCGACGGTCGCCTTGCGCTCGGCACGCTGGATCTCGGCGTGCTCGTGCTCTCCACCGACGGCCGCCACGTCGATCAGTTCTCCCTCGATCAGGGCGTCATCGATCCCGCCGTGCGTTCTCTGTTTCTCGACCGCGACGCCGGTCTCTGGATCGGCACCGACGGCGGCATCACTCGTCTCGATCCCAACGATGGCATCACGATCTTCGACCGCCACAACGGCCTTCGCCAACCCATCATCAACGGCATCTGGCGCCACGATGGTCGCCTCTACGTCAGCACGCTCGACGGTCTCCTCCGCCTCGTCCCCGCCAATCCACCAAGCGGCCGAGCCGCTCGTTTCGAGAAAGTCGAAGGCGTCCCGCGCAACGCCCGCGAAATGGCCAGCCACTCCACCGGGCTCCTCATCGGCACCCCCGCTGGCCTTCTCCGTCTCGACGATTCCGATCGCACCGAACTCGTCCTCCCGCTCGATCAACTCGCCCTTCATCCCATTTGGTCACAACACGCGCCCGACACGCTTCTCCTCGGTGTCCGCAACGGCCTCGTCATCGCCGAATGGCACAACAACCGTTTCGAGATCGCCGCCCGTTTTGAAGGGCTCGGCGAAGCGCGCACGATCGCCGAAACCGCCGACGGCACCCTCTGGCTCGGCACGCCCAACCGCGGTTTTCACCGCGTGCGCCGCGCTCCGGGCGCGCCGTGGACCGACGCCGTGGTCACCAGTTACAACGAGCAGGAAAATCGCCTCCGCGATCACGGCTGGGTCGAGGTCTTCCCTTCCCCCATCGGTCCCCTCTTCGCCTCCAGCCTCGGCCTCCTCCGCCACGACGAAACGAGCGACGCCTTCGTTCCCGACCACCGCCTCCTCATCGACGGCCAGCGCTTCGGCTCCGTCCGGCCCATCTTCGCTGCCGGCAACGGCGATCTCTGGGCCCAAGCCACCAACGATTTCTCCGTCACGCAGCGCCCTCTCGGCCGCTTCCGCCCGCTCGCCGACGGCACCTACGAGTGGCGCGATGCGCCCCGCCGCCTCTGGGATGTCATCGGCCTGAGCGGAGCGCAGGTCTTGTATTGGGAATCCAACGACGCCGACGGCATCCTTTGGGTCAAAGGCATCGACAGCCTGCTCCGTCTCGACCTCTCCCAACTCCGGACCGGCCAACCCGAGTGGCAGGTCCTCCTCAAACACGTTCAACACCACGGCGGCTCCGAATCGATCGGCGACGGCGCCCGTCTCCCGCGACTTCCCTGGTCGCCCGATCCGATCCGCATCACTTACACGTCTCCACGTTTCGACTACGGCGCCGACCTCCGCTACCAAACCCGCCTGCTCGGCTTTAGCGACGACTGGTCCGAACCTTCCGCTCGCGAAGAAGCCACCTTCACCAATCTCAGCGGCGGCCCATTCACCTTTGAAGTCCGCGCCACCGACGCCGAGGGCAACACCAGTGCGCCCGCTCGTGTGACCTTCAGCGTCACGCCGCCGCTCCACCGCAGCCTGCCCGCGCTCCTCGCCTATGCGCTCACCGCCCTCGGCGCCGTCGCCGGCTTTGTCCGCTGGCGCCTCTCCCGCGCCGCCCGCGAGCAACAACGCCTCGAACAGCTCGTCACCCAACGCACTGTCCAACTCGAAGCCGCCAACAACGCCAAATCCGTTTTCCTCGCCAACATGAGCCACGAGCTCCGCACGCCTCTCAACGGCGTCATCGGCTACGCTCAAGTCCTCCAAAAATCCCCCGACGTCGTCCCGCGCGATCGCGAACGCCTCCGCATCGTCCAAACCAGCGGCGAACACCTCCTCCGCATGATCAACGAGGTCCTCGACTTCTCCAAAATCGAAGCCGGCAAACTCGAGCTCCGTCCCGCGCCGTTTCACCTCCCGCAACTTCTCCGCGATATCGCCAGCGCCCTCGAACCGCGTGCCGCCCAAAAAAATCTCTCCTTCACCTTCAACGCCGCCCCGGATCTCCCCACCACCATTATCGGCGACGCCCAAAAACTCCGCCAAGTCCTCGACAACCTCCTCAGCAACGCCGTCAAGTTCACCCCGTCCGGCCAAATCGCCCTCCACGTCACACGCGCTTCCTCTCTCAACTCTCAACCCTCAACTCTCAACTCCCGGCTCCACTTCTCCATCCACGACACCGGCGTCGGCATCTCCGCCCAAGACCAACTCGCCCTCTTCCAACCATTCCACCAACCCGACGACGGCCGCCCGCCCGAACCCGGCACCGGCCTCGGTCTCGCTATCGCGAAACGTCTCGTCGAACTCATGGGCGGCTCTCTCGAGGTCGAAAGCACCCTCGGCGCCGGCAGCACATTTTCGTTTTCAATCCCCCTCGAAATCGTCCCCACCGACGCCGCTCCTCCCAAACCTGCCCCTCGCGCACCGATCGGCTATCGCGGCGACCGCCGTCGCCTCCTCGTGGTCGACGACGTTCCAACCAACCGCTCTGTCCTCGTCGAGCTTCTCTCTCCGCTCGGCTTCGAACTTCGCGAAGCAGCCAGCGGTCCCGAAGCCCTCGCCATCGTTCCGGCCTTTGCCCCGCATCTGATCTTTCTCGACCTGCGGATGCCGGACATGAACGGCTTCGAACTCGCCGCCCGTCTGCGTGCTTTGCCTACCGCCTCCCACCAGCCGCCGAAGCTCATCGCGATGTCCGCGTCCGTTTTATTCTTCAACCGCGACAAAGCTCTCGAAGCCGGCTGCGACGACTTCCTCCCCAAGCCGTTCCGCGAAACCGATCTCACCGCCAAGCTCGCCCTCCATCTCCGCCTCGAATGGCGCTACGGCGACACCACTCACCCGTTCGCCTCGCGCGATTCCGCGTCCACGGCTTCGGCGGACGAACTCCGCTCCCTTCTCGAAATCGCTCGCCGCGGCGAAATCCGTCCGCTCCGGGAACACCTCGCCATTCTCCGCCAACGCCATCCTTCCGACCGCCATCTGCAAGAACTCGAAACGTTCGCCCGCGACTATCAGATGGAGCGCCTCCGCGAAAAACTCTCCGCCCTCACCAACGACCCAAACTGATGGAGGCGCGGTGCCCCCACCGCGTATTCCCGCCTACGCATCTCTACGTAGTCACCCGCCCCGTCGTTGACTGACGCCTCCGCACCGCGTGTTCTCTCGCGCCATGGTCCTCGGTGCTTCGCTTCCGCTGCGCGCGTTCTCGGCCAAGCATCGAATCTCCGCCTTTCTGCACGCCCTCTTCCTCCTCCTCGCCGGCCTGTTCCCACTCTCGCACGCCGTCGCCTTCGACTTCTCCCCCGAAGCCGGTCGCCCCGCATTCCGCAACTTCCGTCCCACCGAATACCGCAGCCATCCTCAGGTTCACGCTACCGTCCTCCACCGCAACGGACTCGTCTACTTCGGCTCCGAGCAGGGCATCCTCGAATTCGACGGCACCCGTTGGCGCCACCTCCCCGCGAGTATGCCGATCGTATTCCGGCTCGCCAGCGACGATGCCGGCCGACTCTGGGCCTCAGGCAGCGACGAACTCGGCTACTACGAGATCAATCCCGACGCCAGTTGGCGTTATCACTCGCTGCGGAACTCCCTTCCGGACTCCTTCCAACGTTTCGGCCGATCCCGTTCGCTCGTCGTTCATCGCGGCGCGGTGTATCTCTCTTCCGCCGTTGGCATCCTTCGCTGGCGCGACGGCATTTTCGACACCTGGCCCGCCAATGGCCCCGGCGAGTTGCTCTTCTCTCTTCATGGCGAGCTCTACTCCGCCTCGCCAACTCAACTCCCCCGTCGCCTCACCGACCGCGGCTTCGAACCGCTGCCCGCACCTCCCCTCGACCACTCCGACGCGCTTTCCATCGCCGCCCTGCCTTTGCGCGACGGACGCATTCTCTGGTGCTGGAGCAACGCCGGCCTGCTGACCTTCGATCCGCGCACCAACACTTGGGATTCTTTCTCCTCTCCCGCCGAAGATCTACTCCGCAACACTCGCGTCCACGCCAGCCTCACCCTGCCCGATGGCACCCTCGTCCTCGGCACGTCCGCGCGCGGCGTCATCCTCATTTCTCCCGACGGACAACAGGTGCGCCACTTCGCCCGCGCCCACGGCCTCGCCGACAACGCCGTGCTCAGCATGATGCTCGATCGCGAGGGCGGACTCTGGCTCGGCTTCAACACCGGCGCCGCCCGTCTCGAAATCAACTCACCCGTCACCATCTACGACGCCGCCAACGGTCTCGCGCCCGGCACCGTCGACATCTGGGGCCGACACGAGGGACGACTCTACGCCGGCGCATTCGACGGACTCTACCGGCTCGAACCCGCCGACAACGCCACCGCTCAATCCGCTCGATTCATTCGGATCGACAACACCATCCGCAGCGTCTTCGGCATCGAATCGATCGACGGCGAACTCCTCATCTTCGGCCACGAGGGCGTGTATCGACAAAATCCCGACAACTCGTTCACGCGACTCGTCCATCTTCCCCAGAACGGCGTGTATTGCGTCGTTCGCTCCAAATTCATTCCCAACCGTATTTACCTCGGCGGCTACATCGGCCTCACCGTGATCGAAAAACAGCAGGGCGAGTGGAAAGTCATCCACGAGCGCCTCGATCTCGGCGACGCCCACACCGGCCTCGAAGACACCAACGGCGACGTCTGGCTCGGCACCTACTCGCGCGGTTTCTGGCGCCTCCCCGCCGCTCACAAAATCGCAGATTGGTCCCACGCCTCCGCCACCTACGAGAACTACCACAAATCTCACGGCCTCCCTTCTCACTACGCTTGGACCACCGTCTACCCCACGCCCGCGGGCGTTCGTTTTTTTACTCCCGCCGGTAATCGCCAGTTCCTCCCCGACGAACGTCGCTTCGTGCCGGACGAACGCTTCCGCATCGACGGCCATCCGCCCGTTTCGATGTATCCGGAAATCACGACATCGGCCGGCGACACGTGGACGACCGTCTATGGCCAATCGAGCATCGTCGCCGAACATCCTTTCGGCCGCTTCACGCCCGATTCCTCCGGCACTCCCGTCTGGCAGGGCGCGCCCGCGTCCGTGATTCGCGAGGTGGGCTTCGCCGGCGTCGCCGTCGCGCATCTTGAACAGACTCCTTCGGGCGAAGTCCTTTGGGCCCGCGGCTACGATAACATGATCCGTCTCGATCTCTCACGCCCGCTCCCGCCGCCTTCACGCTGGGCAGCGCTCGTGCGCTCGGTCGGCACCGAGGGACGCAAGCTCGTCGAACCCACCGGCGACGGTCCGCTCGAATTCAGCTTCGCCAAAGACCCGATCACCTTCCGCCTCGCCGCTCCGCGCTACAGCGCTCTCGAAAACATCCTCTTCCAATCGCGCCTCCTCGGTTTCAGCGACAAATGGTCCGAGCCTTCACCGCTCGCCGAGGTGAGTTTCACCAATCTCGAAGGTGGTCCTTTCACCCTCGAAGCCCGCGCCATCGACGTCGAGGGCAGCGTGAGCGACGTCACTCGGCTCACCTTCCGCGTTGCACCCCCCTGGCATCGCACCGTCTGGGCTTACGGCGGCTATGCCTTGCTTCTCGCTGGCGCCGTCACCGGCCTCGTTCGCTGGCGCGTCCGAAAGAGCGAACGCGAACGCCACCGCCTGGAGGGCGTCGTCGCCGAACGCACCGCGGAACTTCAAACCGCCAAGGAGCTCGCCGACGAAGCCAATCGCGCGAAGAGCACCTTCCTCGCAAACATGAGCCATGAGCTGCGCACACCGCTCAATGGCGTCATCGGCTACGCGCAGGTTCTCCAAAAATCGGCCGACATCGTTCCGCGCGATCGCGAGCGCCTCCGCATCGTCCAAACCAGCGGCGAACACCTCCTCCGCATGATCAACGAGGTCCTCGATTTCTCCAAAATCGAAGCCGGCAAACTCGAACTCCGCCCCGCGCCTTTCCACCTGCCCCAAATCCTCAGCGATATCGCGACCGCCTTCGAGACCCGCGCCACGCAAAAAGAACTCGCGTTCGCCCTCGATGCCGAGCCTGACCTCCCCGCCATGGTCGTCGGCGACGCCCAAAAACTTCGCCAGGTCCTCGACAACCTCCTCAGCAACGCCGTCAAGTTCACCGCGACCGGCCGCGTCGCCCTCCGCGTCTCACGCTATCCCTCTCTCAGCTCTCAACCCTCAACTCTCAGCTTCTCCATCGAAGACACCGGCGTCGGCATCTCCGAAAAAGAGCAGGCCGCCCTCTTCCAACCGTTTTATCAACCCGTCGACGGCCGCCCGCCCGAACCCGGCACCGGCCTCGGCCTCGCCATCGCCAAACGTCTCGTCGAACTCATGGGCGGCCATCTCGCCGTCGAAAGTGCCCCCGGCGTCGGCAGCACGTTTTCCTTCAGCATCCCTCTCGAAGAGCTCTCCTCCGACACCCCCGCGCCCGAGCAACCTCAACGCTCTCCCGTCGGCTACCGCGGCGAACGCCGTCGGCTGCTCGTCGTCGACGATGTCGCGGTGAATCGCTCCGTCCTCGTCGAGTTGCTCTCCCCGCTCGGTTTCGATCTCCGCGAAGCCGCCAGCGGTGCCGCCGCTCTGGCCATGGTTGCCGAGTTTCGTCCCGATCTCGTTTTCCTCGATCTTCGCATGCCCGGCATGAGCGGCCTGGAAGTCGCCTCGCGTCTCCGCCCGTCGCCCGCGACTCGCAAGCCTATCCTCATCGCGATGTCCGCGTCCGTTCTCTCGTTCAACCGCGACAAGGCTCTCGAAGCCGGCTGCGACGACTTCCTCCCCAAGCCATTCCGCGAAGCCGATCTCGTCGCCAAACTCGCGCTCCATCTCGGACTCGTCTGGCGCTACGGTGACACCGCCCACCCGTTCCCGCCGGAAGCACCGTCTCTCGCTCCCACCGAAGAGCTCGCCTCACTCTTGGAAACCGCCAAACGCGGGGAAATCCGGCACCTGCGCGAACAACTCGCCGCCCTTCGCCAGCAATACCCTCACGACCATCGTCTCGCCGACCTCGAAGCGCTCGCGCGCGGTTACCAAATGGAACGCATCCGCGCGCAGCTCTCGCTCATTCTCAACGCCGCCCCCCGTTCATGAATCCAGCCAAAGTCCTCGTGGTCGACGACACGCCCGCCAACGTCTCACTCATGCTCGATGCGCTCACCGAGGCCGGCTATGAGCTCCTCGTCGCAGAAAACGGTCGCAGCGCTCTTCAACTCCTGGAGCACAACCAGCCGGACCTTATTCTCCTCGATCTCGTGATGCCCGAACTCGACGGGTTCGCCACCTGCGAACGCCTGAAAAGGCATCCCGAGTGGCGCGACATTCCCGTGCTCATCATGACCGCTCGCGACGAGCCCGAGGAAAAACTCCGCGCCTTCAATTGCGGCGCGGTCGACTACATCACCAAACCCGTTTATCCGCCCGAAGTCCTCGCACGCGTCGCCGCCCATCTCCAGATCCGAGCCCTCCAACGCTCGCTCGCCGACGAGCTCGAGATGCGCATCGAGGCCGAGCAACAATTGAAGCAGTCGCTCGATCGCGCCGTTGTCCTCGTCGATTGCGAACAGCACATCGTGTTCAGCACCCATCTCGCTGACGCCCTGCTCCACAAACATTTTCCCGCCTACGCCGGCGGTGTGCTTCCTTCCGATTTCTTCTCCGCCAACTCACCGCTGGTCGCCCGGCGTTTCTCCGAGCCCGGACGCGATGATCTCGTCATGTTCGTGCTCGAAGAAAAAGGCGAACCGCCCGGCCCCGCCGCTTTGCTCACACTCGGCCTCACTCCGCGCGAGGCCGAGGTGTTGTTCTGGATCGCACAAGGCAAAGGCAATCCCGACATCTCCGTCATCCTCGGCGCCAGCGTCCGCACCGTGCACAAGCACGTCGAAAACATCTTCCGCAAACTCGGCTGCGAAACCCGCGCCGCCGCCGCCCTCGCCGCCGCAGATCTTCTCCGCCCGCGTTGATGTGGGGCGGGACTCCCGACCCCGTCCCCCCCACCCCCGCCTCGTCCGCCGCTACGCACCCAGGCGTATACCCGCATCCGGGCCGCCCCATGACATTGGGCGCGTATGCACGCATTCATTCGTCCAGCTCTGATCCTGCGCCTGCTGGCGTTTGCGCCGCTGCTTCGCGCGCAGGCGCCGAAACTCCCACCACGCTCACCGACGACGGTTGCCCTACCTTTCTCCAACAACAGAAAACCCCGCTCCCGTTGTTCTCGGGGGGCGGGGTTTCTTTTTGGCGGCGGGTGGTCGCCTTTGTTTTATCAGGGCGCCACGCCGCTATCCGCGGCGGGGGCCTTTTGTCTAAATATCAGCTTGTCGCCTTCACGATCGACGATGCACGGCTCGCCGTCCTTCACCTCGCCGCGCAGGAGCGCTTCGGCCAAAGGATCTTCGAGGTAGTGCTCCACCGCACGGCGCAACGGACGCGCGCCATACTTCTCGTCGTAGCCTTTCTCGATCAGCAACTGCTTCGATTCCGGCGTGAACTCGAGCGTGATCTTCCGCTCCGACAGACGCTTTGCGAAATTCGCCGTCTCGAGTTCGACGATCTTGACGAGGTCTTCCTTCCCGAGGGGACGGAAGAAGATGATATCGGAGATACGATTCAAGAACTCGGGCTTGAAGATGCGCTTCGCTTCTTCGAGCACCTTTTCCTTCATCTTGTCGGCATCGTTCGCCGCCTGTCCGATCGCACCGAAGCCCATCGAGGTCTGACGCTGCAACAACTGCGCGCCCACGTTCGAGGTCATGATGATGATCGTATTGCGAAAATCGACCGTGCGGCCCAGCGAGTCGGTCAGGCGTCCGTCTTCCAGGATCTGGAGGAGAATCTGCACGACATCCGGGTGCGCCTTTTCGACTTCGTCGAAGAGGACGACCGAGTAAGGCCGGCGGCGCACCGCTTCGGTGAGCTGCCCGCCCTCGTCGTAGCCGACGTAGCCCGGAGGCGAGCCGACCAACCGCGAAACGGCGAACTTCTCCATGTATTCGGACATGTCGATTTGGATCAACGCGTCCTGATTGCCGAACATCTGCGCCGCCAGTTGCTTCGCGAGCATCGTTTTGCCGACGCCCGTCGGGCCCACGAACATGAACGATCCAATCGGCCGGCGCGGATCCTTGAGGTCCGCGCGCGAACGGCGCAGCGCACGAGCGATGGAAACGGAAGCCTGATCCTGACCGATAACGGCCTTCTGCAGCTCCTTTTCCATCGAGAGCAATTTCTCGCTCTCCTTCTTTTCCATGCGGCTGAGCGGAATTCCGGTCCAATCGGCGACCACCTGCATCATCAGATCCTCGTCGATGGTCACGCGCTTCTCTTCGCGCGCCTTCTTCCACTCTTCGGTGATCTGATCCTGCTTCACGCGCAGCTGCTTCTCCTGGTCGCGATAACGCGCGGCCTCCTCGAAGTGCTGTTCGCTTATGGCCTTTTCCTTCAGCGCGCACACGCGCTCGATTTCCTTCGTCAGGTTCTCGACATCCGGCGGACGGGTGAGCGCGCCGATGCGCGCCCGCGAACCGGCCTCATCCATGACGTCGATCGCCTTGTCGGGCAGGAAACGTCCGGTGATGTAACGGTCCGACAGCTTCGCCGCCGCTTCGATCGATTTGTCCGTGAAGACCGCTTTGTGGTGATCCTCATACTTCGAACGAATCCCTTTCAGGATCAGCACGGTGTCGTCAACCGACGGCGCTTCCACCTTCACCGATTGAAAACGGCGATCGAGCGCCGAATCCTTTTCGATATACTTGCGGTATTCGTTCAGCGTGGTTGCGCCGACGCACTGCAGCTCACCGCGCGAGAGCGCGGGCTTGAAGATATTCGAAGCATCCATCGCGCCTTCCGCAGCACCGGCGCCCACGATTGTGTGCAGCTCGTCGATGAACAGGATGATGTTCTTCGCGCGCTTGATTTCGTCCATGACCGCCTTGATGCGCTCTTCGAATTGACCGCGGTATTTCGTGCCCGCGACCATGAGAGCGAGGTCGAGCGTGATGACCTTCTTCTCGAGCAGGATTTCAGGAACGGCACCGCTCGCAATTTCCTGCGCAAGACCTTCGACGATCGCTGTCTTGCCCACGCCCGCTTCGCCGATGAGCACCGGATTGTTCTTCGTGCGGCGGCAAAGGATCTGGATGACGCGGCGGATCTCGTTCTTCCGCCCCACCACCGGATCCATCTCGCCCTTGCGCGCGAGCTCCGTCAGGTCGCGGCCAAACGCCTTCAGCGCCGGCGTCTTCACTTCCTTTTTGTCTTCGGCGCCGCCGCTGCGTTGCGGCGTGCCCGCCGTCGCTTCCTCGCCAGGAACGTCGCCGCTCTGGCTGCTGGAGAACTGCGGATCGAGTTCGCGGAGGATTTCGTTGCGCGTGCGCTCGATGTCGATGTCGAGCGACTTCAACACCCGCGCCGCCACGCCTTCGCCTTCGCGCAGCAAGCCGAGCAGGATGTGCTCCGTGCCCACATAGGAATGATTGAGCGTCTTCGCTTCCTTGCCCGCGAGGGCGAGGACCTTCTTGACGCGCGGAGTGTAGGGAATGCTGCCCTGGGTCTTGGTTTCTTGTCCGGTGCCGACCTGCTTTTCGACGGCAGAACGGACGGTCTCGAGGTCCAGACCCATTTTCTGCAAGACGCTGACCGCCACTCCCTGGCCGAGTTTGATCAACCCGAGCAGGATGTGCTCCGTGCCCACGTAATTGTGGTGAAAACGGTCCGCCTCCTTGCGTGCCAGCGCGAGCACTTGCTGCGCGCGCGGCGTGAAGTTGTTCATGGGTTCTTGGGACATGTGTTGTTTATTAAAGGGTTAATTCGACCCGTCGGCGGTGAAAGTAAAGTTGGGCTGCGGAAAAGTCGCAAATTCCGCTCGCAACCGCCCCGCTCGCAACAGATCGCGTTGTCCAGGCTCGAACTCGCCTTTCTGCGCGTGTTGCAAATGCCCGGGTTGTGCTTCGATGAAGAGCCGGTCGATCTTGGCGCGATTTTCCTCGGGGAAAACCTTCAAGTCCGTGCCGAGCCGCAACAGCGAGAGCAGGTTCATCGCCTCGCTCGAAGTGAGCATATGGCTGTTCTGCAGGATGCCGTAGGCACGTCCAATCTTGTCGAACAACTTCCCCGGATCCGCCTCCAGCAAACGCTGCCGCGCATTCAGTTCGTGCTCGATGATCGAGGTTAGGACGCTGCCCAGCCGCTTGATGATCTCGTCCTCCGACTCGCCAAGCGTCGTCTGATTCGAGATCTGAAAAATGCTTCCGCTCGCATCCGAGCCTTCGCCAAACAAACCGCGCACCACCATCCCGAGCTGGTTCACCGCTCGCACGACCTTTTCCATCTGGTTCGCAATCACCAGCGCGGGCAGATGCATCATCGCCGAAGCACGCATTCCCGTGCCCAGATTCGTCGGACAAGCCGTCAGATACCCCAGCTTCGGCGAGAACGCATAATCCAGCTGATCCTCGATCGCCGAATCCAACTCGTTGATCGAATTCCACGCCTTCTTCAGCTGAAAGCCCGCGCGCAGCACCTGAATCCGCAGATGATCCTCTTCGTTGATCATCACCGAAAAACATTGGTCCTTGCTGATGACCACGCCCGAGCCGCCCTTCGCGCCGCTCAACTCGCGGCTGATCAGATGCCGCTCCACGAGAATCTGCTTCTCGAGATCGCTCAACTCGTCCACCGCCACGCTCAACCCGCGCTTCATCGGCGAGGTCGTCATCACCGCATCGCGGCAGGAGCCGAGAATCTCGCCCCGCTTGGCCGCTTTCGCCCACCCGGGAAACGGCGTGCCGGCGAGATTCCGCGCGAGACGTATCCGCGTCATCAGCACGACAGCCGTCTTGCTGCTGGCCGAATCGGTCAGCTCGGAAGACGAGTCGATGAGCGAAGCGATCGTCATGGGCTTAACGCGTCGGCTTTTGCCCAAAGGTTTGTTTGACTTGGTTGATTTCATCGCGGCATCGCGCGGCGTCCTCATAACGCTCCGATTTGATCGCAGCGGTGAGGTCGAGTTCGAGTTTGGAAAGTCTTTCGTGGAGAGTTTTGCGAGCGAGCGCCTTCTGCGGAACCTTGCCGGTGTGCGCCGTGCCCTTGTGCATGCTGTCGAGCATCGGCTCGACCATGCTCGTGAAGGTTTCGTAGCAAGCCGGACAACCGAAGCGCCCGTGTTTCTTGAAGTCTCCCGGCGCGAAGCCGCACTGCTCGCAACGCACGCCCGAAAGCGTGGTCGGCTCAGGATTCAGCGACGCCTTCAGCAACAGATCCGCCAAGGAAAACCCGCTCGGGTCCGTCACGCCTTTGGCCTGCGCGCATTCCTCGCAGAGGTCCACCTTGTGAACCTTGTTGTTCACGATCTGCGTGAGATGAACCGTCGCAGGCTTTGAACAGAGATCGCACTTGAGTGGGTTGGCCATTTTCAGTCGGAAGAGTTCTTGCACCAACCATGCCACGCCCGCTCTCGCTGGCAAGTGCCGGGCGAACTCTCGGCCGCGCTTTTTTCCCTGCGCCGCACTTGCACACCACGTGCGCGTTTCGTCGCACACGTGGCGCACGCCACCTTCGCCAATTTGGAGGCGCGGCGCCCTCACCGCGCTTCTCCGCCACGTCGTCTCGTCTAGATTCGCGTGCCTTCCGTCAACACGCGCCGGCGGAACGATGTCAGCACGCGCTGCGTGATCGTCCCGGGCTTGCCCGTGCCGATCTCACGACCGTCGAGCTTCACCACCGGAATCACCTCCGCGCCCGTGCCGGTGAGGAAACACTCGTCCGCACACCACACGTCGTAACGCGTCATATTCGCCTCGCGAATCGGAATCCCCAGTTCCTTCGCCACGTCGAAAATCGTTCCCCGCGTCACGCCTTTCAACGCACCTTGCGATGCCGCCGGCGTCACGATCTCGCCTTTGTGCACGATGAACACGTTGTCCGCCGTGCATTCCGCCACGTAGCCCTGATCGTTCAACATGATCGCTTCGAGCGCCCCGAACTGCTTCGCCTCGATCTTGCCGAGGATGTTGTTGAGATAGTTCAGCGACTTCACCGTCGGCGGCAGCGCCGCCGGATTGATCCGCCGCGTTGGCACCGTCACGATGCTCAGCCCTTTCTCATAGTGCTCCTGCGGATACAGCGAGATCTTGCTCGCGATGATGAAGAGCGACGGCTTCGGACAAAGCCACGGCGCCAACCCCAGATCGCCCACCCCTCGCGTCACCACGAGTCGGATATACGCATCCTTGAGATTATTCTGCCGGCAGGTCTCGCACGTCGCCTCCGCCAGCTCCGCCCGCGTCAACGGTATGTTCAACAGGATCGCCTTCGCGGAATACTCGAGCCGCTCGAGATGCTCATCCAAACGGAAGATATTTCCGTCATAGAGCCGGATCCCCTCGAAGACCCCATCGCCGTAGAGGAGTCCGTGATCGAACACGGAAATCTTCGCATCGGCGGAATCGACGAATTGGCCATCGAGGTAAATCTTCATAGCTCCGTTCAACGTAGCTGCGCGCCGAAAGTTTTGTCCAGCTCCCACCCGGGAGTTTCTGCTTGTGCCTTGCAATATTCCCAACGACTGTCCGCGCGTCCCAGCTTCCCCCATGCGCAACTCCCCTCGTCGTTCGACGCGCGCGGCCTTCACGCTCATCGAACTGCTGACTGTGATCGCCATCATCGGCATCCTCGCCGCGATCTTCATCCCCACCATCGGCGCCGTCCGCGAAAAAGCGCAGCGCGCCGTCGACGCCTCCAATCTCCGCGAGATCCACAAAGCCGCTCTGATCCACGCCGGCGATCACAACGACCGCCTCCCCGACCCCACCGCCCTCGCCTCCTCGGTCACCGGCGGCAGCCCCGTCCACCGCTGGCCCGGCATCCTCGCGAAAAACAACGTCCTCTCCGATCCAACGTTCTACATCGCCAAGAACGACCCGCTCTTCAACGGCACCTTCCCCGCATCCATCCTTAATCCCGACGACGCCTCCCGCCGCCAACTCGCCAACGACTTCGCCACCGCTCCCCTTTCCTGGGAATTCGTCGGCGGCGTTCGCATGAGCGATCCGCCCACCACGCCCATCGCCTTCACCCGCGGCCTCCAGCCCGACGGCTCGTGGCATATCAACAGCGGCGTCTATAAAGACACAGGCGGTTTCGTCGTTTTCCTCGGCGGCAATGTCCAATTCTACAACTCCACCGTCGACGCCTTCACCTCTCCCACCACCGGCCGCAAAGTCACCGACATCCGCCAAGCCATCCCCGCCACCGCCCGCATCTACGCTCCACAGATTTCAACCGGCCCCGTCATCGGCACCCCCAACGGCACCCCCGCCCAACCCGACAACTAACACC
>JAEWBF010000061.1 GCA_023391285.1 Verrucomicrobiota bacterium
GCGCGGGTGGGGCGGGCGGGGGCCAGCGGGCGCGCCGGGCACGGCGCGCCCTACCTGATGGTTTCCCGTTGCGCTTGGCGTGACGGGAACTTCACTCGTCCGTTCCATGGCTTACGACTGGCTGAAAGGCGTCGCGGACGAGTATGACGTCATTGTAATCGGCAGTGGTCTGGGCGGGCTGACCGGCGCGAATGTGCTGGCGAAGGCCGGCCATCGCGTGCTGCTGCTCGAACATCATTACCAGTTCGGCGGGCTGGCGACGTGGTTCACGCGCAAGGGCGGGCATATCTTCGATATCTCGCTGCACGGATTTCCGGTCGGGATGATCAAGTCGTGCCGCAAGTATTGGACGAAGGAGATCGCGGATTCGATCGTGCAGCTGAAGGACATCCGGTTCGTGAATCCGCAGATGGATGTTTGGACGACGTTCACGCGGGAGGATTACACGCGGGTGCTGGTGGAGCAGTTCGGATTGGCGCGGGAGAAGGTGGAGGCGTTTTACGACTACCTCCGCGCGATGAACTACTACGACAACAACTCCGAGACGACCGGGGAGATGTTGGAGCGGTTTTTCCCGGGACGGGACGATGTGAAGCGGTTGTTGATGGAGCCGATCGCGTATGCGAACGGGTCGACGCTCGACGATCCGGCGATCACGTATGGGATCGTGTTTTCGAATTTCATGGGCTCGGGCGTTTATACGTTCCGCGGCGGCTCGGATGTGTTGATCGAGAAGATGGTCGCGGAGCTGAAGAAGAACGGCGTCGAGCTGCGGAAGAAGGTGATGGTCGATCGAATCCTCGTCGAAGAACGCGACGGGAAAAAGGTCGCGTGCGGGATCGTGGCGACCAGCGGGCGGGTGATTCGCGCGAAGGCGGTGCTGTCGAACGCGAACATCAAGAACACGATCTTCAAGCTGGCGCGGGAGGAGAGTTTTTCGGAAGAGTTTGTGGAAGCGGCGAGGGCGGTGCGGATCAATTCGAGCTCGTGCCAGGTGTATCTCGGTATTCGAAAAGGTGAGACGATTCCGCATATCGGCGATCTCGTGTTCACGTCGGATAACCCGAAATTCAGCAGCCAGGAGCTGACGGATTTTCGGACGACGAGTCGCACGTTTTCGGTGTATTATCCGGAAACGCGTCCGGGGTCGGACCGCTACACGGTGGTGGTGTCGTTGAACGGCCAATATGGCGATTGGGACAAGCTTTCGCTCGAAGAGTATGAACGCGAGAAGGAGCGGCTGATTGAGGAGTCGCTCGTGGCGCTGGAGCGGTTTATTCCCGATGTGCGCGGGAAGATCGACTGGAAGGAAGCGGCGACGCCGCGGACGATCGAGCGTTACACGACGCACATGGGCGGGACGTCGTTCGGGACGAAGTTCGAAGGCTTGAAAGTGTCGATGGAGCTGCCGGAGAAGTTGCCGGGGCTTTATCATGCCGGCTCGGTGGGCATCATTATGTCCGGGTGGCTGGGCACGATTAATTATGGCGTGATCGTCGCGAACAAGATCGACAAGGCGTTGTTCGATGCGAAACGGGCGGCGACGTCGTCGGTGAGCTGAGCGACTGAATAACAACCGGAATGAACCACAAAGGCACGGAGACACAGAGAGAGGGGACTTTTCTCCGTGCCTTTGTGCTTCGGTGGTTCAAGACACAGGGCTTATGCAAGTAACCGATCTGATTCCGCACCGGCCGCCGTTTTTGTTCGTCGATGAAATCGTGGCGGAGACGCCTGAGAGCCTCACGGCGAAGCGGACGTTTCGGGCGGAGGAGGACTTCTACAAAGGGCATTATCCGGGCGCGCCGATCACGCCGGGGGTGATTTTGTGCGAAGCGGTGTTTCAGACCGGAGCGCTTTACATGGCGCGGCAGGCGCAGGCGGCGGGGCTGAAGCCGGGGGAAGGTGTGCCGTTGCTAGCGAAGATCAGCGACGTGCGATTTCGCAGCCCGGTGTATCCAGGCGACACGATCACGATCGAAGTGAAAAAGAAGGACGCGCTCGGTGGCTTCACGATGATGAGCGGGAGCGTGAAGAACGGAGACAAGCGGGTGTTGAGCGTGGAGTTTTCGGTGGCGTGGAAAGCGCCGGAAGGGGCCTGATTGGCTGCAATGAAAGCTTTCAACTGTCATTCTGAACGCAGTGAAGAATCCAGTGAGCGTGGCACCGGTCCTAGGGAGCGTAGATCCAACTGGATTCTTCGCTGCGCTCAGAATGACAATCGCTGAATGAGTATGGGCGATTTTCTTCAGCTGAGCGGGAAGACATTTGTCGTCTTCGGTGTGGCGAACCGAAGGAGCGTGGCGTGGTTTATCGCGAAGACGCTCGAGGAGCACGGCGCGCGCGTGGTTTATAGCGTGCGTTCCGAAACGCGGAAGAAATCGCTCGAGACGCTGCTGGCGGGGAAGCCGGTGTTCGTGTGCGACGTGGAGCACGAAGGTGCGGCGGCGAAGCTGGCGCAGGACGTGGCGGCGGCCGGTTTTGCGTCGGTGCACGGGATCGTGCATTCGATTGCGTTCGCGAACTACAGCGAAGGTTTTAAGGCGTTTCACGAAACGAAGCGCGCGGACTTTTTGCAGGCGACGGCAATCTCGGCGTTTTCACTCGTGGAGGTGGCGAATGCGTTCAAACCGCATTTGGCGAAGACTGCGTCGGTGGTGACGATCGGGATTTCGTCGCTGCTGGTGACGCCGGACAACTACGGCTACATGGGGCCGATCAAGGCGGCGCTGGAATCGGCGACGCGGTTTCTGGCGAAGTCGTTCAGCGCGGACTCGGAGGTGCGGTTCAATGTCATCGGCTCGGGGCCGTTGAAGACGAGTGCGTCGGCGGGAATTCCGGGGTATCTCGAGAGCTATTTGTATTCGGAAAAAATGACGTTTCGGAAACGCAGCTTGAGCACGCAGGAAGTGGCGGACGCGGCGGTGTTTTTGTTGAGCGACCGCAGCAGCGGCGTGAATGGAACGACGCTCGTCGTCGATGCGGGGCTGGGATCGAATTACTTCGATAAGGAGATCATTCGTTTGGCGATGAGACCCGAACCTGCGACGGGGTCGCGGGAAATCCCAAACTCCAAAGATTCAAACGCCCAATGAGGTTCGAGAACGTCTGCATCGAATCGATTGCGGTGGCGCTGCCGGACGAGGTTTGGACCTCGGCGCAGATCGAGGAGCGGCTGCGTCCGTTGTATGAGCGTTTGAAGCTGCCGGAAGGGCGGCTGGAGTTGATGACGGGAATTCGCGAACGGCGGATGTGGCCGGCGGGAACGCGGCCGTCGGACGCGAGTGCGGCGGCGGGGCGCGCGGTGCTTGCGAAGTCGAAGCTGCGGGCGGAGCAGGTGGAGTTGTTGGTGCATGCGGCGGTGAGTCGCGACATGCTGGAGCCGGCGACGGCGTCGTTTGCGCATCGGAAGATCGGACTGCCGGGGACGGCGCAGATTTTAGATGTGTCGAATGCGTGTCTCGGTTTTCTGAATTCGCTGACGCTGGCGGCGGGGATGATCGAGAGCGGGCAGATCGAGTGCGCGATGATTGTATCCGGAGAAAACGGACGACCGCTGGTGGAGCAGACGTTGCGCACGCTGGTGGAGCGGCCGCTGACGCGGAACGAGATCAAACCGTATTTTGCGAATTTGACGATTGGGTCGGGCGCGGTGGCAGCGATGGTGTGTCACCGTTCGCTGGTGAAAGGGCGCGCGCATCGATTGCTGGGGGGCGTGGCGCGGGCGGCGACGCAGCACAGCGATTTGTGTCAGGGCGACACCTATGCGGCGGAGTCGCTGGTGATGCAGACGGATTCGGAGCAGCTGTTGATTGCGGGGGTGACGCTCGCGAAGGAGACGTGGGAAGCGTTCACGGCGGAGCAGGGCGCGGGGTTCGACCGGTTTGTGTGCCACCAAGTCGGCAGCGTGCACCGCCGGAAGCTTTACGAGACGCTGGGGATCGATCTGGCGAAGGATTTTTCGACGTTCGAGACGCTGGGAAATACGGGATCGGTGGCATTGCCGTCGACGTTGGCGAAAGCGATCGAGGCGGGGGCGGTGAAGGAGGGAGATCGCGTGGGGTTGTTGGGGATTGGGAGCGGGTTGAACTGTTTGATGCTGGCGCTCGAATGGTGAAACCGGGGCAGATGATTCCGGAGTGGCTGCGGAACTTGTATCCGTTCGAGCCGAAGGCCTTCGCGACGCCGGCGGGAGCGCGGATGAGTTATTTGGATGAAGGCCCGCGTGGGGCGCATGCGGTGGTGATGCTGCATGGGAATCCGACCTGGTCGTTTTATTATCGCGAACTGGTGAAGGCACTGGCGCCGACGACGCGTTGCGTGGTGCCGGATCACGTCGGGATGGGGCTTTCGGAGAAACCGCAGGATTACGATTACTCGCTGGCGCGGCGGATTGAGGACGTAACGGCGTTGCTGCGGAACTGCGGCGTGGAGACGTTCGATCTGGTGGTGCACGATTGGGGCGGGGCGATCGGGTTTGGCGTGGCGGCGCGGCAAGCGGAACGCGTGAAACGCATCGTGATTTTGAATACGGGGGCGTTTCCGTCGCGGCATATTCCCGGACGAATCGCGGTGTGCAAAGCGCCGGTGATTGGGCCGGCGTTGGTGCGCGGGTTGAATGGATTCGCGTGGCCGGCGACGTGGATGGCGATGAGCCGGCGGAAGCTCACGGCGGAGGAGAAGCGCGCGTATTTGCTGCCGTATGACTCGTGGGCGAATCGCGTCGCGGTGAGCGGCTTCGTGCAGGACATTCCGATGAACGAGAGGCATCGGAGCTGGGCGACGTTGAGCGAGGTCGAGGCCGGGATCGCGCAGTTTAGGGAAAAACCGGTGGCGATCGTATGGGGCGGAAAGGATTTTTGTTTCGACGATCGGTTTTTGGCGGAATGGCAGGCGCGATTGCCGCAGGCGGCCGTGCACCGGATCGCGGATGCGGGGCACTATGTGCTGGAAGATGCGCGCGAGGACGTGGTGGGGCGCGTGGTGGGGTTTTTGCGGGGGTGAGCGGGAAGGGCGGAAGCGGTGGGTTCAACCGCGAAGGGCGCGAAGAAACGCGAAGGGAGGCGTGGCGGCGCCGACGAAGCGGCGCCCGTCACGGGGCATGAGTGCCGGCTGAAGCGGAGCAGGAGCACGGTCAGGTTGACCGTGCTACGG
>JAEWBF010000069.1 GCA_023391285.1 Verrucomicrobiota bacterium
CCATCAACCGACTGCTCCCGCCGCCATCCGCATCATACGCCTCCACCAACGCCACCCCCGCCGCTCCTCCCGATGCCACGTGCGCCGTATAAACTCCACCTGAAATTGTCTTCAACAACGCCGCGTCTTTCGATCCCGCCGCCAACGCCCACGCCCCCGACCACGCCCGCGCCTCCGGGAAAGCCGACGAAGTCACCCAATCGTTGTTCTCATCCACCTTCGCAAACGACCCGCCTTGATACCGAAACAACTCCAACCGCGGATCCGCCAACGCCGTCGGCACGCTGCTCGCAATCCCTGGCCCCACTCCCTGCACGAGCACCTCCTTATTCCCATCCACCACAAACCCCATGATCAACGTCTGATCCCCACCCCCCGCCGCCGCCCGCGCCGCCAACGCCACCAGCCGCGTGCCTGCTACACCGGGCTCCGCTGTATCAGGTCCAGGCTCTTCATCGTTATTCGGATCAAGATCGCCAAATACCACGGGTGCCGAGGAGCCCGGGACATACACAACTCCGGCGATCTGATCGCCGACCACCGTTTTCACGAGGATCTGGCCTCCCTTGTAAGAGTCGGCACTAAACTCTCCCGCAACCGATGTAGCGCCCGATGCCGAGTCGACCCCAGCCCACGTCCGAGCAATCACAAACGTCCGGCCACTCGGGGCGACGATCGCTTGCAGCAAACTGCCGGCGTCATTAGCCGATCCAGCCGTGTAATGCCCGCTCGGAACGAGTCCACCCTGGCTTTCGCGTGCGCCCACCAATGACTCGACCGATCCATTAACCGCGCCGGTCAAAGCATCGCCCGAAATAATGCCGGACAGCATGAACTCGCTTACTGACAATGCTCTGATAGATCCCTCTCGCCTGCCGCTCACCGGAGCCTGCGCCGCTGCTGAAAACTCTGTTCCAGTGCCGGAGAATGATCCGTCGGTCGCAACAGTCACACTTACCACGACGACCGTATTTTTTTGAAACAGATGCCCGATCAGCGTGCCTTTCCCATTCTCGGCCACTTGCAGCGCCCACCGCCCAGCATCTCCCAAAATAGTCCCGAAGTAGCTCCCGGCGTATGGATTCCCGCCAATAACCGTGAGAGTCGCCGCCGCTGATGTTGCCGGCTCACCCACGCCGTTCATCGCCACACATCGAAACTGGACTCCATTTAGGTTCGCCGCCGCTCCGACCGTTAACCGGCCGGTTTGTGATCCTTCATATAAGCCGCCATCCACAATTTCCGTCCATTGCGAGCCACCGGGCAGACGCTGCTGCCAGCGAAGCCGCGGCGCGGGCACGCCACCCGCGCCTGCGGTGAACGATGCGACCTTTCCTGCATCTACTGTCACGCTCGAAGGTCCCGCCTCAATCACAGAGGCACGCGTCTTGATGGAGATGCTCGTCAATGCGCCCGCTTCATTCTGCACCCGGCAACGGAATCGCTCTCCAACCGAAAGGACCGTGTCGTGGGCGATCACGAGATGACGTTTCCCTGTGCCTGTCCAAAGTTTCCCATCAGTGAGAACCTCCCAACCGGCCTGCACCGAGGTGAGACGCTCCCACTGATAACCGAGGGTTCCAACTCCTTCAGCAGCGACGTCGAACGCGCTGTTACCGTCAGCTAGGAACGTCGTGGGCGCGCCAATCACAGGGAGGCTGGCGTCGCGAATCACGAGCGTGTGAAAGCCCTGCCCTGCACTCACGCGGACCACGCCGCGTGCTACCATTGTTGGCGTCGCGCGGGATGTGAATGTTCCGTCGCCGAGTTGGCCATACTCGTTTGAACCCATTGTCCAGAGTGTCCCATCCGTCTTTGCGAAGACGGTATGACTGACTCCGCCGTCAAACGCGGCAACGTCTTCCGCCACTTCCACAGGGCGGCTCCTATCCTCGTTCGTGGAATCACCCAGCTGAAGATAGAAATTGTCGCCCCATGCCCACAGCGTTGAATCACGCTTTAAAAAGAGACTATGATCTCGTCCCACCGCGACATCGATCACATCGGTCGCCACCTGCACCATCGACCTCGTGCTTCCAGAAGCCAGGCCAGTATTGCCCACGGCCCACAACGTCCCGTCGATCTTGAGGATAAGGCTGTGCTGGAATGCCGCGGCGGCTCGCATCACTCCCGTGGTGCTCCTCGCCGGCTTCTTGGTGGAGCCTGACAGCCCTTCCACCCCGAGTTGACCCGCATAGTTGTCGCCCGTCGCGAACAACGCCCCGTCCTTCTTGATATATAGCGCGTGGTAAGTTCCCGCGGCGATATCCGCGACATCCGACTCGATCCGCACCGGAACTGGTGCGGGATTCCCAACAACATCAAACAAGTCATTTGCCTCCGCCCCGACGGCCCATAAGCCGCCGTCAGTCTTCGCAAAAAGGGTGAACCCATCACCGGCCGCTACTCGCACAACCGAATCGGCAACATTTACCGGCCTTGAACTGCCTACCACGAGCCCGTTACCCAGCATCTGCGGTCCCATCGACCACAATCCCCCGTCTTCTTTCACATACGCACTATGCAGCGCCCCGACTGCAATGTCGGTCACGTCTGCATCGACCAGCATTGGGGTCGGCCGCCTGTTCCATAGGAAGTCCTCAGGATCTCCCATTGCCCAGAGGGACCCGTCCGATTTCACGAACAAAGTCACTCCATGCGTCGCCGAGACCATCGTCACCTCGTCGGCAATCTCTACCGGATGCGGACGCGACTTGATGGTGCCGTCTCCCAGTTCTCCGTTGGTGTTCGGACCAGTGCCCCACAGCGAACGATCGTCTTTTATGAAAAAGGCATGGTCCCACGAGGCCGACACGAAAGTGACAGCTCGGGCGATCTCGACCGGTGTCGGCTGGGGCTCAACCGAGCCAATTCCCAAAGGTCCAACACCCATACCCCAGAGCCTGCCTTCAACATCTATAAAGAACGAGCAGGTGAAGCCAGCCGCTGCAGCGCGGACGTTGCTACGCAGCTGCTGAGGCGAAGTTCGCATTTGTTCGGTTGCACCATCCCCGAGCTGACCGAGAGATGCTTGTCCCATACCCCAAAGCGTTCCATCCGTTTTTAGGAACAGGCTATGATAAAATCCCGCCGCGGCTTCAGCGACATTTGTAGCCACCTGCACCGGCACCGATCGCTCTGTGCGCGAACCATCTCCCAGTTGGCCAAACTCGTTCGATCCCATGGCCCACAAGCTGCCATCAGTCTTAACAAACAAAGTATGCGGACCACTCGCCGAAAAGCTCCTCACATTCGATGCTATCAACACCGGCACGTTTGCATCGTCGGTTGCTCCACCGCCCGGATGATTCTTTGGCTCTCCACCGACCTTCCAGAGAGTCCCATCGGACGTTAGGAAAAAGTTGTGCCCCGGCGTCGCTGCGATCTGCGTAACTTGCGACGCAAGCTTCGTCCAGTTCAGCACAGCATCACTCGCCGGTTGCCCGAGCTGCCCCCAGTTGTTGCGACCAAATCCCCACAGCTCTCCATCCGTTCGCAGCACCAGAACATGTGCAGTCTGATCCCATGGCCCGCCCACCGAGCCGGCCGCGACCTTCCGCACACCTGTCGCAATTTGTGCAGGCCACACTCCGTCTGCGACATTGCTCACGCCCAACTGTCCTTCGGCATCCCGGCCGAACGCCAGGAGCTCGGAAAAACGCTTCCCGCGCGAACGCTGCACCAACGTGTGGACTTTGCCCGCAATGCGAACTTCAGCCGATCGCGAAGCATTGCCGTTGTTCGGCGCTACCTCTATTTCGAGCAGTCCATCGCGCGCGACCACTCTTCTCGTGAACATCAGCCATGAGGCATCCGTTTGCGGAACCCAGCCTCCGTCGCTCGCGATACCAATGACGTAGCGTCCGCCGTTGGCTCCGACTTCGCGGCTCGATTCCGAAAGTGTGACCGCTGTCTCCGTTTGGGATGAACCTTCTCGGAAGAACAACGAGTGCGATCGGCCAGCCGCGATCGCCTTCAGGCCTCCCATGATCAAAATCGGCTCGTTTGCCACGAGGTCTCCGTCCACCACACCCAATTGTCCACTGCGCGTCGAACCCATTCCCCACGCCGTCCCATCCCTCTTCAAGAACAGAGTATAGCCGTCGCCTGCGCTGACGTGGACGACCTCCGTCGCAACCTGCGCAGGCACGCGGCGAGACTGCCGGGTGCCGTCGCCAAGTTCACCCGAGTTGTTCGCCCCCATCGCCCATAGAGTCCCGTCGGTCTTGATGAAGAACGAAGAGTCCCCGTCAGCCGCCACATCTCTTACGCCGTCGGTGACCTTTACCGGCGTATCCGTGCGGTCCCCCTGGCTGATCGGGTCGCCAAGTTGGCCGTGGAAATTACTGCCCCACCCCCATAAGGTCCCGTCCTTCTTAACAAACAAAGTGTGAGCACGTCCTAGGGCCACCGCAGCGACGTCGGTCGCTACGTTGGTTAGCTCCGGCAGGTCCGGAAATGATCCCTGCTCTACCCGGATCGTCCATAACTCTTCACTTTCGGTTATATACGCCAGTCTATAGAACCCCGCGGCAGCCCGCTTCACGTTGGCGGCGATTTGCACCGGCTGAGAACCAGTGAAGCCCGGAATCCACCACAGGGACTTGTCTTTTTTCAGGATCAGCGTGCGCGTCCCCGCCGCAACGGCCGCCACCTCTCCAGCGATCTGCACGGGGGAACTCCGACTCGTCGTGGTTCCGTCCCCTAGTTGCCCCTCGTCGTTCGAACCCGACGCCCATAGAGTCCCGTCCGCTTTGATTAAGAATGTGCGCCCCGCGCCGGCGGCAAATCCGACTGCATCAGTTGAGATCGAAACCGGCCCTGATGCAAAGCCAGTCGTTCCCAGGCCGAATTGCCCAGACAGATTGCTTCCGCTTGCAAGCAGCTCGTCTTGAGCGTCCAAAGGTCGCGCCAACAGCACGACTGCGAGGAGGGCGAAATAGAACGACCTGAGGATACAGTGCATAGAATACGGATCAATCACGGCACATCGAAAATCTCCACCAACGCCACCCCCGTCGTCCCGGCCGAACCCGTGACGTGCACCGTATAAGCCCCCGGATCCAGCGTCACCAACATCGCCGCATCCTTACTCGTATTACTCGCAAGTTGCTCCGCTCCCACCCCGGTAAACGTCTCCTTCAACTCCGCACTCCCACCCCAATCGTCATTGCTCCCAACAACATTCGACCCGCGATACACCGTGATCTTCGGATCCGCCAACACCCCCTGCACCCCGCGCAACGCCAACTCCGGCCCCAGCCCGCGAATCAACACCGTCTTCGGTCCATTCCCCTCCAATACAAATCCCGCAATCAACGTCGCATCCCCCGCACCCGCCACCGTGCGCGTCGACAGCGCCATCAATCGGCTGCTCCCGCCGCCATCCGCGTCATATGCCTCCACCAACGCCACGCCCGCCGCTCCTCCCGATGCCACGTGCGCCGTATATACTCCACCTGATATCGTCTTCAGCAACGCCGCGTCCTTCGATCCGACCGCCAACGCCGACGCCCCCAGCCGCGCCCGCGCTTCCGTGATCGCCGAGGAATTCACCCAATCGTTGTTCTCATCCACCTTCGCAAACGTTCCTCCCTGATACCGAAACAACTCCAACCGCGGATCCGCCAACGCCGTTGGCACGCTGCCCGCAATCCCTGGCCCCACCCCCTGCACGAGCACCTCCTTGTTCCCCTCCACCACAAACCCCATGATCAACGTCTGATCCCCACTCCCCGCCGCCGCCCGCGCCGCCAACGCCACCAGCCGCGTCGTCGTGACCGACGCCGCCACGGTCACGCTCACCTGCTTGGTCACGCTGCTGTAGTTCGCAAGGTCAGCTGGCGTGAACGTAACCGTCAAAACATGCGTTCCGGGTGCCAATATCGTCCCCAACGATTGTGAATACGTGAATGCCCCCGGCACGCTGGACGTCGCGTTGAGCTGCCTCGCCGAAAGGGGAGTCCCCGAAAGGATCGGCGCAGGTGAAGCCCACTCTACAGCTGGAACGGAGGGCCCCGTGGTTGATGCCACGCCCTGCCGCACTGCGTTGTAGTGCCGATCTGCTACATAAAGCGTGCCCGAAGGGCCTACGGCCAGACCTGCAGGAATTCCAAAACGCGCATCTGCACCGACACCGTCATGCATACCCGCATATCCGGCGAAGCCGCCAATCGTGGAAACACTGCCGCCCGGCGTCATTCGGCGAATCACATAGTTCCCGCTATCGGAGATCAGTAGGTTGTCGAACTGGTCGACCGCCAAGCTGGCCACAGATCTAAACCGGGCTTCCAGCGCGGGGCCGTCGTTGGTTCCGAACTCTTCTGGGTGTCCAGCGACCGTCGTCACCTTCCCGTCTGGAGCGATTTTTCTCAGCGCGTGGCCAAATCCTTCCGCCACGAAAACGTTCCCCTTGGAATCCACGGCGACATCCTGCGTGAAGGAAAACGTTGCCGTCTCGCGCGTGCCATCCTGCGTAATTCCAACGCCCGGCTTGCCCGCATAAGTGGTAACTGTCCCGTCGGGAAGCACGGTGCGAATCATGCATCCAAATCCATCGGCAACGAAAAGCACGTCGGTCGGGCTCATCGCGATTCCTCCCCATCCAGTAAATCCAAAGCGCGCGGATGCTCCGACTCCATCGTTTGAACCTAGGCTGCCGGCCGACCCAGCAAGAGTAGTGACCATCCCCGAAGGCGTGACCTTACGGATTGTGCTATTCCCCATATCCAAGACGTAAACGTTGCCCGACCGATCAACTGCCACGTCAGTCGGATAATAAAACCGCGCGGCGCTCCCCACGCCGTCCGTGCTTCCGATCTGCCGCGGAACCCCTGCCAGGGTGGTCACAGCGGATCCGACCACGCGTCGAATGACATGATTGTCGCGGTCGGCTATGTAGATTGTGCCAGCGGAATCTACTGCAACGCCCGTGGGTCCAGTAAAGCGCGCAGCAGGCCCGATCCCGTCCGCGCTTCCCGATAGGTTGATCGCGCCGGCAAACGTGCTGACCTCCCCACTGACGGATATTTTTCTGATGGTGCTATTCGCCTGCTCGGCAACGTAGCCATTCCCGGTCGCATCGACGGTTACAGCTAATGGCATCTCGAACGTAGCCTCCTGGAGTGAGCCATTGTTGCTGCCTGTCTGACCGTGAACTCCGGCCCACGTGGTCACCACGCCCGCGGGCGAAATCTTTCGGATCAGCGAATTATCCCAATCACTCACAATCACGTTTCCCTGCGCGTCACAGGCAATGCTGGTCAGCGAGCCGAAACGCGCGGCGGTTCCTGTCGCATTCACAAGCCCGCCTGCCGTCGGGTGTCCCGCCAACGTGGTCACAACCCTTTCCGGCGTCATCTTACGAACCGATTTTCCGTCGATAATATAGAGGTTCTGATCAGCATCGAACGCCATGGGGCCAAGGCGCCCAAAGCCGGCATTCAATCCGGCTCCGTCGATACTCTCGAACGTTTCCTGACGCCCCGCGATCGTAGTCACCACCCCTTGAGGGCTGATCGCGCGAATGGTGCGTAGACTGACCGACACATACACGGTGCCCGCTCGATCGACTGCGATTCCCTTCAAACCCGAAAAACGCGCCGCCGAGCCCAGTCCATCTTCATACCCATGATGCCCGGCCAGCCCCGCCAGCGTGCTGACCTCACCTGTCGGAGTTATCTTCCGCACGACCGCGTTCGCATCCTCTGCAACGTAAACGTTGCCCTGCAAATCAACCGCTACGTGCTTGGGCTGGTTAAATTTTGCCGCCACGCCGACGCCATCAGCGTATCCATTCCGCCCGGAAAAGCCGGCAAGCGTCGTCACCATTCCCCCTGCCGTGATCTTCCGGATCGAATCATTACTCACGTCGCCCACGTAAAGATTGCCTTGGGCATCAATCGCCAATCCTCCCGGCCAGGCGAACGCCGCCGCAGAGCCTTGTCCATCCGCATTCCCCAAGCCTCCGGTTGGGGAACCAGCGAGCAGGCTGAAACTATACGTCGGCTCCTGCCCCTTGACAGAAGCGACTACGCAAACACAGATCGCCCCATACAGGATACGACTGCGGCGGGCCCAAGAAACTCTCGGTCGAAGGATGCTCATTCCACATCGAAAATCTCCACCAACGCCACGCCGGTCGTCCCCGCCGCACCCGTGACGTGCACCGTATAAGCCCCCGGATCCAGCGTCACCAGCATCGCCGCATCCTTGCTCGTGTTGCTCGCGAGCTGCTCCGCGCCCACCGCCGAAAACGCCTCCTTCAGCTCCGCACTCCCGCCCCAATCGTCGTTGCTCCCAACAACATTCGACCCGCGATACACCGTGATCCTCGGATCCGCCAACACACCTTGCACCCCGCGCAGCGCCAACTCCGGTCCCAGCCCGCGAATCAACACCGTCTTCGGACCATTCCCTTCCAATACAAATCCGGCGATCAACGTCGCATCGCCCGCCCCTGCCACCGTCCGCGTCGACAACGCCATCAACCGGCTATTCCCACCGCCATCGGCATCATACGCTTCCACTAACGCCACCCCCGCCGCACCACCCGACGCCACGTGCGCCGTATAAACTCCACCCGTTATAGTCTTCAGCAACGCCGCGTCCTTCGACCCGACCGCCAGCGCCGACGCCCCCAACCGCGCCCGCGCCTCCGTAATCGCCGACGAATTCACCCAATCGTTGTTCTCGTCCACCTTCGCGAACGACCCGCCTTGATACCGAAACAACTCCAATCGCGGATCCGCCAGCGCCGTCGGCACACTGCTCGCAATCCCCGGCCCCACTCCCTGCACGAGCACCTCTTTATTCCCATCCACCACAAACCCCATGATCAACGTCTGATCCCCACTCCCCGCCGCCGCCCGCGCCGCCAACGCCACCAACCGCGTCGTCGCTGCAGGAGCCGGCGTGAACTCCATCCCCAACGTAATGTTTCCCCAATACGCCGGCTTCTCTTCATCACCCCAGCCATCCACCGCAATCCGATACGTTACATTTTTTCGCGCGTTGAAACTCAACCGGCTCGTCCGTTTTCGCTGCGGAGTCGTATTCTGCTCCGGCGTTTCTTCATCGTCGTTCGACGCCACGAGCGTCAACGCCGACACCGACGCGCCCGTATAAACCGCCAGCACCGTGTCGTAGTCGCTGCCCAGCGTCGTCAACGTCACCGCACCGGTCGCGGGCGCCGTCCACCTCCACCAGACCGATCGACCCGTCGGGACGTCGCCATGAGCAGGCTCTCCCACCTCACGCGTGCCCGCGATGTTCGCACCCGCCAGGTTGATGGTTCCTTCCTGAAGCCCGATCGTCGTCGCATTGGCGAATGCGTCATTCGGCGGCACAAAACCTGGCGCTCCATACAACCGTTGCCCTCCCGCGATATCGTCCGCTCGCAATGCATCGATGTCGCTCACCCGGCTGTTCATGATCGCCGTGACGTTCTGCCCTGCATCGTTCGGATGCTCCAACCCCAACACATGTCCCAACTCGTGCAACGCCACCCGCCGCACATCCACCCGTCCACTTTGTCGCGGCCCTCGATAGGAATTCCACGGTTCAGAGGCCCTGAACACCACATCCGCCTCCACAAACTCGTTCGGGCCGAAATACATCGTCGTCACCGCGAGCGTGTTGGGACCAAACTCGTCCCCGTCCACGGTTTCATCGACAACGACTTCGTTGATCTCGTTGCCGTTCTTATAATCGCCAGGGAGAACCGTCTGCCACGTAAACCGCACGGTCCCTAGTTGCGCGTTCCACGCCTCCATCGCCGCAACCACGCTGCTGCTGAAGCTGCTCCCGTCCGACATATTCGCAGTCATCGGCAGCTTCACGACCATATTGATCGGGCTCTTCCGCCACTTGTTCACATACACGCCGCTCGCATCGACGCTGAGACTATAAGCCCACCCGTTCGCCGCCGCAGCGAACGCAACCGTCAGCAAAATAAAGGTGCGCACGGAGAGATTATTTCGCCGCTTCGCCCGCGCCTTCGTTCTTCCGCTCGGCGCGGATCCGACGAATAAATTCCGCCGGCTCCAATGCCGAACTCAGCCCCGCCGCCCGCCGCACCAACTCCCCCGTCCCACCTTTCGCCAACGGCAAGCTCACCTGCGCCGTATCCTGCAGCGGCACTCCATCCGCCCGCTTCACCCACGTCCGTCCGCTCGCTCCATCTCGCTCCACCCCGTAGCGCCCGTGCCCCATCGCATACAGCGGCGCGACCGCCCGTCCATTCTTGCTCACGAATAAAATATCCTCATCGCCCACCGCGAACTGCGGCATCCCCACGACCCGCAACTCTTCGTCACCCACCTTCCCGCCCAGCAGTTCGAGCGTCACCTTCTCCGGTGGCGTCCCCGCCACGACTTCGATCACCTCGAGCTCCACCAACGTGACGATCTTCACGCCGTTCCCACGCGCTCGTTTCTCCGACGACACCTGTTTCACCACCGCGTGAACAATATAGTCGGACCCATTCACCAACTCGGTAAATTCCGGCGGCACCACCGTCGTGCCTCGCGCGGCACCCGCAAAAACAAGGCCTCCCACGAGTGAAGCCAGCACCAACCGCAACCTGCCGAAGTGGACGAAAAGCATCTCCGCGAAATTGGCGATTCACTCACCCCGCATCAATCAAATGATCGCCAAAAATGGGCAAAATGGCACCGCGTCACCCACCGGCCCTCGCCGATGACGAATCAGCGCGCGCAGTTCTCTTTGCCGCAGTGACGTCCCAAGTGCCTTTCAGCCTGCTACCATGGCCACCGCGCGCGCTGACGCCCCTCACAACACCGCATTATCAATCACCCGCACCTCATCCACCCACGCCGCGATCGCCAGCATCGACCGGCCGGAAATCACCTCCCGCATCGGCTCCATCGTCTCCCGATCGATCACACAAATATATATAATCCGCAGACGCCGCCGGTCCCCCAGTATATGCGTCGCCTCCGCCACGATTCGATCCGGACTGCGCACGCCCGCCGCCGCCATTTCCTGCGCCCGCTTCAACGCCGCATAAATCCCGAGCGCCTCCTGCCGCTGACTCGTCGTGAACTCCACGTTCCGAATCCCCGCCGCCAGCCCATCCGCCTCCCGCACCGTCGGCACCACCACGATCTCCACGCCAAAATCGAGATCCGCCGCCATTTTCTTCACCACCGACGCCCGCTGCACCGACTTCTGCCCAAACACCGCCACGTCCGGACGCATGATATTGAAAAACTTCGCCATCAGCGTCGTCACCCCGCGGAAATGCGTCGGCCGCGACGGCCCGCACAACAACCGGCTCGTCGTCTCCTCCATCACATATGTCGAATACCCGCGCGGATAAATTTCCTCCGCCGCCGGCGCGAACACCACCGTCGCCCCGCATCGCTCGCACAACGCCACATCCTTCTCGAAGCTCCGCGGATACTTCGCCGTCAACTCGTTCGGCCCAAACTGCAGCGGATTCACAAACACCGACACCACCACCACCTCCGCCCGCTCTTTCGCCGCGCGAATCAGCGCCTCCTGCCCCGCATGCAGCGCCCCCTGCGTCGCCACCAACGCGATCGTTTTCCGCTCCAGCTTCCACTGCACGGCCAAAGACCGCATCTGCGCAACAGTATTGATAATCTCCATGGGGGGCAGCGCGTTGCTCGAACGCGGGCTTGAACAAACGTCCGCCGCTCCGTTTGTTCAAGCCTTTGCGCCCGCATAACGCGATCCTCCTTCCGCACCTCCCATGATCCGCATCAACGAGAACTACACCAAGCTCAAGGCGTCCTACCTTTTCAGCGACATCGCCAAGCGCGTCAGCGCGTTCGTCGCCGCCCATCCCGACAAACCCGTCATCCGCCTCGGCATCGGCGATGTCACCGAGCCGCTCCCGCAGGTCTGCGTCGACGCGCTCCACGCCGCCACCGACGAGATGGCCAACCGCGCCACGTTCAAGGGCTACGGCCCCGAACAGGGCTACGCCTTTCTCCGCGAAGCCGTCGTCGCCAACGAATTCGCCCCCCGCGGCTGCCAAATCGACGCCGACGAGGTCTTCGTTTCCGACGGCTCCAAGTGCGACTGCGGCAACATCCAGGAAATCTTCTCCCGCGACCTCCGCCTCGCCATTCCCGACCCGGTGTATCCAGTTTATGTCGACACCAACGTGATGGCCGGCCGCACCGGCGCCAACGTCGACGGCCGCTACGAGGGCATCACCTACCTCGATTCCACCCCCGCCAACGGCTACGTCCCTTCCATCCCGTCGGTCGCCACCGACCTCATCTATCTTTGTTTCCCCAATAACCCCACCGGCGCCGTCGCCACCAAGGAACAACTCGCCGCCTGGGTCGCTTACGCCAAACAGCACAAGGCCATCATCCTCTTCGACGCCGCCTACGAAGCCTACATCCGCGACCCGAAGATCCCGCACTCCATCTACGAAATCGAAGGCGCCCGCGACGTCGCCATCGAGTTCCGCAGCTATTCGAAAGTCGCCGGCTTCACCGGCACCCGCTGCGCGTTCACCATCGTCCCCAAATCGCTGAAAGCCTGGGACGCCGCCGGCAACGAACAATCCGTTCACGCCCTCTGGAACCGCCGCCACACCACCAAATTCAACGGCGTCGCCTACCCCATCCAAAAAGCCGCCGCCGCCATCTACACCGAAGCCGGTAAACAGCAGACCAAAGCGCTCACCGATTTCTATCTCGGCAACGCCGCCCTCATCCGTGACGCCGTCACGAAGCTCGGCTTCTCCTGCATCGGCGGCGACAACGCCCCTTACATCTGGGTCAACGTCGGTCGCGACTCCTGGGAATTCTTCGATCTCCTTCTCAACAAAGCCCAGGTCGTCTGCACGCCCGGCGCCGGCTTCGGCAAGTGCGGCGAGGGCCACGTGCGGATCAGCGCTTTCAATTCGCGCGAAAACGTCACCACCGCGCTCACCCGCATCGCCGCCGCGCTGAAATAAGGTGGAGCCCGGCATCCCGCCGGGCTTGCAAAAAGGTAGGGCGAGGTGTCCCCACCGCGCCGCCAACGCGGCCTTCCCTACGCGCCCAACTCCGACGGCGCCCGGTCGTGCACCCAGTATCTGGATACGACTAAAAAGTTCTGCCGCACGTCGTAGCCCCACTCCGTATCGAGCAGCTCGATGATCGTCGCCGGTTGCGGCGACGCCGCGCGCCTCCGCGCCAGCTCGCGTTCCGCCTCCTCCCGGGCTACATCGAACGCCTGCTCGACATCCAAAAACGTCCCGCAGGTCGCCGTGCGTTGCGTCGGCCGTCCATCATCCGCGCGGGTCAGCGCGAAGTTCAACACCGCGAACGTTCCCGTATCAGGCGTGTTCATGGCTCCTCCAAATAGCTAGTGTCATGCCGCCCTTCACCGACAACTCCGCGGCCCTTCGGTGCACCGGGCTCGCCCTCCTCTTCGCCTCGGGAAAATACGTAGTCGCGCTCATTCCTCCGACCTACCCACCTCCGCGATCACCCCGCCAATCTCGGCCCCGAGCCTTTGCGCGGCCTCACTCAATTTCGCCGCCAGCTGCCCATAATCGCTCCCGTCCCAACCGGGGATTTCAATCGCAAACTCCTCTTCCGCAATCCGCCGGGATTCCAATCCCGCCGAAAAAATCTCCACGCGCGCATCCAGCCGCGCCGTCCGATCGGGCACCACGCCTTCGCACCGCCGGACTTGCACAACGATATCGAAATCTCGCGCGTCCATGGGACGAGTCACCACCTCGACGCCACCTTCCGCACGATCCAAACTCTCGCGCAGCACGCGCGCCAACCCCGCATCCAACGGCTCCGCCCATCGCGCCGTATCGATGTATTTCACCTCGTTCTCCGCCAGCCGCACCTGCACGACTTTTCCTCGCAAGAACTCCGGCACATTCACCGCTTTCAAAAACACTTTCCGCCCTTCCCCTTCCGCCGCCGCGCCAGACGCGGACGCACCCACCTCTTCCGCCGTCAGCACATAATACCGCGTCAAATCCGGCTGCGCCTCCGGCAACGCACACCCCGACCACGCCAACGCAATCACCCCCGCCATCGCGCCGCCCACCAGCCTCCGCCTCATTCGCATCGATCCGTGTTCATCCGTGTTCATCGGTGGTTAAGCTCCTTCTTCCTCCCGCTTTATCGTTTCTTCCCCGTGATCAACGCCTGCGGATTCCGCTCCAGGAAATCCGCCAGTCGTTGCACCGCCTCCGCCGTCGCTCGCAGTTGCTCCATCGTCCGCACCGCCTCCTCACCCAAGCCGCCCTGCGACGCAATAAACCGCGTCGCCGTCGTCGCCGTGGTGTTGAACGACTCCAGCGCCACCCGCGCCTGCGTCAGCGTCGCCGCCAGCTCCTGACTCGTCGGTCCCACCTCCGCATCGATCTTTCGCAACACACTCCGCAGCTCCGCGATCGCGCCGTTCAAATTGGAGAACGTCTCCTTGATCTCCGGCGACGCCGCCAGCGCCTCGAACTGCGCCCCCGTCCGCTGCCACTGCGCCAGCGTTCCTTTCAAATCCAGCCCGTTCAACTGCCCGCGCGTGTCGACCAGCAGCCCTTTGAACTCCCGCGAAATCCCCGCGTAATCCACCTTCCGCAGCTCGTTCAGCAGCCCGGAAATGTTCGTCTGGATTTCCTGAATCGCCGACGGCATCGCCGGCACGACCACATACCGCGTCTCGAACGGCAGCTCCACCGCCGGATACTCCTTCGGATCTTCGAAATCCAACTCCACGAACAGCAGCCCCGTAGCCAAACCAAGGATACCGAGCTGCGCCCGCATCCCGCGATCCACCAACGCCTGCAACTCCTCGCGATCCGAGACATCCAGCTGCGCGCCTTCGCTGTCCGTGATCATATTGCGATTCAGTTCGCACACCACGCCGACGACCGAGTTGTTCGTCTCCGCCTCATACCGGACGTTCAACTCCACCACCCGCCCAATCCGCACCCCGCGCAATTTCACCGGCGAACCCAGATCGAGTCCGTGAATCGACTCGTCGAAATACACCACAAACCGCTGCGGCTTCGAAAAGAAGCTCACCCCGCCAAACGCCAGCAACGCCACCAACCCGAGCACAAACGCTCCAATCACAAACGCCCCCACGATCGCCGGCCCTTTCTTCGACTTCATGCGAATGTCCCTCCGCTAGGCCTCACGCCCATGTCAGGAATGTCCGCGAACTTCTTATTGTTTGTCATTCTGAGCGTAGCGAAAAATCCAGGGCATCGTCCACTTTCACGCGAGCCGACGCATCTGTCACCTGCCGCAAGACAGAGTTCAATAGGAAGCGTGGCAATCCTCGACATCATCGCACTTTGTCACACGCGCTCCGGCGGCAAGTCCCCGCGATGCAAAAACTCCACCACCCGCGGATCCTTGCTCCTCGCCGCCAGTTCCTTCGGCGCCCCTTCCGCCACAATCCCTTTCTGCTCGCGGTCCAGCATGATCACGCGATCCGCAATCGAGAAAATCGATGCGAGCTCATGCGACACCACCACCATCGTCGTCCCAAACATCTCGCGCAGCTCCAACACCAGATCGTCCAGCTTCCGCGACGTAATCGGGTCCAACCCCGCCGACGGCTCGTCCAAAAACAAGATCGCCGGATCCAACGCCAGCGCCCGCGCCAGCCCCGCGCGTTTCTTCATGCCGCCGCTGATCTCCGACGGATAAAGATCCTCCGAGCCGCTCAATCCCACCTGCGCCAGCTTGAGCGTCGCGATCTCCTCCCGCTCCCGCCGCGACAGCGTCGTGTATTCCTCCAACGGCAGTTCCACATTCTGCCGCAAGGTCAACGAGGTCCACAACGCCCCGCCCTGATACAGCACGCCAAACCTTTTCAACAACTCCTGCTGCCGCCGCGACCTCGCCTTCGTGAACGACTCCCCGAAGAAATCCACTTCGCCCGTCACCGGCGTTTGGATACCGATCATGTTCCGCAACAGCGTGCTCTTCCCGCACCCCGACCCGCCGATCACAAAAAAGATCTCTCCGCGCCGCACGCTGAAGCTCACGTCCTTCAAAATAGTCCGCCCTTCGTAAGCCGCCGTAAGATTCCGCACCTCGATGGCCGGCACCTCAGTCGTTGGCATGGGTTCTTCCGGCTTCATCCTCACAACCCAATCACATTGAACAACACCGCGAACACCGCGTCCGCCACCACGATCAGCAAGATCGACGTCACCACCGCCGACGTCGCCGCTCGCCCGACTCCCGCCGCACTCCGCTCCGCCTGCAACCCGCGCAAGCACCCCGACAACCCCACGATCAACCCAAACACCGCCGCCTTGATCACGCCCACCGCCACGTCGCCGATGCCCACGATCGTTCCCATCTCCACCCAATACGCCGTCGGCGGGATATTCAGCACCAACAACGACACCGCCATCCCGCCCAAAATCCCCAGCGCATCCGCGTAAAGCGTCAGCAGCGGCATCATCACGAACAACGCCAGCAACCGCGGCACCACCAGAAAGTCCACCGGCGAAATCCCCAGCGTCTCCAACGCATCGATTTCCTCGTTAGCCTTCATGTTGCCCAAAGTCGCCGCAAACGCCGCACCCGTCCGCCCCGCCAATACCACCGCCGTCATCACCGCCCCCATCTCGCGACACACCGCCATTCCAATCAGGTCCGCCACGTAAATATCTCCACCATACTGCCGCAGCACCAACGCCCCCGTATACGCCAGCGTCACGCCCGTCAGAAAACTGATCAAACTCACGATCGGCAGCGCCATCGCCCCGCACTGCAACATCTCGTCCAAACAATCCCGCCACCGAAACTTCTGCGGATTCTTCACAATCCGCACCGCGCCGATCACGCTCTCGCCCACGAACTGCACCATCTCGCGCACCTTCCCCCACAAGTCCGCCGTCGCCGTCCCCACCACCTCCACGAAACTCTGCGACCGATCGAACGGCACGCTGGTTTGATGCGACACATCCAATTGCGCCAGCAACGTCCGGATCTTCTCCGGCAACCGCTCCTCGTCGAAATACGCCCCCGTCGCTCGGCACCACTGCTCCACCTCGAAAAGAAACAACAATAACGAACTATCCCACCGCTCCACCCCGTCGACCCGCACCTCCACCCGCTTCGGCTGCGCCCGCTTCACCACATTCGCCCAAATCGGACGCCGCTCCGTGATTCGCCAAACGCCCTCAAGTGCCACCTCCATCCGCTCGCCCTCGAGCTTCGAAGACACATGCGCCTTCCGCAATTCCTTGGTGGCCGACATCCGCCTCACTTCACCCACGACTCCCCCCGTCGCCAAATCAAATCTACGCGATGCCCTCCCCACGTAGCGGAACGCATGAGCGTTTCGTCTTTCGTAGCCAACCGCAGACCCGCCGGGGTAAGCGCCTCGTCCTCTGTAGCGGAACGCGTGAGCGTTTCGTCTTTCGTAGCGCAACGCAGCCCGCCCCGACTCGTCGGGGTGAGCGTTTCGCCTTCCGTAGCGCAACGCAGCCTGCCCCGACCCGTCGGGGTGAGCGTTTCGTCCTCCGTAGTTTCGTCCTCGCTAGCGCAACACAGCCCACCTCGATTCGTCGCGTGAGCGTCTCGTATTCCGTAGCGGAAGGCGTAAGCCTTTCGTCCTCACCTCACGCCCCCCCCGACGCCCATCGCTCCTCCTTCCCATGTCCAATTTCAAAACCTTCCTCTTCGACCTCGACGGCACCCTCGTCGATCACTTCGCCGCGATCCATCGGTGCCACTCGCACACGATGCAAAAACTCGGCCTTCCGCCGCCGACCCTCGAACAAGTTCACAACGCCGTCGGCGGTGGCCTCGAACTCGCCATCAGCCGCCTCGTGGGACCCGAACGCACCGCCGAAGCCCTCGCGATTTATCGCCCCTACTGGGACGCCACCATGCTCGACGACGTCGCCCTCTTCCCCGGCGCCCGTGAACTCCTCGAAGCCCTCCACGACCGCGGCGCCAAACTCGCCGTCCTCACCAACAAACACGGCCCCTCCTCCCGCCTCATCTGCGATCACCTGGAAATCAGCCCGCTCCTCTCCGCCGTCTTCGGCGCCCTCGACACCCCTTGGTTGAAACCTCAAATCGAGTTCACCCAACACGCCCTCTCCCAGCTCAACGCCACGCCCGCCGAAACCCTCCTCATCGGCGATTCCACCTGGGACGTTGAAACCGGCCGCAACGCCGGCTTCCCCGTCTGGTGCGTCACCACCGGCACCCACACCGCCGACCAACTCCAATCCGCCGGCGCCACCCAAGTTTTCGCTGATCTCCCGACACTCGCACGCGCTTTGCTTTGAGCGAGAAAATCGCTGTCATGTTTTCCTCTCATCCCCCCATGAAGCTCGCTGCCGTCGCACTCGTTTTCGTTTCCTTCGCTCTCACTCTGTTCGCCCACTCTCCCCGCTCCCTCGTCCTCGAACCCGCCGGCGAACCGAAAAACAAACACGTCGTCCTCCTCTCCGGCGACGAGGAATACCGCAGCGAGGAATCGCTGCCCATGCTCGCGAAGATCCTCAGCCAGCGCCACGGCTTCAACTGCACCGTCCTCTTCGCGCTCGATCCCGACGGCGTCATCAACCCCGACAACATCCGCTCGCTCGCCCACGCCGAGGCCCTCGACACCGCCGACGTCATCATCATGGCCCTCCGCTGGCGCGATTACCCCGACGACCAGATGAAGCACTTCGTCGACGCCTATCGCCGCGGAGTCCCCATCATCGCAATCCGCACCTCCACCCACGCCTTCAAAAACTCCGAAGGCCGCTACGTCGAATTCGCAAACTTCGGCAAAAACGTTCTCGGCGAGGACTGGGTCGATCACTGGGGCCACCACAACCACGAAGCCACCCGCGCCGTCATCGAGCCCGGCGCCGAATCCGAACCGCTTCTCAACGGCGTCCGCGATATCTTCGGCCCCACCGATGTCTACGAAGTCTACCCACCCAGCGATGTGCGCATCCTCCTCCGCGGCCAGGTTCTCGCCGGCATGAAACCCGACTCGCCCGCCGCCACGCACACGAAAAAACGCCGCAGCGACGGCGTCGAACAACCCGTCAACAACCCCATGATGCCGCTCGCCTGGACGCGCCTCCATCGCAACGACGCCGGCCGCGAAAACAAAATCCTCGTCAGCACCATCGGCGCTTCCGTCGACTTCGAAAGCGAAGACCTCCGCCGACTCATCGTTAACGGCGTTTACTGGGCCCTCGACCTTCCCATTCCCGAGCGCGCCGATGTCGCCTACGTCGATCCCTTCAAAGCCCGCTACTTCGGCTCCACCATCCACGGCTACCAACGTGGCATGCGCCCCGCCGACTACGGCCTAAACAAATAGGGCGGGCCTTCCGACCCGCCCCGTCTCTCAACTCTCAACCCTCAACTCTCCACTCCCCTCTCTCAACTCCTAGAACCTCCAACTCACCCCCGCATACGCGCCCAACCCCACAGCCGGAAACCCGTTCACTTCCTCATACTGCTCATCGAATAGGTTTTCGATCCGCGCCTTCACCGTGAGTCGTTCGTTCACTTCCCACGCCGCATACAGCCGCGTGACCGTGTAATCCTCCGCATCGATCGTCGCAAATGTCGCCGCGTCCACGTCCTCGCGACCCGACACAAACGCCACGCCCACCCCAAGGCTGAACCCGCCTCCCCATTCGCGCCAAACATCCGCGTTCGCCGCATGACGCGGCCGCCGCAGCAAACGCGTGCCCTGCGTCTGATTCTCCGCCTCGAGATACGTGTAGGCGACGCGCACATCGAGCCCGCCCGCCAAGATGGCTTGCCCCGACAACTCCAGCCCGCGCGTTTTCGCCCGCTCGACATTGATCACCGTCCCCGGCGACGCCGAGAAATCGAACGTAATGAGATCCTGATACGAGGTTTCGAACCACGTCGCGCTCAGCTTCCCACTCCACTCGGGCAAATAGTAATCGAACCCGCCATCCCACGAACGCGCCTCTTCCGGCCGCAGATTCGGATTCCCCACATAAAACGCACTCTGCCCATACAAATCCAAAAAGCTCGGCGACCGAAACGCCGTGCTATAGCTCGCGCGCCACTTCAACCGCTGGTCCGCCACCAGCCAAGCCGCCGCGATCTTCCCCGTCGTCGCGTCGCCAAAGGTATCGTAATCGTCCCAGCGCAGCCCGCCGGTGAAATTGATCTCGTCCGTTAACGCGAACTCGTCCTGCGCAAACACCGCGAAGAGCGTCTGCTTCTTGTTGATGTCGCCGAAGCCCGTATTGCGCGTGCGATTCGCCTCCGCGGTCGCGCCCGCCACAATCCGATGCCGCTCGATGCCCGTGAACGTATTCTGCCAATCGAGCACGCCCCGCCGGTTCTTCACCAGCGTCACCTGCGCCGGACCCGCCGGTCTCGGATTTTCCGATACAAACCGCCGATCCTGCCCGCCCAACACCACGCGCGAGGTCCACGCCTCCGCGACTTTCGTTTCCATAAACGCCGTCGTGATCAGGTTGCTCTCCCGCTCGCCATTGTCCGGATCGTTCGTGTGCCGATCGCCCGGATTTTGATAATCGCCATAAAACCAGCGCACCGTCCCGCCGATTTCCGTCCGCTCGCTGATCGTGCGATCCAGCCGCAGCGTCACATTCGCGCTGTCGAACGCATTATTCGGCCGCTCATTGTCCGTGTGCCCGCCTTGCGCGGAAAAGTTATACGCCGTCGCGCCGCGTTCGCCCTGGGCCAGCACCGCGCCTTGCACCGTGCCAAACGATCCCGCCTCGAAACCCACCTCCTCCGTCGGCTCGCCGCGTCCGCGTTGCGCGCGCAACGACACCACGCCGCCCACCGCCTCGCCGCCATAAAGCGTGCTCTGCGGCCCGTGCGCCACTTCGAGGTTGTCGCAGGCCGACACGCATGCGCCGCCGAGGAACAGTTGATAATCCGTATTCGGATCGTTGATGCGCAGGCCATCGACCAGAAACAGCGTCTGATTCGAATTCGACCCGCGCATGAAAATCGCCGCCGCCGCGCCCGGTCCGCCATTCGAAAAACGCGGCGCACCCGCCACGCCGCCGAGCGCCTGCGCCAGTGAATTGATCTGACGCCGCGCCAGATCCTCCGCCGACAAATAATCGATCGACGTGCCGATGGTCTTGTGCGCCGCCGGCGTGCGCGTCGCCGTCGTAACCACCGGCTCGAGCACTTCCGGCTCCGCCGAAAGATCGCCCGCCGCACTCTGCGCGCGCGCCGCAAGGAGCGTTCCGAGAACGCTGATAATGACGAGGGTCCGCCCGGCCAAGCCAGGCAGTGAACGTTGTTTCATGGATGTCCGCTGATCAGGTAAGCCAAGAGCAGACACCCGGGGGAGCGGCCACTCTCACGCTTCATTTTTGCGATGAAGTTTTCGCGATCGCCGCGCGCAATCGCGGCCAACGCGTGAGTCTCCCGGGATCAAATGTTCGGACTCCGCATTTCCCGCGACGAGCGTCTCCGCCCGCGCCGCCTCCTCCCCTCGCCTTCACCGCCGCTTGCGCGACGACTGGCTTTTCCATCAGGCCTGTCCCGATGGCGGGGATTCGTGATGCGTTACCGCAGCGCAACTGTGGCCGAGTTTCACGGCCTTCCCTGATTCCCGAAAGTATCGAAAGAACGCCAGGCCGCGCGAACTTGGCCAACCGGGTCCCGCGAAACAAGCACTTTCAACAATCCTCGCATCTGAATCCGTTGATATGTGTCTTGCAAACGCGTTCGCCCGCGCTTTCCGTCCTCGCATGACACCGCCCTCTTCCGCCGTCCGCCTCGATCGCACCGCTGCTCTCGATGCGCTTTTCCGCGACCGCATCGTCATCCTCGACGGCGCGATGGGCTCGCTCATCCAGACGCACCAGCTCTCCGAATCCGACTTCCGCGGCCAGCGGTTCGCCGCCCACCCGCACGATCTCAAGGGCAACAACGACCTGCTCTCCCTCACCCGCCCCGACATCATCGAGGGCATCCACGCCCGCTATTTCGCCGCCGGCGCCGACCTCGTCGAAACCAACACCTTCAACTCCACCGCCATCTCGCAGGCCGATTACCACCTCGAACCGCTCGTCCGCGATCTGAATCTCGCCGCCGTCGCGTGCGCGCGCCGCGCCGCCGACAAGGCCGAAGCCGCCACTCCCGGCCGCCGCTGTTTCGTCGCCGGCGCCATCGGCCCGCTCAATCGCACGCTTTCGCTCTCACCCGACGTCAACCGCCCCGATTTTCGTGCCGTCACCTGGGACCAGGTCGTCGCCGCCTACTCCGAACAGATTCGCGCGCTTCTCGAGGGCGGCGTCGACGCGCTCCTCATCGAAACCATCTTCGACACCCTCAACGCCAAAGCCGCCCTCTTCGCCGCCGAATCGATCTTCGATGAAGTGGGTTTTCGGATACCCGTGATGATTTCCGTCACGATCACCGACGCCTCCGGCCGCACCCTCTCCGGCCAAACCGTCGCCGCGTTCTACAATTCCATCCGCCACGCCAAACCGTTTTCCGTCGGCATCAACTGCGCCCTCGGCGGCGCCGCCATGCGGCCCTACGTCGAGGAACTCGCCTCGATCGCCGAGTGCTACGTCACCTGCTACCCCAACGCCGGCCTGCCGAATGCCTTCGGCGGCTACGACGAAACGCCCGCCGACATGGCCCGCGTCCTCGGCGAATTCGCTTCCGCCGGTTTCGTCAACGCCGTCGGCGGCTGCTGCGGCTCCACTCCCGATCACATCGCCGCGATCGCCGCCGCCGCTCGCCAACATCCTCCGCGCCGCATCCCCAATCGCGCCTCCACCCTTCAACTCAGCGGCCTCGAACCCCTGACCGTCGCCTAACCCCTCTTTCTCTTTCCTCTTTATCTTTCTCTTTCTCCTCCGGGAGCGACGAGGGAGAGAAAGAGGAAAGATAAAGACGAAAGAGAAAGATCCATGTCCACTTCCGCCGCCTCCACGTTCCTCGTCATCGGCGAACGCACCAACATCACCGGTTCGCCCAAATTCGCCAAAGCCCTCAAAGCCGGCGATTGGGACGCCTGCCTCGCCATCGCGCGCCAGCAGGTCGAATCCGGCGCCAACATCATCGACATCAATGTCGACGAAGCGCTCATCGACGGCGAAGCGACGATGGTGAAGTTCCTCAACCTCATCGCCGCCGAACCGGAAATCGCGCGCGTCCCCGTGATGCTCGATTCCTCGAAATGGAGCGTCCTCGAAGCCGGCCTGCGCTGTCTCCAGGGCAAGGGCATCGTCAACTCCATCTCACTGAAGGACGGCGAAGCCGAATTCCTCCGCCGCGCGCAACTCCTCCTCCGCTACGGCGCCGCCGCCGTCGTCATGGCCTTCGACGAAAACGGCCAGGCCGCCACGCGCGACGAAAAGGTCCGCATCAGCACGCGCGCGTATCAGCTTCTCACCGACAAAATCGGTTTCCCGCCGGAAGACATCATCTTCGATCCCAACATCCTCACCGTCGCCACCGGCATCGAGGAGCACAACAACTATGCCGTCGATTTCTTCGAGGCCACGCGGATCATCAAACAAACCCTCCCGCACGCCAAAGTCTCCGGCGGCGTTTCCAACGTTTCCTTTTCCTTCCGCGGCAACAACCCCGTCCGCGAAGCGATCCACACCGTCTTCCTCTATCACGCCATCCGCGCCGGTCTCGACATGGCCATCGTCAACGCCGGCATGCTTGGCGTTTACGAAGAGATCCCGCGCGATCTCCGCGATCTCGTCGAAGACGTCCTCCTCAACCGCCGCCCCGACGCCACCGAGCGCCTCGTCAAATTCGCCGACGAACTCAAGGAGCGAGCCAGCTCCGACGTCTCGAATCTCAAATCGCAAATCTCAGATTCCGCGTGGCGCAACACATCCGTCGAAGAGCGCCTCTCCCACGCCCTCGTGAAAGGCATCGACACCTTCATCGAACAGGACACCGAAGAAGCGCGACGCGATTCAGCGAAATACCCGCGCCCGCTCAACATCATCGAGGGTCCGCTCATGGACGGCATGCGGATCGTGGGCGATCTCTTCGGCGCCGGAAAAATGTTTCTCCCGCAAGTCGTGAAGTCCGCGCGCGTGATGAAAAAATCCGTCGCCTACCTCACGCCGTTCATGGAAGAGGAAAAGCGCCAGCACGTCGCGGCCGGCGGCACCGCCCGCCCCAATGGCAAAATCGTCATGGCGACCGTCAAGGGCGACGTGCACGACATCGGCAAGAACATCGTCGGTGTCGTCCTCGCCTGTAACAATTACGAGGTCGTCGACCTCGGCGTCATGGTCCCCGCCGACAAAATCCTCGCGAAAGCCCGCGAGGTCGGCGCCGACGCCATCGGCCTTTCCGGCCTCATCACACCTTCGCTCGACGAAATGGTTCATGTCGCCCGCGAAATGACGCGCGAGAATTTCACCCTCCCGCTTCTCATCGGCGGCGCCACGACGAGCGCCGCGCACACCGCCGTCAAGATCGCGCCCGACTACGCCCCCGGCGTCGTCCACGTCCTCGATGCTTCGCGCGTCGTCAACGTCGTCAGCGCCCTCCTTTCGCCCGAACAAAAACCCGCCTTCCTCGCCGAAAACACCGCGAAACAAAATCGCCAGCGCGAAGAATTCGCCGCCCGCCGCGCCCGAAAACCGCTCCTCAGCCTCGAGCAAGCCCGCGCCCGCAAACCCACTTTCAACTGGTCCGAAATCGACATCCCCCGCCCCGCCTTCCTCGGCACCCGAGTCTTCTCCTCTGCCCCCACTCTCAACTCTCAACCCTCATCTCTCAACTCCCCCTCCACTCTCAAC
>JAEWBF010000088.1 GCA_023391285.1 Verrucomicrobiota bacterium
CCCCTTCGCCCTGACTTCAATCTCCACAACTCCCTGCCCCTCACCCACTCGCCCCCACCCGCCGGAACTCAGCTCCTCCCGCACCAGACCCACCTCTCCGAGATCCATCGTATCACGATCTCGTAAAATCCCTCTTCAACTCACGCGCACACTTTCCTCCTCGCTGTTCCTGACTCTCCTCTCCGCGACTTCGCTCCCGCGTCGTCGTATCGATAGATGAAATACCGCCTCGTTCTCCTCCTCCTCTCCACCGCCATCATCGCGGCCCTCATCGCCGTCTCGCGCCCCGCCGCTTCATTTCCTCCTCCTGGAGGCGCGGTGCCCTCACCGCGCAAATCGACCCACGTGTCGCAGCCGTCTCCGCGCTCCACCGCGTCCTCCTGGTCCCTCCCGACACCAGCAACCGCCGCTGCCTCCGCCTCGCCCGCGCTCCGTTCCATCCTGCCGTCTCTTCCCGCCACCCCTGCCGACTGGCGCACCTACAACCCCGTCCGTCTCACCATCTCTCCCACCCCCGGCGCCGTCTTCGAATTCGACCGCACCGATTTCAAAACCGCCGGCGTCCACGGCGAGTTCACCGTCTGGACCGGACGCAACGCCGACAACCCCGGCGCCACCCTCATCGGTGTCGCCCACGATCGCGGCTGGTCCGGCACGCTCTCACTCCCCGGCGCCAACGAATATCGCATCGAAGTCCAGAACGACGCCGTCACGATCACTCCGAAAATCCGCGGCTACTGCGAACCCGTCATCGCTCTCTCCGATACATCCACCTTTCTCGAATCTCTTCCGGCCGCCGAATCCGACGCCACCCTCGCCGCCGCCGACGAGGTCTCCGTCGTGGATGTTCTCTTCTTCTACGGCGACGACATCGTAAAACGCTACGGCGAAACCAACGCCCAACGCAGCGTCGAACTCGAAGCCGTTTCCCAACTCGAGCGCGCTAACCAAATCCTGATTCAATCGAAAATCACCACGCTCCAATGGCGCTTCCTCGGCGCGGAACGCGTGCCCACCTACGCAAAACCCGACAACATCGCCGACGACCTTCGTCTCTTCGCCTACGCCAACAATCCCGTCGGCCAATTCGCCCAATCCCGCGTCACCGCGCTCGGCGCCGACCAAGCCGTCCTCTACATCACCGATCGCCGCAGCAAGTCCCCGAACACCGGCGGCATCGCCAACACTCCCGGCCACCACTCCGTCGTGCACATCCAAGCCGACGCCCAAACGACGACCCACGAACTCGCCCATAACTTCGGCTGCCAGCACGACCGCCGCACCGACTCCGTCCCCGACAACAACGGTCGCTTCAACTACGGCCACCGTTTCACCTTCCGCAATCGCGACAGCGGCACCGTCATGTCCTACGCGCCCTATGCGCTTCCCTACTTTTCCAATCCCGATGTCCAGCTCGATAGCAGCGTGATCGTTTTCGGCACCTCCGAAAAGATCGCCCTCGGCGTTCCCGCCGACCAGCCGCGCGCCGCCGACAACGCCCGCCACCTGCGCGAGCGCGCGAACGCGATGGCCAACACCCGCACGTCCGCCGACCGCCCGCGCATCACCGATCAACCCCGCAGCGCCACCGTCACCGCCGGCCAGCCGTTTTCCCTTCGCGTCACCGCCACCGGACCCGGTCTCGCGTATCAATGGTCCAAGGACGGCGCCGCCCTTCCCGGCGCCACGTTCGCCACGTATTCAAAAAACAACTCCGCCTCCACCGACGCCGGCAGCTACACCGTCATCGTCAGCAACAGCGCCGGCCGCGTCGTCAGCAACGCCGCCACGCTCAACATCACCGCGGCCCCCGCGCCCTCCGCGCCTTCTTCCTCCCCCATCACCACTCCCGCGCCGAGCCCCGGCTCGAGCAGCGGCGGCGGTGGCGGTGGCGCTCCCAGCCTCTGGCTCCTCCTCGCCTCAGCCCTCCTCACCGTCGTCCGACTTTTCCGTAGCCGCTCACACCAACCATCGAACTAACGTTCCATGCGTCCGGCCACTTTGGAAGATCCCACCACCATGGAGGCACGGTGCCCCCACCGCGCATTTCCGTCCCATCTGCTCTCACGGGTTCCCTCCGTGCCTCCGTGGTTCGCCGTCTTCCTCCTCCCCGCCCTTGCCGCCTTCGTCCTCCAAGTCGCCGGCTCCGGCCTCACTCGCGAACTCCTGATCTACGACCGCACCGCTCTCGCCTCTGGCGAACTCTGGCGTCTCTGGACCGGACACCTCTGCCACTTCGGCTGGTTCCACACGCTCGCCGACACCGCCGTCTTCTTCGCCGCCACCTTCGCGCTCACGCTCCGCTCCCGATCCTCTCGCCTCGCCCTCCTTCACTCGCTTTTCATCCTCCCCGCCTTCATCTCGCTCTCGATCTACCTGCTCGATCCCGCGATGCATCGCTACGCCGGCCTCTCCGGTGTTAATGTCGGCCTCCTCGTCTTCCTGTCCCTCGAGGGCTTCCGCCGCAATCGCCGCGACTGGTTCTGGCCCGCACTCCTCGCGATTCACGCCATCGAACTCCTGCTCGAATATCGCAACGGCGGCCTCGGCGGGGGCGCGATCCGCTTCGACGAACCCGCCATCCGCATCGCCACCACCGCCCACCTCGCCGGCGCCGCCTACGGCCTCGCTTGGTTTCTTTCTCAGCTGTTTGGCCAGCCAGCCAAGCACACCGACGCCGCCCCTCTTTCGTCTTCGTCGCTCCTTTGATTTTCGCGAGATCTCGCGTGTTTAGCGGGCAAAACTTCAGCTCAGCCTCAACTCGTCGCACGCGATCTGATACCGGATCCTCACCTGCGATAGCCACCAGCCGAAGTCCCCGATCTCCACGCCCGCTTCATCCATCCACACGGGCGAGGGCAACTCGGGAATAAGTTCATCCGGCACGCAAAACAGCGACCGCGCCCACCGCGCCGTCGCCAGCATCATGCTCAACTGCCGAAACTCCGGCGGTGCCGCTTCCGGCATCATCTGATGCCGCACCGCCGCCGCCACATTCGCCGAGAATCCCCACATCTCCAACAACGCCGCGCCCGTTTCCGCGTGCGAAAAATTCAACCACTCTCGTTCCGCCGGCGCGAAATCCAGCGGATACCCCGCCGACGCAAACACCCGCCCGCGCTTCTCCTTCGCCGCATAACGATCGATCGCCACCAGCCCGAGGCCATGCATCAACCCCGACGTATATGCATCGCTTCGATCCAGTTCACTGTGCTCTGCCAGACTCGCCGCCGCAATCGCACACGCCACCGCGCGAAACCAGACATCCTGCGCTTCCAACCGATAAGCGGCGAGCGGCCGCCCCACCAGTTGCGACGCCACCGCGAAGGTCACCAGCTCCTGCACGCCCACGATGCCCACCCGCTGAATCGCCTCCACAATTGTATCCACGTGCGCACCACGTCCGAAATGCGTGCTGTTCGCCATCCGCACCACGCGCGCCGAAAGTCCCGGTTCGAGCGTCACCACCTCCGCCACGGTTTCGATCGACGTCTCCGGCTCGCGCAACAACCGCTGCAGCGTGTGCAACACCTTCGGCGCCGGCGGCAAATCCTCCAGCTTGCGCACCAGCAGCTCCGGCGTCGGCGCCGGCCTGAAAAACGGAATCGACAGCAGCACAGGCCCTCATCGGCACAAAGCCAACCGACTTGACCTCCGCCACCACCGCCCGCTCCCGCTGTCAGAACTCCACTTCGATCCTCTCCAGCCTTAAACCTTCACCGTTCCTCGTTTCCATGTCTCCCGAAAATTTCATGCGCGAAGCCATTCGCCTCGCCGACGAAGGCATGCACGCCGGCCACGGCGGCCCGTTCGGCTGCGTCATCGTCTGCCGCGGCGAAATCGTCGCCCGTGGCAACAACCGCGTCACCTCCGCCCTCGATCCCACCGCCCACGCCGAGATCACCGCCATCCGCGAAGCCTGCCGCGCGCTGAAAACATTTCAGCTTCCCGACTGCGAACTCTACACCAGCTGCGAACCCTGCCCTATGTGCCTCGCCGCCATCTACTGGGCCCACATCCCGACGGTCTTCTACGCCAACACGCGCTCCGACGCCGCCGCCATCGGTTTCGACGACGACTTCATCTACCAACAAATCCCGCTCCCGCCCGACCAGCGCACCATCAAGATGACCCCGCTCCTCCGCGACGCCGCCCAGTCCTCCTTCCGCGCCTGGTCCGAAAACCCCCACAAACTCCTCTACTAGGTGGAACCCGCCGTCCCGGCGGGTTGTTCGCCCTCAGCTCTCAACCCTCAACTCTCAACTCCTTCTCCCCCGCACTTGCCAACCCGCCGGACCCTCCCAACGTTGGCCGTCCTATGCATTTCGACAACCTTCAGCCCGGACTCTCCGCCCCTGTTCCGCGTTTCGACGATGACGACGATGACGACGAGAACGAAGAAGAGGAAACCCAAGGCAAGAAGGGCGCCGCTCCCGTCGGCCTCGTCATCCAGAAAAAATTCCTCGAGCAACGGAAAATCTTCCTCTGGGGCGCCGTCACCGACGCCTCGGCCAAGGATCTCACCGAAAAGCTGCTCTACCTCGAAGCCATCGGCCCGGGCAAAGACATCACTTTCTACATCAACTCCCCCGGCGGCTCCGTCACCGCCGGCATGGCGGTTTACGACACGATGAAGCTCATCAGCTCACCGATCACTGTCGTCGTTACCGGCATGGCCGCCTCGATGGGCTCGATCCTCCTCTCCGGCGCCCCGAAGGGCCGCCGCCTGCTCTACCCGCACGCGCGCGTCCTCATCCACCAACCCCTGATCTCCGGCCGCATGGTCGGCCCCGCCTCGGACATCAACATCCAGGCCAAGGAAATGGAAAAACTCCGCCAGGAGCTGAACCAAATCCTCGCCGACGCCTCCGGCCAGCCGCTCGAACGCATCAACCAAGACACCGATCGCGATTTCTACCTTAACGCCCAGGAAGCGATCGCCTACGGCCTCGCCGACAAAATCGTCGAAAAAATCTAACCGTCCTCACGTCAGATTGTAGGGCGGGGTCTCCCGACCCCGCCTTTTTCATGCCCATATCCCAGCCCTTCTCCTCCGCCCACAATCCTACCGCTTCTCCCGCAAAATCTCCTCGTTGATCCCCGCCAGCTCCTTCTGCCACGCCTGCGCTTGACGCCCCTCCTTCGCCGCGTGCGCCACCGCAATCGCTTCCGGCAGCCACTTCAAACGCAACGCCCGCGGAATACCTTTCGCCCGCAAGAGATTCCGATACACCCGCACGCCGTCGCCCGGCTTCCCGCCTTCGCTCAACCACTCCGCCGCCTGCTGCGTCAATGCCCACTCGTCCGTCGGCTGATTTTCCAAATGCGGAAAAAAACCGAGCACGTCCGCCGCGCCACGCAAATCTCCCGCGGTCCTCAAACGCTGCGCCAACGCCATCCCCACCGCGACACTCGGCCGCTCCCGTTGCGCCGAACGCGCGACCGCCAGCGCCTCCTCCTCCTTCCCTTCCGCCTCCAACTGCAACATTCGCCGCACCACCGCATGCCCGCCTAACCGCAGCGGCAGCTTCACGCGATTTCCCCACTGCTCTTCGAGCTTCACCGCAAACGGCCGATACAGCGGATCGCCCACCGCAATCGACTGCCAGCTCACCGCCCGCAACGCATAATAGGCCGCATCGCCAAATGTGTCCCCGCGCACCAGCGCCCGCAGCAAAAAGTCCGGTCGATGCGTCAGCTCCAAATACGGCTCGAACACATTCCCCACTGTTGCCGTCGCCCCTCGCGCCAACAACGGCCCGACCCAGTTGTCTTTTTCCGACCTGATCGTGGCCGCCGAATAACTGTGAATGTGCATCGCCACCGCTCCCGGCGGAAACCGAAAACCCGGCAACACGAACGGCCCGTCCGCCCGCCCGCTATACCAGCCGAAATACAGCGCCGGCGAATCGAACCTCGCCGCCGCCGGAATCGTGCTTCGCCCCCGATCCACCTCGACGTCAAAACGCTCTTCCTCCAGCCGCCTCGCCACCGCCTCCATCCACTGGTCGCCGCTCGCATGCACACCGCCAATGTCGACATACGCCCGGCCCAACAACCCCGTCCGCTCCACACTCACCGCGTGATCGATCATCCGGATCACCTGATCGAATGACGGTCCGTCCAGCCGCGTCACTTTTACCAGCTGACGCAGCTCCATCTCCCCCACGCGGTCCACGCGGAACAGTGGATTGTTCACGAACGCATTCACCGGATAATTCGGCTTCACCAGCAGCGTCAGCTCCGAATCGACCGCGCCTTCGTTCGTTCTAAAAATACTCCGGTCCGTCAGCGGCCTCACTTCCGCATAATGCTGCGGATCGTGCATCACCCGCAGCGGCACGCCGTGACAGATCACCAGATACGATATCCGATGCCCGGATACGGCATACTTCCTCCGGCCGAGGGAGTCTTTCAACTCCATGCCGATCGCGTCGATCCACTGCCGGCGCACGAGTTCCGACATCAACGGCTCCCAAATCGTCGCCACGAACTCGTTCCACGTGATCGTTTCCGCCCGCGACACCGGCAACGCCACGATATTTTCCCGCGGCACCCCGCGCGTATCCGCATAATGCTCTGCCACGCGCATCGAGTCGCGATTCTCTCGATTGGCCAACAACACCACGCGGCTCGCCAGATCCTCCGCGGCCGCCAGCGATCCCGCCCACCCCAGCACAACCACCCACCATCCTCGCCGAATCGCTCCGCCACTCATCTCCCCATCCTCCACCCCAGCCACGTCGCTGCCAGACACAGCACCACCGACAACATCACGTTCGCCACCGCCGCGCCCCAACTCCCGCGCTGCATCTGCTCCACCGTCTGCCAGCTAAACGACGAAAACGTCGTGAACCCGCCGCACACGCCCACCACCCAGAACGCCTGCGTCCGCACCGGCCCGCCGTCTCCCCCCGGCATCCGCGCCATCAGCCATCCAATCGCGAGCGAACCCACCACGTTCACCGCCAGCGTCGCCCACGGCAAACGCCCCGCCGGTATCAACATTCCCACGACAGCACGCCCCACCGATCCGAGCGCTCCCCCGAGCGCAATCCAGACGAGTGCGCCCGCGTTGATCACTTTTTGACCGGCTCCTGCGCCGCTCCACCCTGCCGCTTGGCCAACTGTGCCCGCAGATAAACATCCGGTCCCGCGTTCCGCCAGGCCGTCACCCACAACGCGCCCAGCATCTGCCCGCCCGCCAGCAGCTGCTTTTCGATGAAGGCCCGGCCTTCCGTCCGGTCCGTCGCCTCCGCGCTGAACTTGCCCGCCTTCTCCATCCGATAAAGCGGCTCCACCTGCGCGTGCTGCTCCAGCAAATAATCCATCACCGCCACAAACACCGGATCGCGTCCGTCGTTGCGCGGCTCCACCGAAATCAGCCGCGCCGGCTGCACCCGCGGCGCGATATCCGAAAACCGAATACCGGTCAGCGCGATAAATCCGCCATCGATCCAGCTGTGGATTCCGCGCGAGGTCGTGTAACCGTTCGGATTCTCCCCCACCCAGCCGTTGAAATGATCCGTCGTATGCAGCGGCTGCGCCAGGTCGCCCACGTGATGCCCCATCATGCCCATCGCATAAATCGCGTTCGCCTTCGCGTTCGCGATTTCCGCCGGCGTCCCCGCCTCTTCGAACGCCTTCAAATACGAAAACGCCGACTTCAACTTCGCGTAATATTCCGTGATCGCCCACGGCGCAAAACCCGGCCACTCGCTCGTGTGATCCTTGTTCTTCTCCGGATCGATCGCGGGAAACTTGTCCGCGTTCCGCGCGCGGCCCGCCGCGAACTCCACGATGAAATCATAACGAAAGGAGGTCAGCGTCGCGGGATCGATCCCCGCCTTCGGCAGCTGCTCGAGATCCAGAAAGTGATCCGACCAGCTTCCGCCCGACTGCTTCATGATCGGCTCGGAAACGTTTTTCCAACGGTCCGGTTCGCCCGCCAAAAACAAAATCCGCTCCACCGCCGCCGGTTCGCGCACGAAATCCGGAAACGCCTTCGGCAACGTCGCGAGCGCCGCTTCGTTCACCATCCGGTGCCCGTGATAATCCCACGCCTGCGCCACCCCGCCCGCGCCCAGCAGCAGCAACCCGAACAACATCCGTTTAGCCATGCCCCCACTTAGAACCGATTCTCGCCGTAGCGGAAAGCGTAAGCTTTTCGCGCGCCCTACCGCTTCGCATTCACCGTCCGCACCACGCTCGCATACCACTCGACGCCTTCCGCCAGCGCTTCCGCAATCTGCTGCCGATACTCCGGCGTCGAAATCTTCTTCGCCTCCGCATCGTTCGACAAAAATCCCGACTCCACCAACACGCCCGGACAATTCAGCCCGCGCAACATTCCCAGATGCTTCGTCTTCTGCCCACGATCCGGCAGCTTCAACGACTTCAACGTCGCGCGATGCACCGCATCGCCCAACAACACGCTCCAAGCATCGTGCCGGTTCACCGGCGCCGCTTCGTCTTCCGTGTCGTCCGGCTGCCCCGCCCCGCGCGACTGATCCGACCGCTGCCCCGCCCGCGTGAACGTGAACACCTCCGCGCCCGACGTTTTCGTATCCGGAAACAGCGAGTTGAAATGCACGCTGATGAACAAATCCGCCCCCGCCCGGTTCGCGATGATCGCCCGGCTCTGCAATTCCACTTTCTCGTCTTTCTCGCGCGTCAACACCACCTCGTAGCCGCGCAGCTCCAACAACCGCTTCAACCGCTGCGACACATCCAGCGTGAACACTTTCTCCTTCAGTCCCAGCCGCGGGTTCTGCGTCCCCTGATCCACACCGCCATGCCCCGGATCGATCACGATCACCTTCGGCGGTCGCGGCACCTTCTGCAGCAGCATAGGCCGCAACAACGGCACCAAACAGGTCTCGTAATCCGTCCGACTCACCTGCGGCCGTCCATTCTTCAAGGTCACCGGATCGCCCAGGAAAAACCTCAACCCATCGATCTTCGCTTCTCGGCTGTCCGCTTCGAATTCGAAGCGGTGCGTCTTGTTCGAAAGCACAAACGTCCGACCTTGCCCCGTCGCGAACGTCACCCCCAACCGCTTCGCCGCCTCCTCCAACGCGATCGTCTCCACTTTCGCCGCCGCCTTTCCCACCGGTTTCGCGGCCCCGGACGTCGACTTCGCCGCCGGTTTAGACGCCGCCGGCTGCTTCGCCGCGGATCCCGACGGCTTCACGCCACCCGAGTTCGCCGCATTCGACGGCTTGCTCGCGCCCGGCCGCGTCGGCGTCGACCGCGGCGGATTCTCCGCCGCCGTCAGCCGCAATACCGCGATCAGCGCGATCGTCGCTGCAAGAAAGATGCGGGGCGCCGCTGGACGCATCGCCACCGCGCCGTTAAGCGCTGCCGTTGGCGCCGGACGGCTGCACGTCTTCGCCGTCTTCCCCTCCCTCGTCCGCTTCGCTCACATGAAACTTCATCTTCCGCTTGTTGGCCGGCAGCGGCGTCAACATCACGTTGATGTTTCGCCCGATCAGTTTCGGGTCGGCGTCAGGATGCCCCATGCTCGCGAGCTCCTTCACCGCGCGCTTCATCACGTCGAAGCCGATTTCGGTATGCGCCATTTCGCGGCCGCGGAACTTCAACCGCAGCTTCACCTTGTTGCCGTGATCGAGGAACTCCTCGGCATGGCGCAGCTTCGTATAGAAATCGTTCTCGGCGATTCGCGCGCTGAACTCGATCTCCTTGATCTTGCTCGCCGTCGCCTTCGAGTGCGTGTGCTTCTTCTGCTCCTCGTAGACGTATTTGCCGAAATCCATGATCCGGCACACCGGCGGCGTCGCATTCGGCGCCACCTCGACCAGATCGAGCCCGACCTCCAGCGCCAGATTGATCGCCTTTGGTGTATCCAAAACGCCGAGCTGCTTGCCCTCCGGAGAAATCACCCGCACCTGCGGAACCTTGATGCGGTGGTTGCGACGAATCGCCGCGTAAGGGTCGACAGTCCGACCGCGATAAGAAGAGCCGGGGCGGAAACCGCCTCCGGCCGAAGGAAACGAAGTAGCCATCAAATAGATCTAATGCTGAGGTGTCTGAGTCGTCGGCGTTCTCACCGGGAAGCTGGGCAATGACAACAACTAATTCGCCACGATGTTCCCGATGATACCGTCGGGCGTCCACTCATACGCTAAAGCTTTCGCCACAAGAGCAACTGGCTTTCGCGTTCGGATTCGAGAATTTGAACCCGCCCGCGACCATCGCCGACGAATAATCCAGGTGCGTGCCTTTCAAATACAGCGCACTTTTGCTGTCGACCACCACGTCCGCACCCCCGGTCCGCACCACGATGTCTCCTCGCTTCGGCTCCGCCACGAACTTCATCTTATAACTCAACCCGTTGCACCCGCCTCCGGAGATCGCAATCCGCAGAAAATCCCCCTGCTTCTCCCGCGCCTTCAACGCCTGCACCTTCGCTCCCGCCGCGGGCGTCAGCTTCACCAGGTTCTCATTCCCCGCGCGCACGCCTTCCGGCCACGGAATCGAACCGCTGCTTGTAGGAGCCTGCTTGCAGGCGATTTCTGCCGCTGAATCACTCATCATCAAAGCGCCCGGAATAAGGCCGCCCACCCGCTCCGTTGCAACTCCCGTCCCGCCTTACCCCCGCTCCTTTCCTCCCGCAACAACTCCACACTCCGCTTCGGATTGATCCATTCTTCTCAAAGCTCGTGAACGAGGTCGCCTCCCCGCCTGATCCACCGCCCCCACCGTCAACACATTGGGCAGATCGATCCCCGACGGAATCTTCTCCGTAAACGCCGCGTCGCTGTCGCTGTTGCCCGCCGCACACACGGACAAAATCTCCGGCCCCTCGCGCATCGCTTCCGTCAACGCCTCCCGCGACAACTCGGAAAACTCCCGCGCCACCGTCTTCCGCCCCTCCGGCGTCCCGCCCGCCCCAGCTCATGTTTCACCACACGCGCACCGTGCTGCCGAAAATACTGCACCACTTCGCGCATCGCCTCCGCCTCTCGCTCCGCCCGCTCCCGCGTCGGCAGCAGCGGAATCATCCGATGATCGAACGTGATCCTCGCCCCCATCAACCGCACCACCGCATTCCCCGCCGCCGCAAGCCGCGCGCTGACGCCCCTCACCCCACCGCCCGTTGCTCAATCAATCTCCGCGCCACCGTCACCGCATTCGCAAAACTCGTCCCGCGCGCGACGCCTTTTCCCGCGATCCCAAACGCCGTCCCGTGATCCGGACTCGTCCGCACGTGCGGCAACCCGAGCGTCACATTCACCGCCTCGTCGAAATCGATCAGCTTCAGCGGCGCCAACCCTTGGTCGTGATACATCGCCACCACCACATCGAACTCCCCGCGCAGCGCCCGCGCGAACAATGTATCGCCGGGCTCGCACCGCGACACACCCGGAAACTCCGCCCGCAAATGATCCAGCGCCGGATTCAACAACGCCTTCTCCTCATTCCCCAACAATCCATTTTCCCCCGCATGCGGATTAAGTCCGCACACCCCGATCTTCGGAATGTAGGGCGGGGTCTCCCGACCCCGCCGTCCCTCGTCCACCGCCGCCAACTCCACCGCCGCCGCAATCGTCCGCCGCAACAGATTCGGCCCGAGCAACCGCGGCACTTCATGCAGTGGCACATGCCAGGTCGCCAGCACCACGCGCAGCTTCCCGCCGCAAAACGCCATCACCGGCTCTCCACCCCATCGATCCGCGAAAAACTCCGTCTGCCCGGGAAACGGATACCCCACGCGCGCCAGCCACTCCTTGCTCACGGGCCCGGTCACGACACCCGAAAACTCCCCTCCCGTGCAGCCCATCGCCGCCCGCTCCATCGCCGTCCATGCCATCCGCGCTCCCGCCTCGCTCGGTTTTCCCAACTCCGCCTCGAACGCGTCGTCGCCCACCGCGATCTTCTCCGCGCCTGTATCCAGTTTCTGGAGCCATCGCGCCGCGCCAATCACCGCCACATCCGCCGCCTCGGCCGCGTGCGTCTTCAACCAGCCTTCGATAATTTCCGGCCCGACGCCCGCCGGATCTCCACACGTCAGCGCCAGTTTCACGCGCCATCCTCCGCCCCGCCCGCCGCCCCACTCGCCCGCCGCGCCCGCGCAAAGCTCCGTTTTCCTTCCGCAAAGAACTCCAAAAACCGTTTTGCTTCCGCCGTCGTATACACCCCCGACGCCAGCGCTCCCGACGCCAGCCCGCGAATATTTCCCGGCTGAAAAAACACCGCCTGAAACGCCTGCTTCAACTCCGCGATCGCCGGCCGGCTCACCCCACGCCGCCGCAATCCCACCGCGTTGAATCCCACGATGTCGTCCCGTTCCGCCACCATCGTGAAATGCGCCACGTCGCGCGTGATCGCCGCCAGCCCCGCCACCATCACCCCTTCGCCAATCCGGCAAAACTGATGAATCGCGCAATTCCCTCCGAGAAAACTGTGATCCCCCACTTCCACATGCCCCGCGAGCAGCGCTGCATTGGCCATCACCACATTGTTTCCCACCACACAGTCGTGCGCCACGTGAGTCGCGGCCATCAGGAAACAATTGTCCCCCACGACCGTGAAGCCTCCGCCATTGATCGACCGATTCACCGTCACGTGCTCCCGAATCACCGTTCCCGCCCCGATCCTCACCCCCGACGCCATCGCGCGATCGAACTTCAAATACTGCGGATCGCCGCCAATCACCGCGAAGGGATGCACCACCACGCGATCTCCCAGCACGCAATGCTTCGTCACGATCGCATGCGCATGGATCTCACAATCCGCGCCCAAACTCGCCCCTTCTTCAACAATCGCCGTGGGATGAATCACGTCACAAAGCTCCAAGCTCCAAGCCCCAAGCTCCAGAGAATTCTCCAATCCCCAAGATCCAAAATGCCTCCCACCCTCCTTGATGTTTCCCCGTTGAAGCTTCTCTGGAGCTTGGAGCTTGGAGCTTCTCACGCCCGTTTCGGGCGCGAGCTGAGCAGATCCAACTGCGAGTCCTTCACCAAATCGTAGTTCTTCAAAATCCGCATCACCTGCAGCGTGTCGCTCTTCGTGTAGTTCTGGTTGATCTCCACCTTCTCCAGCAAATCCAGCAGCATCGCTCGAAACGAAATAATCGCGTCCACCCCCGCCTGCTTCAGCAACTCCACGCTCTGCGATCGAAACGGCTCCGCCGTCGGCAGGCTCGGCAACACCAGGATTTTCGTCAGCTCCCCTTCGCCTTCGCCCGTAGCACCCGTGGAAAAAAGCTTCGTCGCCTCCTTCAACACCTTCTCTTCGAGAAACCGAAAAATCTCCGGACTGCTCTTCAAGATCGCCGGCGAAAACACATTCGTGTGCCACGGCTTCACCGCCACCACCGCCCGCTGGATCAACGGCAGCTCCGACGAAAACAAAAAGAAATCCGGCTTCCGCGCCCCGCGCTCCCAGGCCGGATTATAAACAATCAAATCGATCTCCTCATCCCCGCTCTTCCGCCGCGCCATCACCTGATACTTCCGCACCTGACGAACCAGAAATCCGTTCTGCTCGAAATACTCCCGAACAATTCCTTCGTCGATCGCAGACATAGATGGGGCGGCTGCGCCGATCTGAAATCACAAATCCAAAATCTTAAATCCTAAACTCCCAGCCCCGCGTTCGCGGGTAAGCTCCAAGCTCCAAAGAACCTCAAAAAACCAAACGCCAACCACACCGCCTCCCCTGACTGGAGCTTGGCCGTTGAACATTCTCTGGAGCTTGGATCTTGGTCCTTGGAGCTTACCCCGTCGCTCCCACGTCGCGAAAACTCTCCTCCGCCAGCCCCCGCGACACTTCATCCTGGGTCGCCGCCTCGCCCAGCCGCTTCAACACCACAAACCGCAGCGCTCCGCCGCGCACTTTCTTGTCGCGCCCCATCGCCGCAAATAACGCCTCGATCCCCAGCGGCGCCCGCAACTTCACTGGCAGCCCGTGCGCCGCCACCACGTTTTCGACGCGCGCCACCTCCGCTCCGCCGATGTATCCCAACTTCTGCGACAACCTCGCTGCCGCGCACAACCCGATCGCGATCGCCTCGCCGTGCAAATACTCGCCATACCCCGCCACTTGCTCGATCGCGTGCCCAAAGGTGTGCCCCAAATTCAACAGCGCCCGCCCTCCTTCCTTCGCCAGCTCGCGCTCATCCGCCGCCACAATCTCGGCCTTCATCTCGCAACACCGCCGAATCACGTCTCCGAGATTCGCACTCTCCGGCGCGAGCGGCGCCCGCTCCAACTCCGCGAACAACTCTCCGTCGCCGAGCAGACCATATTTCACGATCTCCGCCGCCCCCGCCGCAAATTCCCGCGCCGGCAGCGTCGCCAGCAAATCCGTTCCCACGAACACTCCTTTCGGCTGGTGAAACGCCCCCACCAGATTTTTCCCCGCCGCTAGATTGATCCCCGTCTTCCCGCCCACCGAGCTATCCACCATCGCAAGCAGCGTCGTCGGCACTTGATAAAGATCGATCCCCCGCAACCACGCCGCCGCCGCAAATCCGCCCAGATCGCCGACCACGCCACCGCCCACCGCCCACAAGCTTCCGCCGCGATCTACGCGTCGCTCCGCCAGAAAATCCAACACCCGCCCAAATTCCGTCAGCGACTTCGCTCCTTCTCCCGGCGTCACCGTCCACATCAACGTGTCCCGTCCAAACATCGTCTCAATCGCAGCCGCCTGCGCCGTCGCCACCGTCTCATCTGTCAGCACCGCTACTTTTCTCCCCTGGCCCAGCAGCGAACGCACTTTCTCGGCCACCGCCGAAATCACATCCCGTTCAATTACGATAGGATAACTGCGTTCGCCAAGTGACACATCCAAGCGGGCCATGCGCGGTTAAGGCCCGATTCTCAACAAGCGTCAAATCGCGATTCTTATTGAGACTGAGATGCCATCTCAACTTTTCGCTTGTTTTGAGACCGGGTCTCTACTTCAACTCCGCGCGTTCGATTTTCACCCACTTCTCTTCATCCGTGAACACCGCCAACCTCCCGAAGCTCGACTTCTCCACGCTGCAGCCCGGCCTCGCCGCCCTCGCTGCCCTCGCCGCCGCCACCGGCGTTCACGCGGCCGAAGGAGCATCCGACGACAACACCGCGGCCGAAATTCTCCCAGAGCTTTCCGTCCAAGCCCAAAAACAACGCGAGGTCGCCTCCCCCAAGTTCACCGCCCCTCTCGTCGACACGCCCCAAACCATCTCCGTCATCCCCAAAGAGGTCTTCAATCAACAGGGCGCCGCCTCCCTCGCCGATGTCCTCGGCAACACTCCCGGCATCACCTTCCTCGCCGGCGAAGGCGGCCACGTGTCCGGCTCGAATAGCTTCGTCATGCGCGGCTTCGATGTCTCCGGAAACATCTTCATCGATGGCGTCCGCGACAACGGCAACTACGGTCGCGACATCTATAACCTCGACCAGGTCGAAGTCGTAAAAGGCCCCGCCGGCGACAACGGCCGCGGCGCCGCCTCCGGTTACCTCAATCTCGTCACCAAAACCCCGCAGCAGGAAAACTTCGCCCACGCCACCGCCAGCTACGGTTTCGACGAATACGCCTCCGCCGAACGCCGCCGCACCACCATCGACGTCAATCACGTCGTCAGCGAAGGCGACTCCGGTGCCGCCATCCGCTTCAACGCTCTCTGGCAGGATGGCGGCGTCGCCGGCCGCGATTTCGCCGAAAAGAAAACCTGGGGCATCGCACCGTCCTTCGCCTTCCAACTTTCCCCCGCCACCCGCCTCGCCGTCACGTATCAACACGACCAGCAAAGCGACCGCCCCGAATACGGTGCGCTCGCCGGCACGCTCGAAGGCACCGCCACCGCCACGCGCCCCGCGCTTCCCGTCGATCGCAGCCGTTTCTACGGCCTGCTGAGCGACTACGACGACGTCACCGTCGACGTCGCGAGTGTCCGTCTGGAGCACGACCTCACCCCGACGATCCGCCTCACCAACTTTACCCGTTACAGCAACACCGACCGCGACGCTCTCTACACCGTCCTCGGCGCGCTCGACCTGCGCCCCGACATGAACGACGGCAGCATCACCGAGCTCGTCACCACCAACCGCCAGGCGTTCGCCCGCGAGATCGAAACGCTCGTCAACCAAACCAACATCGCCTCGCAGTTCACCACCGGCCGCTTCGACCACTCTTTCGCCGGCGGCCTCGAACTCATCCGCGAAAACGGCGAAACGCTCCGCGACTGGACCGGCCTCGGCACCGTCGGCGAACTCAGCAAGATGGTGAACGTCACCGCCGCCGGCGCGCCCACCGACCCCACCCTCGTCGTCGGCACCAACCCCTACAACCCCAACCCCGCGCGCCCGATCACCGGCTTCGCCCCGACGTATCGCTTCATCGACGACATCCGCATCGATACCGTCGCACTCTACGCCTACGACACCATCAAGCTCTCCGAACGCTGGCAGGCCACCGGCGGCGCGCGTCTCGAGTATTACGAAGTCAACTACGACATCTTCGACCGCACCACCAACACGAGCGCGCCGTTCAACACCGACGACCTCGTCTTCACGGGCAAACTCGGCCTCGTCTTCAAACCCGCCCGTAACGGCTCCTACTACGTCTCCTGGGGCGTCGCCGCCCAACCGCCCGGCACGAGCAATCTCTCCAACGACAACGGCTCCCGCAACAACGGCACGCCCGGCACCACCGGACAAAACTCCCCCAACGCCAAGCCCCAGAAATCCTACAACACCGAGCTCGGCACCAAGTGGGATTTCTTCAACCGCAAGCTCACCACCTCGCTCGCGCTCTTCCGCAGCGAACGCACCAACATCTCCGTCGCCACCGACACCAACGGCGTCCCCACCCTCTACGGCGACCAAACCGTGCAGGGCATCGAAGCCGGCGTCTCCGGTCGCATCACCAATAATTGGATACTTTTCGGCGGCCTCTCCTACCTCGATTCCGAAAACTCCAACGCCGCCAACCCCGTCCAAAACGGCTCCGAGCTGAACTGGACGCCTTCCTGGTCCGGAAACATTTGGACCACCTACCGCCTGCCCTTCGGCCTCACCATCGGCGGCGGCACCCAATACACCGGCACCTCGCGCGTTTCGCTCAACAACACCAACGCCGCCGAACTCCCGTCGCATTGGATCCTCAACGCCGTCCTCGCCTACGACGTCACCAAAAATTTCAGCGTCCGCCTGAACATCAACAACGTCTCCGACGAGCTCTACGCCCGCGCGATCAACAACAACTCCAACCGCGCCTACTTCGGCGATCCGCGCACCTACCTCCTCAGCGCCGACCTCCGATTCTAACCCAATCTTTCTCTTTCCTCTTTATCTTTCTCTCCGCCTCCGGTCCCACGCCCCGGCCCTTCGATCCAGAGAAAGATAAAGAGAAAGAAGAAGAGAAAAATCCGACCCCCGCCGCTGTCCCGCTCTCAACTCTCAACCCTCAACTCTCAACTCGGCCCGGACATGCTCCTCTCCATCCCCAACGTCCTCACTCCCGCCCAAGTCGCCGAATCGCGCGCCTTGCTCGAGTCCGCCGAGTGGATCGACGGCAAGGCCACCGCCGGCCACCAGGGCGCACGCGTCAAAGACAACCAGCAGCTCGCCGTCGACAATCCCGTCGCCCGCCAGGTCGGCGCCACGATCCTCAAAGCCCTCAGCGCGAACCCGCTCTTCATGTCCGCCGCGCTGCCGTTGCACATCCTCCCGCCGATGTTCAACCGCTACTCCGGCGGCCAAACCTTCGGCACGCACGTCGACGGCTCCATCCGCATCATCCCGGGCACCGGCCACCGCATCCGCACGGATCTTTCCTGCACGCTCTTCTTCGCCAATCCCGACGAATACGACGGCGGCGATCTCATCGTCGAAGACACCTACGGCTCGAAGTCCGTGAAACTCCCCGCCGGCCACATGATCCTCTACCCGTCGACGAGCCTGCACCGCGTCACGCCCGTCACCCGCGGCACGCGCCTCTGCTCCTTCTTCTGGCTGCAATCCATGATCCGTAACGACGCCCATCGCTCCCTGCTCTTCGACATGGACGTCGCCATCCAACGCCTCGGCGCCGAAAAGCCCGACCACCCGTCCGTCGTCCAGCTCACCGGCGTTTACCACAACCTCCTCCGCACCTGGGCCGAGATGTAGCCCGCATCCAACTTCCAACTACGGTCGTTCACCCGTGCGCAAACGCCTCTGGAAACTCCACTCCTGGCTCGGCCTCGTCGCCGGCCTCGCGCTTCTCGTGATCGGCCTCACGGGCAGCGTCCTGGTGTTTCACGAGGAACTCTCCGCCCTGCTCTGGCCGAAGAAATACGCCGTCACGCCGACCGACGCCGGCCGCCTTCCCCTCGACACGCTCCTCCGCCACGTCGAACAGCAACTCCCCGATTACGAGGTCACCGGCTGGCACGTCCAACACGAGCGCCCGCACTTCGCCGACAATCTCTACGTCATCCGCCGCGGCACCAACATCTGGCTCACCGCCACGCTCGACCCGTTCACCGGCCGCGTCCTTTCCCAGCCGCACGCCTACAACGAAGCGCTCCGCGGCTGGATGCTCGAACTGCACCAGCAATTCTTCGCCGGCGACGTCGGCCTCGCGATCACCGGCGTCTTCGGCGTCCTCTTTATCCTCCTCGGCCTCTCCGGTGTTTATCTCTACCGCGAGTTCTGGAAACACCTCTTCACCTTCCGCTGGCGCCGCGGCGCGCGCATCCTGTTCTCGGATACACATAAGTTCACCGGCATCTGCTCCGTCGGCTTCAACCTCATCTTCGGCTTCACCGGCGCCTACTGGAATCTCACCCACACGGTCGAACACGTCACCACCCCCGAGTTCGAGCAACCCGTCATCGAGCGTCGCCTCTATCCGGATACGCTTTCGATCGACGCAATCGTCTCCGACTCCACCACGCGCCTCCGCGGTTTTCGCGCCCACTTCATCTCGCTCCCCAGCGTTCCCGCCGCGCCCGGTATAATCCTCTGGGGCGCCGTCGAACCGCGTTTCTTCCTCACCAACGCCTTCGGCAGCACGATCTCCTACGATTCCGCCACTGGCGCACACACCGCAACGAACGATCTTCGCACCGCCGGTTGGTGGACGCGCGTCGCCGACACCTTCGAAGCCCTGCACTTCGGCAACTTCGGCGGCCTCACCGTCAAAATCATCTGGTCCCTCGCCGGCCTCACCCCCGGCATTCTCGCGGTCACCGGCTTCAGCATCTGGCTGCTCCGCCGCCGCGCCTCTTCCCGTTCCATCGCGCCCGCCCCAGCGCTCACTTTCGCGCATGAACAATAGTCCTCTTCTCCGCCGCGCTTCCTTTTCGGTTGCCGCGCTCGTTCTCTTCGCAGCGCCGCTCGCCGCCCAAACCGCCGCCGAGCCCATCACCGAGCTCCCGCTGCTCAACATCACCGCGAGCGCCGACGCCTCCGCCGCCGGCCTCTCCGAAGCCTACGCCGGCAACCAGGTCGCCACCGGCGGCCGCGTCGGCCTCTTCGGCTCGCAGGACTACATGGGCACGCCATTCAACTTCACCGCCTACACGCGCGAGCTCATCGAAAACCAACAAGCCGCCAGCATCGGCGAAGTCCTCCTCAACGATCCCGCCGTCCGCGTCGCCCGCGGCTTCGGCAATTTCCAACAACTCTACCTCGTTCGCGGCCTGCCGATCTACTCGGACGACATGGCCTACAACGGCCTCTACGGCCTGCTCCCGCGCCAATACCTCGCCGCCGAACTTGTCGAGCGCGTCGAAGTCCTCCGCGGCGCCAACGCGTTCCTCAACGGCGCCGCGCCCGGCGGCTCCGGCCTGGGCGGCGCCGTCAACGTCATGCCCAAGCGCGCACCCAACGCGCCCCTCACCCAGCTCACCACCGGCTTTCAATCCGGCGGACAATACGTCGCCTCCGCCGACGTCGCTCGCCGCTTCTCCAACGACCGCGCCGGCGCCCGCCTGATTCTCGCGCACCGCGATGGCGACACCGCCGTCGACGGCGAAAACACCTCGCTCGGCCTCGTCGCCATCGGCCTCGATTTCCGCACCGACGCCTTCCGCCTCTCCGCCGATCTCGGCTACCAGGATTTCAAGAAAAACGCCTCTCAACCCAGCATCACCATCGCCTCCGGCCTCGCGATTCCGCCGCCGCCCCGCGCCGATCGCTCCGTCGCCCAGCCGTGGACGTATTCAAACGAGCGCGACACCTTCGGCACGCTCCGCGCCGAATACGATCTCGCCGAAAACGTCACCGCCTGGCTCGCCGCCGGTCTCCGTGAAGGCCACGAAAGCGCCACGTTCTCCAACCCCACCGTCATCGACGCCACCGGCACCACCTCCGCTTACCGTTTCAACAACGTCCGCGAAGACGACGTCACCACCGCCGAAGCCGGCCTCCGCGCCACGCTCACTACCTCCGCCCTCTCGCACCAACTCACCGCCACCGCCGCCACCTACGGACTCGAATCCAAAAACGCCTACGCGTTCTCCGACTTCGCCGGCTACGCCAACAATCTCTACGCCCCCACCGTCGTCACCGCGCCCACCGCCAATTTCTTCACCGGCGGTTCGATGACCAACCCGCTCGTTACCGAGCGCACCAAAACCTCTTCCTTCGCCATCGCCGACGCGATCTCCGCGCTCGACGCCCGCCTCCTCCTCACCGTCGGCGCCCGCTACCAGAAAATCACCGCCAGCAGCTACGACTACAACACCGGAGCCCTCGGCTCCCGCTACTCCGATCACGCCGTCACGCCCGTCGGCGGCATCGTTTACAAGTTCACCCGCAAGCTCTCTGCCTACGCCAACTACATCGAGGGTCTCACGAAAGGCGACGTCGCTCCCGCCGCTTCCGGTTCCACGCCCGTCGTCAACGCCGGCGAAGTCCTCGCCCCCTACAAAACCGAACAACTCGAGCTCGGCCTCAAATTCGACGCCGGCCGCCTCGGCGGCTCCGTCGGCGTCTTCGACACCCGCAAACCCATCGCCGGCGTCGGCCCCGACAATCGCTTCCGCATCGTCGACCACCAGCGCCACCGCGGCCTCGAGCTTTCCGCTTTCGGCGAACTCGCTCCGTCGCTCCGCATTCTCGGCGGCATCAGCTTTCTGGATACCGGCGCCTCCGGCCGCGACGCCATCGGCGCGCCTGACACCCAACTCAACCTCGGCCTCGAATACCTCGCCCCGTTCGCCGAAAATCTCTCCTTCGACGCCCGCCTGATTCACACCACCGAGCAATTCGCCGACGCCGCGAATACCCAGCAACTCCCCGACTGGACCCGCCTCGATTTCGGCGCGCGTTACACGATGCCACTCGGCGAAAACCGCACGCTCACCCTCCGCGCCCGCCTCGAAAACGTCACCGACGAAAGCTACTGGGCTTCCGCCGGCGGATATCCAGGCGCCGGATACCTCACCGTCGGCGCCCCGCGCACACTCCTCGTCTCCGCCACCTTCAACTTCTGATCCCGCTTCCAGCATCGCCGCTTCAATGAACTCCGGTTCCGCCAACCCGCTTTGCCGCCGCTTGATCGCCGCCGCGCTCGCCTTCTTCTCGGCGAGTGCGCCCTTCACCTTCGCCGCGGAGAAGGATGACACGTTCTCTCCGGAAGCGCTCGAACTCGCCCCTTTCGTCGTCACGGCCGACGGCGCGCAAAGCATCCTGCACATCACCGCGCGCGACCTCGAACAACGCCAGGCCATCGACCTCGAAGACGCTCTCTCGCTCGACCCCAGCATCACCGTCGGCGGTTCCACTGGCATCGCCCAAAAAATCTACGTCCGCAATCTCGGCGAAGAGCTCCTCAACGTCTCCATCGACGGCGCCACCCAATCCGGTTCGCTCTTCCACCACATCGGCCGCATCACCCTCGAGCCCGAGCTCCTGAAACAAGTCGAAGTCCAACCGGGCATCGGCAACGCCGCCGACGGCCCCGGCGCACTCGGCGGCGCCATCCGTTTCGTCACGAAGGATCCCACCGACTTCCTCGCCCCATCCGAATCCGCCGGCGCCCTCCTGAAATACGGCTACTTCAGCAACACCCGCGGCTGGAAAGCCAGCGCCACCGGTTTCGGCCGCGCCAATGCAAATCTCAGCGGCCTCGTCAGCCTCGTCTCGTCCGAACACGAGGAAATCGAGGACGGCGACGGCCGCCGTCTCCGCGGTTCGGATACACGCCAGAACGTCGTCCTTGGCAAAGTGGTAAGCACCTTCGGCGACCACCAGACCGCGCGCTTCGGCTTCGAATACCTCGACGAGGTCGGCAACAAACTCCGCCGCCCCGAGTGGGGTCCCAGCCCCGCCAATCCCATGTTCTACATGGAGGCCAACCGGCGCACCGCGACGTTCGGCTACGAAGCGAATCCCGCGTCCTCCGACTGGCTCGATCTTCGTTTTAACCTCAGCCACACCGCCGCCGACATCCTGCAAATCGCCGCCTTCGGCCCCTACACCGGCGAAATCGCCGGCACGCAATTCGATCTCCGCAACACCCAGCGCGCCGGCTCGCACGAGCTGATCTACGGCGTCGACTTCCGCCGCGACGAGGTCAGCGCCGGACCCAACACCGCGCCCGACGCCCACAGCGAAGAGGGCTACGTCACCGGCCTCTTCCTCCAGGACAACATCACCGTCACCTCCGCACTCACGCTCCACGCCGGCGCCCGCTACGACGCCTACCGCCTCGAAGACCGCCAGCGCCAGAAGTTCAGCCACGAGGGTTTCAGCCCCAACGCCGGCTTCACCTACCAACTCACGCCTCGCCTCAGCCTCAACGGCAGCGCCGCCACCGCCTACCGCGGTCCGGGCATCAACGACGCCTTTCGCATCGATCTCTCGCAAAACGATCCGAACCTCGACGCCGAAAAAGCCCAAAACTACGAGCTTCGCTTCCTCTTCCGCGACGGACGCCTCCAACTCGAAGCCGGCGCCTACGCCAACCGTATCGACGATCTCATTACGAACACGCTCCCCTGGTCGCGCATCTACCGCAACGCCGGCGAACTCAAGACCGACGGCTGGTTTGCCCGCGCCACCTACGCCTTCTCCCGCGCGCATTTCAGCCTCCAATACAACCACGCCGACACCACGCTCAACGGCCAGACCGCCACGCGTTACCAATACAGCTCCCTCGTCTCGCGCATCGGCGACAGCTGGGTCGCCGACGCCTCCTGGCGCCCGCTCGATCAGCTCAGTCTCGGCTGGAACACCCGTCTCGTCCAAGGCATCGACGACATCCTCGTCCCGTTCGACATCACCGGCGTCCCCAACAGCCGCATCGATAAACCCGGCTACGTCACGCACGATTTCTATCTGCGCTGGACACCGCCCTTCGCCCGCGCGCTCACGATCGATCTCACCATCAAAAACGCCTTCGACAAAACCTATCGCAGCCACGGCAGCCTCGAAGACCTCACCGCCTTCCCCGGCTTCGGCGGCGTCGTCGGCGCCCCCGAGCCCGGCCGCGACCTCCGCTTCAGCGCCACACTCCGCTTCTAAAAAGAATAAGCATCCATCCCCCCATGTCATTCTGAGCGAAGCGAAGAATCCACTTGGACCCAGGCCTCCTCCAACCCACTCCCGCCGACGGCGTCCTCTCCCTCCTTCTTCGTGTCCATTCGTGTCGATTCGTGGTTCCCCTCTGACTTCGATCCGTGTTCATCCGCGCCCATCCGTGGTTGAAAAATTTCATCTCCTTCGGTGCCCCTCCGCAAAATCATCTTCTGGCTCCACCTCGCCTGCGGCCTGATCGCCGGCATCGTCATCGCGATCATGTCCGCCACCGGCATCGCGATCGCCTTCGAAGAAGAAATCCTCGCCTGGATCGATCGCGCACCCGCCCGCATCGCCGCCCCCGCCTCCAACACCACCCCTACGCCCATCGCCGACCTGACCGCTCGCCTCCGCGAAACGTATCCAAACTTCAACGTCACCACCATCGTCGTCCCCCGCGACCCGGAGCGCGCCTACGAATTCTACGCCGGCCGCGACGGTCCGCTCTACGTCGATCCGCACACCGGCCTCGCCCGCGAATCCCGCGCCCACGCCGCACACGATTTCATCCACACCCTCGAAGAATGGCACCGCTGGCTCGGCCGCCCCAACGGCCTCACCTCCACCGGCCGCCTCGTCACCGGCATCTGCAACTTCGCCTTAGTCATCCTCTGCCTCACCGGCCTCTGGCTCTGGTTCCCCAAACTTTGGAATTCCCGCGCCCTGCGCCCGCGCCTCGCGCTCATCAAAAATTTCCGCGGCAAGGCCCGCGACTTCAACTGGCACCACGTCTTCGGCTTCTGGTCGCTGCCCATCCTCATCATTCTCGCCGCCACCGGCGTCGTCATTTCCTTCGAATGGGCGCACCGCCTCGTCTTCACCCTCGCCGGCGAAGAAGCCCCAAAATCCCGCAACTACGGCATGATGGCCGTCCCGCCCGCCGTCGTCCCCGCTCCCCCTCCCGGCACGCTGCCCGTATCCGCCGAAACCCTACTCGCAAGCGCCCGCACCGCCTTCCCCGACTGGCAATCGCTTCGCCTCGTTCTTCCCGATTCGGCTTCCTCCGCCCCTGCCTCGCTCGGCGTAACGCTCCCCGACCACATGCCGAGCCGCGCCTACGTGCCCGTCGAACTCGATCCATTCACCGGAGAGATTCTCCAGGCCACGCCTTTCGAATCCCGCAGCGCCGGCCTCCAGGCTCGCGTCTGGATCCGGTTTCTTCACACCGGCGGCGCCTTCGGCCTGCCCGGCAAAATAGTCGCGACCCTCGCCACCGCCGCCTCGCTCATCCTCGTCTACACCGGCTTCGCCCTGTCCTTCCGCCGCTTTTTCAAGCGCTCCGCCGCCGCCCCGTCCACCTCTTGACCCCGCACCGCTCCTCCCACTGCAGTCGACCAGCCGTGCAACCATTCCCTCAATTTTCGTTCCATAACACCCGCATCTCTCCAGTTCGTCCGGCTCTCGAGTTGCTAACCTCCCAACCTCCAACATACTTGCTCGCATGAAACCACTCGCCGACACCTCCGCCAAAACCACCAGAGCCGATTCTCCCATCGTCTCCGCCCTTAATCTCCTCCTCGCCGATTCCTACGCGCTCATGGCGCTCACCCATCACGCCCACTGGAATGTCGAAGGCCCCGGCTTCTTCGCCCTCCACAAGGCTTTCGAAGAGCAATATGAACACCTCTTCAAAGCCGTCGACGATCTCGCCGAACGCATCCGCGCACTCGACTCCTACGCCCTCGGCGGGCTCCGCGCTTTCGCGAAAGAGGCGGGCATGGACGAATTCGCCACCGGTGCCATCCCCGCCCGCGACTACGTCGCCTCCCTCATCATCGCTCACGAAAAGACCATCAACGACGCTCTCGCTCTCCGCGACGCCGCCGGACGGGCTGAGGACCTCGAAACACAGGATCTTGCCATCGAGCGCATCACCTGGCATCAGAAGACCACTTGGATGCTCAAGAGCTACCTTAAATCCGTCTGATTCTTCCGTAACTCGTTCCCACTAAAAAGGCGCGGACTTCCGCGCCCTCTCCTCCTCCCTCGCCAGATCAACCACTTTTTTCGCCAACAACTTCACGCGCCGACTTCGGTCGGCGCTTTTTAAAGCCTGCCTGCTGAGACTGAGTTTCACTCCTAATGAATAGTTCCGCCGCGCCCGCGCTCTTCCCCAACCCCGTTTCCGTTCATCCCTCTTCCTTGGAATGTCCGCTCAACAGCGGCGTGGCCGTGACCGACCAGCTCCTTGCCGCCATCACCCGCGATCACTCCGCCGACCACTTCGAAGCCGCCCTCGATGCCGCGCTCGACCTCCGGCTCCTCCTCGCCGCCGAGGCCGAGGCCGAATCGATCCTCAACGCCTTCTTCCGCCTCCGCCGCGTCGCCGAAGACCGCCACTATCTCGCCTGCTTCCGCCTTCGCCGTTGGCTCGAATCTCACTTCTTCGCCCGCGTGTTCTTCGATCGTTCGCAGCCTCCCAAGTCCGTCGTCCTCCGCCTGAATGTCTGCGACTGCACCGCTCTCCGCACGCGCTGCACCCTCGACGCGCTTTCCGGCGGCGTCTTGCCGAACTGGGTTCGCATCCACTTCGCCTCCCGCGCGACCCCCGCCTCGCTGGCCGCTTGAGCCGGTTCACCGCTGTTTCTTCAAATCTCAAATTCCAAATCCGAAATCCCCCGGCAGTCGTCCCCGGCCTCCTCCCGCTTCGCCCGGCCGCTGATCCCATGCGCTTTCGCCAAATCCTCTTCTGGGTCCACCTCGTCGCCGGACTCATCGCTGGCCTCTCGATCGCGATCATGTGCTTCACCGGCACCGTGCTCGCCTTCGAGAAACAAATTGTCTCCTGGTCCGAACGCGACGCCCGCCGCGTTTCCGCCCCGTCGGAGAATCAAGCACGCCTTCCCCTCGATACGCTTCTCGATCGTGTCCGCGCCGCCCATCCCGATGCCTCCCCGGCGTCGATTGTCGTGTCCGCCGATCCTCAGGACGCCGTCGCGATCTCTCTCGGCCGCGACAACACCATCTACGCCAACCCCTACACCGGCGCCCTCCAAAAACCCGCCTCGACCGCCGTCCACGATTTCATGCACGTGATGGAGGACTGGCATCGCTTCCTCGCCCTCAGCGGCGATCACCGCCCGACCGGCAAACTCATCAACGGCATCTGCAATCTCGCCTTCTTCGCCCTCGCCGTGACCGGCATTTATCTCTGGATGCCGCGCAACTGGTCCTGGCGCAGCGTGCGCGCCGTCTCGCTCTTCAACGCGAGCGCCCGCGGCAAAGCCCGCGATTTCAATTGGCACAACGTCATCGGCCTCTGGACCGCGCCCGTCCTCATCGTCCTCACCCTGACCGCCATCCCGATCTCCTTCCGCTGGGGCAACGACCTCGTTTACCGCCTCGTCGGCGAAGAACCGCCCGTCCGCGGCCCCGGCGCCGCAGCTACTCCCGCACCCGAACTTCCGCCGCCCGCGCCCGGCGCCCGCCCGATTTCCCGCGAGGCGCAATTCGCGGCCGTCCAATCCGCCTTTCCCCAAGCCCAACAGATCACACTTCGCCTCGCCACTCCCGGCCGCGGTCCCGCCCCACAAAATCGCAACCCGCCCGCCGACGCTCGCCCGCGCTCCAACGCTCCGCAGCCGCTCACGTTCATCGTGAAACTTCCCGCGACGTGGCCTCGCACCGCTACCACCACGGTCACCCTGAATCCTTTCACCGGCGATCTCCTCCGCACCGAATCCTTCGCCGATCTCAGCGCCGGCCGCCAAATTCGTTCGTGGACGCGCTTCCTTCACACCGGCGAAGCCCTCGGCCTCGGCGGTCAATTCATCGCCGGCCTCGCTTCCCTCGGCGGCTGCTTCCTAGCCTACACCGGCTTCGCCCTCGCCTGGCGCCGCTTCTTCGGAAAAAAATCCGCCACCGCCTAACCTCCGCTGACGGATGGAGGCGCGGTGCCCCCACCGCGCATTGTCTCGCGAGTTGCCCAACAACTCCTCCGTCGCGTCCATTCGTCGCTGAATTAAATCACTTCGAATAAAAGCAAGCGCACCGCTCCGCGACCTTGCGCTCCCCGCGTTCTCTGCGGTTAAACCCGTCCCCATGTCTTTAACCGCAACGTTTGCCCAAGTCGCGCAGCTGATGCGCGACGGCCAGGCTCTCGAGTCCCGCCCGTCGCCCGAAACCCTCCCCGCTGCCCTGCGCCATTACGAACAAGCGATCGCCCTCCTTCGCACCCTTCCCGTCGCGCAACCCGAAGTCCGCCATCAACTCGCGCTCGCCGCAATGAACCGCGGCAACGCCCTTCAACGGCACAACACCCCCGAAACTCTCGACCGCGCCATCCAAGCCTACGACGAAGCCATCGCGTTCTTCCGCACACTCCCGCTCGACGCACAACCCGACGCCCGCAACAGCCTCGGCGCCGCCTGGATGAATCGCGGCCACGCTTTCCACCTCAAGAACGAGGCCGCCGCCTTGGCCGAATCCGTCCGCTCCCAACAAGAAGCGATCGCCATCCTCGGCACCCTTCCGCTCGAAGCCCATCCGTCCTTCCGCCTCAACCTCGCCGCCGCCTGGATGAATCAGGCCAACGCACTTCTCGCCATCGATGAAGACGACCGCGCCGCCGAAGCCGCGCGCGAATCCACCTCCCTCGCGGCCCCTTTCGAACGCCAACAGCCCGCCCTCGCCGACGTCGCCCTCAAAGCCCGCCGCGCCTGTTGCGAAGCCATCGGCCGCCTCCTCTACCGCTCCAGCCGCCGCAGCGAACCCACCGACGCGCTCGCTGACGAAGCCAGCGATCTCGTCGACGACGGCCTCGCCGTCGCCCGGCACTGGGAAGCCCTGGGCGTCCCTCACTTTCGCGCCACCGCCATGCGTCTCTACGCCTTCGGCGCCCAACTCTATCGCCTCCACCTTCCCGACTTTCTCGCCGAATTCCTTCTGGAACATCTCGATCCCGATCATTCCCCCGGCGCCATGAGCAGCTCGCCCGACCTTCATTTCATCGCGTCCGACACCCTCGCCCAGGCCAAGCTCGACCTCGAGTCCCGCCAGCAGGTCTTCCTCGACACCCCTCAAACGGGCCGCCTCCTCGATCGCTTGCGCTCGTTTCGCGAAGCCGACACCCGCCTCGCCGCGCTCCGCGCCCGTTTTCTGCCCCAAACCTGACAAAAATCGAACGATCTTCGCTCAACCTCGTCGAATACGGCAGTAAACCGTTTTCCGACTACGCCCAAACCTCATCGATGAAAATCGCCGCCGCCCTGCTGGCGCTCCTCGCTCTCGTTTTCACCACCTCTTGCACCAGTCTTTACACCGACCGCAACCCCCGCACCGATTTCAGCACCCTCAAACGTTTCTACGTCGAACGCCGTCTCGCCGATAACCATCACATCGACCGCGCTATTGTCGCCGAACTCCAAGCCATGGGCCTCGAAGCATCGTCCGGCCCGATGACGATGATGCCTCGCGAGGTCGACGCCATCATCACCTACCACGACGAATGGGCGTGGGACTTCAAAACCTACCTCATTCAACTTCACATCCACGTCCGCAGCGCCCATCGCGATCAGCCGCTCGGTTTCGGCACTTACCGCCAGCCCAACCCACTCCCTAAACCGCCCGACGAAGTCATCCGCGCAATCCTTTCGCGCCTGCTAAATCATCCCTAAAATCACGCTGCTCCCGGCTCGGCCCTCGACACCGGCCCCAGCCCTCACAACCTCAACCCACCCCGCCGGCTTACCCCTATGAAGAAGTTACCCCTCTGCGCGCTGCTCGGTGCTGCGTTGTTCGTCATCTCCGGAACCATCCTTCTCGTCCAGCTAGCCCCCACCCCCGACCCGTTCCCTCTCTTCCTGCCGCTCCTCTGGAACGTCATCATGGTCGGCATCGGCTCCAGCATCATTCTCCGCTGCGATTGCGCCCGCTGCGCCGGCATCGTTTGGGGCATCTTCTGTCTCCTCGCTTCCCTCGCCCTCGGCGCGGCCGCCTTCTACTGGCTCCTGCCGCAACAAACCGAGCCACTCGGCACCGCTCGCCTCGTCTTCATGCTCCTCACCGTCGGGTTCGGCATCGTTTTCGGCATCTGGCAACTCATCGCCTTCCACAGCCCCGCCGTTCGCGACCGCCACACGCACGAGTCGCACACCCGCGAACTCACTCACGCCCATCGCGGCTGATCGACCGCTCCGCTTGTAGCGGAACGCGTGAGCGTTTCGTGTTTCGCCCTACCGAGTGGCAAAGGCGAAAAGACCCGCATTGCCCTCCGTCCCTCGCGCGTGCTTCGCTCCCCCGCATGCCCGCCCGCGCCTGGTTCCCCACCTACATCTATCGCGAAGCGCTCCAACGCACCGGCCTCTCGCGACTCAACGAAAACCTCGCCACCGAATGCCGCCAGCTCCGTGACTTCGACGCCGCCGGCCGCCGTTGGTGCGCAAAGAACTACCCCGGCGGCTACACCTCCTACGCGTCGCTCAACGAACTCCACCACTTCTCCAGCACCTTCGCCGATCTCGAGAAAAAGATCACCCGCCACGTCCGCAACTTCGCCCGCACGCTCGAGCTCGACCTCCGCGGCCGCACCATTCGCATGACCGACTGCTGGGTTAACATCATGCCGCCTTCCGCCGCTCATTCGCTTCATCTCCACCCCCTCTCGTTCATTAGCGGCACCTACTACGTCTCCACCCCGCAGGGCTGCCCCGGTCTCAAATTCGAAGATCCGCGCCTCAGCAAATTCATGGCCGCTCCCCCGCGCCTGCCCGACGCCAAACCCGCCCACCGCGCGCACATCACCTACCCCGCCGAAGCGGGCAACGTCATCCTCTTCGAAAGCTGGCTCCGCCACGAGGTCCCCGCCAACCGCGTCGACGCCGAACGAATCAGCATCAGTTTCAACTACAACTGGTCCTAGGTAGGGCGCGTTGCCCCCCACACGCCGCCCGCCCCGTTTGCCATCCGCGCGCATCTCGCGGATCGTCCGCCTGCGCCGCCCGCTTTCGTGCGCCGCGCATCCTATGCCGACGCAACGCCTTTTCCTCGCCCTCCCTCTTCCCGAGCCGATCCAAATCGTCCTCTCCCGCCTCGCTGCCGAAGCCCTCCCTGGCGCCCGCTGGACCCCTCAACACCAGCTTCACGTCACCCTCCGCTTCATCGGCGATGTCGACGACACCCGCCTTTCCTCTATCGTCGAACGTCTCTCCACCATCCAGGTCGAGCCTTTCATCCTCCCCATCGAAGGCGTTGGCGCCTTCCCCGCCAAAGGCGCTCCGCCCCGGGTGCTCTGGGCCGGACTCGGGCAGGGCCACCCACGCTTGCATCAACTCCGCCAGCAAATCGACGACGCCTTGCTCAATCTCGGTCTCGATTTCGACGTCCGCACATTCCACCCGCACGTCACTCTCGCCCGTTGCACACCCGACGCCGCACCGGCCGTCGCCAAATGGCTTCGAACCAACGCCGCATTCGAAGGCCCTTCCTTCCGCGTCGACGCCTTCGATCTCGTCTCGAGCGAGCTCCGCCCCGCCGGCCCGCTGCATCACGTCATCGAACACATCCCCATCGCCACCGCTTCGTCCGCCTGACGTCCGCTCCGCTGCGCCCATGGTCGTCATCCGCCGCCTCGTCGATCGCCGCCGCGCTTACACAGGCATCTTCCTTCCCGGAGAACCGCCGAAGATTTTCCCGACCACCGATCACGAGCACGCGCGCATTCTCGAAATCTTCAAACAGGACCGACCGCACGAGGGGATCGTGAATGACTTCTCCGAGTTCGATCTCCGTTCGATCCTAACAGAAAAAAAGTAGGGCGGGTCGTCAGACCCGCCCTCTTGAAAATTCATCAGTGCCGATGGCGATGATACCCGCGGTGATGATGGCCATGCCCGTGCCGGTGACCGTTGATCACCACCACCGGCCGTGACACCACCACCGGTGGCGGACACGCATCCACATACACCACTCGCCGCGGCGCCCGATTCACGACCACCACCGGAGCCGGATTCACCACGACCACGGGCGCAGGCCTCACCTGATGATGATGCCCATACTCCACTCGCGCCGGACGATTGTTGTCGATCACCGCACCTACCACCGCACCGGCCGCGGCCCCCACGATCGCCCCTTCCGCCCAGCGATCGCCATTATGGCCACCGATCAACGCACCCGCCACCGCACCGACAATCGTCGAATCGCGAACGACCGACGGACGATAATGCTGCGCCTGCACAGTGCTCACCGCTCCCACCGCCAGCGCCAGGGAAACAAGTATGGTTTTCATGATCGTGCCTTGTGACGCCACCAACCCTTGAAGGTTTACAGAAAAAATTCCGCCGCCTCCTAAGTCGGTAGTAGCGCGCGCCCGCCCAACAGTTTTTGCGAACGGGTTCCCCCGAACTTCGTTTGCAACGGCAACTCTCTGCGCCCAACTCCCCCGCCAGCCCATCGAGCCCATGCGTCTCCCTCGCCTCCTCCTCGTTCTCACGTTGATCCTCGCATCCTTCTCTGCGTGCGCCGCCTTGCCGCCGAACGTCGCCCCCCGCCCCGAACGCTCCCCGCTGTCCGAATTCAACCTCCCTCCCGTCCGCATCGTGTGGCAATCCGCCACCGGCGTCGTCCACGCCGAACGCCTTCTCGCTCCCGCCATCGGTCAACCCGATCTCAAAGAACTTCAGCCACCCGCAGTTCTCACCGCTGCTTCCACCGACACCCCCGCAAGCATTCTCCTCGATTTCGGCACCGAGCTTCACGGCTACGTCGAACTGTTCACCCCTCTCACTGAATCGAAAACTCCTCCGCCCATCCGCGTTCGCTTCGGCGAATCCGCCTCCGAAGCCATGGCCGAACTCGGCGACCGCCACGCCTCCAACGACCACGCGCTGCGCGATCTCCGCACGTCCCTCCCGTGGCTCGGCAAATCCCGCCTCGGCCCCACCGGCTTTCGCTTCGTCCGCATCGACGCACTCGATCCCGCGCATCCCGTTTCGCTCACCGAGGTCCGCGCTGTTCTCGTCATTCGCGACATCCCTCGTCTCGGCTCTTTCCGCTCCAGCGACGAACGCCTTAACCGCATCTGGGCAACCGGCGCCTACACCGTCCATCTCAACATGCAGGAATACCTCTGGGACGGCATCAAACGCGACCGCCTCGTCTGGGTCGGCGACATGCATCCCGAAACGTCCACCGTCAACGCCGTGTTCGGCTTCAACGACGTCGTCCCGCGCAGTCTCGATTTCATCCGCGACCGCACTCCGCAACACGAGTGGATGAATGGCATCAGCGCTTACTCCATGTGGTGGGTTCTCATCCACGAACAACACTGGCTCCACCACGGCGATCGCGCCTACCTCGCCCAACAACACGCCTACCTTCGCGCGCTCCTCGAAAAACTCGCCGCCGCCGTCGGCCCCGACGGACGCGAACAACTCGACGGTTGGCGCTTTCTCGACTGGCCCACGTCCGAAAACCAACCCGCCATCCACGCCGGTCTTCAAGCGCTCCTCGTTCTCACCCTCGACGCCGGCGCACGTCTCGCTCGCTCGCTCGACGACACCGCCACCGCCGATCTCTGCACCACGGCCGCCTCGCGCGCGCGGAGGATCGTCCCCGATCCCAACGGTTCCAAATCCGCCGCCGCCCTCCAAATCCTCGCCGGCCAGCGCGACGCCCAATCCGCCGCCCGCGAACTCCTCGCCCCCGGCGGCGCGCGCGACGTGTCACCATTTTACGGATACTACGTCCTCAACGCCCTCGCCCGCGCCGGCGAAACCGACACCGCCCTCGCGCTCATCCGCGATCTCTGGGGCGCCATGCTCGACCGCGGCGCCACGACGTTCTTCGAACACTTCGATCTCGCCTGGCTCGAAGACTCCGGCCGCGTCGACGAACTCCCCGCGCCCGGACAAAAAGATCTCCACGGCGATTTCGGCGCCTACTCCTATCAAGGTTTTCGTCACAGCCTTTGCCACGGCTGGGCCAGCGGCCCAACCGCGTGGCTCAGCGAATTCGTCCTTGGCGTGCAACCGCTCGATCCGCGCTGCCAACGCGTCCGCATCGCCCCACAACTCGGCGACCTCGCCTGGGCCGAAGGCTCCTATCCCACGCCGCACGGCCCCATCAACGTCCGCCACGAACGCCGCCCCGACGGCACCCTCTCCACCACCGTCGACGCCCCACCCCAAATCGAAATCGTCGCGACTGCAGGTTTGGTTGAAACGCTCCAGCGACCTTGAAAGCCCCGGCCGCTTCCCCGCCGCATAAGCCTCCTCCTCTCCCCTCCGCTAAAGTGTCATATAATGTATGACACTTCCCCTTTATCCTTTTTGCGCCTTCTGCGCCTCCTTGCGGCGATTCCCCAACACGAAAAACCCCGACACCGCGTTTCCGCTGCATCGGGGCGATTAACCTTCGTGTATCCGTTTTCCGCTTACCGGATCGTGAACGTCACGCTCGCACTCGTCCCCATGGAACCTTTGCCGCTTTCGAGCGAGTAAGGCGTCCCGGTAAACGTGTGCGTCCCATTCGCGATCGTGCCCGCGTAGGTATCGCCAACCGGTCCACCGAATAGCTCGTATGGAGCGAGGCTCTCGGTGCGATAATTCGCGCTGCTGTTCCAACCGATGCGCACGCTGCCAACTTTCGCCGGGCTCGTGTTCACCCGCACGCTCAACCGCGTCGTCGGGAGCGCCGAACGCGAAATCACCGCGCCGTTCGCAATGTTCTCATAGCCGGGAATCGGCTTGTCGGTGTCCGCATTCATCAACGTGAAGCTCGTCACCACTCCGCCCGCCGGCGCCGAGGCCGGAGCTGGAGCGGCCGCGGCATCCGAAATCGTGAACGTCACGCTGAAGCTCTTGCCCGCGGCTCCCGTTGCACCCGACCCGGTGAACGGCGTGCCCGTGATCGTATGCGTGCCATTCGCAATCGCGCCGCCATAGGTGTCACCCACCGGCCCGCCGAAGAGCTCATACGGAGCGTCCGATTCCGTGCGGAAATTCGTCTTCCCCGCGAAACCGATTCGCACGCTGCCAACTTTCGCCGGGTTCGTGTTCACGCGAATGCTCAGGTTTTTCGTCGGCAACGCCGCACGCGAAATCACCGCACCGTTCGTGATGTTTTCATAACCTTCGACCGGCTTGTTCGTGTCGGCATTCATCAAGGTGAAGCTCACCACCGCATTGCCGGTCGGCGCCGGCTCCGGCTCGGGTTTCGGCGCCGGGGCTTCGTCTGCGATCGTGAACGTCACCGTCTTGCTCTCCCCGGCCGTGCCTTTCCCGCTTCCCTGCGTGTAAGGCGTGCCGGTGATCGTGTGCTTTCCATTCGCGATCGTGCCGTCGTAATAGTCCTCGCCGGGCCCGCCGAACAGCGCATACGGCGCTTCTGTCTCCGTGCGGAAATTCGTCTTCCCCGCGAAACCAATCCGCACGCTTCCGACGATCGCCGGACTCGTGTTCACGCGAATGCTGATCCCGCCTTTCGGCAGCGCCGCTCGCGAAATCACCGCACCATCCGCAATCGTCTCATAGCCGGGCACCGGCTTGTTCGTCTTCGAATCGATGAGCGTGAAACTCGTCACCGACTGCTTCGCCCCTTGAGCCGCGCTCACGTTCACGAGCACCGATGACGAGGTCGTCTTCGCGCCGTCATTATCGATCGCCCGCGCCGTGATCGTCTGCGCACCGACCGGCACGTTGTTCCAGACGAAGCGATACGGACTCGACGAAGCGCTCCCCAGCACATTGCCGCCACCGAGGAACTCCACCTTGCTCACGCTTCCGTCTGAATCCGACGCCGAGGCTTCGATCGTCAACGACGCCGGAGTCGTCAGCGACGCATTCGCCGCCGGCGACGTGATCTTCACCGTCGGCGCCTTGTTCGCGGGCGCTTCCGGCTGCGGCGCCGGTTGCGGATCTGGCTTCGCCACGCCGCCGTTCACCTTCTTGATCGTAAACGTGTCCCGCTTCCCGCCGCTCTTGTCCAGATAGGTCACGTCGAGTTGGTTCCCGTTGAAATCCATTACCAGCGACCCCATCACCGCCATGGAGGTGTGCATCACCGGATGATTCGTCGCATTGCCGCCCACCTTGCCCGACGCGCCCGCGACCACGTAAACGGTTCCCGAAAACGCCTTGTCGCTCATGTCCTTCAAATACGCGCCGTCACCACCGACGCGGCCGTTGCCCTTCTGCACGATCATCGTGTTTTTGTCGAAGGTTTCGGACTTGCCGTAGTGCCCGTTCACGAAGTGCGAACGCTGATACACGTGCGCATGGCCGCTGATCACGAGATCCACGCCGTTCGCCTCGAGGATCGGGTTCATGTTCTCCCGCACCTGGCGCATGTTGATCACCTTGTCCGAATGCTCCGTGCCCCGCGTATACGGCGGATAGTGCACGATCGCGACGGTCCAGTCCTTCTTGTTCGCGGCGAGATCCTTCTTCAACCACTCGATCTGCGGGGACCCAATCGACCGATCCGACTGAAACACTTCCAGAATCACGAAGTGGATATTGCCGTAGTCGAAAGAGTAATACGACTCCGTCCCCGACGCCACGCCGCCCGCTTCGCCTTTGGTCGGATACGTGTGCTGCACGAAATAGGGCCCCTTCTGCGTCGCCGCATTCGACGCCCCGCCTTCGTGATTTCCAAACGCGGTCCACAACACGGACTTCTTCAACATGTCCGGATAAATCGCGAAGAGCTTCGCCGTGAACTCGAAGTCGTTGCCATTGTTCATCGCATTGTCGCCGTTCATCAACCAGAGGTCCGTGTGACGGCTGCCGGTAAATTTATAGTAAGCGTCGCGCACTTGCTTCTGCTCGATCGTGCCCGTGCCCGGATCGCCCAGCAGCCACACGCGGGTGGGCTTCGCACTCGTCGGCGCCGTGATGAAGAAGCAATCCTCGCCACTCTCCAACGTCTCATCCGCATCGCCCACCGCATAAAAATACTTCGTGTTCGGCTGGAGCCCGCTCAGTCGGATTTCGTGTTCGTTCGTTTTCGTCAGGCTCTGAACCGTTTGCGAGAGATTCGCCGCGGACGTGCCATAGCGCACCACACTTTCCGTGTTCGTATCTGTCCGCCACCGAACCGTCACCGACGTCGTGTTGCCATTCTGGAGGTAGGGGCCGCGCTTCAACGCGGCCGCATTCAAGAGGGACAACGGCATCAACGTCAGCCCGAGGATTACGAGGATTCTCTTATACATTTCGCAGGGTGTGGCCCTGATGATCGGCGCAATGTTCCCGGAAACATTGTTTAGAAAATGCGAAACAGATCTCCAAAGCCCGCGCTCGCCCCAGCGCATCTGTTCACGACGCTGTTCGTCACTGTCTTACTCATGAAAGCCCCATTTACGCGCCTCGTTCTCCTGCTGTCGGTTGCGCTCGCCACACCTTCGCTTCGCGCCGCCAACGCCGAACCCGTTACGCCGGACGCTCTCCCCGAAACCCGCGCGCTCCTCCAGTTGCTCTACGACCTTTCCGGCAAGCACATGCTCACCGGCCAGCACAACTATCCCAACATCAAGGACCGCAACACCCTCTTCGCCGCCGAATTCACCGGGAAACATCCCGCCGTCTTCTCGATCGACATGGGCCACGCCGTCGCCGGCAACACCGATTCCTATCTCGCCCGCCCCGACATCGTTCAGGAAGCCATCCGCCAACACCGCATGGGCGCGCTCGTCACCATCTGCTGGCACGCGGTCCCGCCCACCGCCGACGAGCCGATCACGTTCGCCCGCCAACCGAACAGCGATCCCGCACGCCTCACCAGCGTCCAAGGCAAACTTCTCGACGAACAATTCCGCGATGTTCTCACGCCCGGCACCGCCCTCCACACCAAATGGACACAACAGGTCGATGCCATCGCCGTCTTCCTCAAACAACTCGAAGAAGCCCGCGTCCCCATCCTCTGGCGTCCCTATCACGAAATGAACGGCGACTGGTTCTGGTGGGGCGGTCGCACCGGCGAATATTCCACAAAACGTCTCTGGCAGCAGATCTTCGACCGCTACGTCCATCACCATAAACTCAAGAACTTGGTCTGGGTCTGGAACGTCGACCGCCCCTCTCGCCCGGGCATGGAACATGAGAAGTATTTCCCCGGCTCCGAGTATCTCGATGTCGTGAGTTTCGACGTCTACGGCAACGACTTCGCCCAGTCCTACTACGACGGCCTCGTCAAACTCGCCGCCGGCAAACCGCTCGCCCTCGCCGAAGCCGGAAATCCTCCGTCCCTCGAGATCCTCGATCGTCAGCCGCTCTGGACGTTCTACGTCGTTTGGGCCGGCATGACGCGCAACACCACCCGCTCCGATTACGAGCGTCTCTTCAACGACCCGCGCGTCCTCAACCTCGACGACCCCGCCTACGCCACCGCGCTTTCGACCTACCGCCAATCGATCAATCTCCCACCGATCGATTTCACTCCGCCACCGCGCACGTTCAGCGGCCTCTGGACTCTCGACGGCAATCGCACCCACATCGGGCGCGCAGGCCTCACCTCACTTCCCGCTTACATCGAAATCGATCACCGCGGCCCGGAATTCAAAACACGCAACACCTACATTCGCGAATGGGGCGATAACCATCACACGGAAGAAACACTCACCCTCGACGGCACCGAAACCAAATCCAACAACCGCACCGCCCGCGCCAGCCTCGACGCTTCCTCCAACGAAATCCTCGTCGACTCCACCGTCACGCCCTCATGGGCGCCCGACAATCCCATCACCTCTCGCGAAACATGGAAACTCTCCCACGACGGCGGCGACCTCGTCATCACCCGCCGTTCGACGTCCCGCCAAGGCGACCAACTCTCCACCGCCGTCTACACCAGATCCCCGTAGTCCGACGTTGCCGCACCCACTCCTTCTCGCGCGCTCTCCCGAGCGCGCTTTTTTTTCGCCCGCATCCCGCCCCTTCCTTCAACGTCATCCTGCACGCCCAACCCAAAACCCAAAACTCAAAACCCTAACTCCGAGAGAAACCATGTCCCCCACCACCGCTCCCCGCCCCACCGCCAACCAATTCCCCCAAGAGCTGCTCGACCTCTACGACTACTACGTCCACGGCCAGCTCGATCGCCGCGCCTTCCTCCAACGCGCCACCAAGTTCGCCGTCGGCGGACTCACCGCCGTCGCACTGCTCGAGATGCTCAGCCCCCAATACGCGCTCGCCGCCCAAGTCCCCACCGACGACACCCGCGTCACCACCGAATACCTCACCTACCCGTCGCCCGACGGTTCCGGTGAAATGCGTGGCCTCTTCGCCAAGCCCGCTCACGCCACCGGCAAACTTCCCGGCATCGTCGTCATTCACGAAAATCGCGGCCTCAATCCCTACATCGAAGATGTCGTCCGCCGCGCCGCCGTCGCCGGCTTCGTCGCCTTCGGTCCCGACGCGCTGTATCCAGTCGGCGGCTACCCGGGCAACGACGACGAAGGCCGCGCGATCCAGGCCAAACTCGATCGCAACAAAATCGTCGAAGACTTCGTCGCCGCCGTCCGCTTCCTCCACGCCCATCCCGATTGCAACGGCTCCCTCGGTGTCGTCGGCTTCTGCTTCGGCGGCTGGATGTCCAACATCCTCGCTTCCCGCCTGCCCGATCTCGTCAAAGCCGCTGTGCCTTACTACGGCGGACAAATCTCCTCCGACGAAGCCGCGAAGATCAAAGGCAAGCTCCTCCTCCATTACGCCGAACTCGACACTCGCGTGAACCAGGGCTGGCCCGACTACGAGAACGCGCTGAAACAGCACGGCATCGACTACACGATGCACATGTATCCAGGAGTTAATCACGGCTTCCACAACGACACCACGCCGCGCTACGACGAAAAAGCCGCCGAGCTCTCCTGGCAGCGCACGATCGCTTTCTTCCGCGATCACCTCTGACCATCTCCCGCTCATGGAGGCGCGGTGCCCCCACCGCGCAAACCTCTCGCCGCGCACGCAGCCGTGGAACAACTTCCGTTCCCGCCGCACTCTAGCTCGTCCAGCGGAACGCCCACCCCAAAACGAGGAGGACGAGACATGGCCAAACGAGCATCCGCAAAAGCCAAGACCGCGAGCCGCGGTCGAGCGAGCGGCGCCACGCGCCGCAACAAGACCAAACCGACACGCACGTCGACCGACACTCGCAAGCGCAGCGCCGCCTCGAGTCGCCGCAAATCCGCCGCGCGTTCGCGCACACCCGACAAAGCAAAAGCCCCGAAGAATCGCCCCGCCGCCAAACGCGCCAAGCCCACCAGCAAGCGCGCCCGGACCACCAAAGCATCCAGCAAGAAACGCTAGTCGTTTCGAAAGAGTAGGGCGAGGCCGCGGGTTTCCGGGGCGCCGCGCCCGCGTCACTTCTCCTCCGGCCCGATGTCGCACCATCGGCGCGCGTCCTCGGCGTCCCTTTTTTCGGGCCCATCATTCCGCGCGTCTCCGGCAATTTCGCGCACCTGACTCCCCCCGACACCGACTACTGGATCGGCGTTCGATGGTATCGATTGGCCCGCGCTCTGGCGCGCCACCGCGTTGAGCGCCGCCGCGGTCCTCTTTGTCTCTCACGCCTGCGAAACGGTCTTCCTCGCTCACGACCGCCGCGACGAACGCCTGCACGCCGCGCTCGCCGAACGCGCCCGCTCGTCGAGCGCACCGCCACCCACTTCCGGATCACCCTTCCTCTCGTTCGCGTGGAGCGGAAATCGTGAGCTTTTCGCCGGCTCACCTTCCCACCGGCACCCAAACTTCCATATCCCCCTCGCCTCGCACCGGGTCGAACTTCGGCCCATACCACTCGAAGAAAGCCGGCACTTCATCGTTCTCCGCCAGGGCCCGCCGCAACCGCGGCATCCACTCGCGCTGAATCCCTTCGATCGTTTCGACCAGTTTCGACACATGCCCCGCATGTTCGAACACCGCATACTCCAGGGCCGGAACCTCCAACCGATCGAACTCCCCCGCCGGCGCCGCCCCGTCCACTTCGACCGCCGCCATATATTCAAATCCCGGCTCGCTGCCGCACGATCGCACGCACACGCCATACGCCGCGCCCTCGATCTCTCCGGGAACCGCTCCCAGCAGCGGCGCAAAACGCGCCCACAATCCCGGAATCCCGCTCATGGTCGCTTCCGTGAAACGTTCCCGAAAGCCGGACAACACCATCGGCCCTCTCCGCACAAACCGCGGCGCCTTCACCGTCTCCGTCGTCTTCATTCGTTCATTCATAAATTCTCCTGCGTGATGTTGAGTTGTTTCGATCTTCTCACTTCCACGACGACCCACGCCTTTCCGCGCGGACACACCCACGCACAATTTCCGCCGCGTGCCCGAAATTGACGACCCCCTGTCCGTTCGCACGCTCTCCATCCGTCGTCCCCTCGAACACCATCATCCCATGGCTACCACCAACCCCTACCTCCTCATCTTCCGCGAATCGTCCCCCGACGCCTACAAGTTTCTCTCGCCCGAACAACGCCAACAACTCCTCGACCGCTGGAACGCTTGGTATGACGGCCTCGCGACCGCCGGCAAAGTGCAGCACGGTCATCCCCTCGAACCCGAAGGCCGCCTCGTCTCCGCCCGCGGCGAACGCGTGGTCGACGGTCCTTACGCCGAAGCCAAGGAAGCCATCGGCGGATATTTCTTCCTCACCGTTCCTTCGATCGAGGAAGCCATCGAAATCGCTAAACAGTGCCCAAGCCTGCAATACGGCCTCACGGTCGAAGTCCGTCCCGTCGCCGAATTCTGCGCCACCCTCGGCGTCCGCGGCCGCCCCGCTGCCGCGACCGCCTAAAGCGGAGCCCGACCAAGGCGGAGCCCGGCATCCCGTCGGACTTCTCCTCGCTTCCCTTCCCCCACCGCTCATGCCCGACCCCGCCCAAACCTCCCACTTGGTCGAGCATTTCTTCCGCCACGAAACCGGCCGCCTCCACGGCACGTTGATGCGGCTCTTCGGCCCGCAAAACCTCGCGCTTATCGAAGACGTCACGCAGGAAGCCCTCCTCCGCGCTCTGCGCACGTGGTCCATCGGCGGCTTCCCCGCCAATCCTTCCGCCTGGATCACCCGCGTCGCCATCAACCTCGCCCGCGACGCGCTTCGCCACCGCCGCATGTCCGCCGACAAAGAAGCGGCCATCATCACACACCTCGAACAACTCGTCCCCGATCCGCCGCCCAACGGTCAAAGCGACTACACCATTCGCGACGACACGCTGCGGCTCATGTTCGTCTGCTGCCACCCCGCCATCCCCGCCGACGCCCAAGTCATCCTCGCGCTCAAGATGCTCTGCGGTTTCAGCACCGCCGAAATCGCCCGCGCCTTCCTCGCCAACGAAGCCGCCATCGAGAAACAACTCACGCGCACCAAAAATCGTATCCGCGAATCGAATATCGCCTTTGAACTCCCCGAAGGCACCGATCTCGCCGAACGACTCGATGGCGTCCTCGCCACGCTCTACCTGCTCTTCAACGAGGGCTACAAAGCCTCCGCCGGCGAACGCCTCCTCCGCCAGGAGCTCTGCCACGAAGCCATTCGTCTCGCCTCCCTGCTCGTCGCCCACCCGGCCGGCAATGTCCCGCGCGCTCACGCGTTGCTCTCGTTCATGCTGCTCACCGCCGCGCGTTTCCCCGCCCGGCTCGGTGACGACGGCGACCTTCTCCGCCTCGACGATCAAGACCGCTCCAAATGGGACTACACCTTGATCGAACGCGGTCTTCTTCACCTCGCCCAATCCGCTCAAGGCACCGAGCTCAGCGAATATCACCTTCAAGCCGGCATCGCCGCCTGCCATTGCACGGCCGCCGACAGCGCCTCCACCGACTGGGCGCGCATTCTTCGCCACTACGACGACCTTCATCGCCTCAAGCCGTCTCCCTTCGCCGCTCTCAGCCGCGCCGTTGCCATCGCGCACGTTCACGGCCCCGAAGCCGGTCTCGAGGCCATCGACGAGATCCCCCAACGCGCGAAACTCGAGTCACACTACCTTCTTCATTCCGTCGTCGGCGAACTTCACTGGCGCCTCGGCCAACACGCCGCCGCCGCTGAAAGCTTCCGCCGCGCTCTCGACCTCTCCCGCGTCGGCCCCGAGCAACTCTACCTCTCCCGCCAACTCGATCGCGCCATTGTAGGACAGGGTCTCCGCACCCCGCCGTCCGTGCGATCCTAGGGCGTCTCCCCCGTCTCCCCGCGCACGCTTCAACTAAACCGCTCGCGCAACACTTCGCCCGATTCGCCGCTTCCCTGTTCGCCTTCCTTCGCTTCTTCCGGAGGTGTCAGCGCGAAAAACGTATTCCCCGCGTTCACTTCCCGAATCGCGTTCGGCACATTCAGCAGCGACGTGTGCTTGCAGATAAATCCCAGCGCACCACAGGCCAGCGCTTGCTCGACGCCCGTGTCATCTCCTTCCGCCGACACGATGAGCACATTCGTGCCGCCCAGCTCCGTCTTGATCTGCCGCGTCGCATCCAGCCCATTCATGTTGGGCATCATGATGTCCATCACTACGACGTCCGGCTTCAGCGCCCTCGCCATCTCGACGGCTTCGACTCCATCTCGCGCCTCGCCCAGCAGCTGAATGTCGTCTTCGAACTCTAGCAGGATCTTCAGTCCTTCACGCAGAGGTTCGTGGTCGTCGGCGATCAATACTTTGATGGGGTCTGGCATTTTGGAAAACCTTCAACGGACACCAAATCGGCCAGTAGGTATCGGGAAAACAGCCATATCGCGTAAAACTTTTTCACAAAGCGCAACTTGCCGACATTTGAAGGAGTGCCGCTGCGCCGGGTGTTGAACCGCCAACAACCCTTCGTCGCCCCCGTCCGCTTCCTCTCATGCGCTTCATCCGCTGCTTCCTCACCCCGCTGATCATCGCGGTCGCCACCTGCGCAGTCGTTGCCACCGCTGCGCCCTACACGTTCACCGACTCCGAAGTTCGCGACCTTCCCACCTCCGCCAACGGTCGCACCTATCAGCTCTACATCCGCTACCCGTCGACCTACTTCTCCGAGCCTTCCCGCAAATTCCCCACCCTCTACTTCGTCGACGCCTACTGGGATTTCGCGCTTTTCTCCACCGTCGTCGGAAATCTTCGCGCCGACAACGCCGTGCCCGAGGTGCTGCTAATCGGCATCGGTTACGCGGGTGCCAATCCCGACGTCAACTCACTCCGCACCATCGACCTCACTCCCGGCGTCGATCCGAGCATCGACCCTTTCGGCCAAGGTAGCGGGCGCGCTCCCGACTTTCTGTCGGTCATCGAAAACGAAATCATCCCGCTCGCCGAGCGCGACTACCGCGCCGACCCCACCTTCCGCGTCCTCGCCGGCACGTCCTTCGGCGGGCTCTTCACGTCCTACGCCGCATTCGCCCGCCCCGGCCTTTTTCACGGCTACGTCGCATGCGCCTCCGCTCTCTGGTGGCGCAATCATTTCGTCCATTCTCTCGAAGCCGACTACGCAAAATCCCACAGCTCGCTTCCCGCGCGTTTCTACCTCGCCTACGCGACCGAGGACTCGGCCCGAATCGCCAGCGCCACGACGACCCTCTTCCAGCAAATCAAATCCCGCTCCTACTCCGACCTCACCCTCGCGATGCGCGAAATCGAGGGCGAACGACACTCCACCCTGAAACCCGAAGCCTACACCCGCGGCCTCCGTTTTATTTTCGCACCACGCGCGCCATCACCCGCTCTCAACGCCACCAGCATGAACGCGAGCCTTGTCGCTCTCGCGACCCGCGGCCGCGTGGGCACCGGCGACGACGTCATGATCGCCGGCTTCATCGTCGAAGGCGCCGATTCCAAACGCGTGCTCATCCAAGCCGGCGGCCCCGCCCTCTCGCGCCTGGGTGTGCCCAACTCCCTCGCCAATCCCTTTCTCCGCGTCCACGCCAGCAATGGCACGCTCCTCGCCGAAAACGACGACTGGGCCAACGACTCCGCTATCGCTGCCGCCGCTCAACGCTCCGGCGCTACTCCTTTTTCCAACGGCAGCCTCGACTCCGCTCTCATCCTCACGCTCCAACCCGGCGCCTACACCGCCATCGTCTCCGGCATCAACAACACCACCGGCAACGCCCTCGTCGAAGTCTACGAACTACCTTGAATTTCCGTTTCGCTGTCATTCTGAGCGAAGCGAAGAATCCCCTTCGAGCACCGCCACCAGCATCCTCGACCGATCTCCAACGCGCCTTTCCGATTCAGCGTAGCTTTTTCCTAAAGCTGTTTCTGGATTTCGGCCGCACCTACCCCGTCCGCTCCTCCGGCCCCCTCGCCCCTCTCATCCCCGCCTCGCTCTCCTCGCGCACCGCTCCCGAAAATCCGAGCTGCGCCAGCGCCTGACTGATCCGCTGCCGGCGCAAATCCAATCGCCCATCCTTACCCATCACGCCGACAAACGTGTTGCCCGCAAAAATCTCGCGCACCGCTCTCGGCACATTCGCCAGCGACGTATGCTTCGCCACATACGCGCCCGCGCCCGCCTCCAAGGCCTCGTGCACCTGACGTTCATCAGGGGTCGCCGACACCACCAGCACGTGCGTCCCCGGCAGCTCCCGCCGGATCTGCCGCGTCGCCTCGATCCCACCCAACAACGGCATCGCGATATCCATGATCACGACATCCGGCTTCAATTTCTTCGCCAATCGCACCGCCTCCCGACCATCCGCTGCCTCGCCCGCAACCGCGATCCCTTCCTCGAATTCCAACAACAGCTTCAATCCTTTGCGAAGGATCGCGTGATCGTCGGCAATCAGCACCGTGATGTCTCTCATGACGAGCGCCCCGACCAATCACCGGGGCCGGGAAACAACTTACCATTCCTCCGTTTCTCGCGGCATCAGGCGAAACCCCGAAGCACTTTGCTTCACACTTTTTTTGCGTTCTTTCATTCCGCTTTCCGCGCTGACTCTTCCGCCTCCTCTCACAGCATCGGACCCGTGTTCTACCGCTTTCTTCTCCCGCTCCTCCTAACGATCGCCACACCTCCCGCCTTTTCCGCCGCGCCTCTGCCCGAATCAGACAAAGCGCGCGTCTTCGTTCTCACCGATATCTCCAACGAGCCCGACGACGAAGAGTCCCTCGTCCGCTTTCTCGTCTACGCCAACGAATACGACATCGAAGGCCTGGTCGCGACCACCTCCACGTGGCTCCGCCAGAATCCCCGCGAAGATCTCATTCGCCGCCATCTCGCCGCCTACGCTGAAGTTCAACCCAGCCTCCTCGTCCACGCGCCCGATTTCCCTTCCGCCGAACAACTCGCCGCCGTCACCGCCACCGGTCAGCCCGGCTACGGCCAAGCCCATGTCGGCCCCAATCAATCCACCCCCGGCTCCCGCCTCCTCGCCGCCGCGATCGAAAAATCCGATCCGCGCCCGCTCTGGATCACCGTTTGGGGCGGCGCCAACACCCTCGCTCAAGCCCTCCTCGATCTCCGCGCCTCCCACGCTCCCGCCGAGCTCGACACTGCCCTTTCCCGTCTCCGCGTTTACTCCATCTCCGATCAGGACGACTCCGGATCTTGGATACGTCGCGAATTTCCCAACCTCTTCTACATCGTCTCGCCCAGCACCCAGGACGAAAGAGAATACTGGCGCGCCACGTGGACCGGCATCTCCGGCGACCGCTTCTATCGCAACGCCCCCGGCCACCACGCCGACCTCGTCGATAACCCCTGGCTTGCGGAGAACATCATCCACCACCATGGCCCGCTCGGCGCCTTGTATCCGCCGTTCGCCTACATCATGGAAGGCGACACCCCCGCGTTCCTCGGCCTCATCCGCAACGGCCTCGGCTGGACCGAAAGCCCCGCCTACGGCGGCTGGGGCGGCCGCTACGTCCTCTACCGTGCTCACGGCGAAACGCGCCCGATCTGGACCAACAACGCCACCAGCCGCGACACCGTCACGCTCCCCGACGGCCGCACCGACACCTCCGACCCCGCCACCATCTGGCGCTGGCGCGAACACTTCCAAAACGATTTCGCCGCCCGCATGGACTGGTGCATCGCGCCGACATTCGCCGACGCCAATCACAACCCGATCGCCGTCCTCAACGGCGACACCACCCGCCGCATCCTCCACCTCGCCGCCACCCCCGGCGCCACCATCGACCTTTCCGCCGAAGGCACGACCGACCCCGACAACCACTCGCTCTCCATCACATGGTGGATCTACCCCGAAGCAGGCACCCTCTCCGGCGCCACGCTCTCCGCCACCGAAGGCCCCACCACCACCGTCCAACTCCCGCCCGCCCGCTCCGGCACCCTCCACGTGATCCTCCAAGTCACCGATTCCGGCGCCCCGTCCCTCACCACCTACCGCCGCGCCATCATCGAAGCGAAAAACTAAACACCAATGGAGGCGCGGCGCCCCCCACCGCGCAGTTCTACTCTTTCTTCGTTCGCTCCACCGGACACAACCCCACGCGAAACCCAATCGTATAATCCCGTCGACCCGACGATCCGCCTGCCCGCGCCGCCGGACGGCACACCGCCGCGCCCATCCGCCAGCTTCCTCCGCGCGCCATTCGAAAATACCCATGCTCCGGCCCCGTCGGATCCGTCTCCGCTGAACGCGCATAATCGCCATACCAATCCCGACACCACTCGAGCACATTCCCGAGCATGTCGTAGAGCCCCCACGCATTCGGCTTCTTCTGCGCCACGCGATGCGTCGTCCCGCCGCTGTTTTCCTCATACCACGCCACTTCATCCAAATACATTGCCGCGCCTTCTTTTCCCGCCCGACACGCATACTCCCACTGCGCCTCCGTCGGTAACGCGTAAACATATCCCGCCGGCAAACGCCCCGCCGCCCGCTCGCGCTCGGTCAGCTTCTTGCACCATGCCGTCGCATCGAGCCACGACACCCGCTCCACCGGCGCATCCAATCCGACGTCGGTGAACCGACTCGGGTTCGCCCCCTCCACCGCTTCATACTGCGCCTGCGTGACCTCGGTCCGCCCCATCCAAAACCCTTTCGTCAACGTCACCGCTCTCTGGATACCTTCCGCCTTGTCGCGACCCCACTCGTCTTCGGGGCTTCCCATCGTAAATGTCCCCGGCGCAATCCACACCATCTCGATCCCCACGTCGTCGATCGCGAAATCCTTTCCCTGCTCCGCCGCTCCCACCCCCCAAGCGGCGCCAGCCCACGCCAGCGCCGCAATCAGTTTCCAAAAACGCTCCGCCATTCCGTCACCTCAGCTTTCGGGCGCCCAACGATACGCGCGCAGCACGTTGTCGTTCATCAACGGCACCAGCATCTCTTTCTTCTCCACGATGTATTCATGATCCGCCGTGCCTTTCACGAGTTTCATCAACGGCGTCGGTTTCCCCTCCGCCGACACCTGCAGCACATCGCCTGTAATCCAATCCGTCACGGTGTATCCACCTTTCCCATCCGGCTCGAGTCCGTCAACGTGACATACCGGCTCGCTCCCAATCCGCCCCAGCGACTTGTCCCGAAACGAAATCGTCGAGATGTGCCCCAGCTGCTCCTTTCCATCCGCGCCGCGCACCGTCCAACCACCCAACAACAACCGATCCTTCTCCGCCCGCAGCCCATTGATCCAACCCGTCTGCGCACGATCGAGTTTCACCCACGACGCGAACGTCCCGCCACTCAGCCGGAAAATCTCCCCCAGCCGCCCGCTGCTCACATAAACATTTCCCTCCGGATCCGCCGTGCAGTCGTTGAACTCGCCCGGCCCATCTTCCGGCGCATACCGCCCCATCACCTTCCCCGCGGCCACGTCGATCTCCACGAGATCCTTGTCGTCGCCGACATACAACCGCCCGTTCGCCAGCGCCAGCCCCTTTGGATTGTCGAAGCCGGTCACCCACTTCAGATCCAGAATCTTTCCATCCGCACTCACGCGACTGACGAACCCATCACCCGGCGTCTGCCCGTCGCCATGCGTTCCCATGTTCGAAACATAAAGAACGTTCCGTCCTTCGTCATAAACCACCGACTCTGGCCCCACGAATCCCTTCGTCTCCCAGATCAATTCCGGAGCCGCCGCAGCCAGCCCGGAAGTTAACGCCATCAAAGCAAGAAGGTATGTCTTCATTGGGGTAAGAGAAATGCGACCACGATCGCGCCCCGCCTGACGCCCCAACGCCCCATCCGTTTCGAATCACCCAACCAAATCAGCATCTTCCCTCCCCTCCCTTCGTCCTTCCCGCCAGCCCCACTCCCCATGTCCATGCGTTACATCGACTCGCATATGCATTTCTGGGATCGCGACCTCATGCCTTACACTTGGCTGCACGAGGTTCCTTCCATCTGGCACCGTCATACCCCCGAAAACCTCCACGCCGAAGCCGCCGCCGACCTCCCCGAAAAGATCGTCTTCGTCGAAGCCGGCGCGCCCGCCGCCGCCGAACTCGCCTGGATCGAACAACTCGCCGCCACCGAACCTCGCATCGCCGCCATCGTCCCGCGTCTTCTCGTCAATCGCGGACCGCAAACCACCGCCGACATCGCCTCTCTCAAGCGTCACCCTCTCGTCCGGGGCGTCCGCCACCACTTCGAACACGAGTCCGTCGACTACTGCGCCCGCCCCGAATTCATCGCCGGCGTCCGTCAGCTCGCCCCCGCCAACCTCGCCTTCGATATCTGCTGCCAACATCCGCAGCTCCCCGCCGTCATCACGCTCGTCCGCGCCTGCCCCGAAACCCAGTTCGTCCTCGATCACGCCGGCAAACCCGGCATCCGCACCGCCCGGCTCGACCCGTGGCGCGAACACATCCGGCAGCTCGCAACCTTCCCCAACATCGTCTGCAAATTCTCCGGCCTCGTCACCGAAGCCGACCACGCCCACTGGACGCCCGCCCAACTCCAACCCTACGTCACCCATCTGCTCGAAACCTTCGGCCCGTCACGCCTCCTCTTCGGCGGCGACTGGCCCGTCGCCAAACTCGCCAGCCCCTACCTCCGCTGGCTCGGCACCGCCCGCACCTTCGTCGCCCACCTCTCACCCGCCGACCAATCCGCCATCTTCCACGCCAACGCCACCTGCATCTACCGTCTCTAGCCCGCCCC
>JAEWBF010000089.1 GCA_023391285.1 Verrucomicrobiota bacterium
CTCTACGTCAGCAACGAAACGTCCGGCGACATCTCCGTCATCGACGGCTCCACCTTCGAACTCGTCCAAACCATCCCCGTCGGCAAACGCCCCCGCGGGCTCCACGTTGCTCCAGACGGCCGCACACTCTACGTCGCCACCAGCGGCTCGCCGCGCATGGCCCCCGGCACCGACCCCGAACGCGCCAAAAGCCTCACCGCCGACAAATCCGCCGACGGCATCGCCGTCATCGATCTCGCCACGCACCGTGTCACGCGTCGCCTCAACGTCGGCTCCGACCCCGAAGAATTCGCCCTCTCGCGCGACGGCTCGCGCCTCTTCGTCGCCAACGAAGACATCGCCACCGCCTCGATCTGGGACACCGCCACCGGCCGCGAAATCGCCACCACCCGCGTCACCGAAGAACCCGAGGGCGTCGCCCTCCACCCCACGCGCGACGAGGTCTGGATCACCTGCGAAGAAGACGGCGACATCTTCGTCCTCCACTCCGACACCGGCACCCGCATCACCGACTTCCGCCTCGGCGGCCGCCCGCGCACCATCGCCTTCACGACCGACGGCGCCCTCGCCTACATCCCTTTGGAAACCGCCTCCGCCATCGCGATCGTCGACGCCCAGCGCCACCGTCTCCTCGAAAAAATCGCCATCCCCGCCCCCGCGCTCCCCATGGACTCCGCGCTCTCTCCCGACGGACGCGAGCTCTACGTTTCCACCGGCCGCGGCAATCACGTCGTCGTCCTCGAAACCGCCACGCGCAAAATCGTCGCCACCATTCCCGTCGGCGAACGCCCCTGGGGCATCGCCCTCAGCCCCGACGGCAAACTCCTCTTCACCGCCAACGGCCCCTCCAACGACGTCTCCGTCGTCGACACAAAATCCCGCCGCGAACTCCGCCGCATCCCCGCCGGCCAACGCCCCTGGGGCCTCGCCATCAAGTAGGCCGCGAGTTCGCTCGCGCTCCTCGTTCTCTCCACTCCAGCTAAAGCGTATTAAGTAGAACTGTAGCCGTTGCTGATCGGGCGTTCGAAGTGCTTTGTCATTCTGAGCGAAGCGAAGAATCCACGGCGACATTCGCATGCAGACGCACACGTGGATTCTTCGCTCCGCTCAGAATGACTGAATAAACGGCTACATTTTTCTTTTATTTGCTATAAACAGATTCACCACAGAGACGCCGAGGCACAGAGAAATACCTCCGGTCGTATCTCCGTATCTCCGTGTCTCCGTTCCTCTGTGGTTCAAATCCACTCCCCTGCGCCCCAACCCCAAACTCAAAACCCAGAACCCAAAACTTCCCCTTTCGCCTCCTTCCCCGCCGCCGGATAACTCTTCTCTGCGACGCGCATCCACCCCGCAATCAACGCCAGCGCCGCCACCACATACACCAGCCCCGCCGGCACCCACATGATCAGCCCGCCCAATTGCTGATCCTCCATCGCGCTCAATCCCCACGCGTCTCCACTTCGCGAATACGCCGGATAAATCACCTCATCCGCCAACGCGATCAGCGCCCCCAGCGCCCCGCTGTGCAGCATCGTCGTGAACAAATACAGCACGGCCACGCCAAATCCCCGCAGCCCCGCCCGCCCGTGAATCAGCGCCCACCAAAACAGCAGCGCCGTCCCAAAAAAAATCACGTGCTGCAGATCGTGCATAACCTGACTCCTCAGCGTCGCCTGGAAAAATCGCGGCACATGCCACACCCACAACGCCGCCGCATGCAGCCCCCACGCGACGAACGGTTCCGTTAACGTCCGCCACACGCGCCGCACTTTCTCCGCGCGCACCATCCGCGACACCTCTCGCGCCTCTCCTCGAGGCAGCGCAAACATCACCGCCACGCCCGGCCGCGCCAACACCAGCAACGGCGCCGCCGCTACCATCAGCAGCTCGTGCTGCACCATGTGCGCCGAAAACAACACCCGCCCCCACGGGTGCAGCGGCGACACCAACGCCACCGCCAACATCACCCATCCTCCCCAAAACGCCGCCACCTCCCATTTCCTCAATCCGCGCCCCCTCCCCACTTCCGCCCACAACCGCCGCACGCCGCGCCGATAAACCCACGCCGCCATCAACAATCCTACCAGCGGCACCGCATCGAACTCCCACGCTCGCGCCAACTCACTCCAACTCCCCGGCCCCTCCACATGCGCCCAAAACATCGATCCCATCGCCTTCATCGCTGACACGGATCCAACAAGAAATTCGGAATCGCCTGCGCGATGATCACGAGCGCGAAAAACACGCTCAGAAAAACACCGAGCTTCCCCATGAACACCGCTCGCTGCCGCTCCGCTCTCCCTTCCTCCTTCTCCGTCGACAGTTGCTCCGCCGCCCGCGTCCACACCCCGCGCGAGACCATCCCCGCCACCAGCGCTCCCGCCAGGCAACCCACCGTCGCCGCATGCAACCACGTCACGCTCCGCCCGTATTCACAAATCCACCACGCCAACACCCCGCTCACCTGCTGATGCCCGAACCAGAACGCCGCCCCGCCCAGCGTGCCAAACAGCAGCAGCATCGTCTCGCGCCGCGTCGCCGCATCGCCCGGAACTTCCTTCGGCGAGTTGTCCTGCGGCGGAACTTTCACGTGCTCGCTCATGCGCCTCCCCACCTCGGCACCAGATAAAGCGTCACATAAATCGGCAGCCACGCCAGCACCACGAAATACCAATACATTCCGTTCTCCGCCACATCGACGAACCGCTTCCCTTTCAACGGCCCGGTGAACATCAGCACCGTCAGCACCGCTGTATCCAGAAAATCCGTCACCAGATGCGTCGTGTGAAATCCCAACAAGACCCACGTAATCGACGCATACGCATTGTCCGACCACCGACAGTTCAACGTCTGAAACTCCAGCGCCCGCACCACGAGGAACGCCCCCGCAAACACCATCGACACCACCAGCCAGATCCGCACACCCCGCAGGTCCTCCTTCTGCGCCGCCTTCTTGTAGAGATGATTCGGCACGCAGCTCGCCAGCAGGATAACGGTATTCACCGTCGCCCAAAACCACTCCGGCGGCGGCGAATTCAACGGCCACGCCGCCGACCCGCTGCGCAAATAAAAATACGCCCCAATCAGCGCCGCGAACATCGTCCCTTCGATGAACACGATTCCCATCGTGCCCCACCACATCGGACTCCGATGCCCAAACGCGTATTCAGCAAGCTGCGACACCTCCAGCACCCGCGGCGCTTTCATCCCCCACCTCCGTTCCCTTGTAGGGCGGGGTCTCCCGACCCCGCCGCGTTCGACGCCCGTCGGCTCCCAGGGACTCCCCACCCCGCCGCCTTCGCCGCATTCACCATTTCCTCACTTTCACCCACCATCCTCATCCTCATTCCTCCCCTTTCTTCGGCCAAAACCACGCCACCATGGTCACAAACACCGGTATCATTCCCCACACTACAGCCCACGGCGTAAAAATCGACGCCACGAACAATCCCGTCGTCGCCACCGCCGCCCAAAACGGCCAGATCGACGGTTCCGGCATCTGCATCTTGTGATCCGGCTGCGCATCCAGCACGTGCGTCACCAGCGTGAATCGTTCATCCCGCCGCAACCCCGTCACCACCGTCTCCTCCCCCGGCTCCCACAACGCATACCGCCCGCGCACCACCGGCAGATCCACAAAGTTATATGCCGGCGGCGGCGAGCTCGTCGCCCACTCCAGCCCTTCCGCATCCCACGGATTCGCCGGCGCATCCGCCGGTCGCCTCAGCGCGCGCACCACATTCACCACAAACAACAGCACGCCCACCGCCATCACGCCCGCCCCCACACTCGCCAGCAGACTCAGCCCCGACCACCCACTGTCCGGCAAATACGTATAAACCCGCCGCGGCATCCCCTCGAGCCCAAGGATGTGCATCGGGAAAAACGTCAGATGAAACCCCGCGAACATCAGCGCAAAATTCCACCGCCCCAATCGCTCGCTCAGCACCCGCCCATACGCCTTCGGAAACCAATAGTAGAACGCCCCAAACAGCGGAAACACCGCCCCGCCAATCAGCACGTAGTGAAAATGCGCGACCACGAAATACGTGTCGTGCACCTGCATGTTCAACGGCACCGACGCCAACATCACCCCCGTCAGCCCGCCCGCCACAAACGTAAACACAAACCCGAGCACAAACAGCAGCGGCGTCTTCATCCACGGCCGCCCCAGCCACAGCGTCGCAATCCAACAAAAAATCTGCGTCCCGCTCGGAATCGCGATCAGCATGCTCGCCGCCGTGAAAAAACTCTGCCCGAGCTTCGGCAGCCCGGTCGTGAACATGTGGTGCACCCACAGCCCAAATCCCGCAAACGCCGTCCCAATCAGCGCCAGCACCACCGGCAAATAGCCCACGATCGCCCTCCGCGTAAACGGCACCAGGATCGCCGACACCATCCCCGTCGCCGGCAGAAAGATAATATAAACCTCCGGGTGTCCAAAAAACCAAAACAGGTGCTGCCACAACAACGGGTCGCCGCCTTCGGTGTGATTGAAAAACTGCGTCCCAATCAGCCGATCCATGATCAACAGCGCGCTGCCCGTCGCCACCGTCGGCATCGCAAACACGATCATGAACGACGTCACCAGCGTCGCCCACACGAAGAGCGGCATCCGGTTCAACGTCATGCCCGGCGCCCGCATCTTGAAGATCGTCGTGATCAAGTTCACCGCCTCCACCATCGAGGCCAGCTCGGTAAAGGTGATCAGTTGCGCATAAAAATCCGTCCGCTTCCCCGGTGAAAACTCCGGCCCCGCCAATGGCACATAGCTGAACCAGCCCGCCTCCACGCCCGTGTTACACAGGAACGCGACGTAAAGCATCACGCCGCCGAACAGATAAATAAAATACCCAAACGCCGCCAGCCGCGGAAACGCCAGGTTCCGTGTCCCAATCATCAGCGGCACCAAATAAATCCCCATCGCCTGCATCACCGGCACCGCAAAGAGAAACATCATCGTCGTGCCGTGCATCGAAAACACCTGATTGTAGAGATCCGGGTTCAGCAGCGTCATCTCCGGCCGGCTCAACTGCAGCCGCATCATCGCCGCCAAAATTCCCGCCAACACAAAGAACCCGAACGCCGTCACGATAAACCGCCGCCCAATCTCCTTGTGATCGTTCGTCATCAACCAGCCCACCAGCCCCCGCCGTCGCTCCCACGCCGCCTGCAATACCTCCACTTGCCCACGATCCGCCGGCTCCTTCGCCGCTTCACCCATCGAGTCGCGCGACTTCATTTCAACCCTCCCAGATACTCCGCCAACGCCTCCAAATCCTCCTCCGAAAACCCATGCGGCGGCATCCGCACCCCCGGCTTCACCTCCTGCGGATCCCGGATCCAAGCCGCCAAATGCCCGCGCGAATTCTCCCGCACCCCCGCGCCCAGCGTCCTTCGGCTCCCGAAATGCGTCAGCTCCGGCCCCGCGCGACTCCCCGCCGGCGTTCCGCGCACGCTGTGACACATCACGCAGGTCGTCCCGAGAAACACCTCCCGCCCGCGCTTCGCTTTCTCCGTCTCCGGCTCCTTCGCCGGCGTCCGCTCATTTGCGAGCCACGCCTCGAACTCCACCTCCGGTTGCGCCACCACCAGCAGCTGCATGTGCGCATGTTGATGCCCGCAAAACTCCGCACACACCCCGCGATACTCCCCCGCCTCGTTCGCCTGTATCCACAAACTGGTGTCACGCCCCGGAATCAGGTCCTTCTTCCCGTGCAGTCGCGGCACCCACAGACTGTGAATTACATCCGCCGACCTCAGCTGCAAATGCACCGGCTTGCCCACCGGCACATGAATCTCGTTCGCCGTCTCCACCACGCGACTCGGATCCGAATTCTCATACCGCACGCTCCACCACCACTGATGCCCCGTCACCGTAATCGTCAGCGCATTCGCCGTCTCCAACGCATCCAGATCGCGATCCGCCAGCACGCTCGCGATCAACAATCCAAACAACACCGCCGCCGTCACCGCGAGCAACCCCATCATCCACGGCACCATCCGTCCCTCCCCTTCGCCGCCGCGCACTTTTTCTCCGCTCCGCTCGCCTCGCCGCCACAACGCCGCCGCCAGCCACGCCATCACAAGCACAAACACCACGCCCGTGATCCACAGCATCATCCACCACAGATGCTCCAAATGCATCGCCTGCGGCCCATTCGCCTCGAGCGCTGATGTCCGCCCGCCACAACCCGCCGCTAGAAACAACAGCACCATCACGCCGCTCCCCGCCGCGAACTTCCTCCCACGCGTGCTCATTTTGTCTTCTTCGGCTCCTCCGGCGGCGTCGACTGCGGCGCCGGCCGCACGTTGATCGCATCCGACCTCCCCGGCTCCACATCCTTCCGCAGCTGTCCGCTCAACGACCGCACAAACCCCACCAGCTGCCACGCCTGCTGCTCCGTGATCCGTCCGCGAAACGACGGCATTCCATTCGGACGCCCTTCGATGATCGACGCATAGATGTTCTGCGGCTCCGCGCCGTAGATCCATTTATCGTCCATCAACGGCGGCCCCATCCCACCGCCGCCCATCGCGTGACATCCATTGCAGTTGAACCACATGAAATACCGCTGCCCTTCCGCCACCGACCACGCTTCGTCATCGTAAGGCCCCGACTCCGCCGCCGGCGCACCTCCTCCCGGCCTCAAATCGCTCAACGCCACCGCCCCTTGCTTCACCGGCTGCTCATCCTTGAACCGCCGCCTCTCCCGCTCACACCCCGCCCACAACACCACCATTGCCAGCAACAGGTAGGGCGGGCTGTCCCCAACCCGCCGTCTCCACGCCGCGAATACACCCTTAATCGTCATCCTCATCCTCCGCCTCCTCTCGCGTCTCTCCGATCTGCAACCGCGGCACGCCAAACTCCTCCAAAATCGCATCGATCTCCGCCGCGCGCGTCGCGATCACCTTCTCCACCGCTTCCTTCAACTCCCGATTCCCGCGCTTCACGCCCATCGCAATCGCATACGTAAACGGCAGCGGTCCATCCCGCTCCGGTCGCACCACCCTCACCTCCAACGGCACTTTCTGCCGTCGGGCAAAGAATCCCGCCATCGGCCCCCACGCGATCGCCAGGTCGACTTCGCCCCGCACCACCGCCCGCACCACTTCCGCCGGCGGACTCTCCAGCGCGTAGTCTCCATAAAGTGAATACCCGCGCACATTCGCCACCATCCCGCGCCGCGACAGCGCATGCGCGGGCGGCGTGTTGTGAAAATCGTCGCCCACCATCTGCACGCCGATCGTCATCTCCCGCAGCCGCGGATCGTCCAGCGTCTCCACCGCCGCCTTGTCCGTCCGCTGCACGAACACATAACTCGACCGATAATACGGCCGCGTCGTCCACACCGCGTCCATCCCCGCCGCGACACCGATCACCAGATCCGCGCGTCCTTCATTGATCGTCTCCCGAAAAAATCCCCGTCGCTGCGCCCGCCACACATACTCGAGCCTCGCGCCCAATTCTCGCGCCACCAACTCCGCAATCCGATTTTCAAATCCTTCCCGCCGCTCATTCGAAAACGGCAAATTATTCGGATCAGCCGCCACCCGCAGCACGCGTTCCCCCGCCACCGCCTGCACCGTGCAGATCAATCCCAACACCGCTGCGAAGACTCTCCACCAGGTAGGGCGAGGCGTCCCCGCCGAGCCGCATCCCAACTCCCCTCTAAAAAGAGGGGTGCCCGCCAGGGCGGGGTGTGTCGCCCGCCCCTCGCCCACCCTGCCCCACCCGCATCTACGGCAACCGAAACACATAAAGCATCCCTCCCTGCGCCGTCGCCTGCTTCAAATCCCCCATCGCATTCACAAACCCCAACGCCGCGCTCCCGTCCCGCGGATCCAAATCCGCTGCCACCACCGCGCCCGCCCATCCGCCCACGCCCGACAAGATCGCCACATACTGTTTTCCCTCCGGCCCAAGATACGTCACCGGCTGCCCGATGATCCCCGAGCCACATTTGAACTTCCACAACTCCTCCCCGCTCCGCGCATCCACCGCCTTGAACCAGCCTTCCATCGTCCCGTAAAACGCCACGTCGCCCGCCGTCACCATCGTGCCACTCCACACCGGAAAGTGCTCCTTGATGCTCCACCGTTTCTTCCGCGCGACCGGATCCCACGCATCGAATTCCCCGCGATGCCCACCCGGCCCCGCGCTCATCTTCACTTCCGCCCCAAGATACGGCGTCCCCGCGATGTAGTTCGCCTCCATCGCCTGCGTGTCCTGCCGCAAATTCTGATGCGGCAAATACAACAACTTCGTCCGCGGCGAATACGCCGACGGCTGCCAGTCCTTCGCCCCCGGTGACGCCGGCGCGATATCGCGAATAATCTCTCCCACCTTCGGCTCCTTGCCCGGCGCAGCCGCCAACCGCCCCGTCTTCAAATCCACGTGGGTCGACGTCGTGATATACGCAAACGCATCCGCCGCCAGCACCTCGCCCGTCGCGCGATCCAGCACATACACGTAGCCGTTTCGCTCCGCGTGCAACAACACCTGCCGCGCGCGTCCCTCCCACTCCAGGTCCACCACGATGCTCTCGTTTACGCCGTCGTAATCGTAGAGATCGTGCGGGCTCCACTGATAAAACCACCGCGCCTCCCCCGTATCCGGCTCGCGCGCAAAAACCCCCGCCGTCCACTTGTTGTCTCCCGGCCGCTGCTCCGGATTCCACGGCCCGGGATTTCCTGTCCCATGATAAATCAGATCGAGCGCCGGATCATACGAGATCCAACCCCACACCGTTCCGCCGCCCATCTTCCACGCCTGCGGCGGCCACGTCGTCACACCGAGATCCTTCCCGCGATCCATCTCATAAAACGGCTTGAACTTCTCCCCGATCAACACGTCCGCATCCGGCCCCGTGCTGTAAGCCCGCCACAAGATCTTCCCATCCTTCGCATCCACCGCCGCGATCCACCCGCGCACGCCAAATTCTCCTCCACTGTTCCCCGCCAGCACTTTCCCTTTCACCACGATCGGCGCCATCGTCATCGTCTCGCCTTGGTTGATCTCCCCAAGCTTCGTCTTCCACACCTCCGCGCCCGTTTCCGCATCCACCGCCACCATGTGCGCATCGAGCGTGTTGTAATAAATCCTCCCCTCCCAATACGCCGCGCCGCGATTCACCACATCGCAACACGCCACACCTTGCGCCGACGCCGACGGCTTTGGCTCATACTTCCACTTCACCGCGCCGTTGTTCGCCAGATCGAGTGCGTAGAGGATATTTGGATACGGCGTCACCACATACATCGTGCTCCCCACGATCAGCGGCGCCGCCTCATGCCCGCGGACCAATCCCGTCGAAAACGTCCAGGCCACTTCCAACTCCTTCACGTTCTCCGCCTTGATCTGGTCCAGCGTGCCGTAGCGCGTGTTCGCGTAATCCTTCGCCGCCATGTGCCACTCGCCCACCGGCGGCTCAGCCGCGTGCACCCACCCCGCCACCAAAACCACCAACACTCCCAATCGGGCGAACGGGGCTTTCATCACGCCCTTTCGACCCAGCTTCTACTCTCCTGTTACTCCCGCTCGCTTCGCTCCTCCCCCGATCCCGTCGCCCGCAAAATTCCCTTATCGTGCCGCTGGACATTGGCACATACTGCGCTTCACTCGCTGCTCACAGCTTAAGCCAGTCGAGTCAGTGTCGATCAGAGTCAGTAACGAGAGAGCGCGATTCGAGTCAGGCAATGTAGCCGAACGGGCGGACTTCATGTCCAAACGACGGCCCAGGAATCGCGCCATAGTCCGTTTCGCACGATTTCGTCAGTGATAGCAGTCCGGCGCGGCGCGCGCTCGTTCAGCGAGCATCTCACGCCGCCGTCCGGCATTCAGGACAGTCAGGCCAGGTCGTTCCCGCAAACGCCGTGCGCTCGTCGCACGGCTCAACGTTCAACCCAAAAAGTTAGGATGCTGATGCCAGAAGGACTTCCCATGAAACTATCCCAACTGCTCAACAGCCGCGACGCCCTTAGCCGCCGCGCGCAACTCGCCAACCTCGCGTTCGCCTACGAAACGCTCGCCGCGATCGCTCACCGCATCGCCCGCGCCCGTCTCGCCGGCCGTGTCGCGCTCAAACCGGTCGATCCCGAAGCCGACCGCTATTGGGCCACACTGACCGCGCTCGAAGGCAGTCAAGCCGCCATCGAGGAGCATTTTACCGACGAGGATCTCACCGATCTCGCGGACGCCATCGCCTACGTCACCGGACGCCCAGGCCTCGAATTCACGTTCGAAATCTCCGCGTTCTCCGACATCTTCCTCGAACCGCTGCGCCACTCGCTCGAGCAAGCCGGCATCGAGATCGATCGCACGATCCCGCGCCTCGATACCCCCGAGCACGCCTCGTAGTCCCACCCTCCGATGGAGGCGCGGTGCCCTCACCGCGCTTTCTTCGCGCTCGCGCCTCCGTCTCGCATCTATTTTGCTCTCCGCGCCGTCCTCCGCCACCGGCGCGCCCCATGCCCCACCGTTGCTGCTTCGTCGCGTTCCTCGCACTCGCTTCGTTCGCTCCTTTCAGCCGCCTAAGCGCGCAAAGCGCTCACAACGAAGAGCCCGTTCAACTCCCTCCCTTCATCGTCGAAGAACGCGTCGCGGGCCCGTCCTGGCGTTACGCGCGCGTGCCCGGCTTCGAGATCCTCACGCGCTGCCACGACACCAAATCCCGCGCCCTCGCCGAATCGTTCTTCCGCGCCCATGAAGCGCACCGCGCGCTCCTCCCCCGACGATTCGAGATGCAACTCGACGTCCCGATCGCGCTGATCTTCTACGACGAAAATCTCTGGCCCATCGAACTCCAACAAACCGCCGCCGACTTCCTCGGCGTGCAAAATTTCTCCTTCCGCCAAACCCGCCCCGCCCCCGGCGATCCCACACCTCTCGATCACTGGCTCGGCCGCGCGCCAAGTCCCGGCTCCCCGCGCCTCCGTCCGGTGACTTCCACCTCCAACCCCACAAAACCTCACACCTTCCTCACCGACCTCCGCCTCGCCGACGCCGACTCGATCCACATCTTCACCCTCGCGCCCGAAGGCCACGGCCATCTCTTCCGCACCTATCTGCGCCCAACCTATCTCGCGCAACTGCTCGCCGGTCGCACCCCTTCGCTGCCGTCCTGGTTTCTCACCGGCTTCCTGAATCTCTACCGCCAGCTCGAATTCGCCGGTGACTCCACCACGCTCGCACCTTTCGTCTGGCTCTCGCCCGACGAAAACACCGCCACCCGCCGCAACCCCGAAACCGCCACCCGCCACTTCCTTCCCATCGTCGATCTTCTCAACGAATCCGCCGCCACCTTCCTCGCCCGCACCCCGCGCGAACACCAACTCGCCCACGCTCAACTCGAGCTCTTCCTTCGCTGGGCTCTCGACCCGCGCACGCCCGATCGCCGCGATCGTTTCTGGTCCCTCGTCGAGCGCGCCTGCGCCGAACCTGTCACGCCCGAACTCCTCGCCGCCACCCTCGGAATCGACGCCCATCGCCTTCACGACGAGCTCGCCGCCTTTCTCCCCGACGCCGTTCGTCACTCCCCACGCTGGAACATCCCCGCCTTCGCGTATCCAGATTTCGAATTCCGCCCCGCTTCCCCCGCCGAGATCGCCCGCATTCGCGGCGATTGGGAACGCCTCGAAGCCCGCTACGCCGCCACCGCTGCGCCCGACACCGTCGAAAAATACCTCCACCAATCGCTCCGCACCCTGCGCCACGCCTACGATCGCGGCGAACACGATCCCGCGCTGGTCGCCGTCCTCGGCCTGGCCGAACTCGAAGCCGGCAACCTCGACGCCGCCCGCGATCACCTCACCTTCGCCGCCCATCAACGCATCGTCCGCCCCACCGCCTACATCGAACTCGCCCGCCTTCTCCTTCACGAGCGCCTCACATCCGCCTTCCGCGACACGAAACTGACGCTCGCCCAAACCCGCGAAATCCAAGATCTCCTCCGCGTCGCTCGCCAGCAACGCCCGCTTCTCCCCGACATCTTCCGCCTCGCCTTCCAAGCTTGGAACGCCTGCGAAACCGCGCCCACTCCTGACGATCTCGCCTTCCTCCTCGAAGCCCCCGCCCACTTCCCGCGCAGCGCCGAGCTCTGCTACCACGCCGTCCGCTTCGCTCACGCCGCCGGCGACACCGCCCGCGCCAGACAAATCACCGCCAACGCTCTCCGCCTCGGCACCAGCGACTCCTTCGCCCCCCGCCTCGCCGAACTCCACGCCACCCTCACCCCATAACGCGCGTCGCCGATCCTTCGTGTGCATTCGTGTCCATTCGTGGTTCACCACTTCTAAACACCACCCTTCCGCCCTCGCGTTCGTTCGCGGTTCACCTCACCTCCCGCCTTCCCTTTCGCCGCGTAAAGGTGTTTCTTCTCGCGGCTACGATGTTCGAATCCGCGATCCTCAACCACGCCGCCCGCGTCATCGGCGAAACGGCGCCTGACTTCCCCGCCGACGCCGCGCTGCGCCGTTACCTCGGCCTCTCCCGCCGCCTCGGCCCGCGCGAAAAACGCGCCATCAGCCGCGCCGTCTTTATTTATTACCGCTGGCTCCTCTGGCTAAACCCCAAGGAGTCCCTGCAAAAACAAGTCGCCCACGCCGCCGATCTCCACGACCGCTTCACGCGCGACCCCAAAGCGATCAAACCCGAAACCCTCGCCGCCCGCGCCGTCCCCGACTGGCTCCGCGACGAGATGGAGCTCACCACTCCCTTCCTTCAACAACTCCAACGCGAACCCGCCCTCTGGCTCCGCGCCCGCCCCGGCACCGCACCAAAACTCGCCCAACAACTCGGCGACTGCGCGCCGCCCCCGTCCCCAGTCCAGAGCTCCGAACCGGAAACCCAAAACCCAGAACCCAAAACCCAAAACCCCACTCCCTGGAGTGCCCCCGACGCGCTGCGTTACACCGGCCACCAAGATCTCTTCCTCACCCCCGCCTTCCACGCCGGCGCCTTCGAAATCCAGGACCTCGCCTCGCAGCTCGTCAGCATCGCCGCCGCGCCCGCGCCCAAACAAACTTGGTGGGACGCCTGCGCCGGCGAAGGCGGAAAAACCCTGCATCTCGCCGACCTCATGCAGAACAAGGGCCTCATCTGGTCCACCGACCGCAACCCGCGCCGCCTGGAAACCCTCAAGCGCCGCGCCGCCCGCGCCCACATCTTCAATTTCCGCACCGCCACCTGGGACGGCGGCCCGCGCCTCCCCACCAAAACCAAATTCGACGGCATCCTCGTCGACGCTCCGTGCAGCGGCGTCGGCACCTGGCAACGCAATCCCCACGCCCGCTGGAACACCACGATCGACGACGTCCTCGAACTCGCCGCCGTCCAATGCGCCCTCCTCGAACACGTCATCCCCTCGCTCAAACCCGGCGGCAAACTCATCTACTCCGTCTGCACGCTCACCCGCAGCGAAACCACCGCCGTCGCCAGTGCCGTCACCGCCGCCCACGACGACCTCGAACCCCTCCCCCTCTCTCAACTCTCAACCCTCAACTCTCAACTCTCCCTCCTCCCCCACGAACTCAACGCCAACGGCATGTTCATCGCCGCCTGGCGCAAACGCTAACTCGTATCCAAAAACCCACTGCGCCCGTAGCGCCCCAAGCCCGCTCGCGCTCCAACGTTCCGTCCCAATTCCACGCCGCACACTCCTCGTCAAAGTGTCATCTAATGTATGACACTTTTCATCCGTCCTCCCGCGTCTCCCTTGTCCGCTCGCCAGAAAAAAATCTCCGCCTCCACCGTCCGCGACGACTTCAACGACCTCACCGCGGTCCTCCACTACACGCGCGCCGCGCACGGGCTCGGCCTTTGGGAATCCGAACGTATCCTCATCGAGCGCACGTTCACGGATCGAGCGGCGCCCCTCATCGAAGCCGGCTGCGGCGCCGGTCGCGTGACCCTCGGTCTCTGGTCCCTCGGCTACCGCAATCTCACCGCCTTCGACTTCGCCGAAGAACTCCTCGTCCAAGCCCGCGCGCTCGCCGCCGAGCGCGCCGCCGACCAACCGCCGACCGCCATCCGCTTCCTCCAAGCCGACGCCACGCAGCCCCTTCATCGTTTAACAGACGACGCCTCCCCTTCCTCCGCAGCCCACACCCAACTCTTCGCCGGCGCCTTATTCATGTTCAACGGCCTCATGCAAATCCCCGGCCGCGAAAACCGCCGCGCCGCGCTCCGCCAACTCCGCGCCGTGTGCGCCCCCAACGCGCCGCTCCTCTTCACCACGCACGACCGCAATTCCTCTTCGACCGAGCGCGCCCTCTGGCGCCTCGAACGCGTCCGCTGGGAACGCGGCGAACAAGACCCACGCCTCGTCGAATTCGGCGATCGCTACTTCGAAGAGGCCGGCACCGGTCGCACGTTCATGCATCTCCCCGATCGTCGCGAAATCCTCGACGACCTCGCCCACACCGGCTGGACCCACGAGTTCGACTGCATGCGTTCGAAACTCTCCCGCGAATCCAAACCCGTCCGCGACTTCTCCGACGAATGTCGCTTCTGGATCGCCCGCGCTTCCTAGCTCCCTCCCGTAGCGGAACGCGTGAGCGTTCGCCTCATGGGAAACCTCGCTCCCATTCGAGCCGCCTCATGCACTCCCGCCCCCTTCCACATCCTGCTCTACCGCGCACACTCTTCCACCCCATGAGACTTTTCTCCCTCGTCTCGCTCATCGGCTGCTTTTTCGTCGCTTCCCTCCACGCCGCGCCCGAATACCCGCACCTCGGCCCCGACATCTACGACACCTCAGCTTCCGGCGCCGAACTCATCGAGGCCGCCATCCAAAAAGCCCAAGCCGAGAAGAAACACGTCCTCCTCGACCTCGGCACCAACTGGTGCCCGTGGTGCCGCAAACTTCATCACGCCTTCGAAACCGCACCCGAAGTCAAAGAGCGCCTGCGCCGCGATTTCGTCCTCGTTTACATCGACATGAACATGCGCCGCTCCCCCGCGCGCAACACCGACATCGACGAGCGCTACGGCCGCCCGCTGAAGCAAGGCATTCCCGTTCTCATCGTCCTCGACTCCCACGGTCGCCATCTCGTCACCCAGGAAACCGGCGTCCTCGAAGAAGGCGACGTCCACGATCCCAAAAAAATCGCAGCCTTTCTCGACCTCTGGGCTCCCCAACGCCGCTAACCTCGCGCCTTTCCACTGTAGGGCGGGGTCTCCCGCCCCCGCCGCTCCCGTAGCACGGGCAACCTGCCCGTGCTCATCGCCGCGGCGTTCACCTAAATCCGCCCAATCCCTCCCAACAAACGCCCGCCCACCGGACTTGCCCCGCCCCGCTCCGCACCTACGCTCGTTCCCCGCTCACCCATCATGTTCGCCGGACTCACAGATCGCACCTGGATTTGGATCGCCGCGGCCTGCTATCTCGCCGGCTTGATCCTCGGCACGATCTCGCTCCTCCGCGGCACCCGCCAGTCCAAGGCAGCCATCAACCTCGTCATCGCTTTTGGCTACATCTGCCACCTTCTCGGCCTCTACGCCCGCGGCAAAGCCGTCGGCGGCTGCCCCTTGGGCAACATGTTCGAAATTTTTCAGTTCACCGCCTGGTCCGCCACCACCCTCTACCTCGTCCTCGGCGTCACCTTTCGCCTCAGCCTTCTCGGCTACTTCACCTCCTGTCTCGCCGCCGTCCTCACCGTCACCTCGCTCGCCATTCCCGCCTGGGACGCCACCCGTCGCGTGCAAATCTTCGGCGGCAATCCCTGGATCGAACTCCACGCCTCGCTCGCACTGTTCAGCTACGGCGTCTTCGCGCTCCTCGCCCTCACCGCGCTCATGCTCGTCCTCCGCCACCGCTCGTTAAAATCCAAAGACCTCGGCGGCTGGTTTTCTTTTCTCCCTTCCATCATCGAACTCGATCACATCAGCCTCCGCCTCCTCGTCGCTGGCGTCGTGCTCATGACCGCTTCACTCATCGGCGGCGCCGTTTACTGGATCCGCGACTTCGATACCGTCAACGTCACCAAACTCCTCTTCACCGTCGCCCTCTGGCTCGCCTACTCCGTCGCCCTCGCGCTTCGCTTGGGCGGACAGCTCCTCGCCCAACGCTTCGCCTGGACCTGCCTCGCCCTCTTCGGCGCCGCCCTCGTGTCGCTCGGCCCCGTCGACGCCAGCCGTCATCCGCCCGCGCTTCCCGCGCCCGATCACGTCGTGCCGCGATGAGTCAGGAAGCGTTCTTCGTTCTCGGCGCCACGCATCACACCACCCCGCTCGCCGTCCGCGAGCGGTTGTCGCTCGATGCCGATGCCGCCAGTCGTTTCGCCAGCCATCTCGCTCAACTGGGTAGTCTCCGCGAGTTCACGCTGCTCAACACCTGCAATCGCGTCGAATTCTACGGCGTCGCCAGCGATCCCGCCGCCGTCGCGCATATCCAGGCCGCCTTCTGCTCGCAGCAAAACGTCGACCCCGCCGAGTTCGAACGCGTCCGCCTCCATCTCCGCGGCCCCGCCGCGCTCCACCACCTCCTCGAGGTCGCGGCCGGCGTCGACTCCCAGATGGTCGGCGAAACCGAAATCTTCGGTCAGGTCAAAGACGCTTACGCGCGCGCCCAGTCCCGCGGCTACACCGGACCCGTCCTCAACCGAATTTTTCAAAAAGCGTTCCAAGCCGCAAAACACGTCCGCTCCAATACCGCCATCACCGAAGGCCACGTCAGCGTCGCCAACGTCGCCGTCGATCTCGCGCAAACCATCTTCGGCGAACTCGCCTCGACCAGCATCCTCCTCCTCGGCGCCGGCGACATCGGCGAGAAAACCGCCAAAGCCTTCCGCAGCCGCGACGCCGGCAGCCTCACCGTCGCGAGCCGCCGCCTCGAACGCGCGATGGAACTCGCCACTTCGCTCGGCGCCAGCGCCATGCCGTTCGAACAATGCGAATCGCGCCTCAGCGAATTCGACGTCGTCGTCTGCTCCACCTCCGCGCCCAGCACCGTCATCTCCGCCGAAGCGGCCAAAGCCGCGATGCACAAGCGTCCCGCCCGCCCGCTCTTCTTCATCGACCTCGCCCTGCCCCGCGACGTCGACGCCGCCGTCGCGAATCTTCAAAACGTCTTTCTCTACAACCTCGACGACCTCGCGAAGATCGCCGACGAAAACCGCGCCGCCCGCGAAGCCGAACTCGCCAAGTGCCGCACCCTCCTCGCCGACCGCGCCGCTTCCCTCTGGAAACAAATCGAACCCCGCCTCCCCGCCCGCTCACCCTCCAATGGAGGCGCGGTGCCCCCACCGCGCACTTAACGCCACACCGCGGTCATCATGCGCCTCCCCCACCTGCGCCCCTTCGACCGCGACCCGCTCTACTTAATCACCGCCTGCATCGCCGGGCGTCGTGAACTCCTCGCCAACTCGACGGCCCACGCAATCCTGTCCGCCGTATGGACGCGCTCCGCCGAAATCGACGGCTGGTTCATCGGCCGCTACCTGCTGATGCTGGACCACATTCACCTTTTCGCGCGTCCTACCCGCACCGCTAAGCCGCTCGCGCAGTGGATCAAGACGTGGAAGTCCATCTCCTCCCGCGAACTCTCTCGCGCGCTCAACGTCCCCTCACCGATCTGGCAGCCCAACTACTTCGACCACTTCATCCGTTCCTCCCAAAGTTATTCGGAAAAATGGGACTACGTGAGCGCAAATCCAGTCCGCAAAAACCTGGTCTCTCGCCCAAGCGATTGGCCGTGGCAGGGTGAGATCCATTCGGTGCGCTTCTGAAGGCGGGTGAGGGCACCCGCCCTCCATCCCCTTTCCCGACTCATGGAGGCGCGGTGCCCCCACCGCGCATCAGTTCTCACCCCCGCCCCACCCGCGCCCGCTCCAACGCCTCCTCCAACTCCTCCGGCCGGATCGGCTTCGTCAGATAGTCATCCATTCCCGCAGCAAGGCACCGCTCGCGATCGCCCGTCATCGCATTCGCCGTCACCGCAATAATCCACGGCCGCTCGCCGGTCGGATCCTCCCCCAGCTTTCTCGCCGCCTCGAGCCCGTCCATTTCCGGCATCTGCACGTCCATCAAAATCACATCGTAGCGATGCCGCGCCACCGCCTCGAGCACCTCGTGCCCGTTCGCCGCCACGTCCGCCTTGTATCCAAGTTTCGACAACATCAGCAGCGCCACCTTCTGGTTCACGCGATTATCCTCCGCCAGCAACACCCGCTCCTTCCTCGTCACCGCCACCTCCCCCGCCGATGGAGGCGCGGTGCCCCCACCGCGCAATTCCTCCTTCACCTCTCCCTTCACCCCCACCAAACGCGTCAACACCTCCAAAATCTGCGACGGCTTCGCCGGCTTGCTCAACGCCGCCGCAAACAACTCCCGCTCGCCCGCCGCCTCGCGCTGCCCCACCGAAGACAACAACACCAGCGGCAGCCGCCCCGCATCCCTTCGCGCCCGAATCGCCCGCGCCAGCATCACGCCATCCATCTCCGGCATCTGCATGTCGAGAATCGCCACGTCGAACTCCGCTCCGTCATCCAGCCAGCGCAACGCCTCCTCACCCGAGGCCGCCGCGCGCGAAACCATTTCCCAGCCCGCCGCCATCGTCGTCAAAATCCGCCGGCTCGTCGCATTGTCATCCACCACCAACAGCCGCTTGCCTCCCATCTGCGAACGCCCGCTCGCCAGATACGGCCGCGGACGACTCGCCTCCACGCCAACCGCCACCGTGAACCGAAACGTCGACCCTTTCCCCACCTCGCTCTCCACCCACATTTCTCCTCCCATCATCTCCGCCAGCCGCTTGCTGATCGCGAGTCCCAAACCCGTTCCGCCAAACTTGCGCGTGGTCGAAGCGTCCACCTGTGAAAACGATCGAAATAGCCGCGGCAGCCCCTCCGCCGGAATCCCAATTCCTGTATCCCTCACCGCGAAGCTCAGCACCGTCCGCCCCGCCTCCTTCGGCTCCGCCTTCACGCTCACCACCACTTCCCCTGCGGCCGTGAACTTCACCGCATTGCCCAGCAGATTGACCAACACCTGCCCCAGCCGCGTTGCGTCGCCCCGCACGGTTCCCGGCACGCCGTCCGCAATCTCATAGAGCAAATCGATCTGCTTCTCCGCCGCGCGCGGCGCCAGCAAATCCAGCGCACTCTCCACACAGCCGCGCAACTCGAACGGCTCGTCCTCCAGGTGCAGATGCCCCGACTCGATCTTCGAAAAATCGAGGATGTCATTGATGATCGTCAGCAGCGCCTCGCCACTCTGCCGGATCGTCTCCGCGTATTCGCGTTGCTGCGACGTCAGCGCCGTGTCCAACAGCAGATTCGTCATTCCAATCACGCCGTTCATCGGCGTGCGAATCTCGTGGCTCATCGTCGCGAGGAATTCGCTCTTCGCCTTGTTCGCCCGCTCCGCCGCATCCCGCGCCTCGCGCAATTCATCCGCCTGCCGCCTCCGCTCCGTGATATCCACCACGGTCGCCACTTCCTGTTCGATCTTCCCCTCCGGCCCGCGATACACGCGTCCCGTCAACACCACCCACACCACCTTGCCGTCGGGCCGCCGATACCGTTTCTCCAGCGTAAACTCGTCCCCGCCGCCCGCCTTGATCCGTTGATATTCCGCCTCCTGCCGCGCCGCGTCTTCCGGAAAACTGACTTTCTGAAAATCCTCGTAGGTCACATGCGGCCCCGGCGTCAGGCCGCTGATTCGAAACATCCCATCGTTGAACCAATACGCACGCCGCTCCGAATCGTCCGTCCACGTCACCCCGATCGGCATCGCGTTTAGAATGAATCTCAGCTGCGCCTCCCGCTTCGCCAGCTCCTGCTGCGCCTTGCGTCGCGCCGTGACATCCAACTGCAGCCCCATGTAGCCGATCGCCTGCCCTTGCGAATCCCTCAACTGCTGCAGGTCCAACTCCACCCAGCACTTCTCCCCCGTCTTCGTATAGTTGAGAATCTCGCAGCGAAACGCCGCTCCCGTCCCCACCGTTCTCTCCAGATCCGCAAACACGCTCTCATCCGTCTCGGGACCGCTCAGCATTTCGTTCACCCGCCGGCCGCGCATTTCGCTCAACGTATAACCAAACAATCGCGTGAACGCGTCGTTCACCCACTCCACCCGCCACTCGCGATCCATCAACACCACGCCGCTCGCCGTCTTGCTCGCCACCAACGCCAGCTTCCGCGATTCCACCTCCGCCCGCTGCAGCGTGCTCGTCACCCGCGCCGTCTCGCTCCACGCGCGACTCCGCGAACGCAGCAGCGTGCCGGCAAACGCCGCCGTCATCCCGCTCAGCCCCAACCCGCAGGCCAGCACCATCCACGGCAGCCCCCGTTCGCCTCGCCGGTCGAAGAGATCGTTCGTCGCAATCTCCAGCGTCCACACCTGCCCGTGCACCGGCAACGGCACCGTCTGCACGAAGGCCGGCGACCCCTCGCCCGCCTTCGGCGTCGATGCAAACAGGAGCGTTCCCGCCAACTTGCCTTCCCCTTCGAAGGCGCGCAATTCCAGCTGCTCGTCCGCCACCCCGCGCATGATCTGATCGATCCGCAGCGACGCATACACCCAGCCCTCCAGCTTTTCGAGCCGTTCCTCCTCCGTCGACGGCACCACTTCGTCGCGATAGAACGGCAGAAACAACAGACATCCCGGCACCCGTCCGTCGCCTTCGATCAATCGTATCCGTCTCGTCAACACGGCCGTCCCCGCCCGCATCGCTCGCTCCGCCGCTTCCCGCCTCGTTGTTCCCCAAGCGATGTCCTTCCCGATGGCGTCGACGTTTCTCACCAGCGGCTCCATCGCGGTCACCAAATACGCTTCCGCCCCCGCTCCTTCCCTTTGCACCGTCACCCGCGGGCCGACTTCGCTGCGCAATCTTTCCTCCCACTCCGTCAACGCCTCCCGTGCCACCCGCCGCGCGATTCCCAATCCCACCACGCCTTCGTCGAGAAAGGGATTCATCGATCCCACAAACCGCACCCAGCGCTCCCGGCCCAAATCGGTTTCGGCCGACACCAGCGCGCGCGCCGCCATCAGCGCCTCCTCGGTCGCATCAAACCGCCTCTTCACCGCCGCGAGCACGCGATCCGACAACCGCGCAAACCGCGCCGCCTCCTGCTCCTCGAGCAGTCGCTCCGTATTCCGCCATGCCGCGAACGTCAGCAGCGCACCGAACAAAAACACCGCAACGGGCGTCACCACGTGCAGTCGAAGTCTTCCCGGCGGCTTCATCATCTGGGAATCACACGATGAGCACCCTGCCCGCGCGCGCCAGCCGCAACCTCACGCCAATCCGCTTTGGTGCAACACCCACTCCGCTGCGCTCCCTTCCGCCTTTTCGTTCAACAATTCCCGCAACCGCCGCGCCTGCTCCGCCGTCCGCTCGCGCCGCGCCGGATCCTCCAGCGCCGCCCGCAACTCCTTCGCCAGCGCCTCCGGCGTCGCCGCGCCTTGCACGAACTCCGGATACATCTCTTCACCCAACAGCAAATTCGCGATCCCGATAAACTTCACTTTCACCACCATCCGTCCGATCGCATACGTCAGCGGATCCGTTCGATACGTGATCGCCCCCGGAATTCCCGCCAGCGCGCAGTGCATCGACATCGTCCCGCTCGTCGTCAACACCGCCGCCGCTCGCACCGGTCCCGTCGTTTCACCGACCTTCACGAGTTCGACCGACAGCCTGCCGCCCGCGCGGCGCGACACCTCCGCCTCCACCACCCGCCGAATCTCCTCACTGGGATAAAGCACCACTGCCTTCCGCCCACCGCCCGCCCGCTCGAACGCTTCCGCCAACACCGGAAAAATCCTCCTCACCGGCCCGCGCCGACTGCCCGGCAACAACAACACCGGTCCATTCCGGTCGTAACTCACCGGCGCGACGTAATCCGCCGCCACAAACGGGTGCCCCACAAATCTCACCGGCAGCCTCGTGTCCGCATACACCTGCTGCTCGAAGGGAAAAATCGATGCGAGCCCATCGAGGTGCTCCGCCATCTTGAACCGCCGCCCCGCCCGCGACGCCCACACCTGCGGACTGATGTAATACAGCGTCTTCACCGTCCCGCCCGCCTTCGCCGAAATCCCGCGCGCAAACAGCTGCTCCGCGATCCGCAGATTCAACCCCGACGAATCGACAAAGCACACCGCCTGCGGCCGATGCTCGCCGATCCATCGCACGATCTCCGCGATCAGTTTCTTGTAATACGAAATCTTTGCCACCACCGCGAACCCCATCGCCGACGATGCCGTGAGATCCTTCAACAACTCCGCCCCCGCCGCCGCCAACCGCGGCCCGCCCAATGCCGCCACCACCGTCCCCGGCCGGCGGCGAATCACCTCCCGCACCATCCGCCCCGCATGCTCATCCCCGGAATGCTCCGCCGCAATCACCAGCAAATCCACCCGCCCCGCCGTCGGCGCCGGCAACGTCACCGAATTTTCAATACTCATTCCATCCCTCCTCTAATCCACGAATTCACCCGGATACACACCCCTGCCTCTTCGTGTTCATTCGTGTCCATTCGTGGTTCTCCCTTTGCGCATTCTGCGCCTCTTTGCGGCCATCTTTCTCACCCTTTCTTCGCATTCTTGATCTGCTCCGTCACCGTAATCGCCACCTCGAGCGCACTCTTCCCCAACGCCGCCCCCACCTTCGGCTGCTGCAACGCCGCCACGCTCTCCACGAAACTCTTCAACTCGATCGCGAGCGGCTCGCCTTTCTCGATCGGAATATCCTGCACCGGCACCGAGCTCACATCGCCCGGCTTCGCCAAACCCACCTTCAGCTTCAACCCATACGCGATCAAATCGCTCTTCTTCACCAGATGACCTTTCTGGTTCATGAAATCGAGCGACAGATATGCGTTGTCCTGAAACACCCGGATCTCCCGGTTCTTCTTCAAACTCATCCGGCTCGCGCTCAGATTCGCCACGCACCCGTTCTCGAACTCGATCCGCGCATTCGCGATGTCCTCCGTCTTCGACAACACGCTGATGCCCACGCTGTCGATCTTCCGGATCGGCGATTTCACCAGCGCCAGCACCACGCCGATGTCGTGTATCATCAAATCCAGCACAACCCCCACCTCCGTCCCGCGCGTCTGATACGGCGCCAGCCGCTCCGCCGTGATATACCCCGGCCGGTCGATGTGCTTTTCCAAAAAACTCATCACCGGATTGAAATGCTCGATGTGCCCCACCTGCACGAGCCGGTTCGCCTTCTGCGCCGCCGCCAGCACCCGCTCCGCCTCCTCCAGCGTCGCGCACAATGGTTTCTCGATCAGCAAATGACACCCTTGCTCGAGCAACGGCACCGCCACCTCCGCATGCCGGTCCGTCGGCACCACGATCGACACCGCATCGCACGCCGCGCCTAACTCCGCCAGCGTCGCAAACCGTCGACACCCAAACTTCTCACAAATCTCCTTCGCCCGCGCATCGCTCGCCTCGAAGAGTCCCACGAACTCCACCTCCGGCATCGCCGCATAAATCCGCGCATGATGCTGCCCCAGTGACCCCACTCCCGCGACACCGCAGCGAATGCGGGCTCCGCCCGCGGTTCCGAGTTTCGAGTTTCGAGTTCCGAGTAAACCCATGGCTTAACTCAACGGACTCGCCCGCCCGCCTCAACTCTGAACCCGGAACTCCGAACCCGGAACGTTCGCAAAGCGCCCGTCCTTCAAAAACAGCGCCCGCCCCGCCTTCTTCGCATGTGCCGCATTGTGCGTCACCAACACCAGTGCCGTGTTCGTCTCCGCACAAAGGCCAAGCAACAAATCGATCACCGCATCGCCGGTGTGCTCATCGAGATTCCCCGTCGGCTCATCCGCCAAAATCAAGCGCGGCGCATTCATCAACGCCCGCGCCACCGCCACGCGCTGACGCTCCCCGCCCGACAACTGCGACGGCAAATGCGTCGCCCGCCCCGCCAGCCCTACCCGCGCCAACAACTCCTTCGCCCGCTCTTTCTCAACCTTCCCCGGCGCGCGAATGATCCGCGATGCCATGAGCACATTCTGCAACGCGTCCAATTCCGGAATCAGGTAGAACGACTGAAACACGATCCCCAAAAACGTCGCCCGCCGCTCTCCCGTCGCCGCCGCACCTTCCCACGAAAGCGTCCCCGCATCCGGCGCATCCAGCGCCGCCAACAAATTCAATAACGTCGATTTTCCCGATCCCGACTCCCCGCGAATCGACACACTCTCCCCCGCCGCCACGTCAACATCGACGCCGCGCAGCACCTCAATCATCCCCTCGCCACTGCGAAAGCTTTTCCTCAATCCCCGCGCACTCAGCACGGATTGAACGCCCCCGCGCGCCACGTCGTTTTTCGCTGAATTACTCACTGCGCAACGCCTCCACCGGTTTCAACCGCGCCGCCCGCCACGCCGGCAGCAATCCCGCCAGCGTCGAAATCACCACCGCACACACCACGATCATCATCACGTCGTTGGTCGACGTATGCGCCGGCAAATTGCTGAACTGATAAAACCGCGTCAGCACCTCCTGGCTGCTCGTCAGCTCCGTGAACACCCGCACGAAATCATTCCGGAAATGCAGCGCGCCAAACCCCAGCGCCAACCCGAACGCCGTGCCCACAATCCCAATGAAAAGTCCCTGAAAACAAAAACACGCCGCCACGTGCAACGACCTCCCGCCGAGCGCGCCCAGCAATCCAATCTCACGCGTTTTCCGCACCACCGAAATCAGCAGCGAACTCGTCACCGAAAACGCCGACACCACGATGATGAAGGTCAGCAGAAAAAAGATCATGTTCTTCTCCAGCGACAGAATGAAGAGGAAGTCCTGGTTCGCATCCATCCACGACCGCGCCGTCATGTAAGCGCCCGGCGGCAGCGCCGCATTGATCCGCGCCGCCCCCACATCCGCATCCAACCCCGCCGCGAGCTTCACGTTGATCCCGTGAATCCCATCCCGCAGCCCGTAAAGATCCTGCATCGTCCGCAGCGTCACGATCACCATCGAGCTGTCGAGTTGCTGGTGGCCCACCTCGAAAATCCCCACCACCTTCAACTCCCGCGGCAGAAAAACCTCATCCCGCTTCAATCGCTCCAACAACAACGGCGAATACACTTCCACCGTATCGCCCATCCGCGCGCCAATCGTGATCGCGAGATTCGCGCTTAAAATAATCGAATCGTCATCGAGCGCGTCCAGCGACCCCAGCCGCACATAACGCTCGATTGGCACCACGTCGCGCACGCGATCGAGATCGATCCCGCGAATCGCCGGATACGCTGGCCGTCCTTCGCACTCCAGCATCACCACGCCATCCGCAAAGGGCGTCGCCGCCACCACGCCTTCGACTTTCTCGATCCGCTCCAGCACCGCGTTCGCGTTGTTCACGTAACCGTCCGCGCGCACCTGCACATCGCCTTCCGTCTCGACGATCATCCGCCGAATCTCGTAACCAAACCCGCCCATCACACTCGTCGAGATGATCAACAGCGCGACGCCGAGCGCCACGCCCAGCATCGAGATCGCCGTAAAAAACGGAAACCGCCGCCCCGTCGGGAAAAGCTGCTTAAGCGCTAGGTAGAGATACCACGGCATGGAGTCGCCCGCGAATCACGCGAAGGAACGCGAATAACTCAAACCTCTAAGTTCTCCGTTCGCGTGATTTCGCGTGTTTCGCGGGAGGTCAGGATTGACCGCTCCCCGGCCGCAACTGCGGAAACAAAATCACATCCCGGATGCTCTCCGCACCTGTCAGCAGGATACACAACCGGTCGATCCCCACGCCCATGCCACCCGCCGGCGGCATGCCGTGCTCGAGCGCGAGCAGGAAGTCCTGATCGATGTTCTGCTTCTCCTCGCCCGCCTGCTTCTCGAACATCTCTCGCTGCACATCCGGATCGTTCTGCTCCGAATACGCCGGCGCGATCTCCATCCCGCCGATCGTCAGCTCGAACACATCCAGCACGCTCGGATCTTCCTTGTTCAACTTCGCCAACGGACACAGCTCCTTGGGCAAATGCGTGATGAAGGTCGGCTGAATCAGCGTCGGCTCGATCTTCTTCGAGAAAATCTCGTTCGTGATCTCGAACTCCTCCCACGCCGGATTCACGCCCAACCCGAGCTTCTCCGCGCCCGCGATCTTCTCGGCCTTCGACCGGGAAAACCACTCCGCGTCGCCCGTCGCTTCGATGATCAGATCCTTGTAACGCACTTCGCGCCACTCGCCGCCGAAATCGATGTCCTGCCCGCTCGCCGCGTGCTTGATCTTCAACGATCCATCCGCCGGCTTGATCACGTCGCGCACCAGCGTCGTCAGCATCTCGCGAATCAGCGTCATCATCCCGCGGTAATCGCTATACGCCTCGTAAACCTCGAGCATCGTGAACTCCGGATTATGCCGGCGCGACACGCCTTCATTCCGGAAAATCCGCCCGATCTCGAACACGCGATCGAACCCACCCACGAGCATCCGCTTCAACCGCAGCTCGGTCGCGATGCGCAAAAAGAAATCCACGTCCAACGCATTGTGATGCGTCACAAACGGCCGCGCGGCCGCGCCGCCCGCCGTCGCTTCCAGCACCGGCGTCTCGACTTCGATGAACTTCCGATCTTCGAGAAAACGCCGGATGTGCGACACCACGCGCGACCTCAACATCAGCCGCGCGCGCGATTCCTGGTTCACGATCACATCGAGATAACGCTGCCGATACACCTGCTCCGGATCGCTCAGCCCGTGAAACTTCTCCGGCAGCGGTCGCAGCGCCTTGGATACAAGCGTGAACGCATCCACGCGCACCGTGATCTCACCCGTCTTCGTTTTGAAGAGCGTTCCCGCCACCCCAATGATGTCTCCCAGATCGAGCTGCTTCTTGAAAACCGTGTAGCGCTCCTCGCCCAGCACATCCTTGCGGAAATAGAGCTGAATCTGCCCTTGCTGGTCCTGGATCTTCACGAACGAGCTGCCGCCCTGCACGCGAAACGTCACCAGTCGTCCCGCAACCGCTACGTTCACCGCGTAATCCTGCCCTTCGACATACAGCGCTTTCGCGTCAACCGAGAAGTGCGTCGGCGCGAAATCCGCGCGAAACGGGTCGAACCCCGCCGCGCGCATATCCGCGAGCTTCTGGCGCCGCACGGCATGCTGGTCGTGCGTGATGTCTTGAGGGATGTCGCTCATGGAACCGCGCACGCTGAGCTCCGCCCCCGCCCTGCGCAAACGGATTTTCACCCTGCCATCCCTCGTAGCGGAACGCGTGAGCGTTTCGTCCCCAGTCTGGCCATCCGTTTTCGGCGCCTGCCCCTTATCCGTGTCTTCCGTGTATTCCGTGGGCCCTCAAAAAATCGAAAATCCAAATTCGAAATTCGAAAATTCCCTCTACCTCGCCCCCGGATGCCCCGGCGCAAACGGAATGTTCACCGCCTTGTAATACTCCAGCGGATGCTCCGCCGCCTCCACGCCTGCCGGCAGCGGCCGCTTCGAAAACGTCCCGAAATACAACAAACACGAATCGCGCCACTCGCGCGCTTCGCGTTCCTGACGCCCGAGCAACGCCTTCACGTGCGAATAACGCGGCTCGCCGATTTTTTCCTTCGGCAACCCGTCCCACGTCTTCCGCCAGTCGCGCACGGTCTCCACGCCTTTCTGATAATGCAGCGCGATTTCATCCCACAGCGTCCGTCCGCTCTTCATCGTGTAATCCCACGGCAGGTGATGAAACCACAGCAGCAAATTATCCGGCGTCGTCTTCGGATCGCCCCACACGCGCTGAATCTCCGGCGCATACTGCTCGAGCGCATTCGTCCCTGTTTTGGTCCGATCGAAACCCATGCCTTTCTCATCCGCGCGATGATAATAAACCGACGTCCAGTCAGCGCGGCCCGCTTCGTCCACCCATGGCCCCGGACCGTGATGATGCCCTTCCGCCATGATGTGATGAATGCCCAACGGCATGGAGTAGTTCACCACCGTCTCGCGCGACTCCATCAGGATCTTCGTGATCGGTTTCACCAGCGCCGGATCGTTCCCAAACGTCATCCGCGTCCATTCGTCCGCGATCTGCGCCGAATCGAGCTGATGATCCCACGCCAGCCGTCCATACGCATACCAGTTCGCCTGCGCCATCGGATGTCCGGTCCAGTTGCGATCATCGCCCACATTCGACACCCCCGCGATCACCGAAATTCCGTGATGATCCACGCTGCCGTCGACGATCTTCCCGACCGTCGTGCCCGGCCCGTTCACAAACGTATCCGCATCCAACACCTCCTCGAAAAGCGGCGCGAGAAACGCGATCTGCGTGCCACTGCCGAGATACTCCTGCGTGATCTGCAATTCCAGCGCGAGCGGCGTCTTCGGCATCGCACCGAACAACGGATGAAACGGCTCGCGCGGCATGAAATCGATCGCGCCGTTCTTCACCTGCACGATCACATTGTCGCGAAACGTCCCGTCGAGCGGCACGAACTCGTTGTAAGGCTGCTTGTGCCGATCTTCCGGCTCCTCGTTGCTGTAAACAAACGCGCGCCACATCACGATCCCGCCGCGCGACTGCAAGGCATCCGCCAGCATGTTCGCGCCGTCCGCATGATTGCGCCCGTAAGCCTGCGGCCCCGGCTGTCCCTCTGAATTCGCCTTCACCAAAAATCCGCCGAAATTCGGAATCAGCGAATAGATCTCCTCCACTTTGTCCGCCCACCATTTGCGCACCGCCGGATCGAGCGGATCCGCCGTCTTCAATCCGCCGATCTCCACCGGCGCGCTGAAACGCGCTGTAAGGTAAACACGGATACCATACGGACGAAACTCGTTCGCCAGCGCCGCCACCCGCTTCAAATAATACGGCGTCAACACCCGCGCGTTCGCATTCACGTTCGTCAACACCGTGCCGTTGATGCCAATCGACGCACACGCGCGCGCGTAATCGCGGTAACGCGGCGACATGTATTCGGGAATGTGAAACCAATCCCACAACGACTCGCCCGCATACCCGCGCTCGACGAACCCATTGAGATTATCCCAGTGATTCAACAACCGCCGCTGAATCTTCGGCGCCGTCACCACATTCAAATTCTCGATCGGCTGATTCGTCTGCAGATGCCGCAACAGCGCAAACGCGCCATACAGCCAACCGATCTCACGATTCGCCACGAGCAGGATTCGCCGCTGCCCCTCCATCGTCACACTCCGCAAAATAAATCCTTCCTCACTCGCCCCGCGCAGATCCGCCTCGCTCACAAACGTGTTGATCTCCGGCTGACGCGGATTCGCCAAGATCAGCGCGCCCGCGCGCGTCGGCTTCCCCACCACCGGCACGTCGACGCCCAACAACCCGCGCAGCCCCGTCGTGAGCTCATCGCGAATCGCATGGATAGGTGCCATCGCCCACGGCGGACGTTGCGTCTCCGGAATCACGATCTCCGTGATCGCCGCCGTGTAGCTCGCCCGCAGCGACTGATCCGCGATCGGATCATAACGCAGCCAAAGCCGGTAACCGTCTTCTTCCACCGCTCGCGCGGCCAGGGCACTCGCGATCACGACAGCAACTAGAACGAACGGGCGGAGGCCCCCAGAGGATTTCAAAGATGAACGCATCATGGTTTTCGGCATTGGACAAACGTTGGGGTCGATTCGACGGCGGGCTCAGTTGAAAGCCCGCTCCGCATCAAAAGCTCTTTTCCATTCGGCTACGACGCCGGAAAACATGAGCACTTCCGTGATTTCAATCACCGTCGTCGTCTCGTTCTCGTGAACCGGCTCTTGAATCATTCGCATCACTCCGGTGATCGGGTCGACATAGGGCACCTCCTGCATGCGCGCCACCACTTGTCGCGTCTTTCCCGGAATCCGCCGCTCGAAAACCCACACCTCGCTCGCCACTTCGTTGACGACAAACGGTCGCACCTGCTTCGGCTCGCCCAGCAGCTGCTTCAGTTCGACTCCGGTCATGCCTTTCCGCAGCTCCGGCGCGGGCTGATTCGAAACCGCCGCCACCTCGGGCGCGGTCTTCGCGGCGCTGGCAGCGCCCGGCGAGGTGCAGCCGGCCGCCAACAATGCGGCCGCCAACGAAATCGCCGGCGCAAATCGAAGAAGTTCTGGTGCGAAACCGCACCGGTTCACACGGAGGTGAGACGTAGTCATCATCAAATTGAACGAATCGCTCCGACCGCCCGAAGCCAAAAAGTCACGGCCGCGGCGTCGCATCGTGAATGGCAAACCGTCCGCTGACCTGCAGCAGCGCGAGTTGATAAAGCAGTCCGTCGTAATAACGCCACTGCCCTTCCGGCACCTTCGCGTCCCACAACCGCTGCACAAACGGCCGCGCCAGTTCCGGATCCGCCGCCAAACCCGCCACCGCCGCCATCGCGAACATGCCAATCGAGGTGTCCGTCGACAGCGGCTTTCCCGCGAGCGTGAACTGATTCGCCGCGTTCGGCCCCTGCGCCGCAAAGAACCGCAACACGCGATTGCTCTGCTCCACCTGCCACGGATCCACCCGCCACCACGCATAATCCAACGCCACATTCGCCGGCGTCCGCCACGCATCAAAACGGAAATCGTCCTTCCCCGCCCCAAACTGCTTCGACGTGAACGGCCGTCCATCGAAGTGCGCATACTCCGGCATCAACCCGGTCTTCGGATGCGCCGCTTTGCGAAAAAATTCGCGACTCACCCGCGCCGCCTCTTTCCAAAAACCGCGATCCTCCGCGTTCTCCGACCACCGCGCCCAAAGCTCGTAAAACGCCGGCAGATGATACGACGGATCGGTGAACGTCCCCGCATGTATGTTCGGCACGAATACCACCTGCTTCTGCTTCCGATCGAAAATCGACGTCAGCTCCCCCGCGCGCGGCTTGTGCAACATCTCCCGCAGCAACGCCTGCGCCTCCGCTCCGTAATCGAAGATCCCTTCCCCGTTCCCCCAACGATGCGCCGCGAAGAACAACGCCATCGCAATCCACTCCTCGCCATCCGACGCGCTGCCAGGATCGATGATCGTCCCGTCAAATCTACACTGCCACGCGAAGTAGCCGCGCCGCGGCCCGTCCTTGTGACGCATGTGCGTCGTCGCCCATTTCCAAATCCGATCGAAGTCCTCCTTCCGATCCATCTGCACCGCAATCATCAGCCCATACGAAATCCCCTCCGAGCGCACATCCTGATTCCCGATGTCCGCGATATACGCCATGTCCGCGCCCACCGGATAATAAATCCGCTGAGTCTCATCGTCCCCGTAGAACAACTGCTGAAACCCCGCCTCCACCTTCGCCGAAACCTCTGCGTCGGACTTCCCCAGCAACTCCGCAAAAAGATTCCGCTCCCCCGCCGCCACACTCGAAACGACAAGAAACAGGCTCGCGAGACAGATCAGCCAGGTAGGGCTCGCCGTCCCCGGCGAGCCGTTTGGACTCACGCGACTCTGCAAGACGTATCGCCCCGCCTGAAATCCCCTCGCCTCTTTTTTCCTCATTTCGGCCAATAAACCTGAAACTTCCCGCTCACCTCCAACAACGCGATCATCGTGAGCAGCCCGTCGTAATACCGCTTCCGTCCCTCCGGCACTTTCATCTCCCACAGCCGCTGCACGAAGGGCTGCCCGATCTCGCGATCCGCCGCCAACGCCGCCGTCGCCGCCATGGCGATCAATCCCTCCGTGTTCATGTCCGTCGACACCGGCGTGCCATCGATCTTGAAGCGATCCGGGATCTGTTCGCCATGCGACGCGAGAAACTTGAGCACACGATTGCTCTGCTCCACCTGCCACGGATCGGCCGCCCACCACGACCAATCCAGCGCCGGATTCGACAACGTCCGCCACGCATCATAACGAAAATCGTCGTGATTCCCCCACGGCGTCTTTCGCGGCGTGCCATCGAAATTCGAGTAATCCGGCATCAGCCCCGTCTTCGGATGCGCCGCTTTCTTGAACAGCTCGCGGCTCACCTTCGTCACGTCCGCCATGAACGCCCGGTCCGCCGGATCCGCCGCCCACTTCGCCCACAATTCCGTGTAGGCCGGAACATGATACGACGGATCCGTAAACTCCGACCCCGGCGGATGCGGCGTAAACACGATCTGCTTTGCCTCGCGGTGAAACATGTTCGTCACCCGCCCGCGCTCCGGATCCTCATCCTTGTGCAACATCGTGCGCAACAGGGTCTGCGCTTCGTTGCTGTAGTTGAAAATCCCCTCGCCATCGCCCCAGCGGTGCGACGCAAAAAACAGCGCCATCACAAACCACTCCTCGCCATCCGGCGCCGGCCCGGGACTCAGCCGCCGCCCATCGAACGCCGTGTGCCACGCGAAATATCCGCCCAGCGGCCCCGCTTCGTAGAACATGTAATGCTTCGCGTATTTCCAAATCGCATTGAACTCCTTCTGCCGGTCCATCTGCACCGCGATCATCATCCCGTAGGACAGGCCTTCGCTGCGGACGTCGTTGTTGTTGATATCCGGCACATACGCCATGTCGCCCGGCACCGGGTAATAAAGCCGCTGCGAATTCTCGTCGCCGTAGAACAACTGCTGAAACGCCGCATTCACCTTCGCATCGATCTCGGCGCCTGTCTTGCCGAGGTATTCCTTGAAGAGATTGCGATACTGGCCAGTCGCAGCCGCGCCCTGCACCGCGGCGGCAGAAAGCGAAGCAGCGGACAACGCGGCCAAAGCCGAAGCGACGAAAACGCAGCGCAGGAGTTTTCTCATGATGAAAGTCGGACGAGGGAAATCCGTTGAAGTTGCGACCCCAGACAACAAAGCCGCGGCACTTTTGCCGCGGCTCTGAATTTTTCAAAGCGCGCGGCCGTTCGCCGCGCCCACCTTAAGCCGAAGCGCCGCCGAATTTCTTCCGGCGTTCCTCGAGCTCGTTCTGAATCCGCAGGTTCAGGTCCTTGCCAATCGGATACACAATCAAGCAGACGAGCGCGATCAGCATGGGAATCGCAGCATAAACCGACGCACCCAAACGAATCCCCAACATCGCGGATTCGGTTTGCACCACGTTCGCCACGTAACCGTGCATGCCCATGATCCAGCCAATCACCGCGCCACCCAGGCCCAGCCCGGCTTTCAGCGCGAAAAGGATGCCTGCATACATGAAGCCCGTCGCCCGGCGCGACGTCTGCCACTCGGAATAATCCGCCACGTCGGCGATCATCACCCAGAGCAGCGGAACGGTCGGACCCCAGCCCAAACCCCAGATGATGCTGAGCCAGAACATGAGGTTCATGTCCGTTGGCCCGATCAGAAACACGCCGAGCGTGGCCATGATCGTCACGCTCATGCCGACGATGAACACCGCCTTCTTGCCGAACCGATCCGACAACGGCTTCGAGAAGGGAATCGCGATGATCTGGATGATCGATCCAAGCACCTGGAAGAACGCAAACGCCACCGCCGGCGCATTCGAATTATCCGGGCGAACCAGCAGGCCGAAAAGATCGAGCACGTAAGCGAAGCCCGTCGGCTCCCCGCCCGTCGCGGCCGCAGCGAGACCCACCGTGTCGACGAACTGCGTCATCGCCGCCGGATCGAGATAATAGGTGAAGAGATAATTCAGCGACGTGCCGCGAACGACGAGCATCGTGAAAACCGCCAGCGTCAGGATGAACATCGCCTGCCACGGTTTGCAGCCCCACGTGTTCTTGATGTCCTCCTTGATCGACGGCTTCTGCTCGGGATTCGGCAGAACGCGTTCCTTCGTCGTGAAGAAGACGACAATGTTACACACGACAATGATCACGCCGAAGATCGCCATCGTGGTCGCCCAGCCTTTGGCACTGTCGCCCGCGCCAAACTTGTCGACCAGCGGAAGCGCCAGCGCCTGGATGATGAACTGACCGATCAGCGCAGCGACGAAGCGATAGCGGGCGATGTTGGCTCGCTCGCTGACGTTCGGCGTCATCACGCCCATCAGCGCCGCATACGGCGTGTTGTTCGCCGAATAGATCACCATCATCAAACTGTAGGTGACAAAGGCGTAGATGATCTTCCCCTGCATGCCGAAGTTCGGCGCGACATAAACGAAGTAGAAAATCACGCCGAACGGCAGCGCGGTCCACAAGATCCACGGGCGGAACTTGCCCCAGCGCGTTTTCGTGCGATCAGCCAGGGCGCCGACCACCGGATCGACGAACGCGTCGGCGAGGCGAACAATGAGAAACATCCATCCGACGATCGCCGGCGCGAGCCCCACCGTGTCCGTATAGAAACGGGCCTGGTAGAGAATCATCGATTGGAAGAAGAAATTGGTCGCGACGTCGCCGAGGGCGTAGCCGACCTTTTCGCGTAGCGTTATCTTATGCGCTGAATCGCTCATGGTGCAGGTGGGGTGTAGAAGTCGGAAGTGGGCCGGAAACGAAAAAGGGCGCGAGAATCGCGCGCCCGTTCTTTTGGTGAATCTCTAGTTGGAAAGCCAGAGGTAGTTCGTCACGCCGCGCGGATAGTAGCGGCTGCCGCACACAATCCCAGAATCGCTGCGGATCTGGTCGCACATCGCATGCTCGCCGCATCCCGGCGTGCGCTGCCAGTCGGCATGAACGCGGTCGCCCTTCTTCGCCGCCTCCGTCATGGCCTCGGGGAAAATTTTCCGGATCACGTGCTGCGCGATCGCGATCTTGCTGAACCACGTGTTCGTGCTCGTGCTGCTCATCTTCCAGCCACCCGACTGCTCGTCGATGCAGATGCCCGGCACCAAGGCCTGGCCGATGTGCTGGCTGAGCTGCTTGAACAACGGCGCGAACCGGCCTTTCCGATCGGTCGCGTCACGATAATTCAAATACAGCGGATAAATGAATCCCTCCACCGCCGGCAGAATCCGCGAACGGTTGTTCTTCTCGAACACCGCCGGGAAGAAGCCGGTGTCAGCTTCGAACTTCGTCGTGAGCGTGTTCGCGAGCAGGTTCGCCGTCGCCGCCGCATCCGCCGAAGCTTTCGCCAAGCCGAGGCGCGCAAACGCCTTCTCCAACAATACCCACGCGCCCAACGTCTTCACCGCGAGATACAGATTATTGCGCGCCTGGCCGAGGCTCACGTCGAGGCTATCGTAAGTCGTGATCTCCGCCCCCGCTCCGACTCGCGCCGAATCGTGCTTCAACACGCCGTCGCGCTTCGCCGGATCGGGATCGTCGCGGCGATGCAAACTCTCCGCGCACGCGAGCAGAATCTTCTGTTTCCCTTTCAACCACTTCGTATCGCCCGTGCGCTCCGCATAAGTGCACGCCGTCAGGATCCAATTCAACAACTGCTCCATCGTCATGTGACTGAAGCAGCCTTCAATCCCGTCGCATTCGTAGCTGGAGCGGCCCGGCGGCGTGAAGAAGTTGTTCACGCCCATGTCGTGCGTGAACGATATCCCGAGCTGATCCTTATACGAATAACGATCGACGAACAGATCGAGCACGTCGCGCACACCCCACGGCAGCCACGCGAGTTCGAAGAACACGTGGTCCACCGTGAGATCGAACGTATTCATCATTCGATACTCGCCTTCGTTCACCACGTAGAGCGGCTTGTTCTTCGCCCACATCAGCTGGCTGCTGCCCAGATAACTGTGGGTCGCCTGCGCGATGAGAAACTTTTGATCCGCATCGACCCGGCTCTTCGCCAGCTCACGGTCGCGTTGCGCCGCGGTTTTTTCGTAGCGCTCGTAGTTCTCGAATCCGTAACCGAGCACGTCCTCGAGATCGCGAAAGTAACGCGTGTAAGCGAAGGTCGACGTAATCCCAGTCGTCACCACGCCGCCTTGATAAAATCCCAGCACCAGCGGAAAACGCTTCCGCTTCCCCGCCGGCACCGTGAACACCAGCGCGCTCTCGCCCGCAATCACGAGCAGTCCGCGAAAATCCCGGAACTTCGGCGCCAGGATGTCGAAGCCCTGCCGCATCGTCACGCCTTTCGCCGGCACCGTCGCATACCCATACGCCGTGCCCCCCGCAAACCCGAGCAACGCATCGCTCGTGTCCGTCAACGGCCGCAGCGTGTCATCGCCATTCCCGATCCCGAAGATCAGTTCCACGTCCTCCTTGCCGCCGCGGTTGTCGTATTCGATCCAACCCGTGATCAGCGGCGCCAAATGAAAGCGCGCCGCCGCTTTCGACATCTTCGCCGGATCCGGCACCTCGCCAAACGGCGAGAGCAGCGAAAACCCAAATCGCGACTCGTCCGCCCGCCACGTGTCGCTCGCCCAATTCAGCGTCCGCGTGTAATCCGTCGGCCGCATCGCATCGAATCCCCGCGGCGGCTGCACCACCGTCGTGTCGCCCGTGAACGCGCCTTCCTGCGACTTCGGCGGAGTCAAAAACGGCAGCAGCTGCCACTGCGACTTCGCCGGCGTCCGATATCCGATATAAACGTTCTGCTTCGCGGCGCCGCGAAGCGATTGACCGAATCCGCCCGGCGCATCGACCAGGCCGACCGTGAAGCTCGCAAAAGCGCCGAAGGGCGAATGCTGGGTGTGATAACTTTCAACCACGGGAGTAAAAGAAACAGTTGTTCAAGAAGCCGTTGGAGTTTCCAACCGAACGCTCGAAAATCGTCGTGAAAACGACGAACCGCGAGGGCGAACGTTCTGCATGAAGACACCAGCTCGCAGCGTCGAAAGCGGGGGTGGACGACGTCGCGAAGAAGCGCGCCGAAAGTCCTTTTCGCACGGAGTCGACGCCATCAGCCACACAATCTAACAATAGACTTGTGCGCACGGCTGCGTTCGGACGAACTGGCGGCCTACCCTATGAACGGACGTCGCGTTACTCTCGCCGACGTTGCACGACAAGCCGGCGTGCACGTCACCACTGTCTCGCTGGCGTTGCGCAATCACCCCCGGCTTCCCGAATCCACCCGCCAGCGCATCCAAGGTCTCGCGCAGGAAATGGGCTACGCGCCCGACCCGCTGCTGCGCGCGCTCGTCGCCTACCGCGGCCAGGTCGTTCCGCGGCGCAATCCCCCCACGATCGCCTACGTCACCAACTGGAACACCCGCTTCGGCTGGAAATCCGCCACCGCCCACGCCGAGTTCTACGCCGGCGCCGTCGCCAAGGCTAAGGAGATCGGTTTCAATCTCGACCACTTCTGGATGCGCGAACCCGGCCTCACCCAAGGCCGACTCAGCCGCATCCTCAACGCCCGCGGCATCAACGGCGTCATCATCGCCTCCCACGGCCGCGAAAACGGCGACGCCTTGCTCTTCGACTGGTCGCAATTCAGCGCGGTCAAAATCGACTACTTCCCCCACCAGCCCGCACTGCACAATGTCACCAACAATCAGTGCGACATCATCCGCCTCGCGGTGCAAAAGGTGATCGCCAAAGGCTACCGGCGCATCGGCTTCGTCATGCATCGCGGCTGGGACCACGCCGTCGATCGTCTCTGGTCCGCCGGCTTCCTCTGCGAACAGGAAACGATCCCCGCGAAAGAACGCATTCCCATGCACCTCTTTCCCGATGCGCATCCCGTCGAGCGCTGGCTCACCGAGCAATCCTCCCCCGAAGTCGATATCGCACCGTTCAAGAAGTGGCTCGAGCGTCACAAACCCGACGTCGTCATCAGCAAAACCTCTTTCATCCAAGCCGCCCTTCACTCCCTCGGTCTCGCAGCCCCGCGCGATCTCTCCCTCGTCGACGTGTTTCTCGAAGACTTCAGCGGCGCCAAAGCCGGCGTCCGCCAAAACCACCACACCGTCGGCGGACTCGCCGTCGAAATCCTCGCCGGACAACTCCAGCAAAACAAACGCGGCATCCCGGAAATCCCCACGACTACCTTCGTCGAAGGCACCTGGTTCGACGGCGCCTCCTGCCCTTCGCTGATCCGCGAACCCGCTCACCTCGCCTGACCCCTGGAGGCGCGGTGCCCCCACCGCGCTTTTCTCTCCTCCGTTCTTCCGCGCCCCGTCCCCCACGGAACCCCCGCCCGCCCCGCCGTGACAATCCTCGAGCGCCATGTCGCTCAAGGAATACGTCCGTAAGCGCAATTTTTCCAAAACCGCCGAACCGAAAGGCGGACGCGCCTCGCGCGGCGCCGGCGCCGGCCATCGTTTCGTCATCCAGAAACACGCCGCCTCCCGCCTCCACTACGATTTCCGCCTCGAAATCGGCGGCACGTTGAAATCCTGGGCCGTCCCCAAGGGCGTGCCCTACAAAAAGGGCGAACGCCGGCTCGCCGTTCACGTCGAGGATCACCCCGTTTCCTACATCGATTTCGAAGGCACCATCCCCAAAGGCCAATACGGCGGCGGCACCGTGATGGTCTGGGATCGCGGCACCTTCGAACCGCTCACCGACACGCCCGCCAAAGATCTCGAAAAAGGAAAACTCCACGTCGTCCTGACCGGCAAAAAACTCCGCGGCGAATGGTATCTCGTCCAACTCCGCGGCGGCGACGAATGGCTGCTCATCAAGGGCGGCGAGGACATGAAGCCTGTATCCGAAAAACAGGACGACACCTCCGTTCTCTCCGGTAAATCCATGGAGCAGCTCGCCCGCGGCGCCGGCCGCGTCTGGCAATCCAACCGCAAGGAACCCAAATCCTTCAAAGCGACCATCGCCGAAGCCGCCCGCGCCGCCGAAAATGGCGCGGAAGCGCCGGTAGGGGGCGCGCGGCGCGCGCGCCCCCCCCCCCCCCCACCACCGGCCGTCTCGTCGTGCGGATGTGAGGATCCGTCGAGCGGTCGGTCAGACGGTCGAGTTCTGACGCGCCGCCACCCAGTGCAGCAGCTGGTCCCCGGTCGCCGCCTCCTCGAGGCGCGCCGCGTACGTCAGCATGATCGTGTGCGGGTCGCCCGAGGCGATCGCCCGGCGAGCGAGCTCGTCCCATGCGGGCACGGAGGTGCTCCGCCGCCGGTCGAGCTCGTCGTCGCCGGGAGGAACGGTGGATCCGAAGCGGTCGGTGAGGCGGACGAGCGCCTGGGCGGTGTGGAGCCCCAGCTCGCGACGATCGGCGGCGTCCAGGTACGGCGCCACGGCCCGCACCGCTCGGGTGCCGGTGACGAAGTGCAGCGTGCCGAAGTCACGAGGGTCGTCGTGCACCGAGGCGACCCACGCCGCCAGCTGGTCCAGCAGGTCCTCGTCGGCCCGGAGGTCGTGCAGCGCGTCGGTGTCGCCGTCCGCGACCCGGGCCATGACCTCCGAGAACCGTGCGTCACCGTGTCCGTCGGGTCCGGGGGCCGGAGGGGCGGCGTCGGTCTCCCAGTTGAGCAGCGAGTTGGCGATCTGGCCGGGGTGGTCCGCGTCGAGGGCCAGGTCGAGCCGGATGACGGCGTGGAAGAACTGCGCGCCGGGATGGCCGATCAACTGCGGGAGCCGTTCACTGACGACCGCTTCGGCGCCTCGGCGCCTGACCTCGGCCGAGAGCGGCTCGAGCTCGTCCGGCCGATCCCGCGCGATGAGGAAGTCGCCCGAGGTGGTGAGCCGGAACATCTCCTCCAGCTCGTCGTCGGTGGCGCCCAGCCGAGCCGCGGCGATCAGGCCCATGGCGAGGTGCGAGATGAATCCGCCGCGTGCGACCGGTGACCAGTCCAGCTCGTGGTCGAGCAGCCGGTCGAGGGTCATGACGGGGGTGGAGGTGCTCGTCGTCGTGGTCATGCCCTGACCGTAAGAGTTCAAGTTCGCTTGAGGTCAAGGGTGGTTCTCTGCCTCGCGTGGCAGCTGCGCGCCCGGAGCGGGCCCGGAGGCGGTTGACTGGCGGCATGAGCACGGCCCGGCTGTTCCTCGCCGTGTGGCCACCGGTGGAAGTGGTCGAGGAGCTCATGACGCTGCGGCGCAAGGACCAGCGGGGGATCCGGTTCGTGCCACCCGACAGCTGGCACGTGACCCTGCGGTTCTTCGGCGACGCCGTCATCGAGGACGTCGAGGACGCGCTGGACGACGTGGAGCTGCCCGCGGCGGTCGCACGGCTCGGACCGGCGGTCGATGTGCTGGGCGAGCGGGTCCTGGTGGTCCCCGTCGCCGGCGTGGAGGGGCTGGCCGCCAGCGTCACCGCGGCCACCCGCACCATCGGCGAGCCGCCCCCGCGCCGCGCGTTCCACGGCCACCTGACGATCGCCCGGATCAAGCGCGACGCTCGCATGCCCCCGGCGCTCGGGTCGATGGTCGACGGGACGTTCGAGGTGGACGAGCTGGCGCTGGTCCGCAGCCGGCTCGACCCCGACGGGGCTCGCTACGACACCGTGGCGACGTGGCCGGTGCCGCCGGCGACCTGAGCCCGAGGGCTGCCGCTACGCGACCGCCGTCGTGAGCAGGAGCGCCGCAGTGCCGGCCACGAAGGCGACGAGCGCGACCGGCACGATGGTCGCCGAGTAGCGCCGGAGGTCGATCGACACGCCCTCCGAGCGCAGCACCCGCCACCACAGGATCGTGGCCAGCGTGCCCCACGGCAGCAGGAGCGACCCGGCGTTGACGCCCCACAGCCAGCCCCACGACCCGTCGGTCATGGTCCCCACCGACCCCAGCCCGACGATCGTGGCGGGCAGGTTGTTGAGGACGTTCGCCAGCGC
>JAEWBF010000056.1 GCA_023391285.1 Verrucomicrobiota bacterium
CGGGGCCCCGGTGCGCGGTCGGGCGGGGGCCCCCCCCCCCCCCGCTTCGAGCCCCGCCTCAATTAGCTTATTGTCATTCTGAGCGAAGCGAAGAATCCAGTCAGAGTATCGGAACAGAAAGGTGCAGCAATGCGTTCACCGATTTTCGCATTCTTCAGAATCTGACCCTTTCGGCTCCAACACGCTGGAGGACCGGAGCCGCCCAGCACTTGCCCGCCCCACGTCGAGCGCAACCTTGCGCTGGCCTCCCCGTCGCCCTTCTGCTGGATCACATCCCGCGCCGGCGCATCGGCGTGTCTCCATCCCCTTTTCATGACGCCCCGCATTCTCGCACGCCTCCCGCGTCCGATTCTTCGCGCCGTCTTTCTTTGCCTTCTCGCCACCTCCACCTTCGCCGCCGAAGTCCTCAAACCTTACAACATCCCCGCTGGCGACGCCCCCGAAACCCTCGCCGCCTTCGCCCGCCAATCCGGCGAGCAACTCGTCTATCTCGTCGACAACATCCGCGGCCAAACCACGCGCTCCGTCCGCGGCGAGTTCACCGCCTTCGCCGCCCTCCAACACATGCTCGCGGGCACTCCGCTCACCGTCCACCGCGACGGTCCCGACGGCCCCATGACCGTCTCCCGCCGCCCCGAACCTATTTCACTTTCACCTCCCTCGCCCAGCGGCGGGCACCAGCGCACCGACTCCACCCCCGACCTCATCATCCTTCCCCAATTCACCGTTTCCGAAACCCCCGTCGACCGCTACCGCGCCGCCGACGCCATCTCCGCCGTCCGCGTCCGCGCCGCTCTCATCGACACTCCCAGCTCGATCTCCGTTCTCACCCGCGACCACATCGACGACCTCGCCCCCACGCGCATCTTCGATGTCGCCCGCTACGTCGCCGGCGTCCAGGAGGGTCGCGGCATCCAATTCCAGGATCGCATGATCCTCCGCGGCTTCGAATCCAACGGCCAGCGCACCGTCGATAACTTCCTCCAGCCCGACGACGCCGACAATGTCGACGAGGTCATCATCGAGCGCATCGAAATCTCCAAGGGCCCCAACGCCATCCTCTCCCCCGCCGGTGCTCCCGGCGGCTCGATCAACGTCATCACCAAATCTCCTCTCTACCGCCGCCAACGCACCTTCACCGCCCAGCTCGGCTTCTTCGACGCCCAAAAACTGTCCTTCGATCTCACCGACGCCTGGACGCCCGACAGCCCTTTGGCTTACCGCCTCGTCGGTTCCTTCCAAGACTCCCGCCGCTTCTGGTCCAACGACGCCCGCCTCCGCGGCAAAGTCCTCGCGCCGATGTTCGCGTATCGAATTTCCCACGATACCCAACTCACCGTCAAATTCATCGCCGCCGAACACGGGATCTTCCGCGAACCGCTCCTGATCCTCGATCCTTCCGTCAACGCCTCCACCGCCGACCCGTTCCTCGCGCCCGGCCTCTCCCGCCGCGCGCTCAATGGTATCCAACCTTGGAGCCACGTCGGCACCCGCAGCGCCGATGTTTCGGCCCTTCTCACCAGCAATCTCGCCGAGAACATCAGCTTCCGCGTCGCCGCCCACGGCCGCTATTACCACGAAAACTCCACCCAGGAGTTCCTCTCCACCCCTTCGCTTTCCCACCGCTACAACCCTTTCACCGGCGAGCTCACCCAGGATTACATCTGGTCCTTCGATCCCGCCGCCAACACCTACGTCTCCACCTTCTCGCCCTTTTTCAATCCCGCCAACATCCCCGTCCGCGGCGACAAACAATCCACCCGCCGCCGTCTCGCCAATTTCCAAACCGACCTCGCCGCCCGCCACCGCTTCGGCGACATCTCCTCCCAAACCATCACCGGCTTCGGCCTCTCCCGCCGCCTCGGCCGCGGTCGTGCCGTTCCCGGCTTGCTCCCCGGCATCGATCTCAGCCGTCCCGATCTCCGAGCCGAACCCGTCTGGTCCGCCATCCCCACGATCGACTACGACAATCGCTTCACGAATTGGCAGATCTACCTCAACCAACGCTTCGGCTTCCTCGACGATCGCATCCAGACCACCGCCGGTATCCTCCATTACGATACGAGCACCTACGTCCGCAACCACGTCACCGGCGCCGCGCCTGGCATCCTCGACGACGACAAGCGCATGTGGATCGCCAGCCTCCTCTTCAAACCCCGCCCCAACCTCTCGCTCTACTACAGCCACTCCACCAATTCCTCTCCCATCATCGCCAACGACACCGCGCTCTGGCGCGACGGCACCCAGGACGAAATCGGCTTCAAATCCGAATTTTTCCAACAGCGCCTCTCCTTCAACGCCGCCTGGTTTCGCATCTCCCAAAGCAACGTCTCCGTTCCCAACCCCGCCCGTCAGACCGACCCCACCGCTCCCGAGTCGCTCATCTCCAACCTCGGCAATCAGGGCCTCGAACTCGAACTCGTCGGCGGCCTCACCCCCAACCTTTCCGTCATCGCCACGTTCAGCCATCTGCGCATGCGCGACAGCCTCGGCCGCCACGTCCGCGCCGTCGCCGATCGCAACACCGCCCTCCTCCTCAACTACCGCTTCCGCCAAAACCTCGACGGCCTCGCGATCACCGCCGGCATCAGCTACAGCAGCCGCCGCGCAGGAGACACGCCGATCGATTTCACCCCGCTCAACGTCGTCGGCCAAACCAGCTTTTTTCTAAAACCCTACTACGTCACCACGCTCGGCTTCTCCTACCGTCCCGACGACCGCTGGCTCTTCCGCCTCAACCTCGACAACGTCCTCGACGATTCCGGCTACATCCAACAAGCCGGCGCCCGCGTCTCCGGCACCGGCATCACCACCGCCCCCGGCCTCAACCTAAAACTCTCCACCACCCTCAGCTTCTAACCGCATTCCTCAATCTTGTAGGGCGGGGTCTCC
>JAEWBF010000073.1 GCA_023391285.1 Verrucomicrobiota bacterium
CTCGGAGAGCGCGCCCTACCGGCGCTGCCGCGCCATCGAGGAGTGGGGCTTTACAGCAGTGTCGGCTGGTCGGGGGCGGCGAAGGGTTTTAGGCCGATGGCGGTGTAACCCTTCGGGGTGAGAATGCGGCCCTCGCGGGTGCGTTGGAGGTAGCCTTCCTGGATCAGGAAAGGTTCGTGCACTTCTTCGAGAGTCTCGGGCTCTTCGCCGACGGCGACGGCGATCGTGCCGATGCCGACGGGGCGGCCGCCGTAGTTTTCGGCCATGACGCGGAGCATGCGTTTGTCCATTTCGTCGAGGCCGGCGGCGTCGATTTCAAGGAGCTCGAGCGCGGCGGCGGCGACGGGTTGGGTGATGCGGCCGTCGGCGCGTTGCTGGGCGTAGTCGCGGACGAAGTTGATGAGATTGTTGGCGACGCGAGGCGTGCCACGGGAGCGCGTGGCGATTTCACGGGCGCCGGCGGCGTCGACGGGAACTTTCAAGAGGTCGCAGGAACGGCGGACGATTTTTTCGAGCGTGGCGGCGTCGTAGTAATCGAGGCGCGTCTGGAGCGTGAAACGCGAGCGGAGCGGGGCGGTGAGGAGGCCGGCGCGGGTGGTGGCGCCGACGAGGGTGAAGCGCGGGATCGAGAGACGGACGCTGCGGGCGTTGGGGCCCTGGTCGATCATGATATCGAGGCGGAAATCCTCCATCGCGGAGTAGAGATACTCCTCGACGGTTTTCGGGATACGGTGGATTTCGTCGATGAAGAGGATGTCGCCTTCTTCGAGGTTCGTGAGGAGGCCGGCGAGGTCGCCGGCTTTTTCGACGACGGGGCCGGAGGTCACGCGGACGTTTTTGCCGAGCTCGTTACCGAGGATGAAAGCGAGGGTGGTTTTGCCGAGGCCGGGAGGGCCGGAGAGGAGGATGTGGTTAAGGGCTTCGCCGCGTTGTTTGGCAGCGCCGACCATGACCTGGAGGCGTTCGATGGTTTTGGCCTGGCCGGTGAAGTCAGCGAAGGAAAGCGGGCGAAGGGCGGCTTCGGCGGGGGAGACGGGAGTGGCGAGCGTGTTGGTGATGTAGCCGAGACCCGTCGCTGCGGGAGGCGGCGGGGGGATTTTCGATTTTGGATTTTCGAATTTCGATTGGGACACGGCGGGGAGGCGGCGAGGTTCGGTGCGGAAGGTGAGGCGATTCGCGGAAGGCTGTGCGTGAGTCGAACTGGATTCTTCGCTTCGCTCAGAATGACAGAGATGATGCTGCCGGATCGGGGTTAGAAATCGAAAATCAAAAATCGAGAATCGAAAATGGGTTCAGCGCCATTCGACGTCGGCGCCGAGAGATTTTAGGTTTTCGACGAAGTTGGGGTGGGCGCGTTTGATGGTGTCGGCGCTGCGGACGATGGATTTTCCCGGGATGCTGGCGGCGACCATGTAGAGGCCGACGGCGGCGCGGATGATGTAGGGGGCGTCGACGGTGGTCGGGCGGAGCGGGCGGTCGCCGAAGACAATGATGCGGTGCGGGTCGTTGACGACGACGTGCGCGCCGAATTTCGAGAGCTCGGGCATCCAGGTGAAACCGCCCTCGTAAACCTTATTCCAGAACTGGACGGCGCCCTTCGCGCGGACGGCGAGGGCGATCATGCACGGGAGCAAGTCGACGGGGAAATAGGGCCAGGGGGCGGCTTCGATTTTGGGGAGCAGGTTGGTCGTGAACGGTTGTTCGATCTCGAGCTTTTGTTTGCGGCGGACGATGGCGGTGTCGCCGTCGTGTTCGATTTTCACGCCGAGTTTTTCGAAGGCCCGGGTGATGAGATCGAAATGATGCGGGAGCGAGTGGCGGACTTTGATTTCGCCGCCGGTGATGGCGCCGAGGGCGAGGAAGGTGACGACCTCGTGGTAGTCGGTGTTGATGGTGAACGTGCCGCCTTTGAGGCGTTTGACGCCTTGGACGGTGATCTTGCTGGTGCCGACGCCAGTGATTTTGGCGCCCATGCCGATGAGGACTTCGCAGAGGTCCTGGACGTGTGGTTCGCTGGCGGCGTTGATGAGGGTGGATTCGCCGTCGGCGAGGGCGGCGGCCATGACGAAATTTTCGGTGGCGGTGACCGACATGTAGTCGGGCCAGTGGCGGGCGCCGGTGAAGCGGTCGGCGAGGGACATGCGGAGGTCGCCGTTGTGGGAGATGCGCGCGCCGAGTTTTTCGAGGATTTCGAGGTGTGGATCCAATTCCCGGATACCGAGGGAGCAGCCCTTGGCGTTGGCGGGGATCTTGAATTTTTTAATGCGTTGAAGGAGCGGTGCGAACAGGAGCACCGAAGAGCGCATGCCGGAAGGAAGTTCGCCCTCGAGGCGGGAGGAGTCGAAGGACGAGTGGTCGACGGAGAGCGTGCCGGCGGCGCGGTCCCATTGGACGCGCGAGCCCTGTTCGCCGAAAAAGGTGACGAGCTTTTCGACGTCGGTGATGGCGGGGACGTTGAGGAGGCGGACCGGAGAATCGGTGAGGAGTGTCGCGCAGAGGATCGGAAGAACGGAGTTCTTGTTGCCCGAAGGCGTGATGGTGCCGGAGAGCGGTTGGCCGCCGTTGACGATGAGGTCGGGCATTCTGGAGTTGAGAGACGGACGTTGAGAGTTGAGGGATGAGAGTTGAGCGAGGGGGAGGGCGGGCGTCGAAGGGGATTTGGCGGTTTGGGCGGAATGACAACTTTCTTATGGGCGGAACCGCAGAATCTGGGGCGCAAAAAAAGAGCGGCTCGGGGGAGCCGCTCTGAGTGATGAGGATGATCGGGCTGTTAGATGGCGCCGCCGCCCTGCTGGCCTTCGGGGTTCGGGCCGCGGTCGCCGCGATCGTCGCGGTAACGGCCGCGTCCGCCGCGACGACGACGACGGCCGTTGCCGCCTTCGAAACGGCGGTCGCCGCCTTGACCTTGGTCGCTGCCGCCTTGGAAGCCTTCGGGGCGGGGCTGGCGGTCTTCGCGCGGGCCGCGGTTTTCGCCGCCGTGATAGTTGTTGCGACCGCGGCCGCCGCGATTGCGGCGGCGGTGACGATGTTCGCCTTCGCGAGCTTCGCCTTCACGGCGGTCCGAGCCGGGAGCGGTGGCGGCGGGCTGTTCGGTGTTTCCGCCGAAGAGACCCTTCAGCCAGCCGAGGAATCCGCCGGATTTCTTTTCCGGCTGGCGCGGCGCGGACGATTCGCGGGGACGCGCGTCGCGTTGTTCGAGAGCGATGTCGCGGCGCGGGAAGCGCGTGTCCTGGGGCTTGCCGCTGTCGCGGGGCTCGAAATTACGCGGATCGCGTTCGCGGCGCTCGGGCCGGAAGGACGGGCGTTGGTCGCGTTGTGGCGGGCGGGTGTCCTCGACGTTGTAGCCTTCGCCCCAGCTCACGGCGGGGCGCTTCGCGTCGGCGGGCGGAAGGATTTTGATTTCCGCTTTTTCGACGGAAGGCTGGATCACTTCGGCGGGGGGCGCGATGGGCTCGCCGGCGGCGGGGGCCGTGGCGGCGGGCGGCTCCGACGCGCCGGTGACCGGAGCGTTGGCGACGGGGATGCTCGTGTCTTGGACAGGTTCGGCCGGCGCCGCGGGGGCGGCGGGCTCGTTGACGGGGGCCGTCGCGGGCGTGGAGCTCGCGAACGGGTTGGTGTATTCACGCACCGGCGTGATCACTTCGACTGCGGTCGGCTTGTAACCGGCGGCGGGCGCGGGCGTGGCGGCGGAGGCCGACGGCGAGCTGGCGCGTTTGCCGCGGGAGAGGCCGGAGCCTCGGGCGTTGCCGAAGGTTCCCACGGCCGGAGTGGCGGCGGGTTGCCCGGTCGGCGCCGGGGTGCTCGTCGGAGCCGCGGATTGCGGCGCGTCGACGGCGGTCTCGGGAGCCGCGGAGGGCGCACCGGACGGGTTTTGGTCTGACATGTTGTATCTGTTTGTTGCTGGTGCTCAGGCCGCGAGAGCGGCGAGCGACCGTTGGGTTAGGCCCGCGGAGCGCATTGGGTAGCGGCTCGACGCAGGCGTGAAGGGCGCACGGTCGTGCAAATGCGTAGGGGGAGCAACTGCAAAGTCGGGGGCGGGCTTGCGCGGTGGGGGCACCGCGTCTCCATGGGTGACGTGCGGCGCGCGCGGCGGGGTCGGGAGACCACGCCCTACAATCACGGAAGGAGATGTCGCTTGCCAGGGGAGAGGCGGGGGCGGCAGTTTCGGGCGCATGGACAAACTCGAGGAGATCTTCCAGATGCAGGACGCGTTGAACCGCCGGATCGGGGTAAATCTGCCGCCGGCGAGCGACGAGGAGAAGGCGAAGTGGATTCTCAACTACACGCGCGCGATGCAGCAGGAGACGGCGGAGTTGATCGATTCGGTGCCGTGGAAGTGGTGGGCGAAGTATCAGAAGTTCGACGAGCAGAACGCGAAGGTGGAGGTGGTGGACCTCTTTCACTTCCTGGTGTCTCTGGCTCAGACGCTGGGGATGACGGCGGACGATGTTTACCAGGCGTATCTCAAGAAGAACGCGGTGAACCATGCGCGTCAGGAAACCGGATACGCGAAGAAGGACGACGCGGACTCGCGGCATATTTGAGCGCGGGGCGCGCGGGAAGGTGCGCGGTGGGGGCACCGCGCCTCCAATGGCAGGAGCGCGAGCGGAGGCGGGTTAGCGCGAGACGACGAAGGCGGCGGTGACGTCGACGGCGACGCTGCCGTTTTCGACGACGGAGGCCTTGAGCTTCAGCTTGGCTTTACCGTAGCGGGAGAGGGCTTCCTTGAACTCGGCGATGGCGGCTTGGGCGGGGCGCTCGCAGATGGCGCGGAGATCGCCGAGCACGGGGCGGCGGTAGGCGGCGCGGCTTTCCTTCACGACGATGCGCCACTCGGTTTTGTCGCCGTCCTTCGCTTCCTTCATCAGTTCCCACACGACGCCGTAGCCCGCGAGGGTGGCGAGGGAGACGAGGCTGCCGCCGAAGGCGGTGTTGAGCGAATTCTTGTTCTGCTCCTTCGGCGCGGTGAGGACGAGCGCCTGAGCGTCGCTGACCTCCACGCCGACGCCCATCGCTTTCGCAAGCGGGATCATCTCGTGGAGGAAGAGCTCCAAGGCGGGGACCTTCACCGATTTCATTGTGGGGGGCACGTTGCAGGAATTTTTGGCGCTCGTCAAAGCTGCTGGGGCTTCGAAGAGGGAGGAATCGGTGGACAGGCGATTTTCTTAAGGAGAAGCGCTGCGGCGGGGTTTAGTATCGAATCGTAAGGAAGTTGCAGGCGAATGGGCGAAGGAGTGGCACTGCAGCAGATTCAGATTGAGGGAGCGCGGCGAATAAACGGATGTCTCAGGCCATTCGGTTATGGGACGGTTTATCAAAATTTTGGCCGTGTTGTTGGTTGTGTATGCGTTGGTCGGTTTCTTCGTGGTGCCGCCGATTGCGAAGAAGCAGATCGAGGAGCGGATGCAGGAGGAGTTGGGGCGGAGCGTGACGGTGTCGCGGGTGCGCGTGAATCCGTTTGCGATCTCGATGACGGTGGAAGGGCTGGAGGTGAGTGCGCCGGATGGCAGCGCGTCATGGATTGGGTGGCAGCGGCTTTATGTGAATGCCGATCCGTTGAAATCGGTGACGGGGGATTGGGTGGTGGGAAAGATTGCGCTGCAGGGGTTTCACGGGGCGGTGGAGGTGAGGGAGGATGGGACGTTGAACTTCTCGGATCTGATCGAGAAATTTGGGGAGCGGGCGAGTGAGCCGAGCGAGCCATCGATCTGGGCGCGACCGGTGCGGATCGATCGGCTGGATGTGGCGAATGCGCAGGTGACGTTTACGGACGTGTCGCGGTCGGAGGATTTCAAAACGGTAATCGGACCGATGAACTTCGCGCTGACGAAGTTTCGGACGGAAGGATCGGGCGGCGCGCCGTATCGATTCGAAGCGACGACGGAAGCGGGTGAGCGGTTCGCGTGGATGGGCACGCTGGGAGCGGCGCCGGTGAGGTCGATGGGTGACTGGCAGGTGGAAAACCTGCAGTTGGGGAAGTATGCGCCTTATCTTTCCGATCGCATGCAGGCGGTGGTGGCGGAGGGAGAGCTTACGGCGGGTGGAAGTTACGAATTGGATTTGGCGCCGGGCGATCGGCGCGTGCGTTTGAGCGACGGAGCGCTGACGTTGAAAAACGTGCGTGTGCTCGAGCGAGCGGGAGGGCCGGCGGTGGTTGAGCTCGGGACGCTGGAGATTTCGGGGGTGGCGGCGGACGCGCAGACGCTGGCGGTTAACGTGGACGCGATCCGGTTGGATGGGGGGCGGGCGCGCGTGGTGCGCGGGGCGGACGGGACGGTGAATGTGATCGCGATGTTGAAGCCGGCTTCGGCAGCGAACGGTGAGGAAGCGAGCGAACCTGAATCCGCGGAAAGCGAGATCGATGTGGGGGTGAAAGAGATTGCGGTGAATGGGTTCGCGGTCGACCTGCGGGACGAGGCGGCGCCGGAGGTGGTTGAAATGGGTCTGGAGAATATCGAAGCGAAGGTGACGGCGTTTACGTTGCGTGAAGGTGCGCCGGTGCCACTGGGCGTGGCGTTCGACTTGAAGCCCGAAGGAACGGTGAAGGTGGACGGGAGTGTGACGGTGAGTCCTCTCCAGGCGGTGGTGGGGATCGATATCGCACGGGTGGCGATGGCGCCGTTCAGTCCGTATTTGAAAGCGGTGTCGCAGGCGACGATTGGGCGCGGGTGGGTGTCGGTGAAAGGCGATGCGAATATCGGGGCTGACGGCAGCGCGACGTTTTCGGGCGAAACAAAAGTAGAAGACGTGGCGGTGGCGGCGGGCGAGGAGGCGGAGGTGGCGGGGCTGCAGGAGTTCACGGCGAGCGACATCAAAGTGGCGACGATGCCGCGGCTGACGCTTTCGACGGGTGAGCTGAAAGTGGTGCGACCGTTTGCGCATGTGGTGCGGGCGGAGGATGGGACGTTGAACGTTGCGGCGCTCTTGCCGAAAGGGTCGGGTAGTCAGGAAGCGGATACGGCGGAGGCGAAGGAGGGCGCAAGCGATGGGGCGGCGCCCGAAATCGCGGTGACCCGCGTGCTGGTGCAGGAAGGCGAGTTTACGTTCAGCGATCGCTCGTTGGACCGCCCGGTTGAATACTCGCTGGCGCCGGTGAATGGCGCGTTGCGAAATTTGTCGTCGTTGCGTCCGGAATTGGGCGACACGGAGTTTCAAGCCCGCGTGAATCGGTCGGCCGAGGTGCGGGTATTGGGCCGGTTGAATCCGCTGGGGAGCGCGCCTGCCGCGGATGTGCGTCTCGACGTGGTGTCGGTGGATCTCGTGCCGGCGAGTCCCTACTTTGGAAAGTTTGCCGGTTATGAGTTGGCGCGGGGCCGGTTGTTTGTGGAGACGCGGGCGAGGCTCGAGGACGAGCGGTTGGACATGGCGAACACGATCAAGGTGGAGCAGTTCGAGCTCGGTGCGGCGACGAACAGTCCGGATGCGGTGAAGCTGCCGGTGAAGTTGGGAGTGGCGTTGTTGAAGGACGCGCAGGGCAAGATCACGCTCGAGATTCCGGTGCAAGGGAGCCTTGCGGATCCACAGTTCGACATCGGAAAGGTGGTGGGCCAGGTGTTGTCGAATCTGTTCACCAAGGCGGCGACCTCGCCCTTCGCGTTGATTGGATCGATGTTTGGCGGTGGAGGCGAGGAGTTGGGCCAGCAGGAATTCCGACCGGGGACGCTGACGTTGACGGAGGAAAGCCGGTCGCGACTGGACGTGGTTCGGCGTGCGCTGGTCGAACGTCCGGCGCTGAATCTCGAGATCGAGGCGGGCTTCGACCGCGTGGCGGATGCGGAGGGATTGAAGCGGACGCGGCTCGAGGAGATGGTGCGAGCGACGCTGGGTTGGCGCGACGACGCGAGCGAGCAGCGGGCGCTGACGCCGGAGGAGCGCGAGGATGGACTGCGACAGATATTCAAGCAGCGATTTCCCTTGGGGGTCGCCTGGCCGGCGAGCGGCGAAGTGGCAGCCGCGGATCCGGTGACGGATCGGCCTGTATCCGGCGATTCAGCACAAGCGGAGGAGCGTCGTGGAATTCTTCGGCGCACCTGGGATGTCGCGACCCTGAAAGGTGCGCGCGACTGGATCAGTGGTCGCAGTCGCCGCGAGGAGGAGGAGCGCCGGGCGTTGGCGGAGCGGCAGGCAGCGGAGCAATTGGCGGCGCAGAGTCGCGTGCAGGAGGAAAGCGCGCCGACGGAGCTGCCGGTGGAAGACGTGGAGCGGGCGTTGTTGGCGAGCATTGCAGTGGAAGCGGCGGATTTGGCAGAACTCGCAAGCGCGCGGGCTGAACGGATTCGTGAGGTGTTGTTGGCGGACGCTGCGATTGAAGAGGCGCGGGTGTCGATCGCGGCGGTGGAAGGTGAGCCCGAGGTCAAGGGCGCGCGGGCGATCCTGCACTTGCGCTGAAGTAGCGAATGGCGCACTGAACGCGGTGAAGTGGAGAAGCGCGTGAGAGTGGAAGCCTTTGGGGACGATGCGGTGTTCGGATGCCGCACGGGGTGTGGAGCGTGTTGCATCGCGCCATCGATTTCGTCGGCGATGCCGAAGATGCCGCGCGGCAAAAAGGCGGGGGAGCGCTGTCTGCATTTGCTGCCGGATTTTCGCTGTGAGCTCTTCGGTTTGCCGGAGAGACCGGCGGTTTGCGTGAGCTTGCGACCCGAGCCGACGATGTGTGGAGCGACGCGAGAGCAGGCGCTGCAGGTTCTCGCCGAGATGGAAGCGGCGACGGCGCCGTAGCGGAGAAGCAACGGACGCGAGCGGAGGCACGGGACGTTATTGTCCGATGGGTGGCAGAGATTTCGGCAGCCGCGCGCAGAACGTTGTTCCGGTGTCGCTGGAGGAGGAAACGTCCACGCTTCCGCCATGAGCCTGCACGACCTGTTTCACGATGTAGAGACCGAGGCCCATGCTGCCGGACCAGCGTTGCGAGCGGGTGGAGTGGGTGGGCTGGAACATCGGTTCGAAGATGCGGGGAAGTGCGGCGGCTGGAATCGGTGCACCCCGGTTTCGCACGGACAAGAGGACGTGCGATTCAACGGACGACGCAGTCACCTCGATGGCGGCATGCGGGTCGCCATGTTGCACGGCATTGCCGATTAAGTTCCCCACGAGTTGACGCAATCTCGCCCGGTCCCACTTGCCGTTGAGATCGCCCTCGCGCTGGAGATGAAAGGCGCGCGACGGGAAACGCGTCCGCATTTCCGCGAGCACTTCGTCGACGAGCATGGCGAGATCGAAAGGCGCTGGATTGATGGGCAGGGCGCGGCCGAGTCGGGTCTGTGCGAAGTCGAGCAAGTCCTGCATCATTTGCTCCATCGCGTTCGCGCTGGTGAGAATCTGCTGCGCAAGCTCGTCTCCTTCGGGCGGGAGCGGTTCCATTTCGGCGAGCGCTTGCGCGGACAAGGCAATCGCGTTCAGCGGCCCGCGGAGGTCGTGGCCGAGGATCCCGAGAAACATGAGCCGCGAATGATCGGAGAATTCGCTGTGAATGCGCACGGCTTCGGTCAGATACCGATCCAGCAATTCGTCGAAACGCGTGAGTTCCGCGACATGCACGGCGGATGGCAGGGGCTCGCCTCGTCGCCAGAGCTGGGTGACGGCAGTTCTGAGGGCGCGCACTTCGGCGACGATCTCGGCCGGTTCGGCGCCGAGGCTCGCCCATTCCATCGCGTGGGCTTGGAACAGGCCGAGGAGTCGCTGATCGACGCTGGCAGAAGAATCGCTGCTCGAAGCAGCGGGAGGTTTGCCGGAACCGGGCACGGCGGGCTGAAGCTCTTGCGCGACGGCGCGCAGCATTTCCTCGGCGAAATCCTTGAACCGCCACGGCGTGCGCTCGCGAGCGGTCCAGCCGTTTTCTCGTAGGGTGTTCCGATGCGCGAGAATCGAGGTGATGTTGTGGAGAATGAATTCGGCCAGCTGCATCGGGGTGGAGATGGGGTTGAACGATTTGGAATGAACGAGCGCGAATCCGTGCTGCGGAGCCGATAACCTGCGCTGAGTGGAGTTGAGCATGCACCGCTCCGCGCTCGGCGACAATGCGAAGCGTCGATCTAACTGCAGCCGCTGCGAGGATAGCACCGCCGATGGTCTCAATGGTTGTGAAGGGGCCGAACTGTAGCGCGGGCTGATCTCGCGACGACCCGGTGCGCGAAGCCTCGCCGCAGTCAGAGCAAGGCGATCGCGTGGGTTATCGCGGCTCCGGCCCGTCGACGCGATCGGCCCACAAATCGTCTTTTCCAAATTCAGGGCAGCACGATCCCTTCTCGGAGTAACAGCGCTCGCAAAGCCAGCGGTCGCCGACGGCCACGGCGCCGAAGGTCCCGCATTCGTCGCAGACGGCGGAGCGATCGACGGAGTCGGGCCGGCTACACTCGTGAGGCGTTGGCTTCGGGTTCATGATTATGGTTCTCCGGGTTGATGAAGTATCCGCCGGGGCCTTCCACCGCCCGCAGGAAGATACATCCGAATACGATAAACACTCCAACGAGCGCGCAAGTGAGCGCACGATTCGCGAAACAAAGCGCGGCTACCATCATCGCGGTCGCGGTGAACAACGGAAACCATGATTGCCCGGGCATGTGAATTTTCGCTTCGGCCGTGGCGTCGACGGCGGGCGCGGTGCCGAGGTCTTCGGCGGGCGGGTGTTTATCGAGCCAAAACGAATCGCGCGCCCGGATGACGGGGATCGTGCGGAAGTTGTATTCCGGAGGCGGCGCGGGCACGCTCCACTCGAGCGTGCGGGCATCCCAGGGATCGCGGCGGGATTTGGCGCCCCACCACCAGGCGCGCGCCACGGTGAGGAAGTAGAAGAGTAGCCCGCCACCGAGGGTGAGCGCGCCGGCGGTGGAGATGAAGTTCGCGGTGTTCCAGCCCATGTTGCCGTCGTAGGTGAAGGTTCGCCGCGGCATGCCGTTGAGCCCGAGAAAGTGCATCGGAAAGAATGCGACGTTGAAGCCGACGAAGATGATCCAGAACGCCGCCTTCGACGGTGATTCCGGGATCATTCGCCCGCGAATCAGCGGGAACCAATAGTGCAAGCCGGCGAGCAGCGAAAAGAGCGAGCCGCCGATGAGGACGTAGTGGATGTGGGCGACGACGAAGTAAGTGTCGTGTTGCTGGGCATCGGCGGGGGCGGCCGCGTGCATGACGCCGGAGAAACCGCCGAGCATGAACATCCAAATGAACCCGACGGCGAAAAGCAGCGGGGGGCGAAAGCGCACGTGCCCGCCCCAGAGCGTGCCGATCCAGTTGAAGATTTTCACGCCGGTTGGCACGGCGATCAGCATGCTCGCGAACGCGAATGCGGCGGTGGCGACGGTGCCCATGCCGGTTGTGAACATGTGATGGCTCCACACGCCGAAACCCAGGAAGCCGATCAGGACTCCCGAGAACACGACGACTGGATAGCCGAACAGCGGCTTGCGCGAAAACGTCGGCAGCACCTCCGAGATGATGCCCATCGCCGGCAAGATCAGGATGTAAACCTCGGGGTGGCCGAAAATCCAGAAGAGGTGCTGCCAGAGGATCGGGAGGCCGCCGTTGGAGACTTCGAAGAAATGGGTGCCGAATGTCCGATCCATCATCAGCTCCGCGAACGCGACCGTGATCGCCGGGAAGGCGAGGATGACCATGAATGCGGTCACGAGGGCCATCCAGGTGAAGGTGGGCAGGCGCAGCATTGTCATGCCCGGCGCGCGCAGATTGATGATGGTCACGATGAAGTTCAGCGCGCCGACGATCGATGATATACCCAAAACCTGGATACCCATAATCCAGAGGTCCGTGGAGATGTCGCCGGGGAAGTGGTTCGAATAGGCGTTCGAGGTGAGCGGGGCGAAGCCGAACCAACCGACGTCGGCGGCGCCGGATTCGAGGAACCAGCCGACGTTGATGATGATTCCGCCGGCGAGAAACACCCAGTAGGCGAAACCGTTGAGGCGGGGGAAAGCGACGTCGCGCGCGCCGATTTGGAGCGGGACGAGGAAGTTGAAGAAAGCCGATGCGAGCGGCATGATCGCGAGGAAGATCATCGTCGTGCCGTGCATCGTGAACAGCTGGTTGTATTGCCGGGCGGTCAGCAGGTCGTTGTTGGGCACGGCGAGTTGCAGCCGGATCAGCAGCGCTTCGGCTCCTCCGAGCAGAAGAAAAACGATCGCGGTGCAGCCGTAGAGAAGGCCGATGCGCTTGTGATCCACCGTGGTGAGCCAGCTCGTCAGGCCGGTCTTTGCGGTCGGTCGGGCGAGCCACCGCGCCGTCGGTGGAGAGAACGGGAACGATCGCTCCAGCAACGAACGGGTGGGAAGCGCGGGCGGGTTCACGATCGAGGGTGCGCGGAGTCGATGCGATGGAGTGACAGCGGGCCCCGCTCGGTGAGGCGAGCAGGCGTCAGCACGCGAGACGCGGTGAACGGAGGAAGTTCGTCCGTGGCGTCGATGGGTTCGAACGCGAGCGAACCGGGTTGGTAGCTGGAGCGCACGCGGGTGGGGATGACGATCACCGGGCAATGCGCTTCCTTGACGACGCGTTTCGCGGTGCTGCCAACGATCAGATCGTAGAGAACGCCGTGTCCGTGCGAGCCGAGGATGATGTAGGACGCATCCAGTTCCCGGGCGCGCGCCACGATCATGGCGCCGGGATTGCCGGCGGCGTGCATCGTCGAAGCGGTTATGCCTTGGCTGGCGAGTTGTCGTTGGAGATAGGCGAGCCGCTGGATCGCGCTTTGTTCGGCCACAACCTCCACCGACGGATCGATGCCAATGAAAGCGAATTCACTCGCGACCGGCGGGGCAGGCTGGGTGACGTGCAGGAAGACGAGTTGCGCCTGGAGAGGACGCGCGAGCGCGACCGCTTCGGCGATCACGCGCGGAGTGGCGTTCGAGAAATCGACCGGTGCAACGATGGGTTTCATGATGAAGGGATTCGGGCAACGCGGCGGTGACGGGCGGCCGTGTGCGTGCCGACGCGAAACCGTATTCGCGTTGGTCGTGATGATCGACGGGCGCTGAAGAGCGCGAGGGTTGCGGAAGATGGAAACGTAAGCCGCCGACGAACGTTAGCCGAAGACGAAGCTCGGCGTGCGAACGGAAAATCTGAGTGGGAGTGCATGGCTGGTCATGCGTCGTAGGAGATCGCTTGCTCCAAATCGGCGATGAGATCTGCGGCATCCTCGAGGCCGGCTGAGAGGCGAATAAGGCCGTCGGTGATGCCCGCTTGCTGGCGCGCTTCGGGTGTCATTCCGCGATGGCTGGAACGGGCCGGACGCGTCACGAGCGTTTCGGGGCCGCCGAGACTGACCGCGTGGACGATGAGTTCGAGACGTTCGAAGAAGCGAGTGGCGGCATGCTCGCCGCCGGCGAGTTCGAACGACAGGAGGCCGCCGCCGTGTCGGAGTTGTCGCTCCGCGAGTTCGCGTTGCGGATGGTTGGGGAGCCCGGGGTAGTGAACGCGCGCAATTTCGGGGCGATCGGCGAGCCAGCGGGCGAGCGTGGCGCCGCTGTGGTTGTGAGCGGCCATGCGTAGCGCGAACGTGCGCAGACCGCGCAACGCCATGGCGGCTTCCGAGGCGTTGACGGTGCCGCCGAGGTTTTTGTGGATGGTGCGATGGAGGGGGGCGAGCGGTTCGCGGGCGATCAAGCATCCGCCGATCAAGTCGCCGTGGCCGTTGAGATACTTGGTCGTGGAATGGACCACCCAGTCGGCTCCGAAATCGAAAGGGCGCTGGTTGAAGGGCGTGGCGACGGTGTTGTCGACGATGACCGGCGCGCCCGCGAGGCGAGCGGCTTTGATCGTCGCTTCCAGATCGATCAGCCGCATCAGCGGATTCGACGGTGTCTCGACGAGGACGGCGCCGGCCCGAGAAACGGCTTCGAGCCAGCGCGCGGTGTCGGTGGAATCGACGGTTTCGAGCGGAAGTTTGAACGTGTTCGAGAGGATGCGGAGCAGTTCGAAGCTGCCTCCGTAAATATCATGGTGGGTGACGAGAGGACGCGTGCGCCCGTGCAGCGCGCAGGTGACGGCGCAGAGGACGGCGGCGTTGCCGGAACTCGTGACCATTGCCCCGGCGCCGCCCTCGAGAACGGCGAACGCGTGCGCGAGTGCGTCGACGGTGGGATTGCCGAAGCGGGAATAGGCGTAGCCCTTTTGGGTGCCGGAGAAGATGGCTTCGGCCTCCGCGGCGTCGCCGAGATCGAAGATGGCGCTCTGAACGATGGGAGGCTGCACGGGGGCGTTCGCGGCTTCGCGCGGCCGGGGGGCGCCGCCGCGCGCGCAGAGCGTGGCGAAACGGTAGGGTTTTTTGTTCATGGCCGGCGGTTCGGGATGGAGGAGAGGTGACGGAATGGCAGCACAATGCCCGGCTGGCGCGGGCTGCTCGGGATGGCATCCAGCTCTGGCTTCATTATATCGTGTTACGATACAAAATGGATTTTGGCAAGAGACGAGGGGGGCGCGGCCGGAGGGTCGCAGGCGAGCTTATCGCCGGAAGTGCGAGCGATGATGTGCTGGCCGGGGTGAGGCGACGAGTATTGGAGGGATGGAAAGAGGTTGCGGGGTGACCGTTAGTCTTCGATTTCGGGCATCGAGCAGGCGGGGCTGGCGAAGGTGGCGCGGGCGGGAATGCGCGCGGCGGCTTTCTGGAGCAGCGAGGTGAGTTGCGGACCTTTCGAACGCAACTCGTCGCGGTGCACGCGATATAGTTTTTCGAGGAGCTTCAGTCCCTTCGCGGTGAGCGTCACCTGCACGCGGCGCCGGTCTTCCTTGGAGGCGGTGCGTTTGACCAGCCGCATCGTCTCCATTCGGTCGACCAGGCCGACGGCGCTGTGATGGGCGATGCGCATCTGCTCCGCGAGTTCCCCGATCGAGACCCAGTTGCGACCGGGGAAACCCTCGATGGCGAGCAGGGCTTGATACTGCTGCGGAGTGACGCCGTGCTCGGCGGCCGACGTTTCGCTGAAGCCGAGGAATTTCCGCAAGGCGTAGCGAAATTCGGCGAGGGCCTCGTAATCTGCTTTAGAGAGAGCTTCGTCAGGGGGAGCCATGGAGATGGGGCAAAGTGTGATCCGTTATTTGGAAGAAGAGCAAAATCGGTTTATATCGTGATGCGATAGTAAGCGAGCGGGCGTTCCGGCTGCCGCGCCGCATCCAACGGCCCAACTCGATGTAACATGACCAAGGCAGGATCAAAAACCCCGGCTAGAAAGCGGGCGAAGGCGGTGGCCCCAAAAGGCGCGGTAGCGGGGGCAGAGGGTGAGCCGGTCGTGCTGACGATTGGACACTCGAACCGGCCCTTGGGGGAGTTTCTCGATTTGCTGCGAGCGCATGGCGTCATGCGGTTGATTGATATCCGCACTGTGCCGCGGTCGCGCGCGAATCCGCAGTTCGGTCGGGAGAGGCTGCCGGCCTCGTTGAAGGAGGCGGGAATTGGTTACGAGCACTGGGCGGCGTTGGGTGGGTTGCGCCGAACCAGCGCGGATTCTCCGAACAAGGGTTGGCGGAATCTGTCGTTTCGCGGCTATGCGGATCACATGCAGACCGCAGAGTTTCGGGATGCGGTGGAGGAGCTGATACGGAGGGCGGGGCGCGAGCGCATCGTGTTGATGTGCGCGGAAGCGGTGCCGTGGCGTTGTCATCGCTCGCTCGTCGCGGATGCGTTGTTGGTGCGTGGAATCAAATGCGAAGACATCCGCACGACGACAAAGCGCATGCCGCATCGGCTGACGCCGTTCGCGCGGGTGCGTGGGACGCGCGTTACGTATCCGGCGGAGGAAGTTCAGACGGTGCGCGGGGAAGATTAATCCGCTAAACCCGCGGGGTTGCTTCGGCCAGAAGGACGGCCGAGTTATCGGCGTTGTCGGGAGGAAACTTCCTAGAGCCAGCGTTTGTATTTGAAGATAAGATACGGGACGACGGCGGAGATGAGCATCAGGAGGAGCGCGAGAGGGTAGCCCCACGTCCATTGCAGCTCGGGCATGTGGCGGAAATTCATGCCATAGATGCTCGCGATCAAGGTCGGGGGCAGCAGCACGACGGCGAGCACGGAGAACAGCTTGATGATCTTGTTCTGCTGGCTGTTGATCGTGTTCTGGTCGCTGTTGATCAGGCCGAGCGTGGCATCGAGGATGAAGGTGACTTTGCTCGAGACGAAGTTGGCGTGGTCGGAGAGGGCGATGACGTCTTTGCCGGTGATGCGCCAATGCTCATCCACGGGATCGGTGCTGAGGTTGCCGCAGGTTTCGGTGAAGAAGCCGTGGACGCGTTGGAGGCTGACGAGACTCTCGCGGGCGTTGGCGGTGCGGGCGGCGTTTTGGCCGATGCGGCGGAGGAGGGCGTTGTAGTCGATCGTGCCGGGCTCGCGGCTTTCGCCGAGGAAGATGATGGTGGAGAGTTCGTTCAAGTCGCCGGCGACGAACTCGAGGATATCGGCGACGCGATCGACGACCTCGTCGAACAGGCCGAGGAAGAGTTTCTGGGCGGTTTGATAGGCCTCGGGGCTGCGCTCGTAGCGAACGGTGAAGGCCTTGAAAGGCATTGGCTCGTCGAAGCGGAGGGTGACGAGTCGGTGGGGACGATAGGCGAAGGTGATCGGAGTGGTGGTCGGGTCGGGCTTGGCGGCGCGGACCATGATTGTCGCGGTCATGAAGAGCGCGTTGTTCTCGATGTAGAGGCGACTCGAGACCTCGATCTCCTGGGCTTCGTTGCGCGTGGGAAGGGATAGGTCTTCGAGCGCTTCGATCGCTTCGATTTCGTCGGCGGTAGGGTCGAGCAAGTCGATCCAGAGAACCTCGCTCCAATTTTCGGCGGGCAGCTCGGCAACCGTGACGCTTCGAACCCCCTTTCTGTTGTAGAGTTTGATCATGAACGAGTGGGTGCGCGTTCGAACGAAAAGTTACGGTTACGCGGGGAAGGGCGACCGCGAACGTTGCCGCGGCGTTGGCAGGCTGGCGAGCACGCAGAGGCGTTTTGTGCGGATAAGCAAGGCGATCGCAAAGCTTCTCCCGCTCTTACTGTGTCGCCGCCTCCAAGCCTACGTCGATGGGAGCAACTCACCCGCTGGAGTGAGTCACGCTCAACATTACCCCAAGGTGGAAGGATGTCGGAGATTGCCACGGCGCTCGACGCGTGGGGTTGCGGATCGAGCGCCGATCGTGTCCGGTGGCGGAATCAGGCGCTGACGAAACGAGCGAAGGTGTCGGCGGAGAGATCGGTGCGATGGCGGATCTCGAGAACGTCATAAAGCCGAGCGAGCTGGCGCTCGAGTTGAACGAGACGTGGATCGGTTGGGACGAGAAGGAGTATGCGGCTGGTGGTGCGGTGGGGGTTTGGGACGCAAAGGATGGCATCGAGGTTAAAGGCGCGGCGCGCGAAGAGGCCGGTGATGTGGGACATCGTGCCGGGGTGATTGCGGACGCGGAGTTCGATGACCTGCGGCGCTGGAGTCGAAGGAAGATCCGCGATAGCGGCGAAGGAAGTGTCATATAATGTATGACACTTTTCGGGCGAGAGCGGGGCGATAGAAGCAGTGGTGTCAGGCATGGGAGGAGGCGGGTTGAGGAGCGGTGGTGATGGTTTGGTGGTTGGCGGCGCCGGGAGGGACCATGGGGAGGACGAGGGTCGCGTCGTGTATCGAAATATCGATTACGCAGGGGCCGGGTTCGGCGAGGGCGTCGGCGAGGGTGGTGAGCGGGTCGGTAGTGGCGGCATCGATACGCAGGCCGCGGAGACCGAAGGCGCGCGCGAGGGCGGCGAAATCGGGGACGGCGTGGAAGCGCGAGGCGGCGTAGTTTTGCGCGTAGAACAACTCCTGTTGCTGGCGCACGAGGCCGAGGTGGCCGTTGTTGAAGATCAAGACGGCGACCGGGAGGTTGAGTTCGGCGAGGAGGGCGAGTTCCTGGATGTTCATCAGGATCGAGCCGTCGCCGGAAATGCACGCGACGCGGCGTGCGCGTGAGCCGTTCCGAGTTGCGGGTTCGGGGTTCCGGGTCGAGGGATCTCGGAGGGCGAGGGCGGCGCCGATGGCGGCGGGGAGGCCGAAGCCCATGGTGCCGAGGCCGCCGGACGTGAGGAACGTGCGCGGCGCGCGGAAGGGCCAGGCTTGGGCGACCCACATTTGGTGCTGGCCGACGTCGGTGGTGACGATCGTGTCAGGGGGAAGCGTTTCGGCGAGGAAGCGGCAGAGGTTGATGGGATGCAGCGGGTCTTCGGCGCGCGGCGGATGCGCGAGCGGGTGGGCGCGGCGGAGATTTTGGGCGTGGGCGAGCCACGAATCACTTGGTGCTTTCGGGTGTCGCATATGCAACACCCGAGAGCATGGTGAGGGGCGCAGGGCGAGGAGGCGGGGGAGGATTTCGGCGGCGGCGCCGACGAGGCTGAGGAAGGGGTTTTTGATTTTTCCGATTTCGGCGGGGTCGATGTCGATGTGGGCGATGGTCGCGCGCGGGCAGAACTCGGCGACTTTGCCGGTGGCGCGGTCGTCGAAGCGGGCGCCGATCGCGAGCACGAGGTCGGCTTCGTCGAGGAGCTGGTTGGTCGCTTTCGTGCCGTGCATGCCGAGCATGCCCATGAAATGCGGATCGTCGGCGGGGATGGCGCCAAGCGCCATCAGCGTGCAGACGGTGGGTGCTTGCAGGCGGTGAGCGAGTTCACGCGCGAGCGGGGCGGCGCCGGAGGCGATGATGCCGCCGCCGAGGTAGAGGACGGGGCGCTGGGCGGAGGTGAGGAGGTGGGCGAGGGTGGAGAGGTTTTGAGTGTTCGTGAGCGTGGATGTCTGGCTCGCGTCGGACGGCGGGGTCGGGAGACCCCGCCCTACAGCGGGCCAAGTGGTGAGGGCGTGTTTCGCGGTGAAGACGTCTTTGGGGATGTCGATGGCGACGGGACCGGGGCGGCCGGATTCGGCGAGGGTGAAGGCGAGAGGAATGATCTCGAGGAGTTCGGCGGCGGAGCGGATCAGGAAGTTGTGCTTCGTGATCGGGAGCGTGAGGCCGTAGGTGTCGACTTCCTGAAAGGCGTCGGTGCCGATCAGCGATTGCGGCACTTGGGCGGTGATCGCGATCAGCGGGATCGAGTCGAGGCGGGCGTCGGCGATGGCGGTGAGGAGATTGGTGGCACCGGGACCGGAGGTGGCGAGGCACACGGCGGCGCGGCCGGTGACGCGGGACATCCCTTGGGCGATGAAGCCGGCGCCTTGTTCATGGCGCGCGAGGATGTGTTCGATGCGCGAGTCGGGGGAATGAAGCGCGTCGTAGAACGGAAGGATCGCGCCGCCCGGGATGCCGGCGACGGTGCGGATGCCCTGGCGCTCGAGCAGGTGGCGGAGGATTTCGGCGCCGGTGAAGGTGCCGGTGGGCGTGGTTTCGGCGGCCGGTGGTTGTGGTTGCGCGGATGACGCGGATGAAGCCGAGGCGATGGGCTCGGCGAGGTCGGTGTCGGTGGGTGGTTTCATTGGGTTGGCGTTGGTTGAGCGCCCGTCCCGTGGCTGAAACCGAAGGAGCAAACAAAAAGCCCCTCCGGTTCGGCACCGGAGGGGCAAAGTCGTTTTCGTTTTATTCGATACGATCAGAACCCTCGCGTGCCGGCAGGCGCGACGACGACGACCACGAGGGCGACGAGGTGTTTGAGGGCGCTGGTGCCGAGAGGATTCATGAACGTGAGAGGCAAGAAGAGATGGGGAAGGGCGGGCGTCAAGGGCGGAGATGGGGGCGCGGAGCGGCGCGTTGGGGACAACGCGCCCTACCTGATCGTCATCTCGCCGGTGAGGAGGATTTTGTTCGAGGCGGGGCCGATGAGAAAGGTGTAGGCGTGGGACTCGGTGCGCCAGGCGCGGGCGGTGGTGTCCCAGTAGGCGAACTCCTTTGCGGTGAGGCGGGTGCGGACGACTCTGGTTTCGCCGGGTTGGAGCGTCACTTTGCTGAAGGCTTTCAGTTCTTTTTCGGGCCGCGGGACGGCGGAGAGGGTGTCGCGGAGATAGATCTGCGCGGTTTCAGTGCCGGCGACGGAACCGGTGTTGGTAATGGAAAACTCGATACTCACGCGTCCGTCGATCGGCATGATCGAAGGGGTGAGACTGAGGTTGGAGTAGGCGAAGGTGGTGTAGGAGAGGCCGTGGCCGAAGGCGAAGAGCGGCTCGATCTGCTTGTGCTCATACCAGCGGTAGCCGACGTAGATGCCTTCTTTGTAAACGACGTCGGTGATGGGGTGGGACATGTTGTTGTCGTGGTCCCAGCCGATGTAGAGCGATTCGCCTTCGGGGATGTAGCCGTAGCCGGGCGAGTCTTCGAAACGTTTTTCGATCGTGATCGGAAGTTTTCCGGAAGGGTTGGTTTCGCCGCAGAGGATTTCGGCGAGGGCGCGGTTGCCGATCTGGCCGGGATACCAGGCGTAGAGGATGGCGGCGGCGCGGTTGGCCCAGGCGGTCATTTGGATGCCGGCGCCGGAGTTGACGATGACGACGGTGCGCGGGTTGAGCGTAACGGTGTGGAGGATACGTTGCTCCTCGTCGGCGGGGAGAGCGAAGGGGCGGTCCCAACCTTCGCTGTCGAGCGTGCCGGTGCTGAGGAGGACGAGGTCGGCGGATTCGAGGTCGGCGTCGGTGGGATGGGCGATGTGATGAAGGGCGTCGCCGTAGGGGTCGCGCAGCGCGTCGAGGAGCGTGACGATGTTGTAGCCGTCGACCTCGGCGGAGCCGAGACCGCGCGGGAGGGTGTCGACGAAGCGGCCGGTGAGGAGGATCTTTTTCTTTTTCGCGGCGGCGCGGGAGAGCGGGAGGGCGTTGTTATCGTTTTTGAGGAGGACGATGGACTCGCGGGCGGTCTGGAGGGCGACCTGTTCGTGTTCGGCGTATTTGGAAGCGTAATACGGATCGTGGACGGGCCGGTCGTGGAGGCCGGCGGCGATGGTGGTGCGGAGGAGGCTTTTCACCATGCGGTCGATTTCGGACTCGGTGATCTGGCCGGATTGGAGGAGGCGGTCGGCGTCGGCTTTCAGGAATTTGTCGCCGGGCATTTCGAGGTCCTGGCCTGATTTGACGATCTTGGTGGCGTCCCAGACGGACCACCAGTCGGTCATGACGAGCCATTTGTAGCCGAGCTCGGTGCGGAGGAGGTCGGTGATGAGCGCGCGGGATTGGCCGCACCATTCGCCGTTGAAGAGGTTGTAGGCGGTCATGACGGCCATGGCGCCGGCGTCGATGGCGGTCTTGAAGGCCGGGAGGTAGATCTCGTGGAGCGCGCGGTCGTCGATGAGGGAGTTGGAGGTGCGGCGGTAGTGGTCGGTTTCGTTGCCGATGAAGTGTTTGATTGTGGGGATCGTGCCGGTGTCGAGGACGCCGGTGACGTAGCGCTCGACGATGCGCGAGGCGAGGTAGGGATCTTCGCCGAAGTATTCGAAGTTCCGGCCGTATTGGGAGTGACGATACAGGTTCATGCCGGGGCCGAGGAGGAAGGCGACGCCGCCGGCGCGGCATTCTTCGCCGATGGCGCGGGCGTATTTATAGGCGAGCGACGGATTCCAGGTGGCGGCGAGCGCGAGCGGGTTGGGGAAAGCGGTGGATTTTTCGAGGAGGGCGTTGACGTTGCGGCGGATGTTGATGCCGCCGGAGGCGTCGGACATGTAGAACTCGGGGATGCCGAGTTCGGGATAGCCGCGGAGGAAGAAGCCGTTGTGGCCGGAGATGAGGCTGAGTTTTTGAGGGAGCGAAAGCTTTGCGAGGAGGGCGGTGGCGCGGGCGTCGGCTTCGGCGTAGCTGACGGGGGTTTTGAAGGACGGCTCGGGGAGGAGGGTGACGCTGGGGAAGAGCATGGGGTGGTGCGGAGGAGTTGAGAGTTGAGAGATGAGA
>JAEWBF010000109.1 GCA_023391285.1 Verrucomicrobiota bacterium
CCCCCCCCCCCCCTACAGGTTGAGGGGCTTGATGGGCGGTGGAATCGCGATGTGTTTCGGTTGCTGGTGCAGCTCTCGTCGCAGGTGACGGTGGATATCACGAAGTTCCAGCGGCAGGTGTTGGAAGTGCAGTAGCGATGACGGACACGCTTGCGCTCGCTGCCACCCTGTTTCTCCGCGCCGCGGCGGTGCGGCGGCGGGCGGTGCGCGACGCGTTGGCGGCGGCGTTCGTGAGCGGGTTGGGGCGAACGGCGGTTTCAGCGTTGTGGATCGCTTCGCTGCTGGGTGTGACGCTGCTGCAGTTCGTGTTGCCGCTGCTGCCCTGGTTTGGAGCCAGGCCGGAGGAACTAGCGCGGATTTTTCTCTTCGCGGTTCAACACCTCGGCGACGTGATGGCGGGGGTGCTGGTGGTCGGGCAGGCGGGGCTGGCGGCGACGCTGGAGCTGTGGCGGGCGCGGGAGCGGCATCGTTTCACGAGTGTGGCGGCGGCGGGGATGGATCCGGTGGAGCTGTTTGTGCTGCCACGCGTGTGGGGGCTGGCGCTGGTGTATCTGGTGACGGGCATGATGTTCAAAGTGACGGCGGTGGTCGTGGCGACGTATGTGAATTTTGCGATCGACGGGCGTTTTCTCGGGGCGGAGATCGGCGCGATACTGGAGGAAGGTGGGCGAGGGATACTGGCGGGTTATGTGCTCAACGCGCTGCTCGGATGTGCGGTGGGCGCGGTGTGTTGTGCGCCCGTGTTGGCGAGGCAAACGATGGAGTCGGGCGCGGCGCCGATTGGACGCGTGTTTCGCAATGCGCTCGTGCTGATCTTTGCGGCGAAGCTGTTGTTTTTTGTGCTCTGATGCTGCGCTTCGAACAATTCGAATTGGCGGACGGCGTGCGATTGGACGCGCGGATCGAGCGTGGGCGGCTGCATGTGTTGGCGTTGGATCCGGAGCATGTGCAGGAGGATTTCATCGCGCGATATCTGGCGGTGGGCACGGTTGCGCGCGGCGAGTTGTGGTTGGAGGAAGTGCGGGATGCGGCGGGCGGCCCGACGGCGTTGCGCGCGTTGCCGGCGGCGAAGCTGCGGGGATTTTTCGCCGGTTTCGTTGGGTTCGTGCTGCGAGATGGCGGATTGGTGGACGAGCTGACGGTGCGCGAGAATCTGGTGTTGTCGCCGCGGTATCACGACGTGTGGCCGGGGGGAGGCTCGGGCGAGGGGAAACTGGCGGAGATGTTGCGTAGTCTGGCGGGGGAGGAAATCGAGGGTGTCGCGGCGGCGGAATTGCTGGATCGGCGACCGGTGGAGCTGAGCGCTTTTGCGCGGCGATATTGGGGCTGGTTGACGACGTTGGTGCGGCGGCCGCAGCTGGTGGTGGCGTTTGCGCCGTTCGACGGATTGCGCGCGGCGGATCGGGCGGCGATCGCGGGATTGTTGCAACGTTATCGGAAGCTGGAGCCGGCGAGTGCGCATTTGCTGGTGACGACCGGGGCGCACGAAGCGGCGGCGCTGGCGGGCATCGAAGTGACGGAACTGCGGGCAGAGAGTTTGTGAACACGGATGAACACGGATTTGAACCACGAATGGACACGAAGAGACACGAAGGGCAGAGCGGGCGGACGCCCGGAGAATCCTCATGGAGAGATAGCATTATGAATCCCTACGTCCTTGAATCTTCGGCGCCGCGGCGGCATCGGATGGCGGCGGCTTTGGCGCTGCTCGTGGTGGTGGGCGCGTTGTTGACCTTGTTGGGGTGGAGTCGCGGCTGGATGCGGACGCGCGCGGATTTCGTGACCTATTTGGACGACAACGCGGGCGTGTCGAAGAGCTCGCTGGTGGTGATCAACGGACTGACGGTGGGACGGGTGCGGGAGACGCGATTGGTGGAGCGCGAAGCCGGACTGCAGGTGGAAGTGCGTTTCTGGGTGGATGCGGAGCATGCGAACTGGCTGCGGCGCGGGTCGCGCGTGGTGGTGCGAAGCGATTTGGTGAACGCGGCGCGGTTGGAGCTGCAGCCGGCGTTGACGACGGCGGAGCTGGTGGCGTCGGGTGGCGAGTTGCCGGGGGCGATTGCGCCGGATCTGATGACGCAACTCCTGGAGTTGCAGCCGACGATTCGGAAGCTGCTCGACGAGGTCGGTCAGATGATCGCGGGATTGAACGATCGGGCGGAGCGGTTCGATCCGATTTTGGCAAAAGTGGAGAAGCAGATCGACAGCATCGATGCGCATCTGGGTGCGGTGACGGGAACGATCGAGGAAGCGCGGGGATTGCTGGCGCAGATCAAGGCGGACGAGGCGGCGATTGCGGGAGAGTTGAGCGAATCGTTGCGGAGGCTGAATGGGGAGCTGTTGCCGGAGCTGACGGAGGCGGTGAAGACGAATCGCGCGGATATCGCGGTGACGTTGGGTTCGGTGAACCGGACGCTGGGAGAAGTGGAGAAGCAGATGCCGGCGTTGCTGCAGCTGTCGCAGGATACGTTGAAGAACTCGCGGGATCTGAGCGAGGCGGCGGCGAACACCTGGCCGTTTAGTCGTTACACGAAGAAGAAGGCGGCGGAAGCGGCGAAGACGGGCAAAACGGAAGCGGGCGAAAAGCGATGAGCGGCGAGGCGAATCCAGACTTCAAATACTGGGCGTTCATCAGTTACAGTCACCGCGACAAGGCGTGGGGCGACTGGCTGCACAAGGCGCTCGAGACGTATCGGGTGCCGAAGAAATTGGTGGGGCAGCCGACGACGCGCGGGGAGCGGGTGCCAGCGCGGATCTTTCCGGTGTTTCGCGATCGCGAGGAGTTGCCGACGGCGGCGGATTTGGGCGCGAATTTGCGCAACGCGATCGAGCAGTCGCGTTATCTGATCATCATCTGTTCGCCGAGCTCGGCGAAGAGCCACTGGGTGAACGAGGAGATTTTGACGTTCAAGCGGCTGGGGCGCGCGAATCGCGTGCTGGCGCTGATCGTCGATGGGGAGCCGTGGGCGAGTTTGGCGAAGCCGGGCGTTCCGGTGGAGCGGGAGTGTTTTCCGCCGGCGTTGCGGTATCAGCTTGGCAAGGACGGGCAGTTGTCGGATGTGCAAGCGGAGCCGATCGCGGCGGATGCGCGGGAGCATGCGGACGGGCGGCAGAATGCGCTGTTGAAGTTGTTGGCGGGCGTGGTCGGTGTGAACTACGACGACCTGCGTCAGAGAGAGAAGATTCGTCGGAGAAGAAGGCGGATGTGGCTCGGTGGATTCGCGGCAGCGGCGCTGGCGGTGAGTGCGGTCGTGTGGACGCGTTTCGATGCGGCGCAGCGAGCAAAGCAGTTTGAGGCGGCGCAGGCGGAGCTGGGGCGGGCGCGGCAGGCGTTGGCGGCGGGCGAACCGACGCGGGCGGCTCGGTTGGCGCTCGGAGCGATCGCGCAGGCGGAAGAGGCGCGCGGCGAGTTGGAGCCGGCCTGGCATGTGTTGCGGCGGGCACTGGACGGGCATCGCGTGGAACGCGTCTGGGAGGCGCACCGGCAGCGGGTGACCGCGGTTGGATTCGATGGACGCGGCGAACGATTATTGACGGCGAGCGAGGCGCTCGAGGAAGTGCGGGTTTGGTCGACGGCGACGGGGAAGGAATTGAGCACGTTGGAAACGGGGCGGGTGGAACTCGCGGCGTGGACGGAAAGCGGCGAGGAGATCGTGACGTTGCGGACGCGGTTTGACGACGGTGAGCAGCGAGCGGAGTTGGCGTGGTGGAATCCGGAAACGGGTGTGGCGGTGAGGAGGAAGGTGATTCCGGGAGTGACGGGCTTCGTGCGCCCGGAGGTCGGAACGGTGACTCCTCGATGGATCGTGTTGAACGATTTCTCTGGCGACGAAGTGAGGCAGCGCTTGGTGCGGTTGAGCGACGGATTTTCGGAGCGGACGATTCCGGTTCGGGCGGGCGTGTGGGGGCGGGCGGAAGTTTTGCCGGAGTTGGGCAGCGTTTTGCGCGTGCAAGCGGATGTGGGCGTGACGGCGTTTTCGTTGAGCGATGGGGCGGAGCGCGGTGCGTTGGAAGGGATCGGGCCGCTCGAGCGGATTGAGTTGAAATCGATCGTAGCGTCGATGGACGGGAAGCGTATCGCTGCGGTGGTGACGAGTGACGATCGGCCGGTGATGGCCGGCGTGTGGGAGGTGCAGAGCGGCGAGCGGGTCGCGCACTATGAAGCGCGGGCGAGTGAGCATGTGACGGACTTGTGGCTGCATGCTGCGCCGGATGGCCGGGTGATCGGGCGGAGCGAAGGATTGTTGGCGGCGGTGGCGGAACCGTTGGGCCGGATGCCGATGCAGGTGGCGGCGCATAGCGCGGTGATTGCGTGGTCGGACGGAACGACGGATTCGGGGCCGATTGCGGCATCGATCGCGTTTGGCGGGATCGCCGAGCTCTGGTTTCCGCTGCTTGGGCTGAAGAGCGAAATCAGCGGGGTAAAGGATGCGTTGACGGCGGTGGCGCTGTCGCCCGATGCGAAGCGATTCGCGGTGGGCGACGCGGCGGGGAATTTGAAATTGTGGCGGCTGGTGGCGCCGGTGGAGCGGGAGGCGGAGCTGCCAAATCGCGTGCAGATGGCGGCGATGTCGGGGTCGGGCGACGTTCTGTTGAAGGGCGGATCAGGGGAGGTGCTGACCTGGGATGTTGGTGAGCGAAACGTGCTCGCGCGCTGGAGTGACGGGGTTGCGGGCGGTGGGTCGAGCGGGCCAAGAGCGTGGGGCGAGCGGACGGCTCGGTATGTTTGGCGCGAGGAGGAGGGGTGGTTAGCGGTGTTGCCGGCGAGTGGAGGGGAGGGCTCGTTGGTGTCCTTTTACGACACGCGCGAAGGAAAACGTCTCGGCCAGTATTCGGTTAGTGGAGACGTGGAGATGCAGCTGTCGCCGCGGGGACGCCGCGCGCTGGTGCGGAAAGGAGAAGGCGGCTGGGAAATCGTGACGGTTGCGCACGATGGCGCGACGGTGGTGTCGCTGGGCGCGGAGCCGGTGAGTGGGGAAACCTGGGGATTTAGCGCGGCGTTTACGGCGGACGGGCGGAAGGTGATCGCTTCGCCGGGACGCGGTTGGTTGGAAGTTTTCTCGGCGGAGACGGGAGCTTCGGAGAAGCGGTTCAAGTTTGCCGACGCGGTGAACTTCGACGTTTCGCTGATCGTGCCGCATCCGACGGACGATGTGGTGCTGGTGGGCACCTTGGAGGCGGTGTGGAAAGTGGATCTGAGCAGCGCGACGGGGGCGCGGGCGTTTGCGGAAGCGACGACGTTGCTGGGCGAGACGGTGTTTGATCCGACGGGACGGTTGTTGATTTCGAATCAGGACGGTCGATTGCGCTGGTGGAGCTGGCCTGAACTGCAGGCCGAGGGAGACGTGCATGGGGATTTCCGACCGAGGCTGACGGCGGTTCTCGAAGACGGGGAAAATTTGCTGGCGGTGGAGCGACTGCTGGAGGGGTGGCCCGGTGCGGCGGTGGTCGTGACGCGCAAAGGCGGCAGGGAGAAACTTCGGTTGGAAAACGTGCTCGCGGCTGACGGCAGGCTGGGGTTGGCGGCGGTGCAGGATGTGAATGTCGTTCGCGTGGTGCGGCTGCGCGATGGCGAGGTGCTGGCGGAGGTTCCGGATGTGCGAGCGACCCAGGCGTGTTTCTCGAAGGATGGATCGCGCGTGGGGTTGGTGCTCCTGGATAGCGAGCGTTATGTTTCGCTGCGGGTGGCGGCGGATCGGGCGGCGTTGAGGGAGCGCGCGGGGGAGTTGGGGCGCGCGGAATGAGGAAGGCGACCGTGGTGGACCGCACCTATGGCGTTTTGGTCATCCACTTACGCTCGTCGCCCTGGATTCTTCGCTTCGCTCAGAAAGACAAAATGACTACGAACGGCTGAGGAGAATCGGCTACAGTTCTGATCAGAACGCTCTAGAGCCCGAGGTGTTCGGAGCGGACGTTGGCGACGGCGTAGTCGGTGCCGAATTTTTTCAGCTCGGGGATGAGGTCGAGGTTATCGAGGCTGAATTGTTTCTTCGTGGCTTTTTCGAAGGCGTCGGTTTCGTCGGCGGTGAAACGGCGGTCGTAACGAACGTAGGAAAACTTTTTCTCGGCGGGATCGAGGAGGCCGCTGGTGTGGAGATTGCCGAGTTCCATGTCGAGGTCGGCGCCGTGAAGGCAGCGGCCGAGGATGCGGCAAATCATGTCCTGTTCGATGGCGACGCTGGAGATCATCGCCGGGGCGATGTAGCGGGCGAAGTCGAGCGTGTGAAGTTCGCGGGCCTGGCTCTTGCGAAGTTGGGCGCGGACGTGTCCGGTGCCGACAGATACAACGAGGAGGTCGTCGGGCGTGGCGCGCCAGTTCATGCGGTAGGCGGGAAGCGTGGCGGTGAGGGCGGCGATGAGGGCGGGGTTGTTGTAAGGCGTGAGGCCGCCGTCGACGAAGAGACTGGTGCGACCGCCGAGGGTGATTTCCTCGGGAGGGAAAAACGTGGGTGCGGCGGAGCTGGCGCGGAGGAGTTTCCAGAGCGGGACGTTGAGGTTGCAGCCGGGATCGTTGAGGTCGTTGAAAAGAGCGGCGGGGTTGTTGGAGACGGGCCACGCGGAGCCGGTGGTGGCGTTGCGCATGACGAGCAGGAGGTATTTCTGCCGGCCGGTAGGGGAGAGTTTCTTGGTGCCGAGGAGGGCGGGCGTGCCGTCGTCTTCGATGAACTGGGAGCGGAAGAATTCGGCGATGACGTCGGCGCGGTATTTGTTGCGGAAGAAACGCTGGTGCCACATGGCGCGGGCGAACATCTCGGAGCCGCGTTGCTCGTAGAGGCGGAGAATTTCGTCGGCGCCGAGGCCCCAGGCGAGGCAGGTGGCGATGATGGCGCCGGTGCTGGTGCCGGCGAAGAAATCGAATTCGTCGCGCAGGACGAGATCGGGGCGGCCGCGATGCTGGCGGAAGAGCGATTCGATGTGTTTGAGGATCGCGAGGCTGAAGACGCCGCGGATCCCGCCGCCGTCGAGGGTGAGGATGCGTTTCACTGCTGGAAAAGGAGGCCGATCAATGTCCGCCGGAGGCGTATCGTGCGAGCGAATACCATTCCCAGACCTCGAAGAGCAGCGTGCGCTCGGTGTCGGCGACGATGCGTTCGAGCGCGGCGGGCGTGCGGGTGTGTTCGAGGCGGACGCGGGTGGCGGCGAGATGGTCGGCGAGCTCGCGATAGCGCGCGGCGCGTCGGGCGTAGTCGAGGGCGAGGGCGGCGCCGAGGAGGGCGGCGGTAACGAGGGGGAGGGTGAGGGCGGCGAGTTTGACGACCGGGTAGGCGCTGCCCCAATCGGGGAAGTGGAGGGCGAGGCTGGCGCCGCAGGCGATGGCGCCGAGGCTGCAGGCGTAGGCGGCGCGACGGAAGCGGGTGAGACGCTGGCGGGCGTCGAGTGCGCGCGCGTTGAAGTAGTGGTGTTGATCGATGACCCGTTGCGCGAGGTAGTGATCGCGGGCGGCTTCGAACGGTTGGGTGGCGGAACGATCTTCGAGACGAAGGAGGAGCAGGCGGCGGTGGAGGGATTCGAACCCCGGTAGTCGCAACGCGGAGAACGTGTGTTCCGGGTGGGCGAGCGGCCAGAGTTGAAGGGCGGCGCGGACGATTTCGGCTTCGAGACGGGCGCGCACCCAGCCCTGGTGAGCGCGGCGGAGAAGAAACGGTGTGGCGAGCGCGGTGACGAGAATCGCGAGTTTGAGCCAGGTGGCGGTGGATTGGACGATGGCGAAGCCGGCCCACACGAGGGCGGCGATAGCGACGGCGGTGGCGAGCTGGTGCGCGAGGATGAGGATCAGGTTGAGGTTGAGGGCGCGCGGACGAAGGGCGTTGGCGCGTCGATCGAAGCTGGCGAGCAACGCTTCGGCGGCGGGGCGGCCGGTGGGGGACGCGGATGAGCGGGACGATGAGGACGAGCGGGAGTGAGAAGGAAGGCGGTCGAGGCGTTCGGAGGTGATTTGGCCGGACGGCTCGTGAATCCAGAGGAGCGGTTTTTGTTGCGCGCGGGCGTAGGCGACCACGTCGCCGGTGCCGCCGACGCCGGCGGCGGGATCGCCGTTCCAGAGGGCGATCAGGACGTCCGATTCGTCGACGGTGCGATGTCCGCAGGCGAGGTAGGCGTCGTCGCGGTGTTCGGTGCGCGGTTCGATTTGCGTGCTGAGCGCGCGCGGAAGAACGGCTTCGACGCGCGCCCATTCATCGGGCTCGAAGTCGTTGCGAAAGGTTTCGAGTGCGAACGGGAGCAGGAGAAGCCAGGGGGAGTCGCGGCGCGCGAGTTCTTCGGCGAAAAGGGTGTCGGCGCCGCTGGCGATGGAGGAGACGCCGACGAGGCGGGCGCCGGTGTGCGATGCGAGGTCGTCGAAGGCGCGACGAAGGGCGCGGGCGGATGCCGCGGGATCGGTGAGCCGGCGGTGTCCGGTGAAGCCGACGAAGACGGGCGTGGCGGGCATTCGGGAATCGAGAGAATGCGCGCGGGGGAGGTTGGCGATGGAAAAGCGGGGGCGGGGAGCGGGGACGAGGAGCGGCGGGGAACGAAACGCGGGAGCGGACGGCGGGGTCGGGAGACCCCGCCCTACATTCGACTATCGTTGTGCGAGGTGGCGGTCGAGGAAGGCGGACATTTCGTTGAGGTAGATTACGCGGTCGTCGATGGACCAGTTGCCATGGCCGCCGCGAGGGAAGGATTTGGCTTGGATGTTGGGGTTGTGTTTGCGGAGGGCATTGAGCATTTCGCGGGCCTCGGTGGCGTGAACAATTGGATCGAGTTCGCCGTGAATGATGAAAACAGGCTGCTTGATTTCAGCGGAGCGGAGGAGCGGGTCGATGAACGGCTCGTCGGATTTGAAGTTCTCGCGCTGGAGGAGCGTTTTCCAGAAGCGGTAGGCGACTTGGTTGTCGAAGATCCAGCGGTCATCGCGCAGGGTTTTGCGCCAGTTGGATACGGCAGCCACGGCGATGCCGGCGCGGTAGAGGTCGGGATACTTCGCGAGGCTGATATAGGTGGCCCAGCCGCCGAAGCTGGCGCCGGTGATGGCGACGCGTGAGGGATCGACTTCGCCTTTTTCGATGAGGTGGCGGGCAGCATCGGCGATGTCGTCGATGACGACGGTGTCGAGGCGGGCGAGCAGTCCGGCGTTTTGGTAGGCGGCGCCGTAGCCGGAGGAGCCGCGGTAGTTAACCTGCAGAACGATATAGCCGCGGGTGGCGAAGAATTGATTGGTGGCGTCGAAGCGCCAGCTGTCGCGGGCCATCGGACCTCCGTGGACGTTGACGAGGAGAGGAGCGGGGCCGTTGGACTCGGTTGGACGCGTGACGTAGCCGTAGATCTTTTGGCCGTCGCGAGAGGGGAACTCCGCCGGCGTGGTGCGAGCGAGCGGTCGATCCTTCAGGTGTGCGCCGAGTTCGAGGACGGCGATGAGGCGATTTTCGGTGGCGCGAAAAACGTAGAACGTGCCGGGATCGCGATCGTTGGTGGTGAGAAAAATGAAGGTCGATCCGTCTTCGGACCAATCGATGGGGAAGTTGAAGTGATCGGGGAAACTTTTGTCCATGGCGTGTTGAACGGCTTGGTAGTTGGGATCGAGCCAAACGACCTGCGGCTTCTGGGTTTCGAACATGAGCCCGAGGAGGCGCGTGGATTCTTTGGCGAAGAGGAGTCGGGCCATGCCGCCGTCGTCTTCGGTCAGATCGTAGCGAGGGTGGCGAGCGATGGTTTTCTTGATGATGCCCTCGGACATGCTGAAAGCGGCGAGCTCCCAGCGGTCGGTGCCGATGCGCGTGGAGATGTAGAGGGTGTCGCCGTCGGGGCCGATGGAGTGGATGTCGGCGACGCGGTCGAGGCGATCGGCGGCGCGGTAGTCGAAGCGCAGGCCGGTTTGTTTCACGAGATCGTCGACCCGGCGCCAGGACGAGTCGGGGGTGGGGCGGCAGAAGAATTCGAAGCGGTCCTTCTCCACTTTCATGCGGATGCGGGCGTCGCCGTTGCGATCGAAGCGATAGAAGCCGAAGGCGGGATCTTCGAGGTCGGAGGTTTTGCCGGTGCGGACGTCGTATTTGTAGAAGGAGTCGGCGTAGCGTCCGCCGCGAACGACGAGAACGTGGCGTTTTTCGGGGAGGGCGGTGATGATGGAGTAGACGTCGTTCGAGAGACGCTTTGTGTTGCTGCTCGGAACATCGAGGAGGTTGAGGCGGTATTCGCTGCGAGTGTCCTGGAAGTCGTCCTCGGCGATGTAGGCAACTTCCTGATCGCCGATCCACGTGAGGTGGCCGACGAAATCGTCGGCTTCGGCGACGGGCACCTGGCAGAGGAGCTTCATCGAGGAGAGATCGTAGACGATGAGTTCCTTGTTGGCGTCGCGTTTGCGAATGGTGGCAAGATAGCGGCCGTCGGTGGAGAGTTCGTGAGGGTTGACGTCGTCGAACTTCACGAGCTCGGCGGCGGCGATGCCCTTCACGTTTTTGAGGAGGTCGGCGTAGAACGCTTGGACGTCATAGGTGTCGGGGTGTTCGTTTGAGCGAACCTCGAGGGAGCGGGAGAAGAGGTGGAGCGAGCCGGGGGCGTCGATTTGGGTGCGGAGCTCGACTTCGATTTCCTTCGGCTTGCGGGCGGAGAGATCGCCGATGGGCACGAGTTTTCGCTGGATCGATCCCTGGGCGATGAAGGTGAGGAGGCCGTAACAATCGTCGAGGTCGCGGTCGGCGCTGAGTTTGGCGGTGTAGCGGAAACGGATAGCGCTGGGGTGGGTGCGTTCCTTGAGAGGGGCGTCGCGAAGCGGATCGTTGTCGGTGACGACGTCGCCGATTTGGATGAAGCCATCGGCGAAGCCGGGGCCGCGACGGATCTCAAAATTCAGGTCGCGGGTGCGGTGCTTTTTTCCGTTGCGCAGAACGGTGAGGTCTTTTTCAGAGCAGCCGACTATGGGCAGCATTTCGTCGTCGAGCCGGGCGTGCGGCTGCATTTGGGCGGCGATGCGGGCGAGGGGCAACGCGCTCAGCAGAAAGACAAGCGCGAGGGTGGGGTAGCGCAGATGAAGCATGGTGCGACGATACGACGGGCTTCGAAAGTTTCCTGCAATACAGGAGCGTGTCGTAGACGCCGTTGTGGCGGAAGGACGGGCGGATGAGCTGCGCGGTGGGGGCACCGCGCCTCCATCGGTTGCGGGACGCGCTCAGAGGATGAGGTCGGGGGGGACGTTGCTGAGGGCTTCTTCGATGGTGGTGAGGCCCATCTTTACTTTCAGCATCGAATCCTGGTGGAGCGTTTTCATGCCGCTGCGCATGGCCACGCGCTTCAGCTCGGCGACCTCGGCTTCCTTGTTGATCGCTTCGGTCAGCTCCTCGCTGTTTGTCATCAATTCGTGGATACCGACGCGGCCCTTGTAGCCGATGCCGCCACACGTGGGGCAGCCTTGGGGATTGGCTTTGAAGATCTGTCCGCTCCAGCCGATGGCTTTTTCGAGGATGTCTTTTTCGCGGCCCTGCGGCTCGTAGGGGATCTTGCAGTTTTTGCAGACGCGGCGGAGGAGACGCTGGGCGCAGACGCAGACGAGGCAGGCGGAAATGTTGAACGGCTCGATGCCCATTTCGCCGAGACGCGTGACGGTGGAAGGCGCGTCGTTGGTGTGGAGTGTGGAGACGAGCAGGTGTCCGGTCAGCGCGGCTTCGACGGCGATGCCGGCGGTTTCTTCGTCACGGATTTCGCCGACGAGGATGATGTCGGGATCCATGCGCAGGTAGCAGCGAAGGGCGCGGGCGAAGGTGAGCCCGATCTGCCGGTTCATCTGCATCTGGTTGAGGCCGGGGAGCGTGTATTCGATCGGGTCTTCGGCGGTCTGGATGTTGACGTCGGGCGTGTTTACTTCCGCGAGGGCGGAGTAGAGCGTCATCGACTTGCCGGAGCCGGTGGGGCCGCAGTGCAGGATCATGCCGTAGGGCTGGCGGATGCACTCGCGGTATTTGGCGAGATTTTCTTCGGAGAAGCCGAGCGCGGGGAGCGGGAGCGTGGTCTTCTGTTTATCGAGGATACGCATGACGACCTTCTCGCCGTGGTTCATCGGGCCGGTGGCGACGCGAAGGTCGATATCGATGTTCTTCTTCGTGTATTTTTTGAAAACGATGCGTCCGTCTTGCGGCAATCGACGTTCGGAGATGTCGAGGTTGCACATGATCTTCAGGCGCGTGACGAGGGCGTTGGTGGCCTGTTTGGGGAGGCGGAGTTTTTCCTGGCAGAGACCGTCGATGCGATAGCGGACGACGAGGTCCTTTTCCATCGGCTCGATGTGGATGTCGGACGCGCCGGAGACGTAGGCGTCTTCGATGATGCGGTTCGTCAGCTGAACGATCGGCGCGGATTCTTCGCTTTCGAGATCGGCCACGCTGGCTTCGGCGACGCCGTCGCCGGTGTAGGCGGTGCTGATTTCCTCGGCGACGGACGCGACATCGACGGAAGCGGATCCGGCGGCAGCGGCGTCCTTGAAATATTTTTTGAGGAGCGAATCGAAGAGGGTGGCGGAGACGACGCTGACGTCCTCGATCGTGAGATCCATCGCTTGGGAAAACGCCTCGCGTTTGGCGTAATCGAGGGGGTTGGTCATCAGGACCGCGACGGAATTGGGCGAAAGACGTTTGTGGGGGAAGACGCCCTCGCGGCGGATGAGGGCGTCGCCGGCGACTTCGAGGAGTTTGTCGTCGATTTCGATTTCGTCGGGGTTGGTGACGAGCGGGAGATCGGTGAGCTTGGCGACGAAGCGGGCGGTGTCGTCGGCCGAGAGTTGGAACTTCGGGTCGACCATCCGCTGGATGAGCGTGGCGGAGTATTCGGCGACCTCCTGGAGGAGCGCCAAATCCTTCTCGGTGAATTCGCCGCCGGTGCCGGCGGACTGCTCCTTGTTGAGGACCTGGATGGCGCCGATGACGATGTTGGTCTTGAGCGGGACCGTGAGCATCGAGCGGACCTCGAAGCCGGTGGTCTGGGCGAGCGACGCCATCATGGGCGCCTGCGTCTCGGTGTTGCGGAAGAAGACGGGTTCGCCGGTGGAGATGACCTTGCCGACGACGCCGGTGCCGAGCGGGAGTTTGAGTGCGAGGAGCTTGGCGGCGGTTTCCTGGAGATTCTTTTCGAGGGAGGCGTCGCGGGCCCAGAGGGTGGGCGAGTAGTAAACGTTTTTGAAAGCGATGTCGTTGCCCTCGACGAGGTAGAACGTCATCGACTGCGCCTGCAGGGCTTCGACGATTTTCGAGGAGGTGAGCTCGATGACGGAGCTGACGTCTTCGCGACTGGGGGCGGGTTTCGAGATAACCTTGATCAGCAGCGAGCGGCGCAGGGTGCTGGACAGGTTGGGGGAAGCCATGGGGAGCGAAGCGGGATTCGGGGATTGTCAGAATGCGCGGGAGGCGCCGCAATGACAAAGAGCCGCGCGAGCGGTGGCGTCGCGATGTTCCAGTGGTTGCAACGTTTTTTCTGTATCGGGAATTTGGACGCGGGTGCGCGCGGGGAGCGGCGCGCGGCCGAGTGGTTGCAACAGAAAAAAGGATACGCGGTGGTGGCGCGCAACTGGCGATCGCCGCGGGACCGTCGCGAGGAGATCGATCTGGTGTGTCGCGACGGCGAAGTGTTGGTGTTCGTCGAGGTGAAGGCGCGAACGGCGGGGGCGATGGTGCCGGGATACTTCGCGGTGAACGAAAGGAAGAAACGTGTGCTGCGGCGGGCGATCGATGCGTATTTGAAGCGGTTGGCGCAGCGGCCGCGGACGATTCGGTTCGATGTGGTGGAGATTGTGCATGCGGGAGCGGGGGCGGAGGGGAAGCGGGCGAGCGAGGAGGTGGAGGTGCTGCATTTCGAGAATGTGCCGTTGTTTTCGAAGGAGTATCGGCGGGGTGGGTGAAGGAGGGGAGTTGAGAGATGAGAGTTGAGGGTTGAGAGACGGAAAGGGGACGAGCGTGGTCGACGATGTGACACGCGGGGGTGAAGTGGCGGCTTGCGTCGGGCGGAGGGGATCGCGAGTTTCGCCGTTCGCATGGGCGACACACACCGACATCCCTTTTTGCATGGGCTCAGCAAGCATCGTGGCGCGGCTCCGACCGTCGTCGTGATTTTCGGCGCGTCGGGCGACTTGACGGCGCGGAAGCTGATTCCGGCGGTTTACAATCTTGGGGTCGACGGGCTTCTGCCGGCCGACTTCTATCTCGTGGGTTACGGGCGGAAGCCGATTCCGGACGAAGAGTTTCGCGGGATGGCGGCGGACGCCATCAAGGAGTTTTCGCGGCGGGAGTTGATGACCGACGTGTGGGACCGGATCGCGGCGCAGACGAGTTACGTGGCGGGCGGTTATGATGAGAAGGCGGCGTTCGACCGGTTGGCGGCGCACATCGCGGACGTGGAGAAGAAGCTCGGGCGGCCGGTGCAGACGTTGTTTTATATTTCAACACCGCCGTCGGTGTTCGCGCCGATCATTCAGAATCTCGGGGCGAGCGGGCTGGCGGCGAAGTATCTCGGCGAGCCGCATCACACGAAGGTGATTGTCGAGAAACCCTTCGGGAAGGATCTCGCGTCGGCGAGGTCGTTGAACGCGACGATTCGTGCCGTTTTCGAGGAGCATCAGGTGTATCGCATCGATCACTACCTGGGGAAGGAGACGGTGCAGGATTTGTTGGTGCAGCGGTTCGCGAATGCGATTTTCGAACCGTTGTGGAATCGCAACTTCATCGACAGCGTGCAGATCACGGTGGCGGAGGAAGTCGGCGTGGGATCGCGCGGCGGGTATTACGAACAGAGCGGCGCGCTGCGGGACATGATTCAGAATCACACGATGCAGCTGCTGGCGCTGACGGCGATGGAAGCGCCGGTGTCGCTCGATGCGGAGGCGATTCGCGACGAGAAAGTGAAGTTGTTGAAAGCGATTCAGCCGTTGCGGCTCGGGCCGGGCGGCGACGTGGCGCGCGCGCAATATTCCGCGGGGATGATCGGCGGGAAGCAGGTGAAAGGTTATCTCGAGGAGGAAGGCATCGCGGCGAAGTCGGGCACGGAAACCTACGCGGCGCTGCGGTTGTCGATCAACAACTGGCGCTGGCAAGGGGTGCCGTTTTATCTGCGTTCCGGGAAGCGGATGGCGCGGCGGGTTTCGGAGATCGCGATCAATTTCAAGCGTCCGCCGGGAACGTTGTTTGCCGAAGGCGAGAAGTTCGATCTGGCGGCGAACACGCTGTCGTTTCAGATCCAGCCGGATGAAGGGCTGAGCTTTGTGCTCAATGCGAAAGTGCCGGGGCTCGAGACGCGGACGCAGCCGGTGAAGATGAATTTCCGGTATGCGACAACGTTCGGGTCCAACACGCCGGAGGCTTACGAGCGGCTGGTGCTCGATGCGATGGTGGGCGATGGGACGTTGTTTATTCGCGGGGACGAAACGGAGGCGTCGTGGAAACTCTGCACGCCGATCCTGGAGTATTGGGCGGAGAAGGGGCGCGACGGGCTGGATCAATATCCGGCGGGATCGTGGGGTCCGGCGAACAGCGATCAACTGTTGGCGGCGAATGGCCATCGGTGGAGGAAACCGTAGCCGCGCCGGAGGCGCGGTAAGATCCAAGGACCAAGCTCCAAGCACCAGAGAATGTTTAAAAGCCAGATTCCAATGAGGGTGGTAGGTTTGTGATTTGGTGGTTTGGCGTTTGGGATTTTTAAGAACGATGCCTGAAATTTTTGAGACGTTGCCGGGGATTGAGGTGCCGGTCGGTTCCGTGTCGCGGAGCCTGGCGCAAATGTGGGAGCAGACGGCGGCGAGCGGTGGCCCGGCGCCGGCGGTCGACAGCGCGAAGGCGACGCAGGCGAATGTGGTGTTGCACCTCGGTTTCGGCACGACGGTGGAGGATGCGCGCGAGCAGTTTCAGACGATGCTGCGATTCTCGCGGCGCTATCCGAGCCGGGTGGTCGTGCTGTGTCCGTTGCGGCGCGACGAAGGCGTGATGGAGATGCGCGCGAAGGTTTACGGGGAATGTTTCCTCGGGAAATCGAAAGGGGACACGCGCTGCGTGGAGTTCGTGATGCTGAGCTATCCGGTCGTGGCGCGAGCGCGGTTGGAGGATCAGGTGTCGGTGTGTTTGTCGACGGATCTGCCTTTGTATTACTGGGCGCATCGGTTTTCGGAAGCGTCCCGACTGGCGGATTACACCTATCTGCTGACCAGTGCGAAACGGGTGATCATCGACAGCTCGATCGCTCCGGCGGGATCGCTGACGTATCCCTGGCCGCGGCCGAATGCGGTGCGGGATCTGGTGTATTCGCGGTTGCTGCCGGTGCGGCAGACGGTGGGGCAGTTTCTGGCGCGATATGAGCCCGCGACGCTGGTGGATGGATTGAAGGAGGTGAAGGTGACACATGCGCAAGGGCTGGCGGCGGAGGCGTGTGTGACCACGGGATGGATACGGCGGCGGCTGGCGGTCTGCGGGGCGCTGGTGGAGAAGGTGACTTTCGCGGGTGGAGAAGCGACGGAGAGTCTTGGGGTCGAGTTCGGGTATGAGGGCGGAAAAAAGTTTTTCCGCTGGTCGGGGAACTTCGAGAAACGGCACGCGAAGCTGGAGGCAAACTTTGGGGATGGGCCGACGGAGCTGCCGGCGGGGGCGAGTTTGCTGCCGCCGGAGGTGGCGTTGAGTGAGGCGATGTTTTTTTGACCTCACTGGAAATTCGCGGCTCGGCGGGGCCGCTTCGCCCTACCATGGCTTGCAATAGGGGGTGGGAGATCATGCACTGGGCGCGAATTTTCCTAAACTTTTGATCGGCGGCGGCGTCTCACCGTGCACTTTTTCCCTCCCATGTTCATTGCGTTGCTCGAAGTCTTCAAAGGCGCGGGGCTGCTCATTTATCCGCTCGGGGTCTGTTCGATCGCGGCGGTGTTTATCATTTGCGAACGCGCGTTTGCGCTGCGTCGCGCGGCGGTGATGCCGGAGGATCTGGTGGAGGCGGTGATCAGCGGGCGGCCGCTGGTCGGGGGGCGGCATACGGTGCTGGCGCGGATCGTGGAATTCGCGGAGCAGCACAAGCACGACGAGGATGCGGTGAAGGCGTTCGCGCGATTGGAGATCAATCGGATGGAGCGCGGCGTGCCGTATCTCGATGTCATTTACGCGGCGGCGCCGTTGATCGGGTTGACGGGAACCGTGATCGGTTTGCTGAAGGTGTTTTCGCAGATCTCGCCGGACACGGGGCTGCCGGATCCGGTGGCGTTCACGTCGGGCGTGGCGCTGGCGTTGTCGGCCACGGTGATCGGCCTGTGCATCGCGGTGCCGGCGCTGGTGGGCAGCGGGTATTTGCAGCGCAAGATCGAGAATTACGCGGCGCAGCTGGACGTGCTGCTGGAGCGGATACTGAAACGGAGCCGCTGATGGCGCTGTATCAAAAACGGCGGAAGCGGCCCGAGATGAACCTCGTGCCATTGATCGACGTCCTGGTGATGTTGATTTTTTTCGCGTTCGTGACGATGCAGTTCAAGTCGGCGGCGACGTTGAACATCACGCTGCCGAAGGTGGAGACGGCGGGGAAAAACGAGTTTCGCGGGAGTGTGACCATCTCGATCGACAAGGACGAAGTCGTGACCTTCAACGGCGAGCCGGTGAGCGATGAGCAATTGCTGGCGCTGCTGGCGGAAGTGAAGGCGGTGGATCGCGACATTCCGGTGTTGATCAAGGCGGACGAGACGACGCAGCTGCGGAAGTTGGCGTTCGTGATGGATGCGTGTCGGAAGACGGGGTTGAACAAGTTTAGTTTGCAGTCGCGGTAGGAAGCGAACGAAACGCTCACGCGTTCCGCTACGAGGGAGCGGCGGGGTTGCGCGGGGAGCGGGAGGTTATCAACCTGCGGGCATGAAGATTGTCATCACGGGAGTAACGAAAGGTTTGGGGCGGGCGTTGGTGGAGGAGTTTTTGCGCGGCGGGCACACGGTCATCGGGTGCGGGCGAAGCGGGGAGGCGATCTTCGATTTGCGGATGGCGCATCAGGAGCCGCATGACTTTTCGGTCGTGGATGTGGCGTTGGACAACAAGGTCGCGATCTGGGCGGCGAAGGTGCTGGAGAACGACACGCCGCCGGACCTGTTGATCAACAATGCGGGCGTCATGAATACGACGAAGCCGTTGTGGGAGATCGACGATCGGGAGTTCACGAAAGTGGTCGACGTGAATCTGCGCGGGACGGCCAACATGATTCGTCATTTCGTGCCGGCGATGGTGGCGCGGAAGAAAGGCGTGATCGTGAATTTCAGCTCGGGTTGGGGACGAAGCACGTCGCCGGAGGTGGCGCCGTATTGCGCGACCAAATACGCGATCGAGGGATTGACGGCGGCGCTGGCGCAGGAGCTGCCGGAAGGGATGGCAGCGGTGGCGTTGAATCCCGGCGTGATCGACACGGATATGTTGCGCTCGTGCTGGGCGGAGGGCGCGGCGAATTATCCGAAAGCGGAGGCGTGGGCGAAAGTAGCGGCGCCGTTCATTTTGAAGATCGGGCCGAAGGATAATGGGCGGCCGTTGAGCGTGGGGGAGTTTGAGGATTGAAGCGGGGTGGGGCCGAGGAGCGCGAGCAAGCTCGCGGCCTACACCTCGGCAAACCATTCGTAGACTCGCTGGCGGGCGAGTCTTGATACGAAGCGGGGCACGCGCCTAAGGTGAGTTCGCCCCATGATGTTCCGCCGGTTCACGCGAAGTCCGTGGTCGACGCCGAGTGTGAGGAGGATGCTGTGTGGCGTGGTGTCGTTGCTCTGTTGGTGCGGCGAAGGAGGGGCGCAGCTTTCCGGTTTGAGAGATGGCGAACTGATGGCGCCGGGAGCGATCGAAGGCGTGTTGGTGGTGCCGGAGGGAAGCGATCGGGCGATTACGCAGGTGACGGTGACGTTGCTGCGGACGCGGGCGGCGGCGAAGGTGGATTCGAAGGGGCGGTTTGCGATCGAAGATGTGCCGCCTGGAAGTTACACGCTCGTGGCGGCGGGCGATGGATTTTCGATGCTGGTGATTACGGACGTCGTGGTGCGGCCGGGGCAGCGGGTGTTGCTTGCGGCGGAGGAGATGCCGATCGCGATTCGGGACGGGGATGTGTATCGGATGGAACCGGTGGTGGTGAGCGCGAGAAAGCAGCTGGAGGCGTTGGAGCGTTACGAAATCACGGAGCAGCGGCCGGAGCCTTTTTCGACGGGCAACGTGGACCTGCCGCGCGCGATAGACGATCCGCAGCCGTATTATTTATTTGATCGCACCGCGATCGAGCGGTCCGGTGCGGCGACGCTGGAGGAGTTCATGCAGCGGCGTGTGCCGATGGATGTGACGAAGTTTCGGCTGAGCGACAATGTGCCTGCGACGAGTTCGGGATTGGGATACGCCGACAACAAGAGCACGGTGAATCTGAACGGACTGGGCGCCGAGCACACCGTGATTCTCGTCAACGGGAGGAGGTTGCCCAAATACACGGTGGGCGGGTTGCAAAGCACGGCGACGCAGCCGGACATCAACGGGATCCCGCTCGCGGCGATCGAGCGGGTCGAGATTCTCCCGGCGACGAATTCGGCGGCCTATGGCAGCGACGCGATTGGCGGGGTGGTGAACGTCGTGTTACGGCAAGACTTCGACGGCGCCGAGATCGAGTTGGGAATCGAGAATCCGTATGACGGCGGAGCGCCGCTTCAGCGGGCGGCGGCGACGGTGGGACGGACGTTTAATCGCGGGCGGACGAATGTGATGATTTCGCTGACCTATACGAAGATGGAGCCGCTCGAATACCGGCAGCGACGGGAGCTGTTGGACTCGTATCGGCAGCGGGCGTGGGAGAATGACCCGGTGGCAGCGGGAGCGCCGGCGTATGCGAATGTGCCGCTTGGCCGCACGACCAACGTCATCGCCGCGCCTGTCACACGCGTGGTGAACGGCCAAGTCGTGAGTGGGCCGGGGGAGTTGTTTGGCCCGGGCACTTCGGATCGGACGTTCGTGCCGGAAGGCTATGCGGGTGGCGGAGGTCGCGAGGTGTTCGAGGCGAATGCGGGGAAACTCGATTTGCAGCCGGTGGCCGATGAATCGGGGCAGGGATTTTATTTTGGGCTGGGTTCTCCGCTGGAGCTGGAGACGAAGGTGACGGCGGGGTATGCGACGGTGCGGCATCGTTGGTCGTCGCAGGCGGAGGTCTTCGGGGAGTTTTCCCACAGCCGAAATGAAGCGACGAATTATAGCGCTCCGGGCGCGGTGACGGCGGAGCTTCCGGCGAATTTGCCGACGAATGTTTTTGGCGTGCCGGTGCGCGTCACGGCTCGAGTGGATCTCGATTTGGAGCCGAGCCGGCAGGAGTTCGTCGACGACCGGATCGTAATCGGGACACGAATCGATTTGCCCCGCGATTGGGTGGCGCAAGCGGATGGAACATGGGCGAGCACGCGGCTGCGGCGGTGGGGGGAGATGTTTCACGCGGCATCGATGCAGGTGGATGCCCAGGTGGGGCGCGTGGATGTGCTGCGGGATCTGCGGGCGAATCCGATTCCGATGGAACGATACCTGTTCGCGACGGGTTTGGATGAAGGCTCGTGGCTGGCGACAATGGATTTGCGCGCAGCGGGACCGCTCGGGCGGCTGCCGGCGGGAGAGGTCAGGGGAGCAATCGGAATTGGAATCGAAGAAGATGCGCGCCGCGACAGCGTGACATGGCAGGTGCCGCTGACCGCGGAGCCTCGTCCGGCGGTGCAGACGAGAGCGGAAGGAGGATCGCAGCGGAATGGAAACATCTATGGAGAGCTGTGGTTGCCGGTGATTTCGAGCGGGAATCGTCGCGCAGGCATCGCGCAATTGGATGTGCAATTGGCGGGGCGGGGAGACTGGTGGGAGGTGAGGAACGTGGATGCGGCCGGGAAGGATGTGACGTATGATGCGGGGAGTTTCACGGCGGGGGTGCGTTACCGGCCGATCATGGACGTGATGTTGCGAGCGAGTTATGCTTCGGGGTTTCGCGCGCCGGACTTTGCGGAGATCAGGCCGACGCCGCCGCCGCTGCCGATTACTCCGTTCACGCCGGATGGTTGGCTGCCGGTGTCGGTGCAGGATCCAAAACGCGGTGGGACGACGTCACGAAACACGGTGAGCATCGGGGGCAATCCCACGCTGCGGCCGGAGCGTTCGGACAGCGTGACCGTGGGTGTTGTCATTGAACCGCGGACACTACCCGGGCTGCGGCTGGCGCTCGATTTGACGAGCATTCACCGGCAGGATGAAATCCGGAGTTTTTACTGGCAGACGATCGTCGATCATGAGGATCAGTTTCCGGGACGTGTCACGCGCGGGCCGGTGCCGGCGGGAGATCCATATGGGGTGGGACCGATCACGTTTGTCGACGGGACGATGATGAACGTCCTCGATTCGCGTTCGACCAACTATAATTTTTCCGTCGATTACGAGCGGGCGACCTTGCGCGTGGGACGCTGGCAGTTTTTCGCGCTGGGAAACAGTTGGCAGCACTACCAGCGCCGAACGGGGCCGGGTCAGCCGCTGATCGAGCAGATCAACAGCCGGGGAGGAATCACGCAGGGGCAGCCGAAATTCGTGGGGATCGCGGGAGTCAATTGGACGGGAGGACGTTGGTCGGCCGGGTGGTCGTTGAGATTTTATGGTCACCAGCGCGTGCATGAAGGCGCGGTGAAAACAAATGGAGGGGAATTGGTGGGCGAGCAGGCGTATCACGACGCGTTTGTCGGATATGCTTTTCCGGCATTTGGCGCGGGCGGATTGGCGCGGGCTTGGTCGGGTGTGACGGTGCAGGTGGGGGCGAAGAATGTATTCAACAAGGCGCCGCCCTTCGACGGGGCGGCGGCGCGTTTTTTCAGTCCTTACGGAGATCTGCGGCGCGGGAGTTTCTATATCACGTTGAGGAAGCGATTCTGACGGTGTTGGGCGGGCTTGCCACGCGGGCGGGGAAGCGACACACCGCGGCTGTGAAGATTCTCGTGATCGAAGATCACCAGCTCGTGCGAGACATGCTGATCGTGACCTGCGGAAGCGCGATTTCGGGAGCGGAGGTGCGGGGCGCGGGGACGGGAGGAGAAGGGGTGGCGATCGGGCGAACGTTTCAGCCGGATTTGATCTTCCTCGATTTGGTCCTGCCGGATGGCGATGGGCTGGATTTCATTCGGGAGCTGATGGCGGCGTGTGTCGAAGCGAAGGTGATCGCGCTGACCTCGCACGCGGACGAAGTGTCATTGCATCGGGCGTTGAAGGCGAACGTGCACGGTTTCGTCGACAAGAACGAGCAGCCGCTCGCGGTGTTGAAGGAGGCGATTCACACCGTAATGCGAGGGCAGCGGTATTTCTCGTCGGTGGCGCAGCGATTGAGGACGGCGATGCATCGAGACCCGGCGGAGTTCAGCAAGATCCTGTCGGAACATGAGCAACGGTTGTTGGCGCTCTTTGGAGAAGGATTGTCGAACGACGAGATCGGACGCCGGCTCGGACTGGCGTCGGGGACTGTGCGCAATCACCGGAGCCAAATCATGAGTAAATTGGGAATTCATGGCACGCCGGAGTTGATGCGTTATGCGATCGAGAAGGGGTTTACGCGGGTGCGGCGGGGGAGTGGGTAGAGCTGTGGAGAGCGCGGAAGATATGAACAGGGAGGGGGAACCACTAATGGACACGAATGCACACGAAGGGGTAGGAGGTTACGGGCGCGTGAAGCATGAACGGATGGTCTATCGGCTGGCTTGGGGCGGGGAGGAGTGACGGGGCTCGAGCGCGGCGGGGGCGGGGGACCCCGCCCTACATTGAAAGAGGACTTTAGTTGGCGAAAGGGCGGGCCGATGTAGCGGGGGAGTTACCCTAGATTTTGCGAACGTGTCTCCAGCTTCCACAACGCT
>JAEWBF010000038.1 GCA_023391285.1 Verrucomicrobiota bacterium
TATGTGTATAAGAGCCCGGGGCGGGACCGTCAAGCGGGGGGATCTTTCTCTTTCTTCGTTCTCTTGAATGTTTCTTTGGATCGAGGGGATGGCGGCCGATAAGCGTGGGGCCGGCGGCCGAAAGAAAGATAAAGAGAACGAGGAAAGGGGAAGATGAGGAGGGAAATGCTCAGCCGGATGAGCAGGTTACTTGACGGTTCGGTAAGAGTGGGGGAGAAGGACCGGGACATGGGGCAACCGACGCTCAAGGACATTGCGAAAGCGGTGGGATATTCGAAGAACACGGTCTCGCTGGCGTTGCGGGGGGATCGTCAGATTCCGGCGTCGACGCGGGAGCGGATTCGGGCGGCGGCGGAGGAGATGGGCTATCAGCCGAATGCGGTGGTGTCGCAGTTGATGGCGCAGTTGCGGGCGAGCCGGACGACGCGGTTGCAGGCGAAGCTGGCGCTGGTGAATGCGAATCGGGATCGGGACGCGTTTCGGAGTCATCCGACAATTCCGACGTATGTCGAAGGCTGCGAGGACCGGGCGGCGAAGCTGGGTTATGGGTTCGATCGATTTTGGCTGCACGATCCGGAGCTGACGGCGGCGCGATGGCTCCGGATTTTGGATACGCGGGGGATCAAAGGCGTGGTGTTGGTCGGGTTGATGGACACGAATCATTTGCCGGATGCGTTGCGGCCGGTGTGGGAACGGTTGCCGACGGTGGTGACGGGGGTGCGGACGCGGGAGCCGGCGTTGTCGTTTTGCAGCGTGGATCATCACAATCTCGCGCTGATGGCTTTCGAGAAGGCGCTCGCGATGGGTTATCGCCGGCCGGGGTTGGTGTTGGACGACGTGATCGATGCGTTGGTGGAGCGGCGGTTTTCGGCGGGATATCTCACGGGTCAACGAATGATTCCGCGGGCGCAGCATGTGCCGATGTTCAGCGAAGTGACGGCGGCGGAGCGGGAGCCGGAGCGGTTTCGCGCGTGGTTGGAGCGGCACGAGCCGGATGTGATTTTCACGTTGTATAACAACGTGCTCGGCTGGTTGAAGGCGGCGGGGCGGAAGGTGCCGGACGATGTGGGGGTGATTCAGCTCGAATGGCGGGCGACGCGGCCGGAGATCGCGGGGATGAACCAGCACAACTATGTGACGGGTGAGGCGGCGGTGGACATGGTGGTGAGCCAGATCCACAACAACGAGACGGGCGTGCAGGATTTTCCGCGCGCGACGTTGATTGGGGCGACGTGGGTGGACGGGAAAAGCGTGCGGGGGGAGAAGATCCAAGCTTCAAGGATGAAGCTCCAGAGGAAGGCCAAGGTTTAATACGCGGCGGGATGGCCGCAAAGAGGCGCAGAAGGCGAAAGGCTGAGCGGCGCGAGATGCCTGCTGGCGGAGCGCGGGGGGCGTTTGGACTAGAGCGATAGTTCGCCCTGCGCGGGCGGCAGGTCGGTTTTGGCGATCTTGTATTTGCCGGTGCGTTCGGGGGGCGGCATGGCTTCGCTTGTCATGGCGACGGCGGGGAACGGACGACACAACGTGCGAAGTTCATCGCTCGTGAGTGGGGCGTCGCCAAGCCAGCGGCGGGCGCGGTCGTCGTCGAGCACGAGTGGCATGCGATCGTGGATTCGCGCGGCGAGGTCGTTGGCGGCGGTCGTGACCATGGAGAAGCTGCGCGTGGCGCCGTCGGGATCGGTGTCCCAGAGACCGGCGAGGAAGAAGTCAGGCTGATCGCGGAGGGTGAACCGAACTTCCCATTTGGCGCCTTCGGGACCTTCGGGCTCGTAGTAGGCGCGAGCGGGGATGAGGCAGCGGCGGCAGGTGACGCACTGGCGCCAGGTGAAGGTCGTGAGTTTGTCGTCGCGGGAGTTGGTGACGAATTTCGCGACCGGATTCCCGCGGACGTTTTTGACTTCGACGCGGGCGCCCCATCGCGCGAGGGAGATCAGGCGACCTTTTTCGGTCTGGAGGATGATGGGCGCCTGGCTTTTCGGCCAGGTGTGGAGTGGCAGGCCTTGCACGTCGGCGGGGCAGACGATGTCACCGTGATCGTTCATCACCCAGCCGGTTTCGCCAAACAGGCGCACGCCCATGCTGAGGATTTCGACGTTTTTCTCGTAGTGGTTGCACATCGGGAGACGCTGGGCGCGGAAGAAGAACGGACGTAATACGAGGCAGACGGCGTAAGACGAGGGCGTAGAAATGGAAAGCCGCTCCCGGGGACGGGAACGGCCTTCGTTTTGGGGAGAAAGAGAAAGATTGGGTGCTGGACGGCGGTTAGGTTTTGGAGAGGCGGTGGAGGAGGGCGCGTTGGAGGAGGATGAAGATTAGGAGGAGGGCGCCGACGATGATACGGGACCAGGCGGGGCTGAGGCGTCCGTCGAAGATGAGGGCGGCTTGGATGACGCCGAAGATGAGGAGGCCGAGGAGCGTGCCGAGCATGTGGCCGCGTCCGCCGATAAGAAGCGTGCCGCCGATGACGACGACGGCGATGGCGTCGAGTTCGAGACCGAGTCCGAAGCTGGGATTGCCGGAGCCGGTGTAGAGGCAGAGGACGAGGCCGGCGCAGGTGGCGCAGACGCTGTTGAAGGCGTAGGCGGCGACGCGCGACGATGCGAGCGGCAGGCCCATGAGGAGGGCGGATTGTTCGTTGCCGCCGATAGCGAGGAGGTTGCGGCCGAAGCGCGTGTAGTGGGCGAGCACTACGCCGATGAGGAGGGCGGCGACGAGGGAGAGGGCGGTGGCGGTGATGTAGACGGAATCGCCGAAGGTGATTTCGAAGGCGGAAAGGTCTTGGTAGGCGGGGTGGTTGAGGCCGATGGATTCGGTGGTGAGCCAGAAGGCGCAGCCGCGCATGAGGAACATGCCGGCGAGCGTGATGAGGAAGGCGGGCTGGCGGAAGTAGTGGATGATGGCGCCCATGCCGGCGCCGAGCGCGGCGCCGATGGCGAGGGCGGCGGTGGCGGCGAGCGCGGGGTGGACGCCGTGGTTTTCGACGAGCTTGGCGACGAAGATGGAAGTGAAGCCCGCGACGGCGCCGACGGAGAGATCGATGCCGCCGGAGAAGATGACGAGCGTCATGCCGACGGCGGCGATGCCGAGGGCGGCGTTGTCGGTGAGGAGATTGACGAAGCCCTGCGCGGAGAAGAAGCCCTCGTAGAGGAAGGACGCGGTGAGGTAGAGCGCGGCGAGGATCGCGGCGGTGGCGAATTGTGGGAGGCGTTGGTGAAGGACGGAGGTCATGGTTTACCGCCCGCGAAACACGCGAAAGGACGCGAAAGGAGGAAAGGCAGGATGGCCGCAAAGAGGCGCAAGAAGGCGCAAAAAGGGTTTTGAACCACAGAGGCACGGAGGCACAGAGAAGAAGGAAGAATGCTTTCTCTGTGTCTTCGTGTCTCTGTGGTTCATATCGATCGGAAATGAAGGAGTCATGCGCGGGAGCGGGCGGGCAGGAGGCCTTTTAGCCAGCCGCGCGTTTGGTCGGATTGCAGGAGGCAGACGGCGAGGATGAGGAGGGCCTTCGGGACCGGAGCGACGGCGGGGGGGACGCCGGCGTAATACATCGTTTGCGTGAGCGTTTGCAGGAGGAGCGCGCCGATGAAGGAGCCGAGGAGGAGGAAGCGTCCGCCGGTGAGCGCGGTGCCGCCGACGACGACGGCGAAGATGGCGTCGAGCTCCATGTTTTCGCCGACGCGATAGGGGTCGGCGGCGGCGATGTTGGCGGCGGCCATGACGCCGGCGACGGCGGCGCAGAAGCCGGAGAAGACGTAAACGAGGCACTTGATGCGGGCGGTCGGCAGGCCGGCGAAGCGGCTGGCGATGGGGTTGTCGCCGACGGCTTCGACAAAGAGGCCGGTCGCAGTGCGGCGGAGGGTGAAGTGCGTTAAGAGGAAAAGGGCGAGCGCGAGGAGGGCGGCGAAGGGGAGGGCGAGGAGATAGCCGTTGCCGAGGAATTGAAAGGAGGCGTGGTTAATGAGGATGACCTCGCCGTTAGTGAGGAGTTGGGCGACTCCGCGACCGGCGACCATCAGGATGAGCGTGGCGACGATGGGTTGGACGCCGGCGTAGGCGACGAGGAGGCCGTTGAGAAGTCCGGCGGCAATGCCGGCGGAGAGCGAGGCGGCGAGGATGAGCGGGAGCGATTCGGTGCCGTTGAAGATGAGGACGGCCGCGATGGCGCCGGCGACAGCCATGATGGAACCGACGGAGAGGTCGACGCCGCCGGTGGCGATGACGAGGGTCATGCCGAGGGCGATCACGAGAGGGCGCGCGCCTTGGTTGAGGATGTCGATCGGGACGCCGAAGAGGTGGCCGGATTGGAAGGAGAGACTGAGGAAGCCCGGGTGGATGATCGCGTTGACGACGAAGAGAAGCACCAGGCCGGCCAGGGGCCACGCCGCGGGGGAATGAAGGAGATGGCGGAGACGGGTCATGGCCGCTGCGCGGAAGCGCCGCGCGAGTGCGCGGAAGATCCAAGCTCCAAGATCCAAGATCCAGAGAATGACCAAGGATCAAACACCGACTGGGAGGTGAGGTTTGGGAGTTCTCTGGAGCTTGGTGCTTGGAGCTTGGAGTTTTTACTCATGATGTCCGGCGGCCATGGCTTGCATGAGGGTGGGCGCGGAGATTTGGGCTCCGGTGAATTCGCCGGCGGGGCGGCGGTCGCGGAGGACGAGGACGCGGGTGCTGTTGCGCACGATTTCGTCGAGCTCGGAGGAGATGAAGAGGACGGCGAGGCCGTCGGCGCGGAGCTGGGCGATGAGTTGTTCGATTTCGGCCTTGGCGCCGACGTCGATGCCGCGGGTGGGTTCGTCGAGGATGATGACGGCAGGCTGGGTGGCGAGCCAGCGGGCGAGGAGGACTTTTTGTTGGTTGCCGCCGGAGAGGTTGCGGATGGCGACCTCGGTATTCGCTGTCTTGATACGGAGGGCGCGAATGTAGTGGTCGCAGAGTTTGTCCTGTTCGGCGCGGGTGAGGGCGCGGGCGGCGCCGCGTTTGGCCTGGAGGGCGAGGATGAGATTTTCGCGAACGGAGAGATTGGGGAGGATGCCTTCGTGTTTTCGGTCCTCCGAGGAGAAGGCGAGGCCGTGGCGGATCGCGTGGCGCGGGGAGGAGATGTGCGCCGGTGTATCCGAAATTTGGATTTCGCCGGTGGTGTGGCGGTCGATGCCGAAGAGAAGGCGGGCGAGTTCGGTGCGGCCGGAGCCGAGGAGGCCGGCGAGGCCGAGGACTTCGCCGCGGCGGACGGGGAGGTTGACGGGGTGGAGGGCGGGCGGGCGGGAGAGGGAAGTCGCGGTCAGAACGGACGGCGACGAAGGAGCAGGGGGCAAGGAGGAGGGAGCAGGAGCGGCGTCGGAGAAATCGCGGCCGAGCATCTGGCTGACGAGTTGGAGACGCGGGAGGTCGGCGGTGGCGGAGGTGGCGACGAGAGTGCCGTTGCGGAGGACGGTGATGCGGTCGGTGACGGCGTAAACCTGATCGAGGAAATGGGTGACGAAGACGATGCCCATGCCCTCGGAGCGGAGCCGGCGCATAATGGCGAAGAGGTCGGCGACTTCTTTTTCGTCGAGGGAGGCGGTGGGTTCGTCGAGGATGAGGAGGCGCGCGGAGCGATCGAGGGCGCGGGCGATCGCGACCATTTGTTGGAGTGCGACGGAGAGGGAGCTGAGCTCGGCGTTGACGTCGAGATCGAGGCCGAGGCGGGCGAGGGCTTGTTGCGCGTGGCGGCGGGTGGAGCGCCAGTTGATGAAGCCGAAGCGGCCGGGCTGGCGGCCGAGCGTGAGGTTTTCGGCGACGGAGAGGGACGGGACGAGATTGACCTCCTGGTAGACGGTGCTGATGCCGCACGCTTCGGCGTCGGAGGGGGAACGGGGAGAGATGCGGCGGCCCTCAAGGGTGATTTCGCCGGAGTCGGCGGAGTGGACGCCGGTGAGGACCTTGATGAGGGTGGATTTGCCGGCGCCGTTTTCCCCGAGAAGCGCGTGGATCTCGCCGGGGCGGACGGTGAAATCGACGGCGTTGAGAGCGATGACGCCGGGGAAACGTTTCCCGATGCCGCGGGCGGAGAGGAGAGGAGCGGGGGCGTCGGACATCGGTGGAAGGGCGGCCAAGGGAACGAAGCGCGAGAAGAGGTGGGATATCGTGAACGGTGCTTGGTTACGACGAGTTCAGGTGAGCATGACAGTCAAGCCGCCCGCGTCGTCTTCGACGACGCGGAAGCTCCAAGGACCAAGATCCAAGCTCCAGGGAAGGATCAAACATCAAGGCCGCAAGGGGCGCTGGGGAAGGGACGAGGCGTGGGTGGTTGCGAGTGGAAGTTGAGGGGCGCGATGACCTGCCCCTACCCGCGCGTGCCGCAACCCCGCGGAGGCGAAACCGGTGTTTCGAGAGCGACTGGTTGCTAGGAAGCAGGTCTGAGTTCCAAATGGTCGGCCCCGCCATCTCGGAGATCACGTTCGCGTTGCAGGCGATCGGTTTGAGCGCGGCGGGGCAGCGGGCGCGGAGGAGAGGGCGGGAGGCGACCGCTCACCCGGAGGGTTAGCCCTACCTCGGAAGCGGGGCAAAAAAAAGCCCGGCGGGGACGCCGGGCTTCACCGGATCCAGACGTTAATACTGGCGGGTGGGGAGGGCGGCGGCGGCGTTGGTGGCGTCGAAGAGCTCGTCCTTGTTGTATTGGACGCGCGGGACGGTTTCGCCGGCGACGATCTTTTCGATGAGGTCGTAAACCTTGGGGCCAAAGAGGGGATTGCATTCGACGGTGCAGTTCAGTTTGCCGTCAACGACGGCTTGGACGGCTTCCTTGATGGCGTCGATCGAGATGATGGTGATGTCGGTGCCGGGTTTCAGGCCGGCTTCCTCGATGGCTTGGATGGCGCCGAGGGCCATGTCGTCGTTGTGGGCGTAGACGATTTCGAAGTTGCGGCCGTGTTTCTTGAGGAAGGCTTCCATGACTTCCTTGCCGCCGGAGCGGCGGAAGTCGCCGCTTTGGGAGTCGATGACTTTGAGGTCGGGATATTTTTCGATGGCTTTGGCGAAGGCGGCGCGGCGTTCGTTGGCGGGGGCGGAGCCGGGGGTGCCTTGGAGCTCGAGGATGCGGCCCTTGCCGTTGACGTGTTTGGCGAGCCAGTCGGCGGCCATGCGGCCTTCCTCGGCGAAGTCGGAGCCGACGAAGCAGGTGAAGAGGGAGTCGTCGGAAACCTGGACGGTGCGGTCCATGAGGATGACGGGGATTTTCGCGCGTTTGGCGTCGCGGAGGATGGGCTCCCAGCCGGTTTCGACGATGGGCGCGATGACGATGGCATCGACGCGCTGGCTGATGAAGGAGCGGACGGCGCGGATCTGGTTTTCCTGGCGGCCCTGGCCGTCGGAGAACTTCAGATTGATGCCGCGTTTGGCGGCTTCGGATTTGAGGGATTCGGTGTTCGCGGTGCGCCAGGCGGATTCGGCGCCGGTTTGGGCGAAGCCGACGGTGAGCGGCTTGGCGATGAGCGAGGCGGCGACGCACATGGACATCGCAAGCGGGAGGAGAAGACGGGTGAGTTTCATGGGGAGGGGAGATTAGACCCAGCGAAAACAGGAATGGCGGCGAAAGGGAAGCGCGGTTCGAAAGTCAGCGAGGGCTGGATGGCTGGACAGTAAAGTGGACTTCGAAGTTGCAGAGTCTTTTGGGGAGGTTGGCGAGGGACGCGTTACGTGTTAGGTTTCGGCACCGCAGCTTCTCACGGGTTGGTGCCGGGAGGAGCATTTTGCCATGTTTACGATCAAATACATCTCGCGATTCCTGTGGGTCGGCTTTGCCGTGTTGACCTGTGGAGCTCCGATCACGCGAGCGGACGATTTGAATGCTGAAATTCCCATGAAGACATTTGGCCAGCTGCCCGACGGACGTCAGGCGCATCTCTACACGTTGGAGAACGAGAGCGGTTTCCGCGCGGACATTTCTGATTTTGGCGGGATCGTGGTGAATCTGTTGGTGCCGGACAGAAGCGGAAAGACGGCGGATATTTCGCTCGGTTGCAGTAATGTGGCGGAGTATCTCGCGTCGTCGGCCTACCTCGGGGCCTTGATCGGTCGCTACGGCAACCGCATCGCTCACGGCAAGTTCACGCTCGACGGTGAAACCTATACGCTGGCCACGAACGACCGGCCGAACGGAATTCCGTGTTCGCTGCATGGTGGAAAAGTCGGGTTCGACAAAGTGCTGTGGCGGGCGGCGCCTTCGGTGCGTGATGGCAATCCCACGCTCGAGCTGGCCTACGATAGTCGCGACGGGGAGGAAGGTTATCCGGGGTATTTGTCGGTTCGGGTGACCTATACGGTGACGCCGCAGAACGAGTTGCGGATCGATTACGAGGCGACGACGGACAAGGCGACACCGGTGAATCTGACGAATCACACGTATTTCAATCTTCACGGCGAAGGTGAGGGCACGATCCTCGATCACGTGCTGATGATGCGCGCGAGCAAGACGACGCCGGTGAATGCGGGTTTGATCCCCACGGGGGAGATCGCGCCGGTGGCGGGGACGCCTTTCGATTTCACTGCGCCGCGTGCGATCGGCGATCGCATCGATGTGGAGAACGAGCAGCTGAAGTTGGCTGGCGGATATGACCACAACTGGGTGGTGGACAAAGAAGGCGGCGAGCTTGCGCTCATCGCGACGGTGCACGAACCGAAGTCGGGCCGGTTTATGGAAGTGCTGACGACGGAACCTGGCGTGCAGTTTTATTCGGGGAATTTCCTCGACGGGAGTATCACCGGGAAAAGCGGGAAGAATTATCCGAAGCGGAGCGGGTTTTGTCTGGAGACCCAGCATTTTCCCGATTCGCCGAATCACGCGCATTTCCCGAGCACGATTTTGCGTCCGGGTGAAACGCTGCGCAGCACGACTGTTTATCGGTTCAGCGTGAAGTAGTGCGGAGATCGCGCGGCCGGGGCTAAGCGCGAGCGGGCTCGCGGCCTACAGGAGGAGGGCGGCTTGGAGGCCGGGGCCGTGGACGCCCTCGATGAGGATGCCTTCGACGTCGGCGGTCTTGGAAGGGCCGGTGACCCAGATGATGTTGGGATCGACGGGGAGCGCGGCGATGGCGGAGGGAATGTCGGGGAAGATTTGATCGCGGCGAAGGGCGGCGATGTGGACCCACGGGGCGAGCGCGCCGAGGCGGCGGGACGTGGTGTTATCGGAGAGGATAATCGTGCCGGTTTCGGCGATGGCGCCGAAGGCGGCGGTGAGGCCGAATTGATAATCGTCGATGCGGGTGCGATCGAAGGTGGTGTCGATCGTGAAGGTGGAGGGGAAGTGCACGGCGAGAGCGGGGTGGAGAGCGGGATCGCAGTAGCCGCGGAGCAGATTGTTTTCGGTGAGGAAGGAGATCAGCGCGAGCGGAGAGGCGAGCGGGGTGCCGTTGACGGAGCGGAGGCGTTCGGCGAAAGGCGTCCAGAGATCGGCGGGTGTAGTGGAATTACGGAGACGGACCTGGGAGGCGTCCCAGTCCGGGAGAGGCGTGCGCGAAGGGAGGGGAGCGAGGGCGGTGCGGACGCGGGAGAGGATTTGGTCGCGAGAGGACATGTCGTGAAACGCTGAAAAGCTGAAACGCTGAAAGGGATTGGCCGCAAAGAGGCGCAGAAGGCGCAAAAAGGAGGAGGAATTTCTTTGAACCACAGAGGGGCAGAGGCACAGAGAGGAAGGGTTGGGCTCTGTGGCTTTGTGTCTCTGTGGTTTACTTCATGGTTTGAGGCGGCTCGGCCGGAGGCCTCGCCCTGCCTTTACGATCTTTCATCCACTGGCGGAAGTTGCCGCCGCGCCATTTCGGGAGGGTGCGATTTTTTTCCCAGGCGCGGAGGGGCGGGACGGGAAGGAGCGTGGTGGGGAGGACGTTGAGGAGTTTGCCGGCGGTGAGGGCGGTTTTCCACGCGGTGGGGTGCGTCGCGAGCGTGGCGAAGGGGCCCATCGGCGGTGTCGCGGCGGAGGCGAGGGGGGCTTGTTCGCGTTTTCCTTTTTCGCGGAGGCGGAGAAGGAGATCGGGGATGGGGATGTTGACGGGGCAGACCTCGTTGCAGGCGCCGCAGAGCGAGGAGGCCTTGGGGAGGTCGGCGAGTTCGGGGAATTTTTTCCCGGCGAGAAGAGGCGAGAGAACGGCGCCGACGGGGCCGGGGTAAACGCTGCGGTAGGCGTGGCCGCTGGCCTGGCGGTAGACGGGGCAGACGTTCAGGCAGGCGCCGCAACGGATGCAGCGAAGGATGTCGCGGCATTCGGTGGCGAGGACGTCGGTGCGGCCGTTGTCGACGAAGATGACGTGCATCTCCTCGGGGCCGTCGGGCTGCGTCGGCGATTTCGGGCCGGTGATGAACTCGGTGTAAACGGTGAGCTGCTGCGCGGTGGCGGAGCGGGCGAGGAGATTGAGGAGGAGGCCGAGGTCGCGGTCGCGCGGGACGAGTTTTTCGATGCCGACGAGCGCGATGTGGCATTTCGTGGCGGCGAGGCAGAAGCGGGAGTTGCCCTCGTTGGTGACGAGGACGAGGCGGCCGGATTCGACGGAGATGAAGTTGCCGCCGGTGAGGCCGACGTCGGCCTGAAGATATTTTTCGCGGAGGAAGGCGCGGGCGCGGCGGGTGATGGTTTGCGGGTCGTCGTTGTAGGCGCCGAGGCCTTCGCGTTCGAAGGATTGGGCGATCTCGCGTCGGTTTTTGTGAATGATCGGGCGGACGATGTGGCTCGGGTGATCGTGGTCGATCTGGACGATGAACTCGCCGAGGTCTGTCTCCAAAGCTTCGATACCGTGCTTGCGCAGGTAGGGCTCGAGGTGGATTTCCTCGGAGACCATGGTTTTCGCCTTCACCATTTTGGTGGCGCCGCGGGCCTGCATGATTTTGAGGACGGCGGCGCAGGCGTCGTCGGCGGTGGAGGCCCAGTGGACTTGGACGCCGTTGGATTGGAGTTTGGCTTCGACGGCGGGCAGGTAGGTGTCGAGGTGCTCGAGGGTGTGTTGTTTGATTTCGCCGGCGAGTTCGCGGAGGCGGTTGGGGTCGGCGAAGTGATCGAAGAGGAGTTTGGTGCGCTTCTCGTGCGTGGCCTTCGTGGACTGGTAGACGGAGGCGCGCTTGTCGGGCGGAAGGGTGGTGGAGAAGGTGTCGAGAGGTTGGCGCATGGCGGCGGAATCTGCCCGCGAAACACGCGAAAGGTCGCGAAAGCGGGGAGTTTGTTGGGCGTCTATTCGCGGGTTTCGCGGGGTAGCAGATGGGCGTTTTTCAGGGCGTCGCGGAGGATTTGGGCGAGGTGTTGGGGGCGGATGGGGGAGCCGGATTTTTCGGCGAGGCCGTTGAGGTGCATGAGGCAGCTCATGTCGCCGGAGACGACGACGTCGGGGTTTTCGGCGCGGAGGTGCTCGAGTTTCAATGTGCCCATCGCGGTCGAGACGTTCGGGAAGGAAACGGAAAACGTGCCGCCAAAACCGCAGCATTGTTCGCCCTCGCCGACGGGGACGACGCGCGTGCCGGAGATGGAGGAGAGAAGTTGGAGCGCGGCTTCGCCGCTGGGCGTGCCACGGGAGTGGCAGGAACGGTGGAAGGCGAGCGTGGCTTTGTATTCGCCGGGCCAGGACGTGATGCCGAGGGCGTTGACGATGAAATCGGCGAGTTCCCAGGTGCGTGAGGCCAACGCGGAGACGGCGGGGAGGTCGGGCTCGTTTTCGAATTCGAGGAGGGCGCCGTGGAAGAGCATGGCGGCGCAGGAGCCGGAAGGGATGACGACGGGAGCGTCGCCGGCGAAGGTGTCGACGGTGTGGCGGACGATTTTACGAGAGGCGGGCCAGTCGCCGCCGTTAAACGGGGGTTGTCCGCAGCAGGTTTGCGCCTCGGGGAATTCGATGGTGCAGCCGAGGTATTCGAGAACCTCGACGGTGGCGCGGGCGACGTCGTCGTAAAAGGCGTCGCAAAGGCAGGTGGCCATGAGTTGGACGCGGCGATCGGCGGCGGGGCGGCGGCGGTGAGAGAGGTCCATTTGGAAAAGCTCCAAGAACCAAGATCCAAGCTCCAGAGAAGGTCCAACCTCCAGTTGTTTTGGGGGCGGACGGTGGGAGGGGGCGAACCTTCAAACCTACACACCCCGCCCTGCGGGCACCCCTCTCTAGAGGGGAGCTTTGGCAGCGGGGCGGTGGAGGTGGGCGGGAGGTTTTTGCGGCGCGTTGGGGACAACGCGCCCTACCGGGCGATGCCCCAGGGACTGAAGATCACGTAGAAGAGGAGCGTGACGGCGACGACGGCGTAGCCGGCGAGTTTGGCGCCTTTGGAGGTTTCGATGCTGACGGTCGTGTTGTGGCGGAAAGCGAAGGGCTCGGGGAGCGGTTTGACGAGGCGCAGGATCGTCATGACCGCGATGCAGAGGGCGAAGCAGATCGCCATGCGATTCAAAAACTGGATACTCGGCACCATGAACTTGAGCGCGCCGTAGGCGACGACGTTGGTGAGGAGGCCGACGATGCCGCAGACGTGCGGGGCCTTGCGGACGAGGAGGCCGAAGACGAACACGGCGAGGATGCCGGGGGAGATGAAGCCCTGGCCTTCCTGGATGATGGTGAAGATGCTGTTGCTGATTTTCGGATTGCCGAGCTGCGGGGCGAGGAAGACGGCGACCATCGTGAAGACGACGACGGAGATGCGGCCGAGGAGGACGATGGATTTGTGCGTGGCGTTTTTCGCGAGGTGTTTCTTGTAGATGTCCATCGCGAAGATCGTGGAGGCGGCGTTGAGCATCGCGGCCAGCGAACTCACGACGGCGCCGAGGAGGGCGGCGAGGACGAAGCCGACCCAGCCTTTGCCCTGCGGGAGGACGCGGGCGAGGAGTTGGGCGAGCGCGGTGTCGTATTTATAGGCGATGAATTTTTCGCTGGCGGTGGCGGCGCCGGCGGCTTGGGCGGCGGCGGTGGTGCGGGTGTTGTAGGCGTCGATTTCCGCGGCGAGGGCGGGGTTGACGTTGCGCCAGGCGTGATCGTCGGAGGTGAAGAGCGAGAACGGCGCGGGCGCGAGCGAGTCGAACTGCTGGCGCGTGACGGGAAGGACGAAGGCGTGGCGGAGATTGGCGGCGTTGAGCGCGGCTTGATCGGGGAAGACGGCGATGAGGTAGCGGTCGGCGGGGAGCGCGGCGATTTGGGCGGCGGAGGGGTTCTCGACGACGGAGACAACTTGGGTGTCGGGGTTGGCTTTGACGTAGCGGACGAGGGCGGCGGTTTTTTCGGGGCCGGCTTCGATGCGCATGTCGTTCGAGAAAAGGTTAAATGCGATCATGCCCGGAACGACGATGACGAACGGGATGATGAGTTTCATGAACGCGGCGAAGACGATGCCCTTTTGGCCTTGGGCGAGGGAGGCGGAGCCGAGGGTGCGTTGCGTGATGTATTGGTTGAGGCCCCAGTAGTAGAAGTTGGGAATCCAGAGACCGAGGAGGAGGGCGGTCCATGGGAGGATGGTGTCGGTCGCGGGCAGGAACATGTTCAGACGCGGGGCGTTGAGCTCGACGAAGCGCTCGAGGCTGCCGGTGCCGGCGGCGAGTTGGACGGTTTCGATGGCGCCGGTTTGGGTGCTGACGACGGTGGCGGCTTCGGTGGCGAGGCCGAGTTTGTTGAAGGCGAAATACATGATGACGGCGCCGCCGACGATGAGCGCGCTGCCTTGGATGAGGTCGGCCCAGGCGCAGGCTTTGAGGCCGCCGGCGGTGACATAGAGCATGGCGACGATCCCGATGATGAGGGACGCGTTGATCATGCTGACGTGGTGGCCGGCGGTGCCGGCGAGCGTGGTGATGGTGAGTGCGCCGGAGTAGGTGACGGCGCCGAGGAGGAGCAGGTAGATGAAGATCGTGGCGATCGCCATGAACGAGCGGGCGCTCGGGCTGAAACGGTATTCGAGGAATTCGGGCATCGTGAAGATGCCCGCGCGGAGGAAGTAGGGGAGAAAGCAGAACGCGACGACGACGAGGGTGATCGCGGCCATCCACTCGTAGCTGGCGATGGCGAGGCCGACGTGGGAGGCGGCGTTGCCGGACATGCCGACGAATTGCTCGGTGGAGATGTTGGCGGCGATGAGGGAGAAACCGATGAGCCACCATTTGAGACCGCGGCCGGCGAGGAAGTAGTCTTCGGAGCTGTCGCCGCCCTCGCCGCCTTTGCTCTTGATGAGGCCGGTGACGACGACGACGATGACGAAGGCGATGAAGATGACGATGTCGATCGGGTAGATGCGGAAGGCTTCGCTCATAAAGGCAGGAGGTGAGGGGTGGAGGAGGGG
>JAEWBF010000072.1 GCA_023391285.1 Verrucomicrobiota bacterium
GGGCTGCAGCCCCGCCCTTCGAATCTTTCCGTGACCTGACGATCACTCCTCGTTCTGTAAACTCGCGACCACACTGAAATCCTCCAGCGTCGTCGTATCGCCTTTGACCGCACCGCCCGCCGCAATCTCCTTCAAGATGCGCCGCATGATTTTCCCGCTGCGCGTCTTCGGCAGCGCCGCCGCGAAGCGGATGACATCCGGCTTCGCCAGCGAACCGATCTCCTTCCCAACGTGACTGCGCAGTTCCTCCTTCAGAGCATCGCTCGCCGTCTGCCCCGCCTTTAGCGAAACAAACACCACCAGCGCCTGCCCCTTCAACTCGTCCGGCCGCCCCACCGCCGCCGCTTCCGCGACCGCCGGGTGCGACACCAACGCACTCTCCACTTCCGCCGTGCCGATGCGGTGTCCTGAAATGTTCAATACATCATCGATCCGGCCCACGATCCAGAAATAGCCGTCTTCATCCTGACGCGCGCCGTCCCCGGTAAAGTAGATTCCAGGATACTCGCTCCAATACGCTTTCTTGAACCGCTCGTCGTCGCCCCACAAGGTGCGCAACATCGACGGCCACGGCTTCGTGATCACCAGCTTTCCGCCGGAATTGCGCGGCACTTCCTTTCCGCGCTCGTCGACGACCTTCGGCACCACGCCAAAAAACGGCCGCGTCCCCGAACCCGGTTTCAACGGGGTGATTCCCGGCAGCGGCGCAATCATGATCGCACCGGTTTCCGTCTGCCACCACGTGTCCACAATCGGACACCGTTTCTTCCCGATCATCTTGTAATACCACATCCACGCTTCGGGATTGATCGGCTCGCCGACCGAGCCCAGCAGCCGCAGCGAATCGAGCCGGTGGCGCAAAACGTAATTATCCCCCCACCGCATGAACGCGCGGATCGCCGTCGGCGCCGTATACAGAATCGTGATACCATGGCGGTCGGTCATCTGCCAGAACCGGTCAGGCTCCGGCTGGTTCGGCGCGCCTTCATAGATGAAGATCGTCGCGCCATTCGACATCAGTCCATAGACCACATAGCTGTGGCCGGTCACCCAGCCGATGTCCGCCGAGCAGAAATAGCGGTCGTTTTCCTTCAGGTCGAAAACGTAGTGCGAGCTCAATTTGCACCCGAGCAGGTAGCCCGCGCTCGTGTGCAACACGCCTTTCGGTTTCCCCGTGGAACCGCTCGTATAAAGGATGAAGAGCGGATGCTCCGAATCGAACGCCTTCGCCTTGTGCGCATTCGGCGCGCCTTCCCAGGCTTCCTTCCACCACACGTCGCGACCTTCGACCATTTCGACCGGGTTGCCGCAACGTTTCACCACCATGACGGTGTGCACGGTCGGCGCGCCTTCGAGCGCCTTGTCGACGTTCTTCTTCAGCTCGATGATCTTCCCGCGACGCCAGCCGCCGTCAGCCGTGATCACGAGCTTCGCCTGGCAATCGTTGATGCGGTCCTTCAACGCCTCCGGGCTAAAACCGCCGAACACCACCGTGTGAATCGCGCCGACGCGCGCACACGCCAGCATCGCCATCACCGCCTCGGGAATCATCGGCATATAGATCGCCACGCGGTCGCCCGCGCCGATTCCCATATTCTCGAAAATATGCGCCAGCCGGCACACATGGAAGTGCAGCTGTTTATACGTGATCGTGCGCACATCGCCCGGCTCGCCCTCAAAAATCAGCGCTGCCTTGTTCTCGCGATGCGTGCCGAGGTGCCGATCGATACAGTTCTCGGACACATTCAACTTTCCGCCCACAAACCACTTCGCGTGCGGCGCCTTCCAATTCAAAACTTTGCGAAACGGCTTTCTCCAGACCAGATGCTCCTTCGCCTGCCGCTCCCAGAATTTTTCTGGGGAGTTGACAGACTCTGCATACAATCTTTTGTAAACGGCATCGCTCCCAAGATTAGCTTGGGCTTTGAACTCGGCCGAAGGCCTGAACAACCGGTGTTCCCGGGAAACTGAGGTAATCGTCTGGTCTGTCACGTTAGTGGCGGATGGGGGTTTAAGGACGCAAAACGCGGCTCTTATCCCGACATGAGTTTAAGGCGTCAAGTGCGGGCAAGCCCCCAGACTCATTCTATCGTATGGAAAAGAAATCAGCGTCCGCTTCCGCGGACTCCCACGCGCCGTCGCCGGCCGACTCCCCCGCCGCCTCATCTCCTGAAGCCGGCAGCCCGGCCGCCGCAGCTCCCCAACCGCAGGTCGAAACGATTCGCGTCGAGGGAATCCTGGACATCGACCTTCAACGCGGCGGCAACGGTCAGCTGATCGACATCTCGAAAGGCGGCAAACGTCGCCCCACCGATCCTTTCGTCCCGAAGGAACTCATCCGCCGCTTCAAGCTCCGCGCCGGCTCCATGATCGGCGGCACCGCGTTCCCGCCGGAGGGCCGTTTCCCGAACCCCAAGATGCGTTTCATCGAAACCGTCGACGGCGTTCCCCTCGAAGAGCGTCGCTCGAAATTCGAGTTCACCACGCTCACCACCATCTCGCCGAATCAACACCTGAAGATGGAAATGAAGGACGGACGCATGACCACGCGCGCCGTCGATCTCTTCTGCCCCATCGGCAAGGGCACGCGCGGCCTCATCGTCGCGCCACCGCGCACCGGCAAGACCACCCTCCTCCGCGACATGGCGCTCGGCGTGCTCGAAAACAATCCCGAGTGCTTCGTCATGATCCTCCTCGTCGACGAGCGCCCGGAGGAAGTCACCGATTTCAAACGGAGCGTCCCCGCCGAAATCTGGGCCTCGTCCAACGACGAGCAGATCGAGAATCACATCCGCATCGCCGATCTCTGCATCGAGCGCGCCAAGCGCCTCGTCGAAGTCGGTCGCGACGTCGTTCTTTTCGTCGACTCCATCACCCGCCTTTCCCGCGCCCACAACACCGCCCGCAATTCCGGTCGCACCGGCTCCGGCGGTCTGGACGTCCGCGCCCTCGAAAAACCGCGCCAGATGTTCGCCACCGCCCGCCGCACCGAAGAAGCCGGCTCCCTCACCATCGTCGCCAGCGTCCTCGTCGAAACCGGCAGCCGCATGGACGACGTGATCTTCCAAGAGTTCAAAGGCACCGGCAACATGGAGCTCGTTCTCGACCGCAAATGCGCCGAGATGCGCCTCTGGCCCGCGATCAACATCGCCGCCTCCGGCACACGTAAGGAAGAGCTCCTCATCGATGAAAAAACCCTCGAGGGGATCCACTTCTTCCGCCGCGCCTTGGTGCAGCAAAAAATCGAAGAGGCCACCGAAACGATGATCGCCCGGCTTTCGAAAACGAAAACGAACGCCGAATTCCTCAAGCTTATCGCACGCTGATTTCTTTGTAGGGCGGGTTTCAAACCCGCCCTACTGCTTTTCCGGGCGTTCGCTCCAAATTCCCTCTTGCTCCCCCTCTGATTCTCCTGAGATTCATCCGCTTCCCGCGCTTCACGCCGGTCCTCCGATATCACGCCAACTCACCGCATGCACAGTTTCTCCGAGCAATGTCTCGACATGGCCAGATCAATGCTGGCCCAAAACCTGGACTCGATCCAACCTGACGGCACCCTCTCCCCCGTAACTGGCGAACACTCCCGCGCCGACGAGCCGGGCCACGTCGCCTTCGCCTTGGGTGAGTTCTATCGAGCCACGGGAGAAACCACGCTCAAGGGCCACGATCTCATCGATCTCGCCGCGCGCTGCATCACCGCGCAGATGTTCACCGAGCCCGCGACCGAAAACGGTCTCGCCTACGCCGCCCTCGGTCTCCTCTGCTTCGGCCCTTCGAAGGAACGCAATCCGGTCTGGGAACGCCTCGTCCCCGAAACCCAGGAGCGCATCGACAAGGCCCTCCTTCACCGCAGCGACTACGACAACCACTGGCAGGCCTTCAACATCGCCAAGGCCGTCGCGCGTTTCTCCTTCGGTCTCTCCAAGAAAGACGAAACCTCGCGCCTCATCGAGCGCATGGTCGATCGCCTCGCCCAAACCAGCTCCGCCGGCTTCTTCGACGACGCCACCACCGGCCTCGGCGGCAACTTCAATCTCTACGGCGTCTGGCTCTTCGTCTTCACCCGCTCCGCCCTCCAGCTCCACGCCAACTCCGGCGTGCGCGATCGGAAGCTCCCCACTCTTCGCACCTACGCCGAGAAATACATCAAGATGATGCCCGACCTCGTCCGCGCCGATGGCCTCGGCTGGGCGTTCGGTCGCGCCGGCGGCGCCTACGGTCAGATGCACCCGATCAGCTTGATCCTCCAAGGTCTGCGCGACGGTTGGATCCCCGACGATCAGAAGGTGAAGTATTTCGACATCCTTCGCCGCCTGTTCCTCTTCTTCTACGGCACCTACCTCGATCAGGAACACGGCTTCCTCGATCTTCGCGACACCGAGCGCACCGCCTACGAGAAGCACACGACGCGCATGGCCAACTTCGACGCCGCGCGCTACCTCTGCCAGTGGTCGCGCCTCGCCAAGACCGTCGCGATGCCCGCCGGTATTCCGAAGATCGAAGCACCTCGCACCAGCGGCCGTTTCGTCATCTTCGACAAATCCAACCGCAAGGAGCAGGGCCTCTTCCTCTATCGCGATGCCGAAAGCGGTCTGCACGCGCAAATCCCGCTCATCAGCTCCGGCACCCACCTCACCGCGGACTCGCTCCCCTTCCCGCATTGCCCCGGCGTCTTCGACTGGCCGAACAATGTCTATGCGCCGATCATGCTCCCCGAACTCACCTTCGGCGAACAGGTCACCCTCCCCGCCTTCTACGGCAAGAACTGCGTCACCGGGCTCGGCCTGCGCAACAGCTTCTACTTCCGTTACGAGCAGCCCGAGTTGATCAACATCAACGAGGAGACGATCAAAAACCTCGGCAGCGTAAAGGTCCAATGGACGTTCGCCGGCAACAAGATCTCCGCCGAATTCGCCTACACGGTGAAGCAGCAGGTCACGTTGGATAAATTCCGCTACGTCCTCGCGATCGCCGCCCCGCACTCGAAGTATCGCCTCCCCGGTTCGCTCACGCTCGGCCCGCAAGGCCACCGTTGCACCGTGGCGAAGGACGACTTCCAAGGCACGTGGCGCGAGACCGAAGTCGTCAGCGCCGATCCGACGTATCGCACGAATTACGGCAAGGTTCACTACCTCCAGTATCTCGTCCGCGATCACCCGCTGATCATGCGCCCCGGCCACGTCTACCGCCTGATCGTCAACTTCGATCCCGACGTAGCCCTGCTCGACGCCTAAGCGTCGAGCAGCCGGTTCCGACTTCGGAGCTCCGGGTTTCGAGTTCAGCATGGCGACCATCCGACGCTTCGAGGACCTCGATTGCTGGCAGGCAGGTCGAACACTCAAGCAGCAGGTCTACCGGTTAACCCGCAAACAGGAATTCTCTCGGGATCTACCGCTTGTTTCACAGATCCGTCGCGCCGCGTCGTCGGTCACGTCCAACATCGCCGAAGGTTTCGAACGCGACGGAAACCGTGAGTTCGTCAGCTTCCTCTCCATTTCGAAGGGCTCTTGCGGTGAGGTGAAAGACCACCTCTACACGGCCCTCGATGAACGCTACATCGCGGAAAACGAATTCGAGAACACCTACAAACTGGCCGACGAAGCTGGCCGGCGTATCGGAGCCTTCATGCGATACCTGGAACAATCCGACTTGAAAGGTCGCAAGTTCGCGGGCCGATCGCGGAGTCCAACAACTCGGAACCCGGAACCCTGAACTCGGAACCTCCTCCATGCTTTCCCGCCGCATCATCCCCTGCCTCGACGTCAACGCCGGCCGCGTCGTCAAAGGCGTGAAGTTCCAACAACTCCGCGACGCCGGCGATCCCGTCGCCACGGCCCGCGCCTACGACGCCCAAGGCGCCGACGAACTCATCTTCCTCGATATCACCGCCTCGAGCGACGAACGCAAAATCATGCACGACGTCGTCGCCGCGACCGCCGAGCAATGCTTCATGCCGCTCACCGTGGGCGGGGGCCTGCGCACCGTGACCGACATCGAAACGATGCTCAAAGCCGGCGCGGACAAAGTTTCGCTCAACACCGCCGCGATCAAAAATCCCCAGCTGATCGCCGACGCCTCCAACCGCTTCGGCGCCCAATGCATCGTCGTCGCCATCGACGCCAAGCGCGAACCCGACGGCAAATCGTGGCGCGTTTACACCCACGGCGGACGCAATCCCACCGAACTCGACGCCGTCGCCTGGGCCAAACGCGCCGTCGAACTCGGCGCCGGCGAAATTCTCCTCACCTCCATGGACCGCGACGGCACCGGCGACGGCTACGATATCGAGCTTACGCGTTCCGTGAGCGACGCCGTCACCGTTCCCGTGATCGCCAGTGGCGGTGCCGGCACGCTCGACCACCTCGCCGACGTCCTCGATCAGGGTCACGCCAGCGCCGTCCTGGCCGCGAGTATCTTCCACTTCGGCACCTACACGATTTCCCAGGCGAAAACCTTCCTCGGCTCCCGCGGCGTCCCCGTCCGCCTCTGACCTCGCTGGTGGAGGCGCGGTGCCCTCACCGCGCGAGCTGGCTGCCCACCCCGCGTTGCGATTCCGCCGCGTCGTGTAACGTTTCCGTTACGCTCGCTAATCCGCTCGCCGCTCTTCGCTTCGAGCAACATCGCTTCCTCGCATGGCCCAATCTTCCGCGAAACGCCCTCGAAAGCTGACCCGCATCGCCGGCACCGCCGGCAAGGCCATCGCCCACACCGCCACCACCGACAACCGCCCGCTCTACGCCAACCGCGAACAAAGCTGGCTCAACTTCAACCGCCGCGTTCTCGAACAAGCGCATAACTCCGCCAGCCCTCTCCTCGAACGCGTCAAGTTTCTCGCCATCGTCAGTTCCAACCTCGACGAGTTTTTCGAGATCCGCATCGCCGGCCTCATCCAGCAAGCCGACGCCGGAGCCGCCGACCTGAGCCTCGACGGTCTCTCGCCCCGCGAACAACTGAAACGCGTCCGCATCGCCGCCAACGATCTCGTCAACGATCAATACCGCTGCTGGCACGAACAACTCGTGCCACTGCTCGCGAAACAAAACATCCACTTTCTCACCGGCACTCAGCTCACCGAAGCCGAAGCCGCCTGGGCCCGGAACTATTTCCACACTCAAATCTCGCCCGTCCTCACTCCGCTCGCCGTCGACCAGTCCCATCCGTTTCCCCAGATCGTCAACAAAACGCTCAACGTTCTCCTCGCCCTCGACGACCCCGAAACACCCGAAACCGAGAAGACCATCGTCATCCTTCCCGTGCCGCGGATTCTGCCGCGCATCGTCCAACTCGACCCCGACTCCGACGGTCCCGCCCGCTACATTTTCCTGAGTGAAATCATCAAGCTCTACGCCGTGTCTCTGTTTCCTGGATACCGCATCCACGGCGCGCACGCGTTTCGCATTACCCGCAACAGCGACCTCTACATCGACGAGGAGGAAGTCGAAAATCTCCTGAAAAAAATCGAAGAGGAGCTGCGCAACCTCCGCCGCGGCGCCACCGTGCGCCTCGAAATCGAAGAGGGCGTCGACGAAGACCTTTTCACCCTTCTCTGCGGCCACCTCCAGCTCCCGCGCGAATTCGCCTTCCGTGTCCCCTCGCCCATCAATCTCCTGCGTCTGATGAGTCTCTACGACATCATCGATCGCCCCGACCTCAAGTATCCGCCTTTCGCCCCCGCCGACGTCCCCCGCCTGCGAACTCACGTCTCGATCTTCGACGCGATCCGCGAGCGTGAAATCCTGCTGCACCACCCCTACGACGCCTTTACGCCCGTCGTGGATTTCATCGACCAAGCCGCTCGCGATCCCGAGGTGTTTGCCATCAAGCAAACCCTCTATCGCACCAGCGGCGACTCTCCCGTCGTTCGCGCCCTCATGGACGCCTCCACCAACGGCAAGCAGGTGACCGCCTTGGTCGAACTCAAAGCCCGCTTCGACGAAGCCAACAACATCCACTGGGCCCGCCAGATGGAGGAAGCCGGCGTCCATGTCGTCTATGGACTCATCGGCCACAAGACCCACTGCAAATGCTGCCTCGTCGTCCGTCGCGAAGGCGGCGCGATGAAACGCTACATCCATCTCGGCACCGGGAACTACAACCCCAAAACCGCGCGCCTCTACACCGACATCTCGCTCCTCACCGCCAGCGAATCGCTCGGCGAGGAAGTCGCGCAACTCTTCAACACCCTCACCGGCGCCGGTCGGACCCCCGAGTTCAAACGTCTCCTCGTCGCTCCGTTCAATCTCCACGCCCGCATCCAGGAACTCATCGCTCGCGAGGCCGCCAATGCCGCTGCCGGCAAACCCGCGCGCATCATCGCCAAGATGAACAAGCTCGTCGACCAGGTTACCATCGACAACCTCTACGCCGCCTCGCAAGCCGGCGTGAAGATCGACCTCATCGTTCGCGCCACCTGCTGCCTCGTTCCCGGCGTAAAAGGCCTCAGCGACAACATCCGCCTGCGCAGCATCGTCGGCCGCTTCCTCGAGCACGCCCGCATCTACTATTTCGAAAACGCCGGCGATCCGCTCATCTACTGCGGCAGCGCCGACTGGATGTCGCGCAACTTCTTCCGCCGCGTCGAAGCGCTCTTTCCGATCGACGATCCCGAATTCAAGAAACGCCTCGTCGACGAAATCCTCGCCTCCGAACTCCGCGACAACGAAGACGCCCGCGAACTCCAGCCCAACAGCACCTACGCGCCAATCCCGCGCGCCGCCAACGAGCCTTCCTTCGCCGCCCAACGCTTCTTCATGGCCGCCGCCCTCCTCCGCGGGAGCCCGCCCGCCGCCGCCGCCGGCTAAGTCGCGTGCCGCCTCAGCTCGCCCCTTCCTGCTTCTCCACCGCTTCCTCCGCCTGCGGCTGGACTTTCTCTCCCTCCGGCTTCGTTTCTTCATCCTTCGTCGGCTCCGGCGTTGCCGCTTCCGCATTCGTCCGCGCCGACGCCTGCGCCTCACCCTTCACCTCCGCCGCCTTCTTCTTCGGCCCGCCCACCAGCAAATCCAGCTGCCCCTGAATCTTCACGAAGAACGCCTCATCCAACACGCCCGCCGGCACTTCATACGTCAGCCGCGTCTTCGCATGTTCATACACCTGCTTCGTCTTGTCCGCATTCAGCCCCCGCGGTTTCAACACCTTCTTCCGCTCGAGCATCAACGCCAGAAACTGCAGCAGCGGCGTGTTCTCATCGTTGGGCTCCGCGAGAGGATCCGCCAGCGTCACGAACAAATTCTCCGCCGTCAGCTTCATCGCGCGATCCGGATTCTCCTCCGTCCGCTTCGCCTTGTAAGCCAGCGCCCACGAGCAAAACACAAACGCCGGCCGCTCATAACGCTCCATCTCCGTCACCAGCACGTCGTGCCGCGCCACCTCGCCGCTCGCTTCGCGCACCAGGAAAGACATCACCCGCTCGCCTTCCACAAACTCGCGACCGGTCACCCGGCAAATCTTCCCCAAAGAATGCAGCGTCAGTTCCATTGCGCCTTGTGTTTATCCCGCCAAAAATCGAACGCTAGTCAAAATCCCACCCGATGAGAGGACGCCTCATCGCCATCGGCGATATCCACGGTTGCCATCGCGAATTCGAAGACTTGCTCGAGAAACTCCAACTCGATCGCCACGACCGCGTCATCCTGTTGGGCGACCTCGTCAACCGCGGCCCCGACAGCTCCAAAGTCATCGCCCTCGCTCGCCAACACGCGCACCTCTCGCTTCTCGGCAACCACGAGCTCCGGCTGCTCAACTACCGCAAAACCGGCGACCCCACCCATCTCAAGAAAAACGACTACGACACGCTCAACCAACTCACCCGCCGCGACTGGGCCTACCTGAACGCCATGCCGCTCACGTATCACGATCGCGAACACAACATCGTCCTCGTCCACGGCGGCTTCCTCCCCCACGAGCCCTGGCGCGACCAGCCCGCCCGCGTCGTCACGCGTATCCAAAATATCGATAAAGACGGCAATCCGCGCAAACGCTCCGAAGCTCCGCACTGCCCACACTGGTCGTCTCTCTGGAAAGGCCCGCCCTTCGTCGTCTACGGTCACACCTCCCGCCCCAAGATCCACCGCCTGAAATGGTCGCTCGGCATCGACACCGCCTGCGCCATGGGCGGCCGCCTCACCGCCTGCATCCTTCCCGACAAAAAAATTGTCCAAGTCAAAGCCCGCGAAACCTACTTCGAAGGCTGAGCCCCACTCATGCCCGCTCCTTGCAATCTCCTCCTCCTCTGCCTCGATCTCCAGCCCGTCTTCCTAAAAGCGATGCGGTCCCCCGAGGCGCTCCAACGTCGTTGCGCCTTCGCTCTCCAAGCCGCCTCCGGTCTCGGCATCAACATCCTCTTCACCGAACAGGTCCCCGAAAAGCTCGGCCCCACCGCCCCCGAACTTCTCTCGCTTCTTCCCTCACCGGTCACGTTTCCTAAAAACACTTTCTCTGCGTTCGCCGACGATTCGATCCGCGCCGCCATCGAATCCCGCCAAACCGAACACCTCCTTCTCTGCGGCCTCGAAACTCCGGTCTGCGTTTATCAAACCACACTCGACGCCCGCGCCGCCGGTCTCGAGGTCACGCTTCTCTCCGACTGCCTCGGCGGGCGCCGTCCCGACGACGCCCGCACCTGCCTCGACGCTCTCATCCGCGCCGGCGCCCACGTCCTCCCCAGCGAAACCGTCTTCTACTCCCTCCTCCGCGACGTCCACCACCCGTTCTTCCGCCCGTTCACCCAACTCGTAAAGCAACACGCCCTCCCCTGAAGCCCTCAGCAAAGTGTCGTATTATGTATGACACTTCCGCCTTCGTGCTCCGACGCAGAGCCGAAGCTTGTCGCTCCCCAACGCGTCCGCCAAACCTCCCCCATGTCCGACGAATTCCCGCTCTCCTGCATCCGTGAACTCAAAGCCTTCGAAGGCGCCGGGAGCGGCCGCGCTTTCACCAGTCTTCTCGTCGTCAAAAAGCTCATCGCCAAAACCGCCTCCAACGGCAACCCGTTCATCAGCGTCGAACTCGGCGACCGCAGCGGCTCGTGCAACTGCACCGTCTTCAGTGACAGCCCCGTTTTCGAAACGCTCCGCAACGCCGGCGAGGGCGCCGTCATTCGCGTCGAGGGCAAAGTCGATTTCTACCAAGGACGCCTCTCGCCCAAACTCGCCAAGATCTCCGTCCTCTCCGAGTCCGAACTCAGCGCGCCCGGCCTGCTCGACAACCTCATCGAAACCGCGCCGGAAAACGCCGACGCGATGTGGACCGAGTTCAACACCTTCATCGAATCCATCGTTCATCCCGACCTTCGCGCCACCGTCCGCGCCGTGTTCGATGACATCGGCGAAACCTTCCGCTGGTCGCCCGCCGCCGTCGCGATGCACCACGCTTACCGTCACGGCCTCCTCGAGCACACGCTGCACATGGCCCGCGCCTGCAAGGCTCTCCTTCCGCTCTACCCCGAGGTCGATGCGGACCTCGCGATGGCCGGTATCCTTCTTCACGATACAGGCAAAACCATCGAATACGAGGGCACCCTCGCCACCAAACGCAGCCGCCGCGGCATCCTTCAAGGTCACGTTGTCCTCGGCTACCAACTCGCCCGCAAGGCCGCGATGAAATCGAAGCTCGATCCCGAACTGCTCGAGCGTCTCGAACACATCATCCTCTCCCACCAGGGCGAACCCGAATGGGGCGCCGCCGTTTACGCCGCCACACCCGAAGCCGTCTTCGTTTCGATGATCGACAATCTCGATGCCCGCATGGGCATGGTGCAACGCGCGCTCCGCCAGGCCGGCGACGACGTCGAGTTCTCCGAACGCCTGCCCGGTCTCAGCTCCCCCGTGCTCGTCAAAAAACTCTCCGCCCGCGCGCTCGCGCCGACTCCGCTTTCCTTGCCGCTTCAATAAAACTGCGCGCGATCGAGGCTCCGATACTGAATCGCTTCGAGCAGGTGCGGCGATTCGATCCGCTCGGAGCCCGCCAAATCGGCAATCGTCCGCGCAACTTTCAAAATCCGATCATACGCGCGCGCCGACAAACTCAGCTGCTCCATCGCATGCTGCAGCAAATCGCCGAGCGACGCATCGATCGCACAATGCTTCCGGATCTGCGCCTGCGTCATCCGCGCATTCGCCGTCGTGCGCGTCGCCGAGAAACGCGCGCGCTGCCGCTCCCGCGCCGCTTCGACCCGCGTGCGAATCGCCGCCGATGTCTCCCCCGGTTTCTCCGACCGCAACTCCGTCAACGAAAGCGCCGGCGCCTCGATGTGAATATCGATGCGATCCAACAACGGCCCGCTGATCCGCGAACGATACCGCTGAATCTGCGTCGGCGAACAACGGCACTCATGCTTCGTATCGCCCAAATACCCGCACGGACACGGATTCATCGCCGCCACCAGCATGAACGCGCACGGCAGCGTCACCTTCCCCGCGCTCCGCGAAATCGTCACCTCTCCGTCCTCGATCGGCTGACGCAACACTTCCAACGCCGACCGTTTGAACTCCGGCAACTCGTCGAGAAACAGCACGCCATTGTGCGCAAGCGAGATTTCCCCCGGCCCCGGGATCGAACCGCCGCCCAACAAACCGACATCCGAAATCGTGTGGTGCGGACTCCGAAACGGCCGCGAGCCCCACGCCAGTTCGCCGCACAAGGTCCGCCCCGCCGCCGAATGTATGCTCACAATCTCCAACTGCTCCTCGAGCACCGGCGCCGGCATGATCGACGGCACGCGTTTCGCCACCATCGATTTTCCCGCCCCCGGCGGACCAATCATCAGTAAATTATGCGAACCCGCGACCGCCACTTCCACCGCCCGACGCAACGCATGCTGACCTTTGATCTCCAAAAAATCCGCCGCGCCTTCAGGCAGTAACGTCCGCGCCGGAATATGCCGCGCCGGCAACGGCTGGATCGCTTTTTCACCCGTCAGAAATCGCACCGCCGCGTCGAGCGAATCGACGCGGATGACTTCAACACCTTCCACGCACGCCGCTTCCTCCGCCGATACTTCCGGCAGCAGCAAACCACGTTTCCCGAGCTTGCGCGCGAGCCGCGCCATCGCCAGCGCGCCTCGCACCGGACGCGTCGCCCCCGACAAACTCAGCTCCCCCGCAATCATCCACTCGCCCATCGACTCCGCATGCACCTGGTGCGTCGCCGCCAGAATACCGAGCGCGATCGGCAAATCATAAAACGGCCCCTCCTTCCGCAAATGTCCCGGCGCGAGATTGATCGTCGTGCGCGTCCGCGGCGGTTTGAAACCGCTGTTGCTCAACGCGGAAAACACCCGGTCATCCGACTCCTTCACCGCCGCGTCCGGCAGGCCAACCAGAATCAATTTCGGATCTCCCGCCTCGCCCGCATTCACCTCCACATGCACAAGCTCAGCGTCAATTCCTTGCAAAGAGGCGGATACAATCGTGGCGAGCATGAGTCGTCCGGGCGCGCGAATCAGCTCGCCGCCGCCCACCGCGCGGACCGGCTTTCGATGATCGCGATGTTCCGCTCCACCGCCGCGACATAAGCATTCGTCCCGGTCTCCCCGTCCTGGAGAAACAAATACGCGCCCTCGTAGTCGTCCTGCAGCTTGGGTCGCACGACCTTCCGCCAGAACGCCGGCGTGCGCGCGATCAGATCCCCGGCCGACTTGAACGTCCGCCGCTCTCGCGGCACGTTCGCATAGTCGTCCGACTCGCAAAATTCCGCATACAGGATCTCCAACTCGTCCGGATAATCCGCCGCCGCCATTTGCGCGAGATAGTCCGCCGTCGCCAGGGCACACCCAACGAAACGCTGAAGCGGATTCTCGAACTGCAACCGATTGATCTGCTTCGCCGGCCCCGTGCAACTGATCGCACCCAACACGCCCGCAATCTCCGACTCGGTCGCCCCCAAACTCGGCAGATACGAAGCCGCAAACGCACAGCTTCGCAGCACGTGGCAAAACGTATACTTCGCCCCCGTGCCCTTCACGTCGTGCCGCAACTTCAGATAACCCGCGTCATGCAACATGGCCGCCGCAATCGCGAACTGGAACTGCCGCGCACTCAGCCGCGGCGTCGCGCCACCTTTGTCTCTGCCCGCCAGCAACTCCGTCAGACACACCGTCGCTTGCAGCGTGTGCTCGAGATCGTGATACCGCAGATCGACCGACTGATAATCGGGATGACGTCCCTCGAACAAATCCGCCACTTCACGAAAGAGCCGTGGCAGCCAGGACGCTTTTTCGTCGGGATAAAGATCCGCAAACCTCGACTGAACCCAAGCAGCGACGGCCGGGGCGCTCTTCGTATCGACGCGCGGAAGCATGAAGGTTGAAGTGGAAGGCCCGCCGGAGGGGAGCCGGGCGAGGCGAACCCATTAAGGATTTGCGAAATGCGCGAGCAAGTCGAAACCTCCCCGCCGACCACACATGACACTGGGCCTCACGGGCGGGATCGGATGCGGTAAGACCACAGCGGCGGCGTTATTCGTCCGACGAGGCTTTCGATTGCTCGATTCCGACGCGCTCATCCGCGAGCAAATCCTGCCCTCGCCGTCCGTCACCGCCGCCCTGCGCGAACGCCATGGCTCCGCCGTGTTTCACACCGACGGCTCCGTCGATCGCGCCGCCCTCGCCGCGCGGGTGTTTCCCCATGACTCAGAGCGGCAGTGGCTGGAGGAACTTACGCATCCGCCGCTGTTCGGATTGTGGCGGTCGGCGTTCACCGCGGAACCCAACGCCGACTGGATCGTGGAGGTGCCGCTGCTTTTCGAAAAAGCTTTGGAAAATTGGTTTGATTTCACTGTGTGCGTTGCCTCTTCTGCCGCCCAGCAACTCGCCCGACTGGAGCAGCGCGGCCTCCCACGCGCGCTCGCCGAGCAACGAATTTCCAAGCAACTGCCACTGGCGCACAAAATTGAATCGGCCGATTTCGTTCTCTGGAACGACGGCTCGCCCGAGTTTCTCGAAGCGCAGATCGACCGGCTCATCACGAAGCTGCCGGTGACCCGCTAAGAAATCGGGCACGGTTCTTCCCCTTTTCCCCCAGCCCGGGGGACCTAAACTTGTTACGATCGATATGCCTTCGAAAAACGACGACGAAAACGCCAACCCCAGCGACGGTGCAGAAGCCACCGAAAAAAAGAAACCGACCCGGCGTAAAACGACGTCGCGCCTGACTCGCGGCCGCTCCAGTCGCTCCAAGGCAGCCCCCGCCGAAGCCTCGCCCGCCGCCGCACAAATGGAGCTCGCTCCCGCGCCGGAGCCCTCCGCTCCCCCCGAACCACCGCCCCCCCCGCGCGCCGAACCCGAGCCGCCTCGCGAGACGCGTCGACGTGAGCCCGAACCGGCCGCCGAACAACATCCAGAAGAGCGCGCGCCCGAAGCCCGCGAGGAATCGCGCAGCGATGCGCCGCCAAGCGCCGAGCAATCTCCTTCCCCGGCGCAAACCGACGAGTCCGCCCAACCCCGCCCGCAAGCCCAGCCAGAATGGCAGGAGCGCGGCGGTGACCGCGGCGAAGATCGTGGAGGCCGGGGCGAAGATCGGGGCGAACGCGGCGGCGATCGTGGTGATCGTGGCGGCGATCGTGGCGACCGCGGAGGCGACCGAGGTGGTCGCGATTTTTGGAAACGCAATAAACGCAAACGCGGTCGCCACGGCGGCGGCGGTGGCGGACACTGGCAGGGAAGTGGAGGCGGCGGACCTCGCGAGCAGCATCCCCAACAACCTCCTCCTCCGAGCACCGCGCCGGTGTTCGGCGAGTTGCCCAATCCCGCGCGTTTCGAAGATCTCGCCGCGCTCGAAAAAACCGCCGACGAAATCTCGTCCGGCGGCGGCACGCCGATCTTCCTCGACGAAATCTACGCGAAATCCCTGGGCGAACTGAGCGCTTTCGCGCGCGAACTCGGCGTCTCCGTCGACGGCGCGCCCAACAAGAAGCAGCTGCTCACGGCCATTCTTTCCCTCGCGGCCGAACGCAAGACCCCGATCAAGGACCGCGGCTACATCGACGTCACCGATCGCGGCGCGTTCATCGTCCACGAACACGTCAACTATCGGCTGTATCCGGAAGATCCCTACCTGCCCGACAGCCTCGTCCGGCTCTACGGCCTGAAACGCGGCCATCGCGTCGAAGCCGCCGTGCAAGCACCCCAGCCCGGCGAACGCTGCCCCGCGGTGTTGCGCATCGAATCCGTCATGGGCATGCCGCCGGCCGAGATCTCCAAGATCACGCCGTTCGAGGAACTCGTCCCTTACTACCCGCTGCAACGCATCCTCCTCGAATCCGAGGAAACGCAGAAGGACGTGTCGATGCGCGCCGTCGACATCCTCACCCCGATCGGCTTCGGCCAGCGCGCCCTGATCGTCGCTCCACCGCGCACCGGCAAAACCGTTCTCCTGCAGAACATCGCCAACTCGATCACGGCCAACAGCCCGCACGCCAAACTCATTCTTCTGCTCATCGACGAGCGTCCGGAAGAAGTCACCGACTTCCGCCGTCACACGAAGGGCGAGGTCGTTTCCTCGACGTTCGACGAAACGCCCGAAAGCCACGTGCACTGCGCCGAGATGGTGATCGAAAACGCCCGCCGCCGCGTCGAACTCGGCGAGCACGTCGTCATCCTCCTCGATTCCATCACCCGCCTCGCCCGCGCCTACAACGCGCTCACGACCGGCGGCAAAACAATGTCCGGCGGTCTCGAATCCAACGCACTCCAAAAGCCGAAACGTTTCTTCGGTTCCGCCCGCAACATCGAGGGCGGCGGCAGTCTCACGATCATCGCCAGCGCGCTGATCGACACCGGCAGCCGCATGGACGAAATCATCTTCGAAGAGTTCAAGGGCACCGGTAACTGCGAGCTCCACCTCGACCGCGGTCTTGTCGAACGCCGCATTTTCCCGGCGATCAACATCGACCGCTCCGGCACCCGCAAAGAGGAACTCATCTATCACCCCGAAGAACTGCAGCGCATCTACGGCCTCCGCCGCGCCATGCAGGGCCTCGGCCCGATCGAGTCGATGGAGATGCTCATCACGCGTCTCAAAAAGACCAAATCGAACGCCGAATTCCTCCTCGGCCTCAGCCGCACATAGCCCTCGAAGACCCGCTCGCCTCGCAGTCGAGGCGCTCCGGTCATTCAGAGCGTGGCGAAGCTCCAAGCCTTCTTGCCATTCTGAGCGCAGCGAAGAATCCAGTTGGACCTTCGCTCGTCACAGATGCCTCACGCCGCACCTCCGCGCACGCGCCCCCTTAGCCGCATCTTCCACCCGCGACCGCACACCGCAAAACCCGTCGCGAAAGTGTCATATTATGTATGACACTTTCCTCGATTCGTGTCCCTTCGTTTCCCTTCGTGGTTCTCCCTATCTGCGCCACACCTGCTGACACGCATCACCTCAATTGTTAGTTGAATGCATCACAGCGCCGCGGATACTCCGCGCGTCGCTTCCGTGTCCACTTCAGCCGACGAATTCGTGCTTCAACTCGCCCTTCACGCCGGCGCGTTGACCGCAGACCAACTCGCCACCGCGCGCGCGGTCGCCGCCCGGCACGCGAATTCCTCCCAGTCGCCCCAACGCCTCCTGGACATCCTCGAGTCCCAAGGCGCCATCGATCAACCGACGATCGCGCAACTCCTCGCCACCGCCGCCGGCGTCGAGGTCGTCGATCTCGCGCTCGTCCAACCCAACGCCGCCGCACTGGCGTTGCTTCCACCCACCCTCGCGCGTCGTCATCGCGCCCTCCCGCTCTCCATCGAACATACGCGCCTGCGCATCGCCCTCGCCGATCCTCTCGATACCAATGCGCTCGACACCTTCGCGCATGTCACCGGCAAAGAGATCATCCCGCTGGCCGCCACTCCGGCCGCCATCTCCCAAGCCCTCGACCGCGCCTACGGCATCGATCCTTCCGCCGCGCGCGACCACGACACCCCGACGCTTTCCGTCAAGAACGCGGCACTCACCGACCCCGCTTCTTCTCTGCGAAACTCCGTCGCCACCGCTGCGACCGCTGAATCCACCCCGCCTGACACCGACAACGACGCGCCCGTCATCCAACTCGTCCAATCGATCATCGCCGCCGCCGTCCAGCGACGCGCCTCCGATATCCACCTCGAACCGCTCGCCCGCCGCTTCCGTGTTCGCTACCGAATCGACGGCGCACTCATCGAAGCCGAGAACGCGCCCAAGCGCCTCCAACTCGCCGTGATCTCCCGCCTCAAGATCATGGCCAACATTTCCATCGCCGAGAAACGCATCCCGCAGGACGGACGCATCCGCGCCCACGTCGGCGGCCGCGCGCTGGACTTGCGCGTCTCCTCTCTCCCGACCGCCCACGGCGAGAGCATCGTGATGCGCATCCTCGATCAGCAATCCCTGCAACTCGGCCTGCCCGATCTCGGATTCGCGCCCGACGATCACGCGACCTTCCAACGTCTCATCGCCCACCCCGACCGCATGATTCTCGTCACCGGTCCCACCGGCTCCGGCAAAACCACGACGCTCTACAGCGGCCTCCACCATCTCAACCGCACCGATCGCAAAATCATCACCGTCGAAGATCCCATCGAATATCAGTTCGCCGGCATCAACCAGGTGCCCGTCCGCCCCGAGATCGGCATGACCTTCGCCTCCGCTCTCCGCGCCATGCTTCGCCAGGCACCCAATGTCATCATGGTCGGCGAAATCCGCGACCGCGAAACCGCCGAGATTGCGATCAACGCGTCCCTCACCGGCCACATGGTGTTCTCCACCTTGCACACCAACGACGCCCCCGGCGCCATCACGCGCCTCATCGATCTCGGCGTGCGCCCGTTCCTGGTCGCCACGTCTCTGCGCGCCGCGCTGGCTCAGCGGCTGGTCCGAAAAATCTGTGAAAAGTGTCGCGTCCCTCACCAGCCCAGCGCCCGAGAACTCGCCGGTTTTTCGCTCACCGCCGGACAAATCGCCACCGCCACCTTCGCGCGCGGCACCGGTTGTCCCGCGTGCAATGGCACCGGTTATCGCGGACGGACCGGCATTTTCGAAATTCTCGAAATGGATGACGATCTCCAGCGCCTGATCCACGCCGGCGCCAGCAGCGCGCGTTTGCGAGCCCACGCTCGTTCGCGCGGGATGCGAACCATGCGCGAAGACGGCCTGCGCAAGGCCAGCGCTGGTTTGACCACCCTTGAAGAAGTCGTCTCGATCACGACCCGTGACGCCAGCTAGGACGTTTCCCCTGATCGCACGTCTGCTCGACACGGAACGCCCCCACTCTTTCCAGCCATGAGTTACGAAATGAACGAACTGCTCGATCTCGTCGTCGAGCAAAACGCCTCCGACCTTCACCTCCAGGTGGGCCAGCCACCAACGCTTCGTCTCAGCGGCAGCATGACGCCGATCGAAGGCCCGAATCTCACGCCCGCCGACACCGAGAAACTCATGCTGTCGATCACGCCCGACAGCCATATCAGCAACGTGAAGCTAAACGGCGGCTCCGACTTCGGCTTCGCGTTCGGCGAAAAAGCCCGCTTCCGCGTCTCCGTCCTCAAGGCCAAGAGCAACTACGGTTTGGTGCTGCGCCAGATTCCCTACAAAATGTTCGGTCTGCGCGATATCGGCCTGCCCGATAAGATCCGCGAACTCCTCTACCGTCCGCGCGGCCTCATCCTCGTGACCGGTCCGACCGGCTCCGGGAAGTCCACGACGCTCGCGTCGATGATCAACTATATCAACGAGAACCGCGACGGTCACATCATCACGATCGAGGACCCGATCGAGTATTACCACAACCACAAGCGCTGCGTCGTCACCCAGCGCGAAATCGGCTCCGACGTCCCCAGCTTCGCCGAAGCCATTCGCCGCGCCCTTCGCCAGGATCCCGATATCATTCTCGTCGGTGAAATGCGCGACCTCGAAACCATCGAAGCCGCCATCAGCGCCGCCGAAACCGGCCACTTGGTCTTCGGCACGCTCCACACCAACAGCGCCGCGAAAACCATCGACCGCATCGTCGACGCCTTTCCGGCCAACATGAAGGACATGATTCGCACGCAACTCGCGTCCTCCGTCCAAGCCGTCATTTCCCAGGTGCTCTGCAAAAAAGTCGGCGGGGGCCGCATCGCCGGCTACGAGATCATGGTCACCACGACGTCGATCGCCTCGCTGATCCGCGAAAACAAAACCTTCCGGATCCCGTCCGACATTCAAACCGGCGCGAATCTCGGTATGATCACGATGGATACTCACCTGATGAGCCTCGTGAACCGCGAACTCATCACGCCCGACGAAGCCGTCGAAAAAGCCCAGGATCCCACGCTCATGCGCGAGAAGCTTCTCGCGATGGGAGTGAAGCTGAAGGAGCTCTGATCGCCCTCGCCGCTCGCCACCATGTTCGAGAGCCACAATCAGGCCATCTACGAACTGGTGCGCGATCGAACTCTCGTGGACCCCGCGCTTCTGGAGGCCGCGCGCGAGGAACATCTCTCCTCCGGCCGCCCCATCGCCGGCGTCCTCCTCGATTCCGGTTTGCTCCAGAAAGAGGCCTTGCTGCGCGCCATCGCCGCTTCGCTTCACTGCGACTACCTCGGCGAGCCTCCCTCTGCGATCGCACCCGATTGCGTCGCGTCGCTGCCCGCCTCGCTCGCACGTGACTACGGCGCGATCCCCGTGCGACACGATTCCCGCGGGCTCGATGTGCTCACCGTCGATCCGTTCAACAGCCAGACCATCGACGATCTCACCTTCGCCACCGGCCGCGATGTCCGCGTCGTCGTCGGCGATCCTGCCGAAGTGCAAGCCCTCGTGCGCCGCTACTACGGCGAGGACGAATCCTCGCTCGATGATGTGCTGCGTGAATTCGGCGCGGCGACGCTTCCCGAAACGTCCGATCGCGATCTCTCGGCCCACGATCTCGAAGCGCTCGCCGGCCAAACACCCATCGTTCGTTTCGTGAACCTCGTCCTCGCCCGCGCGGTCTGCGATCACGCCAGCGACGTCCACTTCGAGCCTTTCGAAAACGAACTCAAAATCCGTTACCGCATCGACGGTGCGCTTTACGAAATCACTCCGCCGCCCAAGGCCTTCGCCCTTCCGATCACATCGCGCATCAAAGTCCTCGCCCACCTCAACATCGCCGAACGCCGCCTGCCGCAAGACGGCCGCATCAAGGTCACTCTCGCCGGTCGCACCGTCGATCTCCGCGTATCCACGCTTCCCACACAGTTCGGCGAAAGCGTGGTGCTCCGCGTCCTGGATCAATCCGCCGTTCAACTCGATCTGGCCCAGCTCGGAATGCCGCCCGAGGTCCTCGCCGGCGTCACCGCCACCCTGCGCCGGCCCAATGGCATCTTCGTCGTCACCGGCCCCACCGGCTCCGGCAAGACCACCACGCTCTACAGCGGTCTCCGTTCAATCAATACGCCCGATTCAAAGCTGCTCACCGCCGAAGATCCGGTGGAATACGAGCTCGACGGCATCATTCAGGTGCCCGTGAACCCACCCGTCGGCCTCACCTTTGCTTCCGCTCTTCGTTCCTTCCTGCGCCAAGATCCCGACGTGATCATGGTCGGCGAGGTGCGCGACCTCGACACCGCTCAGGTCGCGATCCAAGCCTCGCTCACCGGGCATCTCGTCCTCTCCACGCTTCACACCAACGACGCCGCCGGCGCCGTCACCCGCCTCATCGACATGGGCGTCGAGCCGTTTCTCATCGCCTCGACCCTCGAAGCCGTGCTCGCCCAGCGCCTCGTGCGCCGCATCTGCCCGTCCTGCCGCGAACACTACACGCCGCCCGTCGAGTTGCTCATGCAGATCGGGCTCGCGCGCGAATCGTCCGACTTGCATCGATTCTTCCATGGACGCGGCTGCGACGCCTGTGCGCAAACCGGCTATCGCGGACGCCTCGGGATCTTCGAATGGCTCCCGATCACCGACGAAATCCGTGAGCTCATCCTCGCCCAGGCTCCCTCGCTCACCGTGCGCACGAAAGCCATCGCCAACGGCATGCTCACGCTCCGCACCAGCGCCCTCGCCGCGGCCTCCGCCGGCGAAACCTCGCTGGAAGAGGTGTTGAGGCACACCTGATCCCCAGCCGCGCTTCTTCTCTCATGCCAACGTTTGCCTATACCGCGATCGAAGCGAAGAGCGGCCGCGAACGCGAAGGCACGATGGAGTCCAACTCGCCGGAAGAAGCGTCCGCTTCCCTAAAAGCGCGCGGCCTCGCGCCCATCGCCATCGCCACCGCCGCGGATCGCGTTCCCTCCGCTTCACGTCCGTCGATTCGTCAGCGGATCTCCACGACCACGCTCGGCTCACCCGTGAGCACGAAAGCGTTGACCGTGTTTACCCGGCAGCTCGCCACGTTGGTGAAAGCGCGCATGCCACTCGTCCGCGCGCTCGAGGTGCTAAGCCGGCAGGAAAAGAACGCCGCTTTCCGCGCCATCATCGACGACGTCGCCGAAACCATCCGCACCGGCGGCAGTTTCTCGGACGGACTCGCACGACACCCGAAAGCCTTCGATCGCCTCTTTCTCAACATGGCCAAGGCCGGTGAAGCCGGCGGAGTGCTCGAGATCGTTTTGGAGCGCGTCGCACTTTTCCGCGAAAAGGCCGAACGCATCAAAGGCAAGGTGAAGGCCGCGATGACCTATCCGATCATCGTCATCACGCTCGCCGTCGGAATCGTCGCCGCGTTGATGGTGTTCGTCGTGCCGAAGTTCGAAGAGATCTTCGCCAGCATGCTAAAAGGCCAGCCGCTGCCCGCGCTCACTCAGGCGGTGCTTGGCGCCAGCCGCTTCGTTTCCGAACACGCGCTGCTCTCCGCCGCGCTCCTCATCGCTGGCGGCGTGATCTTCGCTCTTCTCAAACGCACGCCGCCCGGACAACGCGCGCTCGACTGGCTCGCGATTCGCGCCCCGCTCGTCGGCACCCTTTTTCTCAAAGCCGCCATCGCCCGCTTCGCTCGAACGTTGGGCACATTGCTCTCCAGCGGTGTTCCCATCCTGCAGGCGCTCACGATCACCGGCAAAACAAGCGGCAACGTTCACGTCACCGCTGCGATCGACATCGTTCGCACCCGCGTGCAACAAGGCGACAACGTCGCCGCCCCGCTCGCTGCCTCGCGCATCTTTCCACCGATGGTCGCCAGCATGATCGAGGTCGGCGAAGAAACCGGCTCACTTTCCGAGATGCTCGGACGCATCGCCGACGTCTACGACGAGGAGGTCGACAACTCCGTCGCGAGTCTCACGTCGCTGCTCGAGCCATTGATGATCGTCATCCTCGCGCTCCTCGTCGGCACGATCGTGATCGCGCTCTTCCTGCCGATCCTGTCGATCGTTCAAAATCTGCAGTAAGGCACTTTCCGCCCTACTTCCGCTGCGCCGCCAGCAACATCGCCGGTCCATTCGCGTTCGTCTCCTCCAGCAGATCCACGACGCGAAATCCGAAGTGCTCCACCGCACCCACGATGTCGCTCTTCGGCAACCAGCACGAATCGATCGCGCCTCCGCCGCAAAATCCCTTCCACTCCAGCGCCTCGCCATAACGCTTCCGATAGAGCGAATGACGATAGCCCGCCACCGTCGCGACCGCCGGCTCCGGATCGAAATACCTCGCGACCTCCGGTTTAGCTTCGATCGCTGCTCGATCGAAGAAATGCGTCCAGATCAGCAGCGTGTCGCAGTGTTGCGCGAGCAACGACAGCAGTTCGACGGGGTTCTTCTGGTGATACAACACGCCGCTCGCGATCGCGATGTCGAAGCTCGCCTTCGTGTTGCTTAGATAGGGAACGAAATCGCCCAGCTCGAACTTCGCGCGATGCAGTCCGAAGACTTCCTTGATCACGAGACACTTCAGATACGCGCGCGAGTTGGCTTCGATCGACACCACCTCCGTCGCGCCTGCCCGCTCCACCATATACGTGTGCGCCGCCTCGAGCGGGCCTAACTCCAACACGCGTTTCCCGGCAAAACCGCCGATCGCGCGCGAAAACCATTCGATGCGATAATCCTCAAACGCCCGCACCGGCCCCGTGCTCGCCACGAGTCCCGTCTCGTCCGGCAAACGGCACGACCATTCGCCTTTGAACAAATCCAGCGCGTTCTGCGCCGAAGGCACTGCATCGAAGTAGTTGGGAAAATCGGCCATACGCGCTCTGCGCCTGAAAACCGACCAGACCCGCTCCACTGTCAACGCTTTGCCCACAAACCGAGCAGCGGCTCACAGCCTGCCGAAACCCCGCGCTTGACGCCCGCTCCGAAATGGAAACCGTCTCCCCTCCCAGCGCCGCCCCCATCGTCTATCGGTTAGGACAGGAGATTCTCAATCTTCAAAGCGGGGTTCGATTCCCCGTGGGGGCGCCAATTTCCACCCTTAAATTTCCGAAAAAAGCAGCGGAAACCCAGCGCCTGCTCCGGACTGTAGAGTTGTGCTCGTGGGCGCCGGTTTTGAGAACAGCACTCTACCGCCGTATTGCGCGCACAAGCGGTGCCGGTGCCGTTCAACCCCATGAACATCCGGTCGATGGTCATCTCTGTTCGAGGAGCTTTCTTTCCCCGCGATGAAAGCCCCCTCTTTTTCGTTCTTCTCTGCGATCCGTTTCCTTTGTGCCGCAACCTTCGCGACTCATGTCGCTTATTCGAGCGAACCCGATCCCGAAACCCTGCGCGCCGGCCGCACGTTGATCGAGACCTCCGTCTACTCGCCCGAAGAAGATCAAGAACTCCTCGCTGCATTCGCCGACCTCCGCGTCTCTGATGTCAGCGACGGCATGGATGTCGCCGGCTTGAAAAACGTCGGTCTCGTCGATCCCGCCATCGCTCCACTCTGGCGCGACACCAAAGAGTTCAAGCACCGCGTCGTCGGCATCGCCGTCACGGCCCGCTACGTTCCGACCCAGCAGCCGCCCGCGCCCGAAGGAGCCGCACAACAGTTCAACCAGTGGATGGTCAGCTGGTATCGGAACCGCTCCTCCGAAGCTTTCCAAAAAGTCCTCCGCCCCGGTTCCGTGTTGATGATCGAAGACGCCCCCGGCGCCGACGTCGGTTCAATCGGCTCCAACAACATCATGGCCTGGCAGCTCGCCGGTTGCGTGGGCGTCGTCACCAGTGGCGGGGCGCGCGACACCGATGAAATCATCGCGCAGGAAGTTCCGCTCTACTACCGCCAGCCCGCCCGCGGCATTCGCGCCGGCCGCAACGACCTCGAGTCCGTCAACCGCCCCGTCGTCATCGGCGGCGTGCTCGTCAATCCCGGCGACGTGATCGTCGCCGACGGTGACGGCGTGATCGTCGTGCCACGCGCCAAGGCCAAGCTGGTCGCTGACTACGCGCGCTACACGCTCAACTGGGACAAAAACGCGCGAAAAAAACTCTACGAACGCTCCGGCCGCTCCATCGACGCATCCATAAAGTAACTACACGCCCGCCCCATGACCTTTCGCGCCGCCCTCCTCTTCGCCGCGCTCGCCGGTGCGTGCCTCGCCCTCGCCACCTCCGCCGGTGCCGCACCGCTTCGCATCCATCCGGAAAACCCGCGCTGGATCACCGACGACCGCGGTCGCCCGCTCTTTCTCACCGGCTCGCACACCTGGGCCACCGTGCAGGAGCGCCAACTGCCGGAAACGCCCAACTTCGACTACGACGAGTGGCTCGATTTCATGACGCGCCACGATCACAACTTCCTGCGCATCTGGGTTTGGGAGCACGCGTCGTGGATGCAGTTCACCGAGCGCATGGTCCGCTACTCGCCCACGCTCTACGAGCGCACCGGCCCCGGCAAAGCCCTCGATGGCGAACCGAAGTTCGACCTTACGCGTTTCAACGAAGCCTACTTCTCCCGCTTGCGCGAACGCGTCCTCCGCGCCAACGAACGCGGCATCTACGTTTCGGTGATGTTTTTCCAGGGCTTCAGCCTGGATAAAACCGGCGGCAAACCCGGCCTGCACAAAGCCTACAACGGCCATCCCTATCACCGCGCCAACAACATCAACGGCATCGACGGCGATCCCAACGGCAGCGGCACCGGCCTTCAGGTCCACACGCTCGACAATCCGGCCGTTCTCAAAGTTCAGGAAGCCTACGTCCGAAAGATGATCGATACGCTCAACGACATCGACGGGCTCGTCTGGGAAATCGGCAACGAGCTCCACAAAAACGCCGTCGACTTCCAATACTACTGGATCGACTTCATCAAAGCCTACGAGCGCACCAAACCGAAACAGCACCTCGTCGGTCTCACCGGCGCGCACGTCACGAACCAGAAACTCTTCGCGAGCAACGCCGACTGGGTCGCGCCCGAAAAACAGGACGGCTATCATCACGATATCCCCGACGTCGAAGGCCGCAAGGTGGTGATCATCGACACCGATCACATCGAATGGCTGAAGTCGCGCGAAGACCCGACGCTCCCGTGGCGCGCACTGATGCGCGGAGCGAATTTCATCTACATGGACACCTACAAGGACGCGCGCTTCGGCTCGCCTCCTGAACCCAATCCCGAAGAAGCCGAAATCCGCCGCCAAATGGGTTTCGCCGCGCGCTTCTCTCGTCAGATTGATTTAACGCGCTGCACCCCGCACCGCGAACTCGCCTCGAGCCAACATTGCCTCGCGTATCCCGGCCACGAATACGCCGCCTTCGTCCCTGCCGGAGAAAAACTCCAGCTCGACCTCAGCGCCGCCGACGGCGCCGAGTTCCGCGTCACCTGGTTCGATTGCCAAACCGGCGAATCGCACCGGGGAGAAAACATCACCGCTCGCGCCGATCTCACTCTCGAGACCCCCTTTCCCTCGCACGCCGCCGTCCACCTCCAGCGTATTGAAGAAAGGTAGGGCGAGGTGTCCCCACCGAGCCGTTCCGCCAACGCTACCAGCCCCGCGGCTCCAAAATCTCTCCCTTCAAACTCTTCACATACCCCCCATACCGCGGATGCGGCACACCGGCCGCTTCATCGATCGCTCTCACCCGCTCCTTCAAACTCGCCGCCTTTTCTCCGAGCTGATCGATCGCTTCCAACGCGCTCATCGCCGCGAATACCCCAGCCTCGCGCGGGTCCGCGTGCTCACCCAACACCGCCAGCGCCGCCTCACTCGAACTTTTGCCATATTGCGCCAGCGTCCGCGCCGCCGCCACACGCACCCACGGCGAGGCATGGTTCATCGCCTCCTTCAATTCCTCTTCCGCACTTCGCACCGCCATTTCGCCACGCATCAGAAATCCCAATACCGCCCAAGTCCGCACCGCGCTGTCATCGTCGCGCAGTAGCTTACGCAACGCATCCACGTCCCCAAGGTCCAACCCCGCCGCCAAATCCGCCGCCGCCAGAACGCGTCGCAACGGATACACCTCTCCGTTCCTCGCCATGTCGTAAGGCGATCCTCCGCGCGACCGCGCCACCATCTCGCCTTCGGGCAGCAGACACACGTCGCGCACCTCCTCCAAATGCGCATACAACGCCGCGCGCAGCCGCTCCTTGATCGCTCGATGCTCCGCCGACTCCGCGAGATTCCTCACCTCGTCCGGATCCGCTTCCAAGTCGTAGAGCTCTTCCGGCGTCCGCGGCGTCCGCCAGAACGCCGACTGCGCCTCATTCGTTTTTCCCGCGTCGAATTGCTCACGCCACACGTGCGTCGTGGGTGTTTCGAACTGATACGCGATGAACGGCCCCTGCGGCGTGTGCAGATAGAAATTCCGAAGATAAACATACCGCCCGTCCGTCACACTCCGCACCTCGTCCGCGCGCTCGTCCATCCTCCCGCGCGCCCCAAACAAATAACTCGCACGCTCCGCCGCCCATTGTCCCGCAAACGCCCGACCTTGCATCCACTCCGGCGGACGCACCCCCGCCAGACTCAGCACCGTCGGCGCCAAATCCACGAAGCTCACCAACCGGTCAGATCGCCCACCCGGCTGATACTCCCCCGGCGCGAGATGCCGCCACTTCGGCGGGAAATACACCACCAGCGGCACGTGCAGCCCCGAATTGCCCGGCCAGCGTTTGCTCCGCGGCATCCCGCTTCCGTGATCTCCGTAATAAAATACAATCGTGTCCTCCGCCAGCCCCGCCTCTTCCAACTCCCGCAGCCGCGCCCCCGCGTCCGCATCCGCCGCGCTCACCTGATCATAATACTGCGCCCAGTCGCGCCGCACTTCCGGCAGATCCGGATGATACGCCGGCACGCGCACCTTCGCGGGATCCGTCACGAGTTCGTGCGGACGCACCCGAATCTGCGACTCATGGCTCTTCATCGAGTTGAACACCGCGAAAAACGGCTGCCCCTCCCGTCGTTTCCGCCAGTGCGCTTCCTTCGACGATTCGTCCCACGTGCGTTCCGTCTTCGGCAGGTTGTAATCCTCCTTCTCGTTGTTCGTGCAGTAGTAACCCGCCTCCCTCATTAGCTCGGGAAACATCTTCGTCTCTCGCGGCATCGGCACCATCGAGCGCATATGCATCGCACCCGTGCTGTGCGCATACATTCCGCTGATGAGCGCCGTTCGCGCCGGCGCACACACCGGATGCACCGCCCACACGCGGGTGAAAATCATCCCCTTCTTCGCCAGCGCATCGACATTCGGCGTCCGCGCGAGCTTATCACCGTAACAACCCATCTCCGGCCCATGATCCTCACTCGTGAGCCAAAGCACATTCGGCCGCTCCGCCGCCGCCGCCCACGCCGCCAAACTCGCAAACGCCAGAATCGATCTGCGCATAAAGTATCCAAGACCCCACCACCGCGCGCTATTCGTGTTCATTCGTGTCCATTCGTGGTTCCCTTCCGCCCGTATCCGTGTTCATCCGCGTCCATCCGTGGTTAACAACGATCACCTCGCATCCCGATTCACCGGGTCCTCCACCACCAATGCCGCCGGAAAATCCGCCGCTTCCGCCCCGCCGCGCGTTTTCAGTCGCTTATTCAGGAAGCCGCCCATCGGCGCATTCAACGGAATCTCCATCCCACCCAACTCGTCCATCATCTCGTAGAGCCGCGCCTCCATGTCCACCGCCACGCTCCGATACTCGGCCTCATAAAGCAGGTTCTTCGTTTCCCCCGGATCAGCCGCCAAGTCATACAACTCATCCGCGTCCCAGAGTCCGTAATACGTGATGTATTTGAAACGCTCACCGCGCAGCGCGAACACCGTCGGCGACTGCGGGAAATTCTTCTCCCAGTAATACACGTAGAGAAACTCTTTCCGCCACGGCAGCTCCCGCCCTTGCGCCAGCCCGAGAAAACTCTGCCCGTCCATATGCGGCGGCGTCGCGAGTCCGCACGCTTCCAAAATCGTCGGCGCCACATCGATGTTCGCCACCACTTCCTCCACCACCTTCCCGCCTTCGAACAACGCCGGACACTGCATCACCATCGGCACGCGGATCGAAGTCTCATACGCCACGCGTTTGTCGATCAACCCGTGCTCGCCGAACATGAATCCATTGTCGCCCATGTAGATCACCAGCGTGTCCTCATACACGCCCATCTTCTTCAACTGCTCCATCACGCGCCCGATGCTCTCATCCACGGCGCTCAGCGTTTCACAATAGCGTTTGTAGTAACGCTCGATGTCCAACTCGCTGTGATACGGAAAATCCACCCCATGCCAGCTATTCCGCTGGTCCACCACCCACCGCGGCCGGTTTGTCTCCGGCGGCGGCACCGCCTCTGACTTCGGACGCTCGAAGGGCAGATCCTGCAACATCCCTTCGTGCCGCTCCGCCGGCGTGAAGTTCGCGTGCACCGCTTTGTGCGATAAATACAGGAAGAACGGCTTCTCCCCCGGCTTCTGCTGCGCCAGCCACTCGAGCGCATAGTCCGCCAACTCGTCCGTGATGTAACCCTTCTGCCGCACACGTCGCCCGTCCACGTTCAACGTGTAATCCGGCGTTGGCGGCAGATATTCGCCCTGACCGCGGAAACTCACCCAGTGATCGAACCCCGGCCGCGGCTCGTCGGAGTCCCCACCCATGTGCCACTTGCCGATGAACGCCGTCGCATAACCCGCCTTCTGCAAATATTGCGGAAAATAAACCGTCCCCGGCGGAATCGGACGGTTGTTGTCGATCACGCGATGCCGAAACGTATAGAGCCCCGTCAAGATCGACGCCCGGCTCGGCGAACACAGCGACGTCGTCACGAGCGCGTTTTTCAAATGCACGCCGTTCCGCGCCATCGCGTCCATCTGCGGCGTCCGCGCAAACGGATGCCCCATGAAACTCATCGCATCGTAGCGATGATCGTCGCTGAGAATGAAAACGACATTCCGCGGCTTCGCATCCGGTATCCGCTCCGGCACGACGTCACGCGGCACCGGTGTCACCGCCCAAGCACTCGTCGCCGCCAGAACAAGAAAGATTAGGGAACGCATCGTCGATCAGGGGTTCGCGCCGAACGAATCCAAACCCGCGCCAACTTCAATCGACAGCGCGCGTTCGTTCATCAGGTTGAAGCCACCGCGCGATGTCACACGACCCCCGGCACAAAGCGATACCGCACCCTCGCACAATACGCCCGATACTCCGGATCAAGTCCCAGATGCCGCTCCTCGGTCCACGCGCGCAGAAAATAAATCAGCGCCAGCCCAAACATTCCCAACGCGCCGTGCTCCGCAAAGAACACCGCACCCACGAGCCAGCCGAAAATCTTCACGGTGTAGGCCGGGTGCCGACAAAACCGATACGGGCCATACGTCACGATCCCGCGATTCGTGAGATTCGACGCCTTGAATCCCAGCGCGATCGACGCCCACGCGAAGATCACCCAACTGAGCGTGACCAACGCCTGCCCCACCGTCGCCCAGACTTCGTTCTGCAGCCATCCCACCCGCAGCGACACATTCCAGGCGTTCGCGGTAAAGGGCTGAAACGAAACCGCATTGAACGGCGGATAACACCAGAGGCACACGATCCACCCGAAAAAGGTCGGCTCCACCGACCGAATCCGATTTCGCAAGAACACCGCCTCGACCGTGTAGCCGACGCAAAACACCGCCGTATCCAAAAAAATGGACGCCTCGCGCAGATAGCGGTTGATGAGCGGCCAGCTCCAATCGAGCGACCGCGTCAGATTCGCCATGTGCTGCGAATTCTGAATCACCCACGCGCACAGCAGCGGAATGAAAAACACCTTCACGCAGCACGTGAGAAATCCCAGTTTCGCCGGCCCCCGCCACTGCCGCACCCCCGCCAGCCTGAGCGCCCGACCCACCCGCCCCGGCAGCGAAAACACATACGCCAGGAACGCCGCATACTTGTCCGCCCGCCACGGCGTGGCCCTGTCACAGAACCATGAATACGCCGGTGAAACCACCGCAACAGCCGCGCTGTAGAGATCCGCAACGCCCCACGGCAGCCAACCCTGCGGCGTAAAGAAGCGCCGATACTCCGGCCCGAGCGTGAACGGCTTCGCGATGTCAAAGAATCGGCCGATCCACGGCAGTTGCTGCAACACCCCGCAAATCGCCGGAAGTTCGCGCAACACCCAATAACCGAGCAACAGCAGCCAGAATCGCGCACAGACCTTCGCCACCCAATCGCCCGTCGAACTCTTCGGCTGCACCACACACAGCACCACAAAAGACGTGCTTCCGAAGATCAGCAGTAGTGTCAGCAGCAACCCGTGCGGCAGCGCCCCGCGCGGATAATCCCCCGATCGGAAATCCAGCCGCAGCGTGTCCTGCACGAGTTGCAACACCTTCCCTCCCGCCGCGTCCTCCTGTCGGTAGGCGAAAATCGGATACGTGTTGGTAAAGTCCGAGTTCCGCCCGCGCACGCGCCACGTTCTCACTCCGTCCGCAACATTGTCCGCCAGCACCGCGACTTCCTCCGGCAGCGTCAGGGTCCATCGCTCCGGCTGGTCAGCCGTCAGCTTGATCGTTCCTTCCTTCTGAATGAATGGCGTTTCGAGTTCCGCCCGCGATTGCGCCCGTCGAGGCGCGCCCACGTGAAACTCGCCCACGTGCACCAGCGAATACCGCTCGCCCCGATTCCAATACGCCACCCGTGCGATCAGCGGATAACTACCGCTGACGCTCGGCCAGGCGACCGTGAACGCGAAGGTGCGCGCCTCACCCGCCTCGACCGTCGGCGCTTCCGCCGCCGTATAAGGGCGCTCCCCAAGTTCGATCGAAACTCCCGCCAGACGCAGCGGCGCCGACGCAGCATTTCGCACCGTCACGCGCACATCCGTCCCGCGTGCTTCGAGCGTCAATCCGATGTCGACGTCTGCCGCATCGGCCACGCCTGCGATCACAAGAAAGAGAAACGCGGGAAACGCGCAGCGGATCATCGCGATCCCCCGTTCTCGGATCGACACCCGGAGCATGGTTGCACGCCAACATAGCTTGCGCCCCCGCTCGGTCAGCAATGTTCGTCCGGATGAGCAAATCCGAACCGGAGTCATCGCGCCGTCCACACAAACTAGGATGCACCTCAGCCCCGCCCTTCCCCGTGCGTCCTTCCCCTTCCGTTCTCATCCTCTGGAGCTTCATCGCGCTCGGCTGCGTCCTGCGTCTCGCGAATCCGTTCCTCCCTGGCCACAATCCGCTCGATCAACTCTGGAGCGATCCCGCGCGCCACTGGAACAACGCCACCGATCTCCTCGGCAAGACCCCGCTTCATGCGATCAACCAAATCGGCTACCAACTCTGGCTCGCCGCAGTCGCCAAATTCACCCTCGACATTCCCACGCTCGTCGCGGCCTACGCGGGTCTGTTGAGCGTCGCGAACACGTGGATCTGGTATCGCTTCTTCCGCGAGTTCTTCCGGCTCAAAACCACCGCGCTGCTCGCCTGGGTCGCGATCCTCTATCTGCCGTCGTGGTTCGCCATCTTCCGACTGTTCATGTCGGAAACGCTCTTCATCCCGCTCGTCGGCCTCAGCCTCTGGATGACGTGGCGCTGCCTGAGAAAACAAACTGTCGGCGCCTTCGTCGCCATGGGGCTGTGCTGGACGTTCGCCGGCCTGACGCGCGGCGTCGCGATCCCCATGGCCGCTGTCGCCACGCTCTATTTATGGATCCTGCAGCGCGAAAAACTCCAGAAGGCCCTCGCGCTCGGCCTGCCGCTCGCCGCCATCCTCCTCGCCTGCGCGTATCGCACCTACGCGCTCACCGGCATTTTCCATCCGCTTTCATCCGGTCATTACGACTACGCCTACGCGGTTTCCGGCAACAAAACCGTCCATCTCGATTTCCACGAAAACGGCGTCACGAGTTACACCTACTGGTTCGGCAGTCCGTCGATGAACGAACAGCCGCTCCGCCCGTTCTCCGACTGGAAAACGAAACGCTCGGGCGCACTGAGGTTCACGATCGATCTCAATCACCAGCGCGAATCCTGGCGCACCGCCTTTGATTGAGGTTGCCCCGGTTTGACGGACACGAGTTGGGCTCAAGAAAGAGAGCCTACCAATGACCCAATCGAGTTCAGACGGCGCAATGCGCCGTCGCAAGTTTACGGAGCAATACCGTCGGGACGCCG
>JAEWBF010000008.1 GCA_023391285.1 Verrucomicrobiota bacterium
TTTACGGAGCAATACCGTCGGGACGCCGTGGAGCTATGGCGCACGAGCGGCCGCAGCGCGGCCGAGATCGCCAAGCAACTCGGGATCCGAGCGGATCTGTTGTATGTGTGGGGCAACCGAACCCGGCTCCCGGGGGCCGCCGCGCCGGTGCGTTCGCCGGAGGAGTTGGCGCGGGAGAACGCCGCATTGCGCGAGGAGGTGGAGCGCCTGCGAGAGCAGCGTGACATCCTAAAAAAATCGCTGGGCATCCTCTCCGAACCGCCGCTGAGAGGTTTGCCCAAATCAAAAGCTTGAGCGGCCAACACGACGTGCAGCAGTTGTGTCACGAGTTGGGTGTATCGCGCAGCGGCTACTACGGCTGGTGCCAGCGGCAGCGGCAGCCGAGCCGACGCCAAGCGGCGAACGAACAGTTGCAAGCGCACATCGCCCGGGTGCATGCGGAGCATCAAGGGGTTTATGGCAGCCCGCGGATGCGCTTCGCCTTGCGTGCTCTGGGCGTGCGGTGCGGCCGTCATCGCGTCGCTCGCCTCATGCGAGCGGCGGGCTTGTGCGGTCGCCAGCGGCGGCGCTTCCGGGTGCGGACCACCGACAGCAATCATGCACATCCCATTGCGCCCAATCATCTGTTGCAGGTGGCCGCACCGCAGGCCTGCAATCGGGTTTGGGTTGCCGACATCACCTATGTCCAGACTGCAGCCGGGTGGCTGTATCTGGCGGCGGTGATGGATCTGTGCAGTCGTCGCGTCATCGGTTGGGCAACGGCCACGTCCTTGGAAACCACCTTGGTGTTGACTGCTCTCGAACAAGCCGTGGCCACTCGCCGGCCTAGGCCAGGTGTCATGGTTCATTCCGATCGCGGCGTCCAATACGCGAGCACTCCCTACCGCGCCGCTCTGGCCCGTCATGGCTTGATCGCTTCCATGAGCCGTCGGGCCAATTGCTACGACAACGCCGCCATGGAGTCGTTTTGGAGCACCCTCAAACTCGAGCACGTGTTCCGCCGCCGCCTCCTCGATGCGGCCGACGCTCATCGGGCGATCTTCCACTACATCGAAGGCTTCTATAATACCCGTCGCCTCCACTCGGCGCTCGGTTATCGGACGCCACTCGACTTCGAATCTGTCAGCAACTAACCACATCAAATCTGCTCAACCCCGTGTCCACGAAATCGGGGCAAACCCACAATCGAGCAACTGCATCCGCGCGTGGCCAAGCAGCTGGCCTTCACACCTGCTGAGAAAGACCGGCTGGAGAAGGTGCGGGCGGTGGCGAAGGCAAGCCGTGATTCGCGTCTCCGGAGTTGAACCCGCTCTGTGGATCGCGTCCTTCCGCGTGTTTCGCGGGCTCAATGTGATCTCTGTCAGCCTCTTTAACGGTTAGCACGGCTATGAGCTGAAACCCGATACATTCTTTCCGAGGAAATCGGGTCGGCGGGGCCTCGTAGTGAGGGGGTGTTGAGGCCACAACGGGAAGGTCGGGCGGCGGCTCGGGGTCGAGCAGGTTGATCCGACGAAAACGCCCCAACCCCTGGTAAGATGAAGTCGAAACGGCTCGCTGCGCTGGTTCTGCTCCTCGGCTTCGGGCTGAGCGTTTCGCTGACGCGGAATTCTCAGCGGCGTGAGCTCGGATGAAACTCCGGAGGCGCTCATGTATGCTGGTTGGCTCAGAACTGTGTTTGCGGTGGGTGTGATCGGGTGGGTGGAAGCGTCTATGTCAGACCACTACGACTACATTCCGCCGGAAGGCTGGCAGGTGGAGAACAGGCCGGATCACGTGCTGCTGCGGCAGAGCGCGGATCCGGCCGGTTGCGTGATTCAGATCCTGCCGTTGCAGGTTTCGTCGGGAGATCTCGAACAGGATGCGAACGCGGTGTTCGAGATGATGTATCCGGGTTGGAGCTACCAGAGGGACGGCCTGCAACGCTACACCTTGTCGCGCGGCGTGCTGCCGAAGGGGCTGCGCTATTTCATGAAGGAGGCGGCGATGAGCGCCACGAGTGCGGACGGACGTTATCAGTTGGAGGAGGGCGCGGCGCTGGTGGTGCAAGCGGGAGCGCAGGTGGCGATTGTGGCGGTGCGGCACCGGAGCGTGCTCGCGCACAACGATTGTTTGAACCGCTACGAAACGTGGCGGCGTTTCTTCAATAGTTTCACGGTTGAAGGCGCGGAGCCTGTTTCGGCCGCGGAGAAGGACCAGGTGGTGGAACGCATCGTCGGTGTTTGGTCGCAATCGGGCGGGGGCGCTGCGGGCGATTATATCTTTGCGGCGAACAGCCGTTATGCTTTCGCCGGCGGATTGGGATCATCGTTCACGCGGAGCGAAGGCGACGACGCGTTTGTGCATATCCGTTCGCAGGCGTGGAGCGGCGATGGGAGCTACGAGATTGCGGGGCGGGAGCTTGTTTTGCGCGGACGCGGCGACGAGGAGGCGCAACGCGTGCCGTTTCGTTTTGAGGAAGTGAACCATGGCGGCGTCGGCTGGAAGGACCGCTTGTGGTTGTTGAAGACCGACCCGCAAGGTCGGATGGAGGTGTGCTATGAGAAGAGTTAGGTAATGGCGGCCAATCGGCGCGCGACGCGCCCGCGCCGATTTCCCGGGGGGATTCTAACGCTTCGCAGTTTTGCTTTCGCTGCGGCCGGGCGGCACGAGGCGGATCTCGCGGGGGTTGATGAAAATCAGGCGGTCGCGAAACAGGCGGCCGATCGCCTGCTTGAAGGCTTTTTTGCTGATGCCGAGGGCCGCGCGGATTTCTTCCGGCGGGCTGTTGTCGTGCAACGGCAACGCTCCGCCAGCCGCCTTCAAGGCTTCGAGGATGTTTGCCGCGATCGGACCGATCCGCTGAAAACCCGCGCGATCCAGCGCGCAATCGATTTTGCCGTCCGGGCGCACTTCTCGCACGAAGCCATCGAGCGGCTGGCCGATCGTCAGCGGATCGGCGAGATCGGTCCGATACAGCAATCCGCGGTGCGCGTGCTCGACGATCACGTTGTAGCCGAGCGGCGTTTCTCCCGCGACGATCAGCTTTACGGCTTGCCCTTCGGCATACGGCGGTGGCGTCAGATTCAGATGTCGGTTGATTCGGCCGCTCGCGACGATGCGATCCGTCTTCGGATCGAGCGAAACATGCACGAGAATCCAATCGCCTTGGTTTACCGGTCCTCCGAGTTCGCGAATCGGCAACAAGAGATCCTTCTCCAGGCCCCAGTCGAGAAACGCACCCAATCCCGGGTTCACGCCGACCACTCGCAACAGTGCAAATTCGCCGACTTCGGCGTAGGGCGTTTCGGTTGTCGCGACGAGTCTGTCCTGGGAATCTCGATACACGAATACCTCGAGGGTTTGTCCCGCCCGCAGGCCGGGCCGCGCATACTTTCCTGGCAGCAAGATTTCTCCGAGCGGTCCCCCGTCGAGATAGAGTCCGGGCGTCGCGGCGCGGACGATGGGGAGCGTGTTGCGTTTTCCGATCAGAGCCATGCGTCGCGCAACGTGACGCGGTGCCGACGATCCGGCGAGTCACTTCAGCGCGCCGTGGAGTTGATCTCCAACCGGGAGTCGCCGTTGTCGGCCTTCACCAATCGCCAGTCGGCCTCAGTGATTTTTTCGAGAAACGATTCATCGTGACTCACGAGCAACATCCCGCACGGGCAGTCTGCCAGCGCTTCCTCGAGGCAGAGAATGCCGGGGAGATCCATGTGGTTCGTGGGCTCGTCCATCACGATGAGATGCGGGCCGCGCACGATGCCGATCGCGAGGAGCAGCTTGCGCACCTCGCCCGGACTCGGCAGCGCACTTTCCAGCAACCGCCCGGGCCGTGAACCCAGCCGGCTGATCGTCGTCATCACGCGGCCGCGTTCGTCGTTCGGCAGGCGTTTGACCGTTTCCAACAACGCACGCGATTCCTCCGCGGTGATCTCCTGCGGAACGGTCACGAGCTTCTCCGCCGGCAACTGCAGTCGTGCGAGCACATGCCGGACGAGCGTGCTCTTGCCCAGTCCGTTCGCGCCCTTCAACGCGATGCGGCTCGTGCCGCCGATCTCCAGATCGGGAAAGTGCAACGCGCGTCCGCCGCCCAGCGGGATCTCGCCCGCGGGTAAACGCAGCAGAAAATCCCGCGGCATGAATGAGGCGCCTTCGACCCAGATGCCCGTTTCGTAGCGTTTCTTCACGGTAATGTCCGCGCGCTGCGCGTTCACCTTGCCCGCGCGCTGATTCATCTGCGCGACCATTTTGCCTGCGTAAGCATCCTTGCCGGACATCTTGGCGAGATTGCGCATGGCGCGACCATCGTGGTCGTGCGCGGGAATCTTTTTCTGCTTCGAGCCACGCGAGGCGGCGGCCTTCTGCTCCGCGATTACGCGGCGGCGCTGCGCTTCCGCTTGGAGCCGGTTCGCGGTGCGACGCAGCGCTTCGCTGGCGTTGCGCGCGGATTTCTCCTCGATGTTCTGCTGCTCCAGCGCCTCCGTGACGCCGCCCGGTCGCATCACCGCGTCCGGCGGGTCGAGCAGGAGGCATTGCGTGCAAAGTTCGTCGAGCAGCGTGCGATCGTGGCTCACCAGCAGACCGATGCCGCCAAACTCCTGCAGCGCCTGCCACAACAACCGGCGGGCCTCGGCGTCGATGTGGTTGCTCGGCTCGTCGAGCGCGAGCACCGCAGGCTCGCGCCACAAGGCCACCGCGATCTGCGCGCGTTTGCGTTCGCCATGACTCAGCGTCGACCAGCGCTCCGGCCACTCCTCGCTTACGCGGAGGCGCGCCTTGAGCACGCCGGCGTCGGGCGCCCAGATGAAGTCTTCGAAAAACTCCGGCGGATCATCGGTGCGTTGAGCAACGTAGAGCGCCAGCCCCTGCCGTTGCACCGTCCCGCTTTGTGGCGCGAGTTCGCCGGTGGCGACTTTCAGCAACGTGGTTTTGCCCGCGCCGTTGGGTCCGACGATGCCGGTCCAGCCGGACGGAAATTGCACGGTCAGGTCGGTGAACAAGGGCGCGGTCATCCCCGGGTGCGCGAACTCGACCGACTGAAACGTCAACTGGGCGGATGCCATGGGTTCAACCTGAAGCCCCACGCTGCTCCCGCAACATCGGCGTGCAGGCGTCACACGTGTCGCCGCGCCCGCCGTATGAATCCCCTCGTGTTCGATCCGACGACCGCACTGAATCGCGTCATGAGCCACGATCCCCACGCGGAGTTCGATCATAGCGTCCTTGACCTGATCGAACGAAGTCCGGTGGGGGCGGTGCCGTCGACGCCGGCGTATCAAGACGCGCTCGGGCGTCTGCGCGGGTCGCATCAGATTTATGCCGACGCGGATCACCCGGACGGTTTTGTCACGGTGCGTTCGCTGGCGGGGCGGCCGTGTTTTCACGCGGAGAATCTCGATGCGTTGATCGCGGGCGGGATCGAGGCCGATGCGCTCGAACCCAACGCGCGCATCTTCGATCGCTATGTCGCCTCGCTGCCGGATGTGCTCCGGGCGAAAGCCGAAGCCTTCCGGCTGCGTGTGGCGGGCCGGCCGGTGCATCACCGCAAGCATGGCGGCGTCGTGGCGCGCGATCCGGTGCACACGCTGGTGCTCGTGCCGGGTGCGGGCGCGCATCCCGGGATTCCGGGCAACTATTTGTATGGCTCGCTGCTTCAGCTCGGTGCCGATCCCGCCGGCGGCTGGGGCGTGCATCTGCACGACAGCGACGACGATGTCGCGCAGTGCGATCTGCCGACGCTGGCGGAGGCGCTTGCGAAACTTCAGGACGTGATCGCGTCGGCGCCGTTTCACTTGAACGAGTTGGGTGCGCTGGATTTCCGGCGGGACCGGCTCGATTGAAACGAGCACACGAGCGCAGGGTTGGAACGGCGCGTGAGCGTAGCGGCGGGCCTCCGTGCCTGCCGTCTAGGCGGGAGTGAAATCAGCAGGCGGGGACGCCTGCCGCTACGTCGGTCCGGCTACGATGTGAGCCCGCGTTGGATGCGGCTCGCGCGATTAGTCACCACGCGAGCGGTGCCCAGCCGCAGGTTTTTCCCGTTGGCATCCACTACGGCGATGTCGGCGACACGCGAGGGAGCAAACGAAGAAGAAAGCTCCGGCACGTGGCGGCCTGCGCGATGCGGTGTTTGATGGGCGCAGTCTGATATCGCGCGTTGACCGTCTTCTGGCCCGGAACCGCCTCCGCGGGTTAGCGGTCGAGGCAGTGCTTCCCCTGACGGCATGGCTGTTTGGAATGCGCGAACGCGGAGTCTCGATCAAATCCATGAGAGCAATGTTCCTCACGATCGCGGCAGTCGCCGCCGGGTTGGGCGCGCAACCGTCAGAATTGCGAGCATCTGAAATAAGGAGTCGTATGACGAGTGTCACATCGAGAGATGGCGTTGAGATTGCCTTCGAGAAAACAGGACGCGGACCGGCGCTCATCTTGGTTGGGGGGCGCGCTCTCGGACCGCAACGGCGGCAAGGCGCTCGCGGCCCAGCTGTCCGACCATTTCACGGTTTATACGATGGATCGGCGGGGTCGCGGTGACAGCACGGACGCGAAAACCTATGCGGTGGAGCGGGAGATCGAGGATCTCGCGGCGCTCATCGAGCACGCCGGTGGTTCTGCTTATCTGTATGGAGTGTCCTCCGGAGCGGCGCTTGCGCTGCAAACGGCGGCGAAGCTAGGGGCGGCCAAGGTGCCCAAGCTGGCGCTCTACGAACCGCCTTACGGGTCCGACGACGCCCAGCAGAAGCAGGCGTATGCCGAGCAAAAGCGGCGGACTAACGAACTCATCAGATCGGGCAAACCGGGCGACGCGGCGGCGTATTTTTTGGGAGCGATTGGGATGCCTCCCGAGGCGCTCGAGAAGATGAAGGCGTCGCCGCAGTGGGAGCTCTTTGAACAGATCGAATTCACTCTTGCCTATGACTACGAGGTGTTGGGCGACGGCACGGTGCCGCAAGCGATTGCGAATTCCATCGCTGTGCCGACGCTCGTGATGGATGGCGAGAAAAGCATGGGCTTTATGCGCCCGACGGCGGATCGGCTGGCGCAACTCATTCCCGGCGCGGAGCGAAAAACGCTGAAAGGGCAAACTCACCAAGCTGCGGCCGAGGTGACGGCCCCGGTGCTGATCGAGTTCTTCGAGCGAAGCAGGCAGTAATCTGCAGCTTGCCTGACGAAGCGACGGTTCGCGCGAGTCGCCCTTGCTCACGCGAGCAAGGGCGGCGATCGAGAGCTCAGCGCGCCATTGCGGATCTCGCCGGGACCGCTCCGGCGGACGCGAGGGCGGTGGAGGCGGGATGACGTGTGAGGGCGGATTGAACGTGAGGGACGAGGCGGCGGGTGAATTCGACCGAGTCGGCGGCGGAGAGATGGGACCACTCGGGGCAGTCGAAGGACGCGAGGTCGGCGTGCTCGGCGAAGTGGATCGCGGGGACGTTGTTCTCGCGGAGCAGGCGGTCCCAGGTCGCGGCACGCGGGGCGAGTTGTTCTTCACGTTCGAGGAGCGGGCCGGTGACGGGGAGCCGGAGGAAGACGACTTTGCCACCGCGGCCTTGGATGCGGGCGACGTGCTGCGCGGTTTCGGCGAAACGCGCTTCCATGGCCTGGTCCATCATCGCTTGGAACTGCTCCAGCGGGATGTAGGACGGCGGAGGGGGGACGCTGAAGAGCGGGAGCCAGCCGTTCGCGACGCGTTGTTGCAGCGGGCTGCCCACGATGGCGGCTTCGTCGACCATGCGGGCGCGGCGGTTGCGGTCTGTGGTGTAGAAGTAGGGCGGCAGCGCGGGTGCCAGTTGGGCGTTGGCGCGGTCGGGGATCGGGAGACGTTCGAGGAGTTTAGCGAGCGTGAGGTCTTCCTGTTTCAGGAACGCGATGTGGTTTTCGAGGATCACGCCGAGTCGGTGGCTCCAGCGCTGCGCGTGATTCCAGGTGTGGTAGCGATGCAGCGCTTTTTGCGAGGCTTCGACGGGCGGGCCGGCGGGCGCGAGATACATCGCGGGGACGATATCGAGGAGCACGGTGCCGCGGAAGGATTGGTCGGACGCGAGATCGGCGAGAATCGGAAACGGCGAACTGCCGACGATCGAGAGCTGCACCGGGCGCTGGCCGAGATTCTTTTCGACCAGATCGAGATCGACGTCGAAGAGCATGCGCGACGTGCCGAGAAGGACGAGCGAGTCGGGTTTCACCGAAGAGCGCGTTTCGGCCCAGAGGTCGGGCGTGTCGTTGAGCGTCGGGCGGTAACCGAGCGCGCGGGCGTTGAGTTCCCAGAGCACGGTGGCGGCGGTGGAAATCAACGCGACGGCGAGCAGCATCCGACGCCACAGGACGTCGGGGATGGTGCGGGTGAACTCGAGATCAGAATTGGAAGTAGATGAATGCATTGCCGTTTCCTTGGGTGAGAATGATGCCGAAAATCATGACCGACCACGTGCTCGCGAGGAGCCAACGGGGCGCGCGGGATACGACCGCTTCCATGGTGGTGTTGCGGAGAAGCGCGTGGGCGAGGAGCAGGCCGGCGGTGACGAGCGCGACTTGCAGGATTTCGCGCGTGGGCAGGATGGCGTCGCCGGAGGGAAGCAGGCCGCTCATCGCCATGACAAGGCGGGTGGCGGTCGGGAAATCCGCGGCGCGGAAGAAGACCCACGCGAAGCACACGGCGGCGTAGGTGCCGAGGCCGAGGAGGAGTTGAACGCCGAGGGCTTGGGTCCAGGCGGCGTCCTTGAAGACGGCGCGCAGGATGCGTTCGAGGACGAGGCAGAGACCGTGAATGATGCCCCACACGACGAAGGTCCACGCGGCGCCGTGCCAGAGACCGCCGATGAACATCACGATCATCAGATTCAACGCCGCGCGAATCACACCGGCGCGATTGCCGCCGAGCGGAATGTAGAGGTAGTCGCGGAGGAAGGTGGACAGCGAGATGTGCCAGCGACGCCAGAAATCGGAGAAGCCGATTGCGGCGTAGGGGAAGCGGAAGTTGTCCTTGAGATGGAAGCCGAGGCAGAGCGCGGCGCCGATTGCGCAGGTGGAGTAGCCGGCGAAGTCGAAGAAGATTTGGCCGGAGAAAGCGAGGACACCGGTCCAGGCGTCGAGGCCCGCGAGCGGGCCGCCGTAGGCGAAGACTTTCTCGGCGGCGGCGGCGAGCATGGTGTCGGCGAGGACGGTTTTTTCGAAAAGGCCGAGCGTCATCAGGAGGAGGCCCCAGATGAAACGGCTGCTGTTCCACGCGGGCGGCTGCGCGGCTTGCGGGAGGAAGTCGGCGGCGCGAACGATGGGGCCGGCGACGAGCTGCGGGAAGAACGAGACGGCGAGCGTGAAGTCACGCAGAGAGCGGGTGGGCTGCATGCCGCGGTAGACGTCCAGCGTGTAGGAGAGCGAATGGAACGTGTAGAACGAGATGCCGATCGGGAGGAAGAGATCGAGGTGCGGCGGCTGGTAGTTGATGCCGATCTGGGCGAGCGCCCACTTCGTGTTCTCGAGGAGGAAGTTTCCGTATTTGAAGAACCCGAGCATGCTCAGGTTGCTCGCGAGGCTGGCGACGAGCCAGACGCGGCGGGTGCGGTGTGTGGTTGAAGCGTGGATACGCGCGGCGAGGTAGTAATCGAGCGCGGTGGTGGCGAAGAGCAGCGCGGCGAAGGGAGGATTCCACGTGCCGTAGAAAACGTAGGAAGCGACAAGGAGGAGATTCTTGCGCGTTTCCCACGAGCGGAGTGTCCAGTAAGCGCCGACGACGACGCAGAAGAACACGACGAAGGTGAGGGAATTGAAGAGCATGGGGGATGGCTCAGGGTGGGTGGTTGTGGTGCGGGAAAGCCGGCGAGATTATCGGAAAACGCGCAGATATGCTCTTGGCCGGGCGGCCCGGGTAGGGGGGCCGAATGACCGAGGGACTACGGGACCACGGACACGGACTACGGGACTACGGACCCGGACTACGGGACCACGGACTACGGACTACTGGACGATGGACGATGGGGAGCGGGGTGCGAGGTGCGGGGCTCGTTGTCGTGATTTCGCCGAGGAAGATTACGAG
>JAEWBF010000031.1 GCA_023391285.1 Verrucomicrobiota bacterium
CCCCCCCCCCCTACGCGTTAGTTGAGTTTGATGCGGTCGTTGGAGTCCCATTGGGACATGTCGGAGAGGATGACGCGGTCGCCGGGGACGAGGCCGTTGACGACTTCGATCGTATTCACGGAGCTGCGACCGAGCTGGACCTGGCTGCGGGTGGCGTAGACGCCGTCGGCGTCGAGTTTGAAGATGCCGACGGTGGAGCGTTCCTGGCCGAAGGCGGGGCGCTGCACGTAGACGACGTTGTCGAGGCGTTCGAGTTCGATGGTGCCGTCGACGGAGAGATCGGGGCGGGCGCCGCGCGGAAGTTCTTCGGTGAAGAAGACGTCGACGGTGACGGTGCCGTTTTGGACGGAAGGATCGATGCGGCCGACCTTGCCGGCGACGATGCCGTTGCGGGTGTCGACCGAGGCGAGTTGTCCGATTTCGATGTCGCGGGCCTGGGTTTCGGCGATGCGGATTTCGGCTTTGAGGCGAAGCGGATCGGCGACGCGAGCGAGGTTGGAGCCGGGTTGGACTTGGGCGCCGACTTCGACGGGGAGGATTTGCAGGATGCCGTTCATGCCGGCGCGGACGGTGAGGGCGTCGAGTTCTTCCTGGCGAAGTTTGGCTTGGGAGCGGAGGCGATCGACCTCGGCGGCTTTGACGGCGAGTTGGGGCGCGATGGATTCTTTGGTGAAGGCGTAGCGCTTTTGTTCGATCTGATTGCGGGTGTTGGCCTGGTCGGCGGTGACCTTCGAGAGTTGGAGGTCGAGGGAGGAGACGAGGCCGTCGGCGAAGAGCTGTTCGTTCACTTCGGCGCGAAGGCGTGATTGCTCGTAGTCGGCTTTGGCGCTGGCGGCGGCGGCCTCGGCGGCGAGGACGGTGCTTTGAAGTTGGACCTCGAGGTTGGCGAGTTCGGCTTCGGCGGCTTTGAGCTGGGAGGCGGCGTCGTCGGCGGCGCGAACGACGTCGGGGTTGGTGAGAAGAAGGATGACGCTGTCGGGCGTGACGGGCGCGCCGGGGCGGAGGACGATTTTGTCGACTCGGCCCTGGGTGCGCGCGGCGATCCAGGTGATTTCCTCGGGGACGAGCGTGCCGAGGCCGCGGACCTGGCGGAGCATCTGGCCTTGGGTGACGGTGCCGATCCAGACGAGATTGCGCTCGACGGTGGGCGCGGCGGGTTTGAGTCGCGCGAGAGCTACGGTGATGCCGATGAGCGCGAGAACGGCGATGGCGCCGTAGAGGATGCGCTTCTTGCGTTTGGCCTTGGATTGGTCGGGGCGCGGAATGTCCATGCGTGCGAGGATATTTGCACGCGCTGTGCCAGCGCTGTGGTGAATGCGTAACTCGCTGGAGCTAAGTTACTAGAAATTTAGGAGAAGGAGGCGCGGACGAGGGGGCGCATCAATCACGGGATTGGGATGTCCCGAAAGTGGGATTTGGGGACGGGCGGACTCAAAGCGCGGTGAGGGCACCGCGCCTCCATCAGAGGACATTCTCGTCAGGCGGGGGCGTGGAGATGTTGGCGGATGGCGTCGAGGCGGGCGGCGAGGGTGGAGGTGCGGTCGGCGAAGACGCGGTCGGAGCTGAGGAAAGGCTGGCGTTGTTTTTGTTCGAGGGCGCGGCGGAGTGTCCGAAGTTCGGATACAAGCGGGATGCTGCGAACGTAGTAGCTGACGACGTTGACGGTTTGGCGGGCGGCTTTGGCGAGGCGGGTGTCGCGCGGCTGGTGTTCGCACCACGGGTCCATGGGGGTGAGAGGGAGGGCGTTACAGTCGACCTCGATGGAAGCGAGCCAGTCGCGCCATTTGAAATCGAGGAAGTGCGAGCCGAGCCGGACGGGAAACCACGGGATGCGGAGAAGATCGGCGGTGATGGCGCCGTGCATGGCTTCGGCGACGACGACATCGCAGCCGCGGAGTTCGGCGAGCGTGCGCTCGACGGACCACATGGGATTGATGAAGCGGAGACCGGACCATTCGCAGATGGCGCGCCATGGGATGCGGCGAAGGGAGCGCCAGTGAGGCATGAAGCCGATCGAAGGGCCGCTGGCGGGATTGGGGAGCGCGACTTGGTGGAGGAGGTAGGCGGAATCGGTGACGGCGATTTCGTTGGGGAGTGAGAGAAGTTCAGCAGTGAGCGGGCCGCGAACGGCGTAGAAGCGCCAGCGTTCGTCGAGCGGCGGGGGGCGGCCGTAGCCGGTGCCGGAGCCGAGGACGATGTAACGTTCGGCGTCAGGCAGAGTGTCTTGGAGGATGGTGCCGATGCCGAGGAAGACGGTGGATTTGTCGGCGTCGAAACAGCCGGGAAGGAGCTGCGGCCAGAGCCACGGGTTGAGGCGATCGCCGAAATTCGGGAGCGCGTTGTAGTAGTGGAGAAGCATGCGGACGGTTGAAGGGAGCGGAGCGAGCGAGCGCGGGGGTGCGGATGAGGCGTGTGAGCGCGAGCGAACTCGCGGCCTGCGGTGTCAGGAGGCGGCGGTGATGCCGCGGTCGCAGCGGGTGCGTTTTTCGCGTTTGGTGCGTTCGAGAATGCGCTCGTTGACGTGCGTGCGGTAGCGAGCGACGCGCGGGTGATCGAGGTGATAGACGATGGCCTGCCCGATGATGGTTTTGCAGGTGAGGCCGGAATTGCAGAGGCGCTCGGCGAGTTCGGTGTCCTCGTGGCCCCAGCCGACGAAGGATTCGTCGTAGCCGTTGACGCGGAAAAAATCTTCGCGCCAGACGGCGAAGTTGCAGCCCTGGATGAGACTGCGGTCGTTGACGCGGACGATGGGCCACGGGCGGCGGAGGCCGCGTTTCAGGCCGTAGAGGCGGCGAGTGAGGAACAGAAGGACGGGGTGAATGTGGCGCGGGGAAACGCGACGAACGTGGCGGGCGCGGATGCCGGCGCGGCGGCCTTGGATAAAGGCGCGGGGTTCGGCGTGGCGAAGATGATCGGCGATGAAATGGCGGTGGGGGAGGCAGTCGCCATCGATGAAGATCAGGTAGTCGCCGCTGGAGGCGCGGACGGTGCGATTGAGGATGACGGTTTTTCGGAAGCCGATGTGCGGCTGCCAAAAGTGATGCACGGGGAACGGAAAACGCGCGGACCACTTTTGTATCACCTGTTTGGTGACATCGTCGGAACCGTCGTCGGCGATGAGGAGCTCGGCGGGCGCGCGCGACTGGAGGCTCACGCCTTCGAGCACGAGGTCGAGGGCGACGGGATTATCGGAGGTGCTGACGATGAGCGACGGACGGGAAGGAGTGGTGTTCATAGCGTGAACGTCAGAAGGAAAGAGGTTGGCCGGATTCGACCGCGCGGAGGAGAGAGTCGGGGGGTAGGATGAGATCGCGGTCTTTGCGGGGCAGATGCGCGTCGGACGAGTGGGCGAATTGAGCCACGAGGTAATCGTGTTGGAGATGTCCGTGGTGAGAGAGGGTGCGGTATTCGCGTTCCATCATGCCGGGGGCGAGGATTTGAATGACGCGGGTGCCGGGGGAGCAGAAGACGAGGTTCGAGAGGGCGGCGCCGTGGTTGGCGACGACGAGTGAAGCTTCGTGAAAGAGCGCGGCTTGTTCGGCGAAGCTGCGGCCGGCGAGTTGGACGGGTTCGAGGCCGAGCGCGTCGAGCGTGGGAATGAGGTTGTCGAAATTTGCGATGCGGCGGTAGCGGGCGTCGGACCGGTCGATGAAGATACGACGAGGTTGGGCGGGAGCGGGGCGCGTGCCGGTGATCGAATGGCGGAGGAAATCGCAGACGTGGGCGGGAACGACGAACGGATGATTCACGAGCGGCGGAGCGACGAGGATGTCGGGCCGCAAGGCGGGGAAGTCGGCTGTGCCGATGACTCGGTCCGGGGAAATTCCGAAGAGGGCGAGCGCGTCGAGGACGAACGGGGTGACGGGGCCGCTGATCAGATACCGATCGGGAGAAAGGTGGGCGGGGAGCGCAGAGAGATAAGCGAGGCGCGCGAGGCTGTTGAGGAGGAAGTGGAAGTAATTTTTTTCCGCGGACATCGCGGCGAGCGTCAGCGTGATTCCGGGAAGCGGCGTGGCTTCGAGATGAGTCAGTTGATAGGTGGTGTGCGATTGGGGGCGTCCGGGCCATTCATAGGAAAGGTCCCACAGCAAGTGGCGATCGCTGCCGATGACGGCACCGCTGTGGCCAACGACCCAGGGGCGGATGAGCTCGGCGATCCCGGCGGGGCGGCGGGTGAATTGGATGCGGTTTCCGGGCGTGTCGGCGGGAGCGGGCGAGAGAAACGTCGGAGGCGGAATGTAGGTTCGGCCGCCGGGTTCGGCGCCGGGGTGATATGTGCCGCGGTCGCGATGGGCGGCGAGGTAGTCGGAGGTGTGCAGCCAAGTGCCGCGAACGAAGCGGCCGTGAAAGCGCTGTTGGGCGCGCCGGCGGTGGAGCGCGAAGAAGTTGGCGGTGTTTTCCACCGCGGAAGAACGGCGCAAACGACCGAGGGCGCGGCGCATTTTGAGAGCGGAGGACGCGGTCGGAGCGAGGAGCATAAAAAAGCCGCCCTCGAGCTGGGGCGGCGTGACGGAACAAGAACGGCTTCCGGAGGAATCAGCAACGGTCGCGCGAGTCTAAAGCTCCCAAGCGTATGCTGGGGAAAACTACGGCGACGGCCGACGGGGTGGACACTGAGATGGAGCGACGGTGGGGAACCAAGAAGGGCGCGAATGGCGCCAGGGGAAATCATGCTGATGAGGAAACCGCGAACTACGCACTGCGCGGTGGGGGCACCGCGCCTCCATCGGTGGGGGAGGAGGCGAGGGGGAGTTGAAGACGGGCGATGCTGCCGGTGATGTTGTCGGTGCGATTTTCGAGGGTGAGGGAACCGCCGTGATTTTCGGCGATTTGACGGCAGAGCACGAGACCGATGCCGGAGCCTTCGGGTTTCGTGGTGAAGAAGGGAACGAAGAGATTGCCGGAGTTGGCGATGCCGGGGCCGTCGTCTTCGACTTCGATCGCGAGGTGGTTGGCGGTTTTGCGCCAGCGGATGCGGACGCCGGCAGGTTCGCCGTCGCGGTGAGGGATGCTGGGATCGAGGATCGCTTCGACGGCGTTTTTGATGAGGTTGATGAGGACTTGTTCGATTTGCGCGCCGTCGCAGAAGAAGGTGAGATCGGGGCCGTCGACGATGTCGATAGAGCGGCGAGTTTCGAGGGCCACGACTCGATGTATCAGCGGTTTCACTTCACACGGCGACCGGTTGGGCGCGGGCAGGCGGGCGAGGCGCGCGTAGGCTTGCATGAAACGGGCGAGGCCGTCGGCGCGGGAGGCGATGATATCGAGGCCGGAACGCATGTCGTCTTCCCAGTCGGGGGCGCGTTGTTCGCGACGGAGCAGGCTGCCGAGACTACCGGCGATGGATTTGATGGGCGCGAGGGAGTTGTTGAGTTCGTGGCCGAGGACGCGAACGAGTTTTTGCCAGGCGCGGAGCTCTTCCTCGCGGAGCGTTTGGCTGAGATCGCCGATGACGACGAGGTGATGGGGGCGTCCGCCTTCGCGGAAGACGCTGCGGCGCATGCCCCAGCGGCCGGAGCTGCCGGGAAAGGTGATGTTGAGGAGACGCGCGGGTTCGCCGACGAGGCAATCGGCGAGGCCGAGTTCGGTGGCGTCACGGCCGAGGATGCGTTCGGCGGGTTTTTTGAGGAGGAGTTGTCCGGCGTGGTTGGCGAGACGGAGTTTGGAGTCTGAGTCGAAGGCGAAGATGGCGACTTCGATTTCTTCCATCACGGTGCGGAGGAGCGCGGTGGCTTCGAGGGCGCTGAGGCGTTGTTCCTGAAGGGTGCGGCTGAGCGTGTTGATTTCGGACATCACGTCGCCGAGCGGTTCGTCGCGATTGGCGCCGCGGGCGCGGACGGAGAAGTCGCCCTCGCGAAGGGCGGAGAGGAGGTTCGCCATGGTTTGCAGCGGGCGAACGACGCGGGTTTGAACGGCGAGGGCGAAGCCGAACCAACAGCCGCCGATGAGGAGGGTGAGGGTCCACTGGACTTTGGGCGTGGGGAGGAGTTCGTCGGGTGCGAGCCAGAGGAACCACAGGGCCACGAGGACGGCGGGGAGGGCGCCGGCGAGGCTTTGGAAGAAGACGGCTTGCTCGTGGGAGAGCTTGCGGGGAGGGCGGGACATGGGATGGCCGCAAGAAGGCGCAGAAGGCGCAAAAAGGGATCAGACGGAGTTTGGGTCGGAAAGGGCGTATTTGCGGATCTGGAGAACAGGTGAGCCGAAGTTGATGAGGAGGCCGTGTTCGATGCGGGAAGCGCGAAGGTAGCCGAGAAGTTGGGCGACGTGTTCGTCGACCAGCGTGCGGACGGCTTTCAGCTCGATGATGAGTTGGTTGCTGAGATACAGGTCGGCAAAGGATTCTCCCAGGAGGGTGCCGTCTTCATCGAAGACGTTGAGCGCGTGTTGCTGAGTGATGGACAGACCTTGTTTGCGTAGGCGGTTGGCGAGGCCGTTTTCGTAGACCTTTTCGACGTGGCCGTGGCGGAGATGTCGGTGCAACGCGAAGCTGGTTTCGCGGATCTGATCGCAGAGCTGGAAGACGGGGTCCTTCATGGCGTCTTCCTCTTTGCGACTTCTGCGCGTTTTTGCGGCGAAAATCAGAGGCCGTATTTTTCGAGGCGGCGGTAGAAGGCGCTGCGGGATAGGCCGAGTTCTTCGGCGGCGCGGCGGGCGTTGCCGTCGCAGCGGGCGAGGGTCTTTTTGATGAGGAAGGCTTCGACCTCTTCGATGCTCATTTCTTCGAGTCGTGGAGCGGCGTCTTGCGCGACGGTGAGGCCGAGATCGGGAGCGCGGACGACTTTGCCCTGGGACATCAACACGCCGCGTTCGACGGCGTGGTCGAGTTCGCGGACGTTGCCGGGCCAGTGATGATTCCGCATGGCCTGCACGGCGGATTCGTCGAAGCCGGTGATGGGTTTGCGGTAGCGCTCGACGTGTTGCTTGAGGAAGTGTTGCGCGAGGAGCTCGATGTCTTCGCGGCGCTCGCGGAGCGGCGGGAGGTGAATGTGAATCGTGTTGAGGCGGAAGAGAAGGTCCTGGCGGAATTTTCCGGCGGCGACTTCGGCGGGGAGATCGGAGTTGGTGGCGGAGACGAGGCGGACGCTCGCGCGATAGGTGCGCGAGGAGCCGACGCGTTCGAATTCGCCGGTTTCGATGGTGCGCAGGAGCTTCGCCTGCTGGCTCATGGGGATGTTGCCGATTTCGTCCATGAACAACGTGCCGGTGTCGGCGAGTTCGAAGCGACCGGCGCGATCGGATTTGGCGTCGGTGAAGGCGCCGCGGACGTGGCCGAAGAGTTCGCTTTCGAAGACGCCTTCGGGGAGTCCGCCCATGTTGACGGAGATAAAAGGTTTGGCGGCGCGGGCGGAGACGGCGTGGAGGGCTTGGGCGACGACGCCTTTGCCGGTGCCGTTTTCGCCGGTGATGAGGACGTTGGCGTCGGAGGGACCAACGCGGGCGATGATGTCGAGGACGGGACGCATCGCGGCGGATTGCGCGATGAGGTTGGGGCCGCCCTTGCCGCGGAGGAGTTGATTTTCCTGTTGAAGGCGCGAGTAGGCGCGGACGGCGCTGCCGAGGGCGATCTGGTTTTTGACGATCGTGAGCAGGCGCGGGTTGTCCCAGGGTTTGGTGATGAAATCGCGAGCGCCGCGGCGCATGGCTTCGACGGCGACGTCGACGCTGGCCCACGCGGTCATGACAACGACGGGAAGGGAAGAATCGAGAGCGGAAAGTTTGGTGAGAAGATCGAGGCCTTCCTGGCCGGAGGTGGTGTCGCGGGCGTAGTTGAGGTCCATGAGCACCAAGGCGAAATCGCGAGCCTCGACCGCTTTCACGACGGCGGCCGGGGACTTCGCGGTTTCGATTTGGTAACCTTCGGATTTGAGGAGGAGGCGCAGGGCTTCGAGGACGTCGGGCTGGTCGTCGGCAACGAGGATGCGCGGGGATTCCGATGGGGTCATGGAGGCGAGTGACGAAGCCGGGCGGAGGTGAGTCAAGCGGCGAGGCGGTGGGACTCGCGCTTGCGGAGGTGGGTGCGCGTGCAGCGGGTGGTGCTGTGGGCGAGCGAGCGGGACGAGTAATCGCCGATCATGAGGAGAACGGCCACGACCGCGGTGAAGGCGGCGAGGGCGTTTTCGCCGTTGACGGCGGAAGGGATGGGAGCGCCGAGGAATTCGGCGAAGGCCACGCACGGGTAACCGGCGGCGATGAGGAGGGCGATGACTTTGATGGTGGTTTTCATGGGAATGGTTCCGAGTTGTGCCGGTGTATTTGCAGCGCGCGTGCCAACGAAATGGATACGTCGTAAGTGGCTTTGGGTGAGGGGATAAAAGTTTTTCGACTATTTTTTCGGAGAGACGAGGCGAGGGAAAACTTTCGCGGGTGGGAGGAGGAATTCCCGGAAATGGGATGATGAAGGCGGGTGCGGGCATTGTTGGTGTGCGCAGCGGGTGGCGGCTCGCCGGGGACGGCTCGCCCTACCTAGACGAGCAGCCTGCGGCGCCGGCGGGCGCCATCGGGAGAAAACTCTTGCGTCGGGCGGAGGCGTGTCGCTTTGTGACCGTTCTCTTGTTCGGGCTGTAGCGTAGCCTGGTAGCGCGCTTGCATGGGGTGCAAGAGGTCGTGAGTTCGAATCTCACCAGCCCGACCACTTTAGAATCGGCGGCGAAGGAACGCCGCCTCAAGAGAGAGGGACGAATCTCAAAACGATGACATCACCTGCGTCCCAATCCGACCGGCGAAGATTGATTTGGCCGGTGGCGTTGGCGGTGGCGATCACGTGGTGCTCAGGGCGGAGGGTTGACGGCCTGCCGGAGACCTTCGACGGCAGCGACAAAGTGGTGCATTTCGCGCTGTATGGGTTGATGGCGACGCTGGTGGCGCGGGTTCATGCGGTGGCGCGGACGCGGCCGCTGGGGATGTATGCGGCGATTTTGATCGTGTCGGTGTTTGGGGTGACGGATGAGCTGCATCAGCATTTCACGCCGGGGCGATCGATGGATGTGTGGGACTGGGTGGCGGATACGCTGGGCGCGATTGTGGCGACGGTGATGTATGCGGAGTGGGCGGCGTATCGGCGGATGTTGGAGACGCCGGTGCTCGGGTTGTTTCGTAAACGGCGCGTTGAAATCGAGCCGGCGGCGTGCGTAATCGCGGCGGATGGACGCCGTTAAAGCGCAGAAACGGATTGAGGAGCTTCGCGCGCAGGTCGCGCATCACGACGAGCTGTATTACCGGAAGGCGAAGCCGGAGGTATCGGATTTCGAATACGATTTACTGAAGCAGGAGCTGGCGGAGCTGGAGAAACGGTTTCCGCAGATGGCGAGCCAGGATTCGCCGACGCAGAAGATCGGGGATGATCGCGTGCGCGGGTTCAAGGAGGTGGAGCACCGGCAGCGGATGTTGAGCCTCGACAACACTTACAACGAGGCGGAGCTGCGGGCGTTTCATGCGCGGATGGCGCGGTGGTTGGAGGCGGAAGATCTTTGTTACACGGTCGAGCCGAAGATCGATGGGCTGGCGGTGAGTCTTACGTATGAGGAAGGGAAACTCGTGCGCGCGGTGACGCGCGGGCGGGGCGATCGGGGCGACGATGTGACGGTGAACGTGCTGACGATCGAGGGGCTGCCGCGGACCTTGCGCGGGGCGGCGCCGAAGATCGTGGAGATTCGGGGAGAGATTTATCTGACGCAGGCGGAGTTCGAGCGGATCAATGCCGAGCGGGCGGCGGCGGGGGAGGAGCTTTATGCGAATCCGCGGAACACGGCGGCGGGGACGATCAAGCAGCTTGATCCGGCGGAGGTGGCGCGGCGGAAGCTTTCGATCGTGCTTTATAGCATGGGCTATTGCGAACCGGCGGTGGTCGGTTCGCAGACGGAGTTGCAGGAGAAGTTGAAGGCGTGGGGGCTGCCGGTGGTGGAGAAATACTGGCGCGTGAAAGGCATCGACGAAGCGTGGGCGGCGATCGGCGAACTCGATACGATGCGGCGGAACTTCGCGTATGGGACGGATGGTGCGGTGGTGAAGTTGGATGCGTTTGAGCAGCAGCGGATCGTGGGGACGACGGACAAGTCGCCGCGGTGGGCGATCGCGTATAAATACAAACCGGACACGGCGCGCACGCGGTTGAAGGCGATCACGATTCAGGTGGGGAAGACGGGAATTCTCAGTCCGGTGGCGGAATTGGAGCCGGTGTTTTTGTCGATGAGCACGATCGCGCGCGCGACGCTGCACAACGAGAACGAGATTCGCGCGAAGGATATTCGCGTGGGAGATTTGGTGGAGATCGAGCGCGCGGGTGAGGTGATCCCGGCGGTGTTGCGATCGTTTCCGGAGGAGCGGCCGGAAGGAGCGAAGGAGTTCGATTTATTCGAAGCGGTGGGCGGGAAGTGTCCGGTGTGCGGCGGTCGGATCGCGAAAGTGGAAGTGGATACGGAGAGCGGTGTGGGCGCGGCGTGGAAGTGTCAGAATTACGAGTGTCGCGCGCAGCGGGTGGGGCGGTTGGTGTTTTTCTGTAGTCGTCGCGCGCTGGCGATCGATGGCGTGGGCGACATCGTGGCGTCGAAGCTGGTGGAGTTGGATTTGGTGAAGGATCCGCCGGATCTCTACGACGTGAGTTTGGAGACGCTGGCGACTTTGAACTTGGGAACGGCGGAGGAGCCGCGGGTGTTTGGAGAAAAGAATGCGACGAAAGTGGTCGCGGCGCGAGAGGCGGCGCGGGCGCTGCCGCTGGAGAAATGGTTGTATGCGTTGAGCGTGCCGGAGGTGGGAGAGACGACGGCGCGGGAGTTGGGGCGGCGTCACCGGAATTTCGCGGAGTTGAAGGAGTCGGAATTGTTGCGCGCGGTGTTGCGGCGGGCGGAATTGGAGGAGGAGAAGGAGCGGGAGAGTCCGAACTCGAAGAAGAATCCGGCGAAGGACGAAGCGGAGAAAGAGCGGCGCAAAGCGCGGCGCGTGGAGATCGATGCGGAGCTCGCGGTGTTGAGTGGCGGCGTGCTGGCGGGCGTGCCGTCGGAAATCGGGCCGGCGGTGGCGGCGAGTGCGCTGGCGTTTTTTGCGAGCGAGCCGGGGAAGCGGCTGTTGGGGAAACTGAAGGAGCGCGGGATCGAACCGCAGGGCACGGTGATGACGGCGGGGGCGTTTACCGGGAAGACGTTTGTATTGACGGGAACATTACCGACGATGAAGCGCGAGGAGGCGGAGCAGAAGATTCTGGCGGCGGGCGGAAAGGTGAGCGGCAGCGTGAGCAAGAAGACGAGTTATGTGCTCGCGGGCGCGGACGCGGGGTCGAAGTTGGAGAAGGCGAAGGCGCTGGGGGTGGCGGTGATCGACGAAGCGGAATTTTTGCGGATGGTGGGTGGCGGGTGAGGGAAAGAAAAAAGCGCGGTGAGGGCACCGCGCCTCCATTAGCGATTGGCGAAGGAGAAGAAGAAGGATTAGTAGCCGCGTTGTTGGAGGGCGCGGCTGAGTTCCTGCATGAAGGATTGGGCGTCGCTCGCGGACGGACGGTAGCCGGGCTGGCTGATTTCGGTGAAGCCGGGGCGGCCGTATTGGTCGATGATCCATTTGCCGGTTACGCCGTCGCTGAACGTGACGGTGCCGCTGGCGACAGCGCCGGGGATGAGTGTGACTTTGTCGACGGAGACAGAGACGTTGCTGGCGCCGGCGGGCGGGAGCGCGTCTTCGTCGAAGGGTTCTTCGGCGTAGTCGGCGTCGTCGGGAGATTCGGACGGTGACGGCTCGGCGGGGACGCCACGCCCTTCCTCGTCTTTGGCGAGGCCGAGCTTTTCTTTGGCTTTGTCGAAGAAGCCTTTTTTCCCGGCGGGGGTGTTGCGCGGTGGGGGCACCGCGCCTCCATGAGCGGCGGGCGGCGACACTTTTGAGACGTCGGAGGTGTCGACTTTGGGCGCGGGGTCTTTGAGAGAGAGATTCAGGTCGTCGACGAGAAAGCGGACATCGCGGTAGGTGAGGGAGAGTTTGAACTCGTCCGAGAGTTTCTTCTGCACGGTCGAGAGGTTGTCGCCGGCGGCGATCCAGCTGGAAACGGCTTGTTGCTGTTCGGGCGTGAGGGTCATGGGCGAAGTTGAGAGCTGAGGGTTGAGGGTTGAGAGTGGGTAAGCACTGAGAGCGCAGAGTCTAGAGCAAGAATGGGGAAATGCCAGTGCTTGCCGGGGCTGGGAGGGCGGGAGGCGCGGTCAGGTTGACCGCGCTACGGGCGGCGGGGGGCGGTGCGGCGGGGGCGGGCGACCCCCCCCTACAAGGGGGGAGTAAAAGGGCGGGCCGGG
>JAEWBF010000063.1 GCA_023391285.1 Verrucomicrobiota bacterium
AGTGCTGATACGGATCAAGCGCATTGATGTAGTCCGCAAACGACGTCCGCTGCGCCGCCGTATTCGTATTCTCCTCACCCAAATTCCACGTCAGCCCAAGGTGATGCCCAAACCGCGCCACCAGCTCACGATAATAGAGCTTCCGCTGCGTCCCCAATGATCCGCCATCGAGCAACTGATCGTTCTCCTGCTCCTGCGTCACCACATGCAGGTGAATGCCCAGCTTGTCCATGTGCTCGAACACCACTTCCCATTGCGCCAGCTTGCTCACGTCGAAACGATAGCGCTCCGTTTTCTTCGTCCACGGAAACACGTCGTCGCCATCGCCGCCGACGTTCATCGTCAGGAAATAGAGCGAGTTCATTTTCTTCGACGCGAGATAGTTCAACGCGCCCACGATCGCCTTCCCTTTTCCGCCTTTCCACGTCGGATCTCCCGCGCGCCAGTCGCCCAAATGCGGCGCGTAATGGTGCAACAACTTCTTCCCCGCCGTCGTGTTGTCGAAATCCGCAAACGCCAAAAAGTTCTCCGGACTGCCCGCACCCGCCTTCACGAAATACTCCTTCGAGCCCGCAAACTGGAGGTAATGCTGCCCCGCTTCGACGAGCCGCCCTTTCCCGCGAAAGTCCGCGCCGCCTTTGTCGCTCTCCGACACCGTGAAGCTGCCGCGCTCGCCGTCGAACGCCGTCGGCGTTCCCGCGTCGCCCAGTTCCACCGCCACATCCACCCCGGTCCGGAAAGACGCCATATACGTCCACTTGCCGGTCGCATCCGGCGAGAAATGCACCCGCCACTTGTCGCCCGATGTCGCACTCGTGTTCTCCGCCTTTCCGTCCGCCGAGAAGTATCCCGGCACCACATACGTGCGGCCCGTCGCCTCGTGCGTGAACGTCACGTTCAACCGAAAATCGCGAAACGGATTTGGAATGCTCGCCTCGCTTGCGGCTGGACCACCGAACGTCACCGTCACTTTGTGCCAGCGCTTCAACTCCCCCGAAACTTCCGCCGCCCTGCTCGTCGCCGCCCACGTCGCCATCGCCGTCACCAAAATCAGAATACCATGGATTCGCTTCATGAACTGTTCTTTCGCTAGGGTTGTGATTCCACCGCGGCGCGCCCTGTCGCCGGAGCAAGTTCGCGGCACACTGCTTCCGCCGGTGGGTCGGTCGAGCGTTTTTCCCCATGATCTGTATCGGATCTTTACCTACTAAATGACGCCCCAGGCGTTCTAAACTCTTGCAATTCAGAACTCCCAAACGGGGCCGCTGCCGCCTTCTCGCTCATCCGCCCGCTAAGACTTAAATCCGTTTTTTACACGTGCTCCCAGCGTCCAGCAGACTCTTCATCGCGATCATGCGGAGCCTTCTTGTCCTTGCCGCCATCGCGGCGCTTGGCTCGCCTGTGGTCTCAGCCGCCGACGCGGTTACCGTCGACGTGCGGGCGCCCCACATCGTTCGCCGCACCTTTGATCCCGCGAAGCCGCCGTCCGACATGCCTCCGCTCCAGCCTCCCGAAGTGGGCCAGTGCGTTTACGAATTCGCCTGCGAAATGGAAACGCGCGTCATTCGTCCGGCCGGGATCGGCGGCTCCCGCAACGCGCGCGTCTCCGCCATCGCCTTCACCACTCGTTTGAACGTCACGCTTTGGACGCCCGTCACCGGCCCGGCCGGCGTCCTCGAGCACGAGGAGGGACACCGCATCATCGCCGAGCACTACTACCGCAAGGCCCGCGAGATCGCCGGCCGGCTCGGCCACGAGATCCTCGCCACCCCGCTCGTCGTCTCCGGACGCGGTCGGCCCGTGCTCGAAGCCGCGCTCGACGATCTTCAAAAGCGCACCATCCAATCTTACCTCGCGGAAACGCTCGAGCGTTGCACCGTCGCGCAGGAACGCTTCGACGAAATCACTCACCACAGCCGCGCCCCCGTCCCCGTCGACGCTGCCATCGCTCGCGCGATCGCCGACGAGACCTCCGACTACGAGAACCGCTCCGAACCCGCCCGCACACTTCGCCGGTTTCCGCCCACCCGGCCCCGCTCCTCCTGACGCTCGCCCGCAGGTTGCGAGACAAGCGTAATCGCGGCACCGCCGCTTCACGCCACGGGTCGCGCCAGCACTTCCTCCGGCTCGTCCGCCTCCACCGCTTGACGCGCTTCGACTTCGTCCTTCCGCAGCTCGCGGCTCACAAAGCTGTAGATCGCCGGCACCACATAAAGCGTCAGCAACGTTCCGCCGAGCATCCCGCCGATCACCGCGACGCCCATCGGCACCCGGCTCTGCGCTCCCGCACCCAACGCCAATGCGATCGGCAAAATGCCCAGGATCGTCGAGAAGCTCGTCATCAAAATCGGCCGAAACCGGGCCGCCGCCGCTTCCTCCACCGCTTCTCGCACGGAAAGCCCCGCGAGTTTTCGCTGATTGGCAAACTCCACGATCAGGATGCCGTTCTTCGTCACGAGTCCGATCAACATCACGAGCCCGATTTGGCTGAAGATGTTCAACGTGCTGCCCGTCAGCCACAGGGCGAGCAACGAGCCAAGCAGCGCCAGCGGCACCGTGAACATGATGATCAATGGATCGCGGAAGCTCTCGAATTGCGCCGCCAGCACCAGATAGATCAACACGAGCGCGAACACGAAAAAGAACAGCAGGCTCGACGAGCTGTCTTCGAAATCGCGCGATTGCCCCGCCAGCTCCGTCGTGAACCGTTCATCCAGCATCTCGTCTCCGATCGCCCGCATCGCCGCGATTCCCTCGCCGATCGTCTTGCCCGGCGCCAGCTCCGCCGAAACCGTCGCCGCCGCGTAACGGTTGAATCGATACAATGCCGGCGGCGTCGTCGATTCGGTCACCGTGATCAGGTTGTCCAGCGGCACCATCTCACCGCTGCCGCCGCGCACATAGATCTGCCGCAAGTCCGCCGGCTGCGTCCGATCCGTCCGCTGCAGCTGCCCGATCACCTGATACTGCTCGTCATCGAGAATGAAATACCCGTAGCGCTGCTCGCTCAGCGCGAGTTGCAGCGTCTCCGCCACGTCGCGCACCGACACCCCCAGCGCCCGCGCCCGGTCGCGATCGATCGCCACCCGAAGCTCCGGTTTCGTGAAGCGCAGGTTCGTATCCACGAAAGTGAACATCGGATCGTCGGCCGCCCGCTCCAAAAACGCCGGCAGGACCTGCTCGAGATCCTCCAGTTTCGGCGCCTGGATCACGAACTGCACCGGCGCGCCCGCCCGCCGATCGCCGATCGTCGGCTCCTGTTGAATCGCCACCCGCGCACCTGGCAGATTGCGGAGCTCGGCCCGCAACATGTCCGCGATCTCCTGCTGGCTCCGCTCGCGTTCGTGCGGCTGCGTCAGCGTGATGCGCAAAAAGCCCGAGTTCACCGACGCCGATCCGCCAAAGCCCGGCGAGGTCATCGCCGTCATTTCCGCGATCTCCGGCACCTTCTGGATCACGAGCGCTTCCAGCTGCGTCATGTAATCGAACATCGTCTCGTAAGACGTTCCTTCCGCCGCCGTCGCATTCACGCGCAAGGTGCTTCGATCCTCCAGCGGCGCGAGTTCCGTCGGAATGGTCCGAAACAACCACCATGACGCCCCTCCGCACAGCGCCACCACCACCAGCGCCAGCCAGCGCAGCCGAAGGAAAACCACCAGCGTTCGCCGATAAGCGTCCGTCAACGTCCGATACAGCGGCTCCGTCTTCCGGTAAAACCAGCCTTCGTGCGATCCCGCCTTCAACATCCGCGTGCTCAACATCGGCGTCAGCGTCAGCGCCACGAAGGCCGAGATCACCACCGCCGCCGCCATCACCACGCCAAACTCCAGGAACAACTGTCCCGTCAGCCCGCCGAGAAACAGGAGCGGTGTGAACACCGCCGCGAGCGCCGCCGTCGTCGCAATCACCGCGAAGAAAATCTCCTTCGTGCCCTGCAGGCCCGCTTCCATCGGACTCAACCCTTGTTCGATCTTCGCATAGATATTTTCCAGCACGATGATCGCATCGTCCACGACGAGCCCGATCGCCAATACCAGCGCCAGCAGCGTCAGGACGTTCACCGAAAAGCCCGCCACATACATCACGAAAAACGATCCGATCAGCGAAATCGGAATCACCACGATCGGGATGAACGTCGATCGCCACTCCCGCAAAAACAGGAAGATGATCGCCACCACCAACGCCATCGCCAGGAAGATCGTCTCGACGACTTCGTGGATCGACGCCCGAATGAAGTTCGTCACATCGAAGCCGTAGCTCACGATCACATCCGCCGGCAGCTCCGGCTTGATCTGCTCCACGCGCCGGCGGAACTCGTCCGAAATCGCCACATAGTTCGCCCCCGGCTGCGGCCGCAGCACCACGCCGACCAACGGCACGCCGTCCCGGCGCAGGATCGTCCGCTCGTTCAATGCCGTAAGCTCCGCGCGCCCGACGTCACGCAAGCGCACAAGCGAGTCCCCCGATTCCTTGATGATCAGCGCATCGAACTCTTCCGGCGTCGAAAGCCGGCTCAAGGTCCGCACCGTCAGCTCCACCAAGTGCCCTTCGATTCGCCCCGAGGGCAGCTCGACGTTCGCGCGCTGCAATGCATTCCTCACATCGAGCGGCGTCAATCCGTAGGCAGCGAGCCGCACGGGATCGAGCTGCAGCCGCATCGCATATTCCTTCTCCCCCCAAAGATCCACTTCGCTCACGCCGGGAATCGTCTGCAGCCGCGCCCGGAAGATATTGTCCGCAATCGCCGAAAGCTCGAGCAGCGACCGCAAACTCGACCGCACCCCGATGAACGTGATCGGCTGGCTGTCCGCATCCGCCTTCGACACCCGCGGCGGATCCGCATCCGGCGGCAGCTGCCCGATCGCCCCCGACACCTTGTCGCGCACGTCGTTCGCCGCCGCTTCCAAATCCACACCCGGCAGAAACTCCACCGTCACGATGCTCACGCCGTCGCGGCTGATTGAAGTGATATTCCGGATACCCGCGACCGCGTTCACTTCCTCTTCGATCGGCGTCGTGATCTGCGTCTCGATCACCCGGGCATTCGCGCCGGGATAAGACGTCCGCACCGACACGATCGCCGGATCCACCGCCGGAAACTCGCGCACGCCGAGAAAGGTGAAACCCACCACTCCAAAGATCACCAGCACCAGCGACATCACGGTCGCGAGCACCGGCCGGCGAATACTGATTGAAGAAAGGCTCATCGAGTTGCCGCAAGTTCGCCACTGTCCGTGTTCACCGCCCCCGGCCGGTCCACCGCCATCACCGGCATTCCCGGCCGCAACTGCAGTTGCCCGGACGTGATCACCGTCGCGTTCGGCTCCAGCCCCGAGATAATCTGCACCTCCCGCGCCAGCCGCAATCCCGTCTGCACCTTGCGCGGCTGCGCCCGCCCGTTCTCGATCACATACACCTGCTGCTCGTTCAGTCCGGGAATGATCGCGTCCGCCGGCACCATCAACGCATTCGGGATCTCACGCAGCGGCAATTCGACGGTTGCAAATCCCCCCGGCAGCGCCCGCCCGCCCGGATTCTCCGCGCGCGCCCGCAAACGCAGCGTTCGCGTCCCCGCGTCAATCCGCGGCTCCGTCGCATACAGTTTCCCGCGAAACGGCTCGTCGAGCCCCGTCAGCCGGATCGTCACCTCCGCTTCCGGCTGCACCCGCCCGAGATGCCGCTCCGCGATCGAAAACTCGACTTTGATTGTATCCAATTTTTGGAGCGTCGCGATTCGCGTGTTCGGCGTGATGTTCGCCCCCACGCTCACATAGCGCAGTCCCGCCACGCCGTCGAAGGGCGCCGCAATCCTCGTCTTCGCCAGCTGCGCCCGCGCCAGTTCCACCTCCGCCCGCAACACGCTCACTTCGCTCTCCGCCGCATCGAGATCCGCCTGCGAGGTTCCGCCCGCCGTCACCAACTGTCGTTGCCGTTCCGCCTGCGCCTTCGCCAGCTCGAGCCGGCTCTCCGCGCGCGCCAGCTGCGCCGACAGCTCGGCGTCATCCAGCTGCACCAACACGTCGCCTCGTTTCACGGGCGCACCTTCCTCGAAGCCGAGCTTTACCACCTTGCCGGCGATCTCGCTCACCAGATCCACCGACTCGTCCGCCGTCACCGAGCCCGTGGCCGTGACCCGCTCTTGCAACAACCGCGGCGCCACTTTCGCCGTATAAACCGGCATCGCATTTCCGCCTCCCGTGGTCACGCGCTCGGCCGCTTTGGGCGAGTCGGAATCGCTTCGCTTCCGCACCACCCAAACCATCGCCGCAATCGCGAGCGCCAGCAGACCGAAGTAGACCGCCTTTCGTGCTATCGTCATGGATCGGCGCATCCTGAGCGCGCCCTCCATTTGGGCAAACCCGCAACGCGGAACTTAGGCAGAAAAATTCCTGCGAACCGTGCCACCTTTTGCCCGGCCCGACCGTCCGGCTTTCTCCGGAAATTTTTTGCCGGCTTGGTTCGACGTTGTCGGCCGTTTCCGCCGGCGAAACATCGCCGCGCGTCCCACTTCGGTCACGAGCAACTCTTTCTGCCCAAGCGCCGTCGCGAGTTCGTCACACCAGCCCCGCAAACGCCCGCGCCGCTCCGTGCAAACAATCACCTGCCGCGCCTCTTCCTCGATGAAGCGCCGCGCCTCCGGATCGAACCACGCTCCGTCGGCGTTCAACACCGTAAAGCCTTCGGGGAAGTGTCGCGCTGTGATCGCTCGCAACTTCTCTTCGTCATCCGCTCGAAACCGCGCGCCCCGCCCCGGAGTCGACCTCGCCCCGAGCAACAATGAATAACACGTCAGCATCGCGCCTTTCGACACCGTCTCGCGCTCCAGGTCCCACGCCGTTCAAAAAGGTTTCAGAACCGCTCTCCGCGCCAGCGGTCAGTGCGGCACCGATCATCGTGCATGAAAGCGATCCTCGTCCTCAACACGCGAGCCGGCGCCGCCCCGGGCGACAACGATGCCCCGTCGCCCGAAGAATTGCGCCATGCCTTCGCCCAACTCGGCGTCAGCCTCGCCGTGTTTGAGGTCAACGGCTTCGGTTTGGACGACGCCGTGCGCAACGCGATCGCCCGCCGTCCCGACGTCATCCTCGCCGGCGGCGGCGATGGCACCATCAGCGCCGTCGCCGGCCAGCTCGCCGGCAGCGATCTCCCGCTCGGCCCCCTTCCGCTCGGCACGCTCAACCACTTTGTCCGCGACCTCGGCCTGCCGGCCGCCTGGCGCGAGGCCGCTCGTGTCTTCGCTACCGCTCCCGTGCGCCACGTCGACGTCGCCGAGGTCAACGGCCGCATCTTCATCAACAACTGTTCCCTGGGTTCTTACGGCGAAGCTATCCGACGACGCGACGCACTCCGTCGCGAACGCGGTCATGGCAAATGGCGCGCCATGGCCTTCGCCTCCTGGCACGTCTTTCGCCAACTGCGCCGTTTCCCTTTCCGCATCGAAACACCCGAAGGCGTTTCGTCCCTCCGTTCCCCTTTTGTCGTCGTCGCCAACAATCGCTACTCCGGCCAGATCTTCGACGCCTCCCTTCGGCCACAACTCGACCAAGGACGGCTTTCGATCTACGCGGCGCGCGTGCCAACCCGCTGGTCCGTCATCCGCCTGTTCGCCCAGGGTCTCACCCGCCAGCTCGACGAAGCCGAGGACCTCGACGTCCGTGACGCCACCACCGCCACGATTTCCGCCGGCCCGCTGCCGCTGCCCCTCGCCTGCGATGGCGAAGTCGTCACGCTCACACCGCCGCTGCATTTTCGCATCCTGCCCGGTGCACTCCGCGTGCTGGCGCCGCCGCCCGCCGTCGCATGAGAACGATCGCTCATCTCTCCGATCTTCATTTCGGCACCGAGATCCCTCCCGTCGTCGCTGCGCTCGCCGCCGAACTTGACGACCGCCAGCCCTCGCTCGTCGTCGTCAGCGGCGATCTCACGCAACGCGCGCGACGCGCACAATTTTCCGCCGCGCGCGATTTCCTCGCCCGGCTGCCACAGCCTCAACTGGTCGTCCCCGGCAACCACGACATCCCCCTTTACGACGTCCTCCGCCGCTTCTTCGCCCCCCTGAATCGCTACCGCCGTTTCATCAGCGAAGACGTGAATCCAAATTTTGGTGACAACGAGATTCACGTCCTCGGCCTCAATACCGCCCGTTCGTTCACGTGGAAAAACGGCCGCATCTCCCGCGCTCAAATCGCCTGCCTCGATCGCCAGCTCTCCACCGTCCGCGATCGCCTCAAGATCGTCGTCACGCATCATCCGTTTATCCCTCCGCCCAACGACGCCGGGATCCAGCTCGTCGGCCGCGCCGCCATCGCCATCCCGCTCCTCGACCGCCACGGCGCAGATCTACTCCTGGCCGGACACCTGCATCGCGGATACGCCGGCGACATCCGCCCCCATTACCCTTCTTCTCAACGTTCGTTCGTCTCCGCTCAGGCCGGCACCGCCGTCTCCGGCCGAACCCGCACCGAACCCAACGCCTACAACTGGATCGAGCTCACCCCACATCGAATCCGTATCGTCGTCCGCGCTTGGAATGGCACGCGTTTCGCCGCCATTCGTGAAACGATCTACGAGCGCAGCGATACCAGCTGGTCCCCCGTCGCCGACGGTCCTCCCTTGTAGGGCGGGGTCTCCGCCCCCCGCCGTCCCCGCCCCCCTTGGAACCCCTCCCCGTCCGTCGCCCACCATAACCCGTGACGTTATCCATCGCCCTGTTGCTCGGCCTGGTTGTTGTCGCGCTGATCCTCTTCTCCTTCGAGTGGGTTTCCGCCGATGTCGTCGCATTGGGTCTGCTCCTCACGCTGATCCTCACTGGTCTCCTGCCGGCCCGTGATGCGTTCGCCGGTTTTGGCAGCGACACCGTCATCATGATTCTCGCGCTGCTGATCATGACCACCGCGCTCGTGCGCACCGGCGTCGTCGAACTCGTCGCTCGCGCCATCCTTCGCCACTCCGGCACGCGCTATGATGTTCTGCTCGCCGTGATCATGATCGCAGTCTCGGCCCTCAGCGCTTTCATCAGCAACACCGCCGCCGCAGCCCTCTTTCTTCCGGTTGTAATCGGCATCGCCGCCCGCGCGAAAATCTCTCCATCGCGCCTCCTGATGCCGGTCGCCTTCGCGTCGATCCTCACGAGTTCCGTCACCCTCATCAGCACGTCGACCAACCTCGTCATCAGCGGCCTCATGACCCGCGCTCATCTCGAGCCTCTCGGCATGTTCGAGCTCACGCCCGTCGGCGTTCCCATCGCGATTGCAGGTATCGCTTATATGTTCTTCATTGGCCGTCGCCTGATCCCGGACCGCGCTCCGCCGGAGAGCCTCCTCGATCAATTCGGCGTTCGCTCCTATATCACCGAGGTCCTCGTGCTCCCCGACTCCCCCCTCGTCGGAAAAACATTCGCCGAGATCAACCTGGGCCGCGACCTCGACCTCCAAATCGTTCGCGTCATCCGCGAACCGAATCTCAACCTCTGGCCGCGCGCGCGCATGGCCGTGCGCGACGGCGACGTCCTGCTCGTTCGCGGTGCCCGCAACGAAATCCTGAAAATCAAGGACACCGCCGGCATCGAGATCCGCCCCGATGTCAAACTCTCCGACCCCGACCTCCGCACCGAAGAGGCCTCGCTCGTGGAAGCGCTCGTCGTCCCACGTTCCCGTCTCGCCGGTCGCACGCTCCGCTCCGTCGGTTTCAGCGAACGCTACCGGCTTCAGGTTCTCGCGCTCAATCGACACGGCCGAAACATGCTCGAGAAACTCAGCCGCACCGTTCTCCACGTCGGCGACGTGCTTCTCCTCCAGGGGCACACCACGGCCATTGCCCGCCTCGCCGACGACGGCGCGGTGAGCGTTCTGAACGCCGTCGAAGAAACTCGCGTCGATCGCTCCCGTGCAATCCGCGCCACCCTCATCTTTGTCGGTTCGCTCACCCTCGCAGCGCTCGAAATCGTCGCTCTCCCCGTCGCGGTCCTGCTCGGCGCGTTCGCCGTGTTTCTTACCAACTGCATCTCACCCGCCGACGCCTACCGGGAACTCGAATGGCGCGCCGTCATCCTCATCGCCTGCATGCTCGCCCTCGGCGAGGCCATGATCCGCACCGGCACCGCCGGCTATCTCGCCCAGCAACTCGTCACCATTACTCCCGATGTATCCCCTTTTTGGATGCTCGGTGGATTCTTCGTCCTCACCGTCGCCCTCACCCAGCCGATGTCCAACCAGGCTGCCGCCGCCGTCATCCTGCCGATCGCCGTTCAAACGGCCACACAGCTCCAACTCGATCCGCGCCCGTTCGCGATCATCATCGCCGTCGCCGCCAGCTGCTCCTACCTCACCCCGCTCGAACCCGCCTGCCTCATGGTCTATGGTCCCGGACGCTATCGCTTCATGGATTTCTTCCGCGTCGGCGCGCCCCTCACCGTCATCATCTTCATCATCGCCATGCTGCTCGTGCCGCGCATTTGGCCGCTCTGACCGCCCGGATTCCGGCGCCATCCTGCCCATTGAACAGGAGTCCGCCCCATGGCGTCCCGCCGCCCGCGAACGTAGAGTCCGGCACCCATGAAAATTCGCGAAATGATGACCAAGGGAACGCGCTTCGTCGCGCCCGACACTCCTGTGATCGAAGCCGCCGGCTTGATGCGCGTGCACGATATCGGAGTAGTGCCTGTCCTCGAAGAAAACCGCATCGTCGGCATGCTGACCGATCGCGACATCGTTCTCCAGGTCGTCGCCGATGGTCGCGATCCGAAATCGACGCTCGTCCGCGAGGTCATGTCCACCGGCTCCATCTCGGTGTTCGAAGACCAGGAAGTCGACGAAGCCGTCCAACTCATGCAACGCTACCAGGTCCGCCGGCTTCCCGTGCTCGATCGCTCCTCCAAACTCGTCGGCATTGTCTCGCTCGGCGACATCGCCGTCGACGTCCACGCCGGCCTTTCTGGCCGCGTTCTCAAAGACGTCTCCGAACCCGCCGCCCCGTTGCTCTAAAAATGTCGGGCGGGGTCTCCCCACCCCGCCGCCTCCCTCCCTTTATGGCGCGGTCAACCGACCGCGCTAATTCTTTATCTACCTCGCAACCTACTCCGCCACTTTCTCCTTTTCCGTATTTCCACCTGCGCTGCCCGCTGGCCTTCCCGCAGAATCCGTCCCCGCCGTCGACGAAGCATTCGCCGCATCGTTATCCGTGCTTGCGCCCGCCACTCCCGGCCCGGCCGCCCCGCTGTTTTCAGCCGTTGTATTCGGCGCCGATCCACTGCCGCTCGTATTGCCCGGCCGTGTTTGCGACTCCGTGTTCTGCGTCGTCGCACCCCCCGCGCCCACTCCGGGATCGCCACCCTTGCGACATCCCGCTCCGAGCGCCAGCGCCGCACCCGCCGTCATCATCAAGATAACCGAAGTTTTCGTTTTCATCCGCACAACCTAACCGGACCGCCGCCGCGCAGCCATGGGGACGCCTCCGGTTCTCGTTGCCCGAAGTGTCCGGGTCTTCGGTTCAGCGCATCCCGAGCTCGATGGTCCGCGGATCCACCGACGGCCCGTCGCACCGTGGGCCATCCTCGGTGAACAACAGCGGGTCAATGCACATTCTTCGCGCCGTCTTCGCTGTATCCCAAGCATGATACACGAGGAAAAGTGTCTCCCGATCCGGCCCCGCCACCACACTGTTGTGCCCCGGCCCAACTACCTTCCCTTCCACCCCGCGCAACACCACGGGGCCCCCATGACTCCACTCGTCACACCACGGCCCTAGCGGATGATCCGCCACGGCATAACTCACCCCATAGCCTTCCGTCTCCCAACACCCGCCTGAATAAAAACAATAATATCGTCCGCCACGCTCCACCACGAATGGACCTTCAACCGTGTGCCACGCGTCCCACTCCCGATCATACCAACGCCGTTTGCGTTGAAAGATCTGCCAGTCGCTCGTCGCCCGCACCACGGTCCGCGGCTCCCCCACAACCGTCATCATATCGTCCGCCAACTCCACCACCGCCGTTCCGGTTCCCACTCGCGCATCAAAAAAATCCTTCGCGAAAAATAGATACCATCTCCCGTCGCGCGGATCGCGAAACGGGCTCGCGTCGATCGAAAACGGCTCCGCCGGCATCAACTCCCGTCCGACGTCGCGAAACGGCCCTTCCGGTTTCTCCGCCACCGCCACGCGCAGCCGCATGTCCGCCGCATAATACATATAGAAGCGCCCGCCACGCTCCGCCACTTCGGGCGCCCAATACGCCGTCGTCGCCGCCCCGCTCAAAGGTTCCAGCGCCCCACCCACAAACGTCCACTCCACCAGATTCTTCGATCGCAACACCGGAAACACTCGCCCATCCGGCTGCCGTCCATTCCCCGCATCCGATCCCGTGCCATAGGCAAAATACTCTTCTCCCACGCACATCACGAACGGATCCGCCAGATACCCCGCCCACACCGGATTCCTATAACTGAGTTTCATCCCGCCGCACCGTGTAGCCCCGCCCGCCCCGTGCAAATCCTACCGCGACGTCCGCCCGCGCCGATTCTGCACAATCTGGTTCAACCTAAACCCCTCGATGTCGACTTTCACCTGCACCCAAATCGGCAGGTGGTCCGACAGCTCATACGTGAACTGAGTCCGCGTCATCTTCTTCCGCGGAAACAGCTCCGCGATCCGCGAATCGTCGATAAAGAAATCCAGCGTGCCGCCCGCTTGGATAAAATGATCCGGCGTCGTCGGCAGATGCAGGATCTGATCGTAACGTTTGTCTTTCCCCAAATTCGACCCGCCCACGAAACGATCGCCCGCTTTCAACACCCGCAGCGGCTCCGGCACCTTCAACCCGCACTTCGTCAACGCCCGAAACACCCCATCATCCATCGTCGGCGTGTTGAAATCGCCCATCACCAATAGATCGTGATCCTCCACAAACTTGCTCGCGAATCGCTCCTCGACCCACGCCGACAACAACGCCAGCTCCGCCTCCCGCCCTTTCACGCTCTGGCCCCACCGCGCATGATTCGCGATCGCGAGAAAATCGAAATTCCCCGCCCGAAACGAACACAGATACGGCGCCCGCCAAAACGACTGCGTCGCCAGATACTCCGTCGTTTTCTTCTTTCGCGGCGCATCGATCTCCGCCGCCAGCCCGTTGAACACCACCGCGCGCCGATCGAACACGAACGCCGTCCGCTCCCGATTGCCTCCCGCATCCCCCATCCAGTCCGAGTATACAACATCCCAATACGGCCCGAGATAATCCAACACGCACTTGAGCTCCTCCAGATTGTCGCGCAGCTCCACCAGCGCCACCAGGTCGAACTGCCCCATGATCTCCGCCACGTAATGCAGCGCCGCCTCGCTCCGCCGCCGCGTGGGATGTCCAAACTCCCGCACGTTCCACACGGCGACATTCACCGTTTCGTCCAGTTTCGACGGCGGAATCTTCGCCGCCTCGATCCGCTCCTTCAACTTGAGCAGCCCTTGTGCGATCTGCGGCGAAACCGGTCCGTGGTGCATGACCTTCGCGTCCGGTTTTGCCTCGCCAACGCCGCCTCTGCAATCCACCAACGCCGCCGTTTCCCCTGACCCGCACAACGGTGGACTTCCGCAAACTATCCCCCTAACTCTCCGCCCTTTCGCACGTCGTCGCGTAATCTTTTCCCACTTCAACCGTCTTCCTGCGCACTTCCCTCCTGCTCTCATGGCCAAACCGAAATCTCTCGTCGGACTCTTCACCACGCTCGTCGTCATCGCCGCTCTCGCCACCGCAGGCTGGTATTACTTCAAAAAGCGCTCCGCCCAACCGGTCGAATACGTCACCGCCGCGATCGCCCGCGCCGACGTCACCCAAGCCGTCACCGCCACCGGCACGCTCCAACCGGTTATCACCGTCGAGGTCGGCAGTCAGATCTCCGGCATCATCGACAAGGTCCTGGTCGACTATAACTCCGTCGTGAAAAACGGCGACGTCGTCGCCCACATCGACTCCGCCACCTACGAGTCCCGCCTCCGCTCGGCCGAAGCCGAACTCGCCAACGCCAAGGCCAATCACCGCCTCGTCCAACTCAACGCCGAGCGCACCGCCTCCCTCCAGCAAAACGGCCTCGTTCCCCAATCCGACCTCGATCAAGCCCTCGCCCTCCTCGCCCAAGCCGAAGCCCAGGTCCAAACCCGCACCGCCGCCGTCGAAAACGCCAAGATCGATCTCTCCCGCTGCACCATCTACTCGCCGGTCGACGGCATCGTCCTCTCCCGCCAGGTCGACGTCGGCAAAACCGTCGCCGCTTCCTTCAACACGCCCGTCCTCTTCACCATCGCCAACGATCTCACCAAAATGCAGATCGTTGGCGCCGTCGCCGAAGCCGATATCGGCAACGTCGCGGTCGGCCAGCCCGTCAATTTCACCGTCGACGCCTTCCCCAATCGCCAGTTCCGCGGACGCGTCTCCACCATTCGCAACTCGCCCATCACCGTCCAAAACGTCGTCACCTACGAAACCATCATCGAGGTCCGCAACGACGACCAAAAACTCCGCCCCGGCATGACGGCCAACGTCTCCATTGTCATCGCTCATCGCCCCAACGTCCTCCGTCTCCCCAACAACGCTCTCCGCGTCCGCCTCCCCGACGTCCCCCCACCTCCCTCCACCGATGGAGGCGCGGCGCCCTCACCGCGCAATGACGCCGCCCCGCTCAAACCTCTCCCCGACGATCAGCGCCGCGTCTACATGACGAAGGCCGGCTTCACGCCCGGCTCAGGCCGCCCGACGCCCGAGATCATCGAACGCGCCCGCGAACTCGCCAAAGCCGACGGCTTTGAATTCCCCGCCTTCAGCGGTCCCGGCGGCCGCCCTCCCGCCGACCCCAACCCCAGCGGCCCCGTCGTCCGCACCGTCTATCGTCTCGTCGGCAACGGCCCCAATGCCCGCCCCGAGGCCGTCAACGCCGTGCTCGGCATCTCCGATGGCACCGGCACCGAGATCATCGAAGGCCTTTCCGAGGGCGACCAAATCATCACCAGCGTCTTCTCGCCTTCCGGCAACGCCGCCGCACCGCAACGTTCCTCCAACCCCTTCGGCGGCGGTCGCCGCTTCTAATCTCGCTTCTGAGTAGGCCGCGAGCTCGCTCGCGCTCACCCGCCGCATCTGCTTCTCCTCCGCCGTCCATCGCATGTCCCCCGTCGTCCACCTGCAAGACATCCACCGCGTCTACGACTCCGGCGAGGTCAAGGTCCACGCCGTCCGCGGCGTCTCGCTCGAAATCAATCGCGGCGAATTCATGGCCATCATGGGCGCCAGCGGCTCCGGCAAGTCCACCCTCATGAACACGCTCGGCTGCCTCGACCGGCCTTCGAGCGGCACTTATCTTCTCGATGGCGTCGACGTCCTTAAACTCGACCGCAACGCCCTCGCCGACCTCCGCAACGAGAAACTCGGCTTCGTCTTTCAAGGTTTCAACCTCCTCGCCCGCACGACCGCCCTCGAAAACGTCGAGCTCCCCATGCTCTACGGCCGCCGCAAACTCACCTCTCGCGAGATGCGCGACCGCGCCCTCCACGCCCTCGAAATCGTCGGCCTCTCTAAGCGCGCCGATCACTTCCCTTCCCAGCTCTCCGGCGGACAACAACAGCGCGTCGCCATCGCCCGCGCGCTCGTCAACCAACCCCAAGTCCTCCTCGCCGACGAACCCACCGGCAATCTCGACAGCAAAACCTCCGTCGAAGTCATGGGCGTGTTTCAAAAGCTCAACGACCAGGGCATCACCATCGTGATGGTCACGCACGAGCTCGACATCGCGCACTTCTGCAAACGCAACCTCATCATGCGCGACGGCCGCGTCGTCTCCGACATCCAGGTCGCGAAGCGCAGCCTCGCCGAAGTGGAAATGCAAAAACTCCTCGCCGCCGAAGCCGAAGCCAAACTCATCTCCCAAAATTGAACCTCCCGCGAACCACGCAAAATTACGCGAATCACACCCGCCCCGATCATTCCAGATAGTCCGATTTTTCGCGCCCTTTCGCGTGTTTAGCGGGCAACAAAATCTTACTCCGTGCGCTTCCGTTCCACCATCATCATCGCCCTCCGCGCCCTCCGCCGAAACAAGATGCGCTCCATCCTCACGGCGCTCGGCATCATCATCGGCGTCGGCGCCGTCATCGCCATGGTCAGCATCGGCAACGGTGCCAAATCCCAGGTCGAATCCCAAGTCGCCAGCCTCGGCCAAAACGTCGTCACCGTTTTCTCCGGCAACTTCACCGCCGGCGGCGCCCGCGGCGGCTGGGGCAGCGCCCCAACGCTCACTCCCGAAGACGCCATCGCCATCGCCGCCGAGGTCCCCAACATCGCTGGCGTCTCGCCCGAGGTCCGCGACCGCAGCCAGATTCTCGGCAACGGCCTCAACTGGAACACTCAAGTCCTCGGCACCTCGCCCGATTACCCCGACATCCGCAGTTGGCCCGTCGCCAACGGTTCCATCTTCACCGAACAGGACGTTCGCTCGGTCGCGAAAGTCGCCGTCATCGGCAAAACGGTCGCCGAACAACTCTATCCCGGACTCGATCCCGTCGGCCAAACCCTTCGCATCCGCAACATCCCGTTCAAGGTCGTCGGCGTTCTTTCGGAAAAAGGCTTCAACCTCTTCGGCTCCGACCAGGACGATATCGTGATCGTCCCCTACACGAGCCACATGAAGCGGCTCTCCCGCCGCACCAACATCAACTCGATCCTCATCCGCGCCGCCTCCGCCGACGCCATCCCGCGCGTGCAACAGGAGATCAACGATCTGCTCGCGCAGCGTCGCAGCGGACGCGAGCCCGACTTCACCGTTCGCAATCAGGTCGAATTCGCCGAAGCCGCCACCGCCACCACCAAAACCATGACCGTCCTCCTCGGCGCCATCGCCGGCGTCTCGCTCATCGTCGGCGGTATCGGAATTATGAATATCATGCTCGTGTCCGTCACCGAGCGCACCCGCGAGATCGGCATCCGCCTCGCCGTGGGCGCCCACGGCCGCGATGTCCTCATGCAATTTCTCATCGAGGCGATCATCCTCAGTTCCCTCGGCGGCATCCTCGGCATCCTCATCGGCATCGGCAGCTCGCAACTCATCTCGCAGCTCAACGGTTGGCCCGTCCTCGTTTCGACGACGTCCGTCGTCGTCGCCTTCGTCTTCAGCGCCACCATCGGCATCTTCTTCGGCTTCTACCCCGCCAAGAAAGCCGCCCAACTCGACCCCATCGACGCCCTCCGCTACGAGTAGCCGAGTTTCGCGTCCAATGTAGGGGGGGGGGGGCCCCCCCCCCCGCCCCAAGCGCCGGGCAACGCCACCCCCCCCCCCCCCC
>JAEWBF010000076.1 GCA_023391285.1 Verrucomicrobiota bacterium
GGGTCGGGAGACCCCGCCCTACAATTGCGGCTTTAGCCGAGGAGGACTTGCCACTGGTTATCGCGGGCGGCGCGAGCGGCTTTGAGGGCGCCGAGAGCGACGTAGCGTTTGTAGTCCTGGCCGGCGACGCGGACGCGTGGCGATTCGTAGCCGTCGTCGGTCAGCTTCTTCTGGAGATAGGTGTCGATGCCTTTGATCTGCGAGCCGCCACCGGTGACGATGATGTTTTGAAGCAACGTGACGACGGAGTCGGACGAGGCGCGTTGAATCAACGTGGTGAGCGCGGGATAGATTTTGTCGATGAGCGCGTTGGTGGAGTTCGCGAGCGCATCGCCGAGTTCGATGGAGTGAGTCTTGCCGCCGATGACGACTTTGACGGGGAGCGGCGCGCGGCTGGGACCGACGTAGCCATGGGCTTCCTTGAGTTCGCGGACCTTGTGGCGGGAGAGGCCGTTGTTGGGATAGGCGCGGTCGATCTCGTTTTGGAGAAGTTGATCGATGGCGTCGCCGGCGAAGGCGATGCTGACCTGATCCTCGGGCGTGGGGAAATAGCCTTGGACGAGGCAGAGATCGCTGGTGCCGCCGCCGATATCGACGAAGAGCGAGTTAACGACGGGGTCGAAATAGTTGGACTGCCCGACACGAGAGTCGTCGCGATAACCGAGAGCGGCGAGGAAAGGTTCGGGGATGAGAATGATGCGATCGAAGATGCCGAAGCAGACGCGACGGATGTCTTCGCGAGCGGAATCGGAGGCGTTGGCGGGAACGCCGACGACGGCGCGGATCTCGGCGGTGCCGGAAGGATCGGCGAGGGAGCGGATGTGCTTCAGGAAATCGCGCGCGGCGGTGGGGTCGGCGATGACGCCATTGGTCATCGGGTGGGCGAGCCGGACGTGCAGCATGTTCTGCAGGGCGTCGTCGCCGAAGAGGGTGGAGCGGTTGCCCGCGACGATGCCGTCGACGATGCCGTCTTTGGTGTAACCGACGACGGTGGGGACGACCTTGCTGACGGCGATGTCGTTGCTGCCGGCGGCGCCGGCGAGGACGCAGGACTTGTTGGTGCCGAAGTCGAAACCGACGAGGATGGTTTTGGTTTTTTGGCCGGTCGCGGGCTGTTTCGAAACGGTGACGTTCTGCGAGTTCGCGGGAACGGCGGTGAGCGGTTTATCGACGTGAGCGGTGGTAGACATGAGAACAGAGGGTGTTGATGTGATGTGTGACCTGACGTCGAAGCGGAAAGGGAGATTAGCGCGCGGCGCGCGGGGAATTCGGATGCGATTCGAGGGCGAACATGCCGTCGAGAAGATCGGTGACACTGGGCGACCCGGAGGCGGGCGGAGGTGCGGAAGAAGCTCGCACGGATGAAGGAACGGCTGGGGCGGAAGGCACCGGTGCAGGGCGTGTGGCGGTGGGTGTGGGGGATGGTGCGGGAGATTCGCGAAGTTTCTCGGCGAGCAGCGGTGCGAGGACTTCGGCGAGGGTGGCGGCTTGGGCGACGCGGGCAGATTCCTCGGACATCGCAGCGGAGGTGCGGTGCTCCGCGACGCCGGCGTCGTGAGTGGCGGCGAGTGAGTGGGTGAGTTCGTCGATTTCGAGATCGAGCGCTTCGGAGTGTCGACCGGTGGCGCGCAGCAGGCAAATGCGCCGGTAGATCCGGCGCACGTTGTTCAGAAGCTCTTCTGGCGGGCTTTCGGTCGTGGGCAGCGCTGCGCTGTTCAAGGTGATAGCGCTAGACCGGAGCGTGAGGGGAGTGTTTCGAGAAAATCGGGGAAGAGGTGAACGGCTCGGCGGGGACGCCTCGCCCTACCTAAGGCTTACAAGAGCGGGCGATCGCGATAGTGGAGGAAGTAGATGGCGAAAAGGGCGAGAGCGAGAATGGCGAAGGCGGCGATGAACAGGAGCAGGCAGCCGCGGCGGGCTTCGGCTGCGGCGCCGACGGGGTCGGGCTTGGGCAATTCGGACGGAAACGTGGGAACGGCGGGTGTAGGGGTGGGGCTGGAAGGTTCGGGCTGGACGGAGACCGAAACGACGGCGGGAGCGATGGCTTGGGGGGTGACGCTGTGTTCGCGGGCGATTTCGCGTTCGAGCCAGGCGAGGTGTTCGCGGACGAGGTCGCGTTGACGTTGGAGCTCGGCGAGCCGCTGCGGGTTCACAGACGAGAGCGTCGCGGCGGGGGAGAAATGGGCAAAAAGAAAAAGCGCCGCGGGTGAGCGGCGCTTGGAGAATGAACGACGATGAGAGGACGAGTTAGCTCGTAACGACTTCCACGCGGCGGTGGGGCTTGTCGAACTTGACCACGCCATCCTTGAGGGCGAAGAGCGTCCAATCGCGGCCGGTGCCGACATTGCGGCCGGCGTGGAGCTTGGTGCCGCGCTGACGGATGATGATGGTGCCAGCGGTGACGGCTTGGCCGCCGAACGTTTTCACGCCGAGACGCTTGGATTTGCTCTCGCGGCCGTTGGACGATGAACCCTGACCTGTTTTATGCGCCATGACGGGTGATTCCTTTAGACGGTGATGGACTCGATCTTGATAACGGAAAGCTCTTGGCGATGGCCGCGTTTGCGCTCCATGCCCTTGCGCTTCTTCTTCTTGAACACGATGACCTTGGGGCCGCGCTTGTTCTCGAGGATCTTGGCCGAGACGGAGGCGCCAGCGAGGGTCGGGGTGCCGACTTTGAAATTGTCGCCCTCGCCGGTGGCGAGGACATCGTTAATTTGCACCGTCGCACCGGCTTCCGTATTGGGATAGCGGTTCACGACAAGAATGTCTCCCTCGGTGACAGTGAACTGCTGCCCTTGGGTTTTGATCGTCGCTTTCATAAAATAAAACCGCGGATAAAGCGGTTTCGGTTTTGTGAAAGCAAGGATAATTTGGGTGCGGCGCAGCTTGGAGGAAGGGGTTTAGCGGCGCGACATGGCGCGGTGGCGGGCGACGCGTTCCTGCGCGGCTTTTTCCTTGGCAAGTTGCTCTTCGAGAGCGGCCGCGTGAGCGGCCTGGCGGTCGGCGATCTCGCTTTTTTCGGCTTCGAGCGCTTGGAGGCGGGAGAGTGCTTCCTCGCGGGCGGCGTCGACGGCGGCGAATTCGTTGGGACGGCTCGCGGTAAGGTTTTTGGTTTCCTCGATCATGGCTGCGCTTTCGCGGCGGAGGCGTTCGAGTTCGGCGTGGAGGCGAAGGAGTTCGGCCTCGGCGGCGGCGCGGCGTTCGGCTTCGGCGGCTTCGCGGGCGCGGAGATCGGAGATGGCTTGCGCGGCCGCTTCGGCCTCCTGCTGGGCTTGGAGGGCGGCGAGGCGTTGCGCTTCTTTTTCGGCGGCGCTGCGTTGCTGCACCGTGACGTCGCGCTGGGAAATCAACGCGCGGCGCGACGCCAATTCGCGATCGCTGCGATGGCGATACGCGCGATAGGTGAGAACCGACACGACGATCACGACGAAACCGAGGATAATGATCGCCGTTCTTTTCATTACGACCGGATCGGAAGGACAGCGTGGGTGCCGAGAGGTTCGCTCGAAGTCAGGGCCGGGGCGGATGCGGGGCTAGGGAAATTCGGCGATGGCGGGATGCGCGGCGTTGGCGGCGGCGAGAGGGAGGGCGGTGGCGACGGCGTGGTGGAGGGTTGAGTGATCGACGAAGAGGGAGCGGAGAGTGCTGGCGAAGAACACGTCGCCGGAACCGGTGGCGGAGACTTCCTTGATGGCGGGCGGAGTGATGCTGGTAGGGGCGTCGGTTTTGGTCGCGAACCAAACTGGCTCGGGTCCGTCGGTCACGATCCACGCGTGCGCGGGGGAGCGGCTGGTCATTTCGGCGAGAGATTTCGAGAGCGGTTGAAGGGCGTCGTGAAGCGTGCGGAATTCGGCGGCGTTGATTTTGATCAATGCGGCGGGGCGGGTGGCGAACCACTTGAGCGGAGGGCCGTAGGTGTCGACCGCGAGCGTGCCGCGTTCGAGCCAGCGAGTGAAGGCGTCGCGGAGCGGATCGAAGTCGGCGGTGTCCCAGCCGGGGATGCTGCCGCAGAGGGCGAGAATGCGGCGATCGGGTTGGGCGTTGAGGAAGTCGGCACAGGCGGCGATGGCGGCGGGGGAAGGCGCGACGTCGGGACCGAGGAAAGTGGTTTCGGGTTCGCCGGGTGCGCGAATCACGGTGCCGGTGCGCGTGGGACGGGCGGTGTCGAAGGCGTGGAAATCGAAATTGCGGGCGCGGAGCCAGGCGTCGCATTCGGCGCCGGGCGCGCCGCCGGTGAAGCAGAGGGCGGTGTTGGCGAGGCCCAGGCGTGTGAGCATCTTGGATACGTTGATGCCCTTGCCGCCGACTTGGAACGACTCGCTGGAGGCGCGCTGGGTTTTGCCAGGCGACCAGCGGGAAAATTCGAGGGTGCGTTCGGCGAGGAGGTTGCCGGTGAGGGTGTAGAGGTGCGGAGCGGCGGCGGGCATGCGGGGGACGGGGGAATCTGATTTTAACCGCAGAGAGCGCAAAGAGCGCAAAAAAAAGAGCGTGAAAGGGGTCGGGGCCTAAAGCCCCTCCTACAGCTCAAAGCCCTCCTGCAGCGGGTGATGGTCAGGATTTTTTGCCGGGGCGGTAGAAGACGTAGTTGACGAGGAAGTCGAGGCCGAGGACGCCGCTGAGGGTTCGGATGTTGCGCATGGCGCCGAAGACCATGGTGAGAGGCGAGGCCCGCGGTTCTTCGACGCGGAGGAGCAGCAGACAACCGGCGACGGCGAGGAGCGGTTGGAGGATAAAGCACGCGTGGTAGACGGCGATGGGATCGTCGAAGCGTTGAAAACCCCAGCGCAGGATGAGGCCGCCGAGAATGGGGGCGATGGCGGCGGAGAGTGACGTGACAGCGAGGTTGAGGCCGATGGCGAGGCTTTTGGCTTCGAGGGGGAGGAGGCGGAGGAGGATCGTGAATTGGCCGAGGACAAAGCCGGAGCTGGCGATGGCGCCCATGGACGTCATGCCGCCGACCGCCCAGATGAGGTAGACGATGGTGTTGTTCTCGGGGGTGAGAAAGCACCAGAGAAGGTTTACGGTTTGCCAGACCAGAAGGGAGAACACCATGACCGGGCGGTTGCCGAAGCGATCGAGGAGGCGGCCCCATGCCGGAAGCGCGAGCGCGCCGCCGATTGCCGAGACAGTGGAGAGGATGCCGACGTCCCAGGCGGAAAGGTTGAGCTGCTCGAACATGAACACGTGGTAGAACGGACCGAAGCAGTTGGCGGCGAAGGACCAGACGGCGCCGAAGCCGATGAACCAAAGGAACGAGCGTGAGCGTTTCACCACGCCGATCTGTTCGGTGAGAGAAAGCTTCGCGGGAACGATCGGACGATGCGGCCGCGTGGGGCTGATCCACTGCGAGTAGATCGAAAACGCGCGGAGGATGACGGCGCCGACGATGATCGATTGGAAGGCGCCGACGGCGTAATCCCAACGGGCGAGGATCCAGCCGGCGCCGAGGAGGAAGGATAGCAGCGAGATTTGGAGGACACGATTGCGGCGGCCGAAGTATTTGCCGCGAAGACGGGCGGGCACCCATTCCTGGATCCAGGCATTCCACGTAACGCCGGCGAGGGCGCCGAAGATGCTGGCGATGAAAAACCACGTTGTGAACGTGCGAGCGGCAAGGGCGGGGTTGTCGCGCGGGAGAAATTCCAAGATCGCGGCGAGCGCGAGCCAGCAGACGGCGTTGAGGGAGGCGTTGACGACGGTGAGGGTCTTCGGCGGACGGAGGCGCGTGAGAAAGGGGACGAGGAAGACCTGCATGAAGTTCGCGAGAAACGGCATCGCGGTGAGCAGCCCGATGGCGGGTTTGGGGAGTTCCCAGCCTTTGGTGACGAGCGCGGTGATGAAGACATTCACCGGGAGCGACATCGTGACGAGCGGCATGGCGACGAAGCCGTCGCGGACGCAGAGATCGAGGCTGCGTTGGAGATCGGCTTTGCGCTCGCGGATGGATTGAGCGCCGGCGGAGAGAGGAGATGGGTTGTCGTTCACGGAGCGTTCCGGCGCGTTGGGGTCCCCGACCGGTCGGGGCAGGCTAACGCGCCCTACCAAGGCGGGCAGAGGAGTCGCAGGTGAGAGAGCATCCGGGCTTTGAATACGGGGAGGTCTGGGGGCGTCAAGCGGGGCACCGGGTGAAGAAGTTGCGCGATGGCGAAGCGGTGCGATGCTGCGGAAATTCGCGAGCATGGAGGCTAATCATTTCTCAACCGATCAAACACCGAGTGGTGATGGAGGCGCGGAGCGTGGCGCGGGCACGATTGGGCCGGAGAAGTTCCGATCGGTGAAAACGGTGGCGATCGCGCGGTGGTTGATTGGAAAGCATCTGGTGCGGCGGTTCGCGGACGGTCGGGTGGAAGCGCGGATGATTACGGAGACGGAGGCGTATGTGGGAGAGCACGATCTGGCGTGTCATGCGCGCGCGGGCTGCACGCCGCGGACAGAAGTGCTCTATCGGGCGGGCGGCGTGTGGTATGTGTATCTGTGTTATGGGATACACGAGATGCTCAATCTCGTGACGGGGCCGGAAGGAGCGCCGGCGGCGGTGTTGATTCGCGGTGTGGAAGGGATCAGCGGGCCGGGACGCGTGACGAAGCGGCTGGAGATTGATCGGCAGCTCAATCGCGCGGCGGCGGATCCGGCGAGTGGGTTGTGGCTGGAGGATCGTGGCGTGCGCGTGCCGCGCGGCGCGGTGGAAGCGACGCCGCGGATCGGAGTGGATTATGCGGGAGAGATTTGGGCGAAGAAGCCTTGGCGGTTTGTGTGGGAGAACGAGTGAATTGGAACCACGAATGGACACGAAGGGACACGAATTCCGATCCGGGGAGGGACCACGGATGGACACGGATGAACACGGATGAAGGCGTTATCGGTGTAAGGTGAGAGATTTTGGAGTGGCGCCGGATTGGTAAGAGATGGGGGGTGATGGCAGAGGAAGTGTCGTTGTTGCGGAGGGTGATTTTGGGTGGTTTCGGAGCCGCGGAGTTCGAGGAAGGTGTGGGTGTTCGGGGAGGCGGCGGAGTCGCGGAATGAGGAAGTGGAGTGGAGGCATGCCGCGCGAGCATGCGCGGTCGCGCGGGGGAAGGTAGGGTGAGCGCGGTGATCTCGTCCACGGCGCGCGCGAAGGAGGGCGGGCGGGAAGAGAGGTCTCTGCACTTATCTGCAGGGCCGCGTGGCGGGGGCGCGCGCGGGCGGTGGGACGTGCGCGGCGTTGCGGCTCGGCGGGGACGCCTCGCCCTACGTGGGTGGTTGGTAGTCGACGAGGGTGGAGACGCCGGCGCCGAATTTGAATTCGACTTCGAACTTAACGGGGAGGCGGCGTTCGTCTTCGACGGCGATCCAGACATGGACTTTCGAGCCGCGACGGAACATGCCAAGCGGAGGAGTTTTTTCCATGCGCGGTTCGAGTTTCAGGGTTTTGAAACGGCCGAGCGGGGTTTCGACGGTTTCGTAGCCGAGGGCGTAGATGGTGAGTTGGTAGATGTCGTCCTCGAAGACGACGTCGGCGTCCTGTTTCTCGCCGGGCTGCAGGTCCCACGTGCGCGTGTGAATGAGCGTCGTGATGAGATCTTTCGGATAGCCGGGCGGCGGGATGGGGACGGTCGTGCTTTTGTTGGTTTCGACGAAGTCGCTGTAGCGGGCGGTCATCGCGTCGTAGTCGAAGACGAGAGCCATGTTGGTGCGCTTTTTGCCGCTGGCGCTGGCTTCGGTGTGGACCTCGAGGCGACCGGTGTTGCGGTTGAAGATGGATTCGGCGCGGGCGCTAAAAGGGAAGAGACGCTTCAGAACCCCGGTGGTGTTGGTGCTGGTGGTGACGACGGTTTGCGGAACGCCGTCGTTGGTTTCGCTCGCGGTGGTGATTTTGATTTCGCCAGCTTTTTGGAAAATGCCCCAGCTCACGCGGTAGGTGAGTGCCTCGCCGTCGCGCAATCCGAGCTGCTCGGCCGCGGCGGCGGGGAGCACGCTGAGCGCGGTGAGAAGGAGGAGGCGGAGGGTTTTCATGGACGAAAGGGTTCTTTTTGGTGAACCCGAGGTGACACTGTAAAGATTCGTTTCGTGCCAATTCCGTAGACAGTTTCGTCGGGAAATTTCGGATGCCAGGGTGTGCCGGCGGCCCACGGGGAGAAGGCAGGAAGGATCAGGCGGCGGGGCGAGGCGACGAGCGCGGGGAGTTTCAAGCGAGTGCCGGCGCCGTCGGAGAAAGCGAGCGCGGGGTGGAAGTGGCCGATGATTTCGGTGTGGTCGGGCGGGATCGTGTGGGTGGCGGGGCGATCGCCGTGATGGAAGTAGTAGGGAGGGCGGATGACGCAGGTGCGATTTTGAGCGTGGGACCAGCGCGCGTCGTGATTGCCGCCGATGATGGTGATGGGAAGTGGGGTGGAACGGAGGAAATCGTCGGCGGCGCGTCGGCCGTTGAGAGAGTGGAGGGAATCGCCGAGCCAGATCATCTCCGCGGGTTGATAGTCGGCGATGAGCGAGTTGAGGCGTTGGGCGATGTCGGAGTCGCCCCACGCGGGAAGAAGGTTGCCGCGGGCGCGATGGGTTTCGACGTAGCCCCAGTGGAGATCGGCGACGACGAGGAGGCGCGGGATGGCGAGCCAGAGGGCGAGGCGGGCGTCGATCCAGTGGTGGGGGAGGAATTCGAGGCGGGCGGACACAGGGGAGGGAGAAGCTCCAAGGACCAAGATCCAAGCTCCAGAGAAGGTTCAAATTTCAAACAGAGGACGAAGGAGTCTTCGCTGTGGAGGGCTCGCCATACATGGCGTGGTAGAGGCGTTCGATGGTGGTTTCGGGATCTTCGAGGGTCATGGTTTCTTTGATTTTGCTCACGTAGATCCCGAAGGAGAACGGGCTGACGCGGTCGATTTCGCGGACGTCCCACGGCTGTGTGTGGACCTCGTCGAGGAAGGCGAGGGCGCGCGGGAGATCGAGGAAGCGGAGCGTGGCTTCGGCGTAGGCTTCGATGAGGAGCGGGTGGTCGGGTTCGTGTTGGCGGAGGACTTCGAAGAGAATTTCGGAGCTCCATTGCAGCATGCGGACGCCGCGTTCGGCGCCGCGGACCCGACGAGGGACCATGAGGCCGGTTTGAGCGACGCCGCGGAACTGCCATTTGACGAGAGAGGCGTCGGCGAGCGCGGTGCGGAGATCGGACTCGGCGGCTTCGCGCCGGAAGAGCGCGCGAAGGTCGTCGGACGACATGAATTGAAACGAGCGAAGGCTGAGGAGGAAGCCGTAGTCGTCGATCGTGACGAGGGCGTTGCCGCCCTTGGTTTGTTGGACGCGTTGCGCGACGATGCGGGAGAGGGCGTCGTTGGCGGAGCGGCCGATCAGTGAGTGGAAGAAATAGTGGAGGTAGTCGTTTTCGCGATACAACTCGACGAGGAAGATGCCGGCGGTGGGGATGACGGAAATTTGCGCTTGGAGGACGAAATGTTCGACGAGGGCGCGGGCGTTGGAGGGGGAGAGGTTGTAGGTGGTGGTGAGGAGGTTGAGGGCGGGGGCGAGGTCGGAGGAGGGGGGCGGGGATGCAGGCGGAGACTTATTCGGAGACACACCCCGCCCTTCGGGCACCCCTCTCGAGACGGGAGACGAAACGCTCACGCGTTCCGCTACGAGCAGATGGGCGAGGGCGGTGCGGAGTTTTACGACTTCGGCGGCGAGGCCGGAGGCGAGGGGCATTTTGTTGGCATACCAGCGCGGGACGGTGGGGAGGGAACTGTCGGCGGCGACGACGTGCGCGGTGAGGAGGTGGGATTTGACGAGGCGGACGGTGCGGCCGTTGAGGACGAAGACATCGCCGACGCGGATGTTCTTCATGAACGATTCCTCGATCTGGCCGAGGTTGCGGCGACCGAGGCGGACTTGGACCATCGACTCGGTGTTGATGGTGCCGATGTTTTGGTAGAAGTCGCGGGCGACGCGCGGATGCGGGAGCGCGAGGTGACCGGCGGAGTCGATGCGGACCTTGCCGAAGACGTCTTCGTAGTTGCGTTCCAAGGACACGCCGCCGCCGCGGAGATAGCGGAGAACGCGGTCGAATTGGGCGCGATCGAGGCGGTGAAACGAATAGCTGCGGCGAACGAGAGCGAAGGCTTCGTCGGGTGTGACGGAAGCGAAGACGGCGAGACCGACGAGGGTTTGGGCGAGGACGTCGAAGGGATTTTCGTGGATCTTGACGGGCTCGAGCTCGCGTCGGGCCATCATGCGCGCGGTGACGGCGCATTCGGCGAGATCGTTGATGTTGCTGGCGACGAGGAGACCTTGGGAGATGCGGCCCATGGAGTGGCCGGAGCGGCCGATGCGTTGGAGGGCGCGGGCGACGCCCTTGGGCGCGGAGACCATGACGACGAGATCGATGGAGCCGATGTCGATGCCCATTTCGAGCGACGTGGAGCAGACGACGGCGCGGAGCTCGCCGCGTTTGAGACGGTCTTCGATGTCGAGGCGGACGCCGCGGTCGAGCGAGGCGTGGTGGACCTCGATGAGGTCGGTGTATTCGGGGAGAAGTTGCTTGAGGCGGAGGCCGATCGATTCGGCGCCGCTGCGCGTGTTGGTGAAGATGAGCGTGGTTTCGTGGCGGAGCAGGAGCGCGCCGAGTTCCTCGAGCACGCGCGTGGCGGTGTAGCCGGCCGGTGGATACGCGCGTTCGCGGAGCGGGGAGAAGACCTCGATGCGGGCGGGTTTGGATTGGGTGATCTCGGCGATGTGGCAGGGGCGGCCGGGACCGACGAGGAAGGCGGCGACGGTTTCGAGCGGGGCGACGGTGGCGGAGAGGCCGATACGGGCGAGGCGGGGGATTTTCGAATTTGGATTTTCGATTTTCGAGTTATGAGGGGCGGGAGGCGGGGAAATCGAAAATCGAGAATCGAAATTCGAAATTTCTTCGAGGCGTTCGGCGGCGACGGTGAGCATGGCGCCGCGTTTGTTTTCGGCGAGGGCGTGGAGTTCGTCGGCGATGAGGAAGCGGGCGGTGCGCAGGGCGGGGATCCAGTTGGGCTGGCTGAGGAGGAGCGTGAGCGACTCGGGAGTGGTGACGAGAATGTGGGGCGGTTTGCGGCGTTGTTGGGCGCGTTCTTTCGGAGTGGTGTCGCCGGTGCGCGCGCCGATGCGGAGCCACGACCAGCCGAGCTCTTCGGCGGGCTGCTGGAGGTTTTTGCGGAGATCGTAGGCGAGGGCGCGGAGCGGGGAGACGTAAACGGCGACGATGCCGTGGGGGAGATCGCGACCGTCGTGCGCGCGTGCGAGGAAATCGAATACGGAAAGGAAGGCGGCGAGGGTTTTGCCGCTGCCGGTGGGTGACGTGAGAAGGAGCGAGCGGCCGGCCAGAATTTCGGGAACGGCGTGGAGTTGAGCGGGCGAGAAATGGGTGAAGCGGGCGCGGAACCAGGTGGAGAGAGCGGGGTGGAGCGCGGCGTAGAGTTGCGGCTCGGTGAAGGCGGGAGCGGTGACGCGGGTGAACATGGAAAAGCACGGGCAGGTTGCCCGTGCTACGGGGTGGTGGGCGCGAAGGAGGCGGAGGCGAGGCGGCGGCAGGTTTCGAGGGTGTCGATTTCGGCGGGCGTCTTGTCGGTGCGGATACGCGCGATGCGGGGGAAACGGAGGGCGAAGCCGCTTTGGTGGCGTTTGCTCGGTTGGATGATGTCGAAGGCGACCTCGAGGACGGTGTCGGGGACGACAGTGCGATAGCGGCCGTGGACTTCGAGCGTGTGCGAGAGGAAGTGTTCGGTGAGTTGGGCGATCTCGACGTCGGTGAGGCCGGAGTAGGCTTTGCCGACGGTGAGCAGGCGGTTGTCGTTTTCTTCGTCGCGGATGGCGAACGTGTAGTCGCTGAGGACGTCGCGACGTTTGCCGTGACCGTATTCAACTCCCACTACAACGACGTCGAGCGTGGCGTAGGCCTTCTTGAGTTTGAGCCAGGCGAGGCCGCGGCGGCCGGGGGTGTAGAGGCTGTTGGGATCCTTGGCGATGAGGCCTTCGTTGCCGCGCTGGCGGGCGGCGAGGAAGGCGGCTTCGATGTCGGGGGCTGAACGCGCTACGCGCGTCGGAGCGACGGCGAACTTGGCTGAGAGTTGAGGGTGGGCAGGAGTTGAGAGTTGAGGGTTGGCATGAGTTGAGAGTTGAGGGTTGAGAGTTGAGAGGAGGGATTCGAGGAGGTGGCGGCGGGTGCGGAGAGGTTCTTTGAGGAGCGGGCGGCCGTTGAGCCAGAGGAGGTCGTAGAAGGTGATCGAGACGGGGATTTCGGCTCCGAGAAAGAAGTCGTCGCCGCCCTTGCGGCCGAGACGTTTTTGGAGTTCGGCGAAAGGGAGGGCGCGGCCGTCGCGCCAGGCGAGGAGTTCGCCGTCGGCGATGAAATCGGCGGGCAGGTCGCGGGCGGCGTGGACGAGATCGGGGAACTGCTCGGTGATGCGATTGAGGTCGCGCGAGTAGAGTTCGATGCGATCGCCGGATTTGTGGAGCTGGCAGCGGATGCCGTCGTATTTTTCTTCGAGCCAGATGGAGAGCGAGGGAGGATCGCGCGGTGGGGGCACCGCGCCTTCATCGGAGGGAAGTGCGTCGGATTGGAGTTCGGTGAAGCGGGCGACGATGGCTTCGGCGGTGGGCTCGGGGCTCGCGAGCATGAACTGGAGGGGATTGAAGACGGTGAGTTCGATCGTATCCAAAGTTCCGGTGCGGGCGGCGCGGGTGACGGCGGCGATGTCGCCGCTGAGCATGTTGGCTTCGCGGATGGCTTCGAGCGGCTGGCTGGAGGAGGCGGCGATGGCTTCTTCGACGAGACCTTCCTTCAAGCCGATGCGGAGATCGCCGGTGATGATTTTGATGAGGTAGCGGGCTTCGTCGGGGGAGAGCGTGGAGAGAAGCTCGCGGAGGAGATCGAGTTTTGGGGCGGGGCCGCGGGCGGCGGCGATGTGGTCGAAGAAGGAGGCGATGTCGGAAAGTTGAGAGGTGGGGGAGGGGAGTTGAGAGTTGAGGGATGAGGGTTGAGAGAGGAGGGCGCCGGCGGCGTCGCCGGCGTCGGCGTAGCGGTGGTAAGCGGCGCGGAAATCGGCTTCGGAGGCGCGGGCGATTTCGAGGACGGCGCGTTTGATGAGGGCCCAGCCGAGTTGGAGGTTGCGTTCGTCGCGTTGCGGGAAGGCGCGGCCGGTGAGGAAGGTGGCGGCGATGGCGGCGTCGTCGGGAGTGAGCTCGGCGAGGTAGCTGCGGAGGATTTCGATCTTCTCGAGTTTTTTCGGGGTGGCTTTGACGGCGTCGGCGGTGAGGACGAAGCGGGGGAAGGTGTTGGGGGAGGAAGGAGTTGAGAGTTGAGGGGGGTGAGTTGAGGGTTGAGAGTTGAGAGTTGAGAGAGGGGAAGCGGGAGGTAAGTCGCGGCGTAAGGCGGCGCCCACGATGGGGGAGAGTTCGAGTTGGTTGTCCTGGCCGAGGGCCCAGGCTTCGATGCCGCGGTCGCGGAGCGTGCGGGCGAAATCGGTGGTGAAACCGTGGACGGTGAGGACGCGTTTCGGGTTAACGGCTTCGACGAAGCGGAGGAGGTCGGGGAAGTCGGCGTGGTCGGAGAGCGGGAAGGCGGCGTCGGTTTGGTAGCGGTAGATCGCGCCGGGATCGATGGCCCAGCCCGTGATGACGGCGGTGCGGCGGCGGGGGATGTTGCGAACGAAACGAGAGTCGCGGGTTTGGGGCGGGCAGATGACGACGTGGCCGGCGAGCTCGGCGTGATTGAAATCTCGATACGGCGGGAAGGTGTGGCCGAGTTCCTCGTAGATGCGGGTGAGCTTCAGCGTTTGCGGATGAAGCATCACGGGAAGATTCGCGGCGGCGAGGCCGGTGAGGAGTTCCTGGCTCTTGCCGAGGCTGTAGCCGAAGAGGACCGGCGTGCCGCCGTCGGAGAGGGTTTCGTGGCAGAAGTGCGCGATGTCCTGGAGGACTTTTTCGGTCGGCGGGAAAACGTAGTGCGGCCGACCGAAGGTGGTCTCCATGATCAACGTATCGGCGTGCGGCGTGGCGCAGGGTTCGGCGGAGAGACCGGGGCGAAGTTTGAAATCGCCGGTGTAGAGGAGTGTGCCGTGGGTAGGATGATCGAGGAGGATTTGGGCGGAACCGAAGATGTGGCCGGCGGGATGGAGCGTGACGGCGGTGTCGGGGGTGAATTGTTCGGTTTGGCCGAAAGGAAGGATGTGTTCGATGCGTTCGCCGGGGAGGCGGGCGTGCATCAGGCGGGCGGTGCCGGCGGAGCAGAGAATTTCGCGATGGAGCGCGGTGTGGTCGGAATGCGCGTGGGAGACGAAGGAGCGTTCAACGGGAAGGTGGGCGTCGAGCCACCAGTCGAGTTGGGGAAGGTAGATGCCGTTGTTGAATTTGATTTCCCAAGACATGCGTCGCGCGAAGGGCGCAAAGGACGCGAAGGTGGGTGGGAAGGCAAATGGGCGCGGGGGGCGTGAGCGGCGCGTTGGCGGCGATCCCGGCGCGTTGAGACCCCGACGAGTCGGGGCAGGCTAACGCGCCCTACCTTAGGCCGAGGAAGGTGAGGCCGATGAAGAGGAGCAACGCGACGCCGACGCACCACCAATACCACGGGAGACCGTTGACGCGGCGGTCGGGGATGCGCGGGGCGGTCGACGCGGTGTCGGAATCGTCGGGGAGATCGAGGCCGTCGTAGATCGATGATTCGCGCCAGCCGGTGCGTTCGTCGGCGCCGCATTCGGGACAGGCGCGGGCGTGGGGCGGGATGTCGGCGCCGCATTGGGCGCATTCGGGCGGCGGCGGGGGACGGCGGGCCATCGGTCAACTTACGACGGTGACGGGGCGGGCAAAGTATTTCCGTCGCACGAGACGCCACGCGGTGACGAAGAACGCGGTGAGCGGAATGGCGAAGAGCATGCCGAGCACGCCATCGAAGGCGGTGCCCCAGAAGAAAATCGCGACGATGATGGCGACGGGGTGAAGGCCGGTTTGAAAGCCCATGATCTTGGGCGTGAGAAACCAGCCTTCGATGGCTTGCACGATGATGACGACGAGAAGGATCAACGCGATCAGTTGCCAGCCGCCCTCGGGTTGGAAGAAGGCGATGGGGAGCGTGACGGCGAGGCCTACGATGGTGCCGAGGTAAGGAACGATGTTGAGCAGTCCAAGGATGAGGCCGATGACGAGGCCGAATTTGAGACCGATGATCGTGAAGCCGAGCGCGAGCAGCGCGCCCATGATGAGGCCGATGACGAGTTGTCCGCGGAAGAAGGCTTCGATGATGGCGATGAATTCGCGTGTGAGAAAAACGAGGTCGTCGCGAAGGACCGGTTTAACGAAGGGCAGGTGTTTGGGGAGTTCGGCGGTGGAGTCGCGGCGGCCCAGCAGGAAGAAGAACAAGTAGATGGGGATGATGAAGAGATTCGTGAAGAAGACGAAGATGCCGAGGATGCTGCCGGTGGCGGCTTCGAGGGACGGCATCGCGGTTTTGAAGAGACCTTGGGTCTGGGCGACGACGGCTTCGCTGATTTGGCGGACGGTGGGGTTGTCGAGCTGGCGCTGCACGAACACGATCCACTGCGGGTAGTTTTCGCGGACGTAGGTGTAAACGCTGTCCCAGAGCGCGGGCAGGTAGAGGACGAAGTTGATCGTCTGATCGATCAGCGGCGGGAGGATCAGGACGAGCATGCCGGAAACGGCGAGCGTGAAGAGGCCGTAGAGGAGGATCACGGCGGAGAGGCGACGCAGCCGGAGTTTTCGTTGAATCCAGAATACAAAAGGTCGAAGCACGAGCGCGAGCACGCCCGCCGCGGCGAGGGGCCAGAGGACGTTGGAGAAGAAACTGATCGACTGACCGATGACGACGAGGGCGCCGACGAAAAGCGCGACAGTCGCGAAGACGGCGAAAAAAGTTATCGCGAAGCCGACGATCTGGCGTTGACCGGGCGAGAGCAAAGGTTCGGGTGCGACCACGACAGGCTCCTCGGACGGGACGCGGACGACGGGCTCTTCGGACATGGCGCAAAAGGAGCGCAAAGCGCGGGCGGGCGCCAGTCTGCAGTTGTGAGCAGCATGCGCGGTGGGGGCACCGCGCCTCCATTGGCGGAGGAGGAAGGCGCGCCTTACACAAAGACGGCGCGACGAGGGACGAGTGCGCGGACCTTTTCGCGCAGGGAGTCGGGCTTGTAGGGCTTGACGACGTAGTGATTGATCGCGAGGCGGGCGGCGCGAGCGACGGTATCGCGGTCGTTGATACCGGTGCAGAGGATGATCGGAAGGTGGCGCAATGCCGCGGACTGGCGCACGCGCTCGATCAACTGGAGGCCGTCGACCACGGGCATGCGCACATCGAAGATGGCGAGATCGAAGCGCCCGGTGGGCTCGGTGAGTTTCCACCAGGCTTCCGCGCCGTCGCGCGTCATCGTGAGTTGCACGATGGGTTGGTCTACGAACATGTCAGCGATGAGGTTGCGGCATGCGTCCTCGTCATCAGCAACCAGAATCTTCATGGGCTTGCGGAAGTGTGGTGCAAGACATCGGCACGGCAGCGCAGGCCTTTACCGGAATTTCGGCCAACTGATTTCACGCTGGCCAAAGGCGGAGGAGTGCCGGATAACCGCCGCCCCTTATGAACCCTGTTCTGAAGCTCTTGACGGAAGGCGGCAGCCTCACGACCAGCCAAATGGCGAAGGTCGCGGGGATGACTGAAGCCGAAGTGCAACAGCACCTGGAACAGTTGAAGAAAGATAAAATCTTCCTCGGCTGGCGTCCGGTGCTCGATCTTTCGCACGAGGCCGCCGCCGCCGCCGCTGTTCGCGCGGTGATCGAAGTGAAGATCACGCCGGAGCGCGGTGGAGGGTTCAACCGTTTTGCGGATCGGATCGCGCGGTTCGACGAAGTGGAGTCGTGCTACCTGATGTCGGGTGGTTACGACCTGCTCGTGTTCGTCAAAGGCGCGTCGCTGCAGAAAGTGGCGAGTTTCGTGTCGGAGAAGTTGTCGACGATCGAGGGCGTGCTCTCGACCTCGACGCACTTCATGCTGCGTTGCTACAAGGAGCAGGGGTTCCTGCTCGATGTCGACGAAGCGCAGACCTCACGCCTCAACGTCGCGCCGTAACGGGCGGCCATTCCTACAATGAGTAACGACCCGAAACGTTGGGTGGCGGGACACGTGTCCGCGCTGCCGAAGAGTGGTATTCGCGATTTCTTCGAATTGGTGGCCAAGATGAAGGGCCAGGACGTGATTTCGCTGGGCGTGGGTGAGCCGGATTTCGTCACACCGTGGCATATCCGCGAGGCGGCGATCTACGCGCTCGAGAAAGGGAAGACTTACTACACGTCGAACCTCGGCTTGCTGGAGTTGCGTCGCGCGATCGCGGTGTATGTCGAGGAACATTTCAATGTATCCTACCGACCGGAAGATCAGGTGATCGTGACGGTGGGCGTGAGCGAGGCGCTGGATCTGGCGTGTCGCGCGTTCATCAACCCCGGCGACAAGGTGATGTTTCACCAGCCGTGTTACGTGAGCTATCATCCGAGCATCACGCTGACGCATGGCGTGGGCATCGCGGTGCCGACGTATGCAAAAGATGGATTCGCGCTGACGGCCGAGGCATTGCGCGCGGCGTGGCAGCCGGGCGCGAAGATGCTGATGTTGAATCTGCCCTGCAATCCGACGGGCGGCACGTGCACGCGGCAGCAGCTGGAAGAGATCGCGGCGTTTTGTCGCGAGAAGGACCTGCTGGTGTTGTCGGACGAGATCTATTCCGAGCTCACCTTCGACGGCACGCACACGAGCATCGCGAGCCTGCCGGGCATGGCGGAGCGGACGGTTTTCCTGCACGGATTCTCGAAGGCTTTCGCGATGACGGGCTGGCGCATTGGTTACGCGTGCGGACCGACCGCGTTGATCGATGCGATGATGAAAGTGCACCAGTATTCGATGCTGTGTGCGTCGATCATTGCGCAAGAGGCGGCGCTCGAGGCGTTGCAGCGCGGCTGGGATGCGGTGCTGAAGATGCGCGAGCAGTATCATCGGCGTCGCGACCTGATCGTGCGGCGTTTCAACGAAATCGGGCTGAAGTGCCATTCGCCGCGGGGAAGCTTTTATGCGTTCCCCAGTGTGACGGCCAGCGGGCTGAGCGAGAAGGATTTCGCGGTCGGACTTTTGCAGGAGCAAAAAGTCGCCGTGGTTCCGGGCACGGCCTTTGGCGAAAATGGCACGGGGCACGTGCGCGCGTGTTTCGCGACGAGTTACGAACAGATCGTGGACGCCTGCGACCGGGTTGAACGCTTTGTGCAAGGCCAGAAATAGCCTCTCGCAATGACCGCGGAGGGCGGAGAGGATTTTGTCCTTTGCGCCCGTCGCGTCCTTTGCGTGAGTTAATCATCATGAACCGTTCCGTTGCCATTGTGGGCCGACCTAATGTCGGCAAGAGCCGGCTCTTCAACCGGCTGGCGCGGAAGCGCATCTCGATCGTTCACGATCAGCCGGGCGTCACGCGCGACGTGATCTCGACGGAAATCGAGGACGGGAACTACACGTTGTTGGACACGGGCGGGCTTGGGCTGAAAGGCGGCGACACGCCGGCGATGCTCGTAAAAGCGTCGGAGACGCAGGTGGACTTCGCGATCGCAGCGGCGGGATTGATCCTGTTTGTGATCGACGGGTTGGAAGGCGTGACGGCGCTGGATCACAAGATCGCGGAGATGCTCCGCAAGAGCCGGAAACCGGTGCGGCTGGTGATCAACAAGGCGGATTTCAGCGACGACAAAATCGAACTCGCGGACGCGTATCGCTTGGGTCTGGGCGAACCGTTGCGTGTATCCGCGGAACACGGACGCGGGGAGGACGAGTTGCGGGCGGCGATTTTGGAGGCGTTCGGACCGGCGGAAAACACGGAAGGAGAAAGCCGCGAGGGTGCCCCGAAGACGGCAAACGACCCGTTGTGTGTGTGCTTCATTGGGCGGCCGAATGTGGGGAAATCGTCGTTGAGCAACCGGCTGCTGCAAAGTGACCGGTTGATCGTGAGTGATGTGCCGGGCACGACGCGCGATGCGATCGAACTGCCCTTCGAGTTCAGAGGCCGAAATGGAAAGATGTATCCATTTCGTCTGATCGACACGGCGGGAATCAAGGCGGCGACGAAACTGGCTTCGCCGGTGGAGTATTTTTCGCGGCTGCGGTCGCTGGATGCGATCAAGCAGACCGACGTGGTGTTTCTGGTGGTCGACGCGATGGAAGGCGTGACGCAGCAGGACAAGGCGATCGCGGGCGAAGCGGTGAAGGAGCACAAGCCGATCGTGATTGTCGTGAACAAGTGGGACCTCGTGAGGAAGGCGTTTGCGGCGAAAGGCGGATTCGAACCCTACAAGAGCGAGCGCGATTTTCGGGAGAAATATGAAAAGGCGCTTTTCGACCGGCTGTATTTCACGCCGGGATCTCCGCTGATTTTTGTGTCCGCGCTGAGTGGATACGAAGTCGACCGGATGTTGAATGCGGCGGTGAAGCTGAACCGGCAGCTCGACGCGAAATTGCCGACGGCGAAGTTGAATCAGGTGTTGCAGTATCTCACGGAGCGCACGCCACCGCCGGCGGTGGGTGGGAGACGTTTCCGGGCGTATTACGCGACGCAGACGGGGAATCGTCCGTTCCGAATCAAGATTTTCTGCAACCGCGAGGAGAAGCTGACGGAGCAGTATCGGCGTTATCTCGAGGCGGGGATTGTCGATGCCTTCGATCTGGCGGGCTGCCCGGTTTATTTCGACCTCGTTGGAAAAGAGAAACACGAGCCCGGCACGCCGTATTCGGGCAAGGCGGCGCGCGGCGAGGCGGCTCGTCCGAAGTGGAAGACGCGCGAGGACAAGGAACAGGATGACTCTCATGAAACCCTCGAAGACTGAATTTCGTGGCGGCGACGCGCTTCTGCTGGCGACGCGAGCGTTTGAACTGGTGGTGACGACGGCAGTCGGACCGCGCGTGGTGTCGTTCCGTTCGAAGGCGGGGAAGAAGAAGAATGTGTTTCTCGAGCAGCCGGCGGACGAGAAGCGCGATCACGGGTATATGTTTCGCGGCGGCCATCGTTTGTGGCACTCGCCGGAGGATATTGTGCGGACGTATCAGCCGGACGATTCGCCGCTCGATGTGAAGATGCTGCCGAAAGGCGTGGCGCTCAAGCAGCCGGTGGAGGAGCGCACCGGCATCGAGAAAGGGATGAAGATTGAAGTGTTCGGCGAGCGGACCGTGAAGGTGACGCATACGCTGACGAATCGCGGACTGTGGGATGTCGAGTGCGCGCCGTGGGCGCTGACGATCTTGCGCGGAGGCGGTTATGGTGTGCTGCCTTTGTTGCCGAAAGGCAGTCACGCGGCAGGGGACTTGCTGCCGACGTATTCACTCGTGCCATGGAGCTACACCGATCTTTCGCTGCCGGTTTGGGATCTGCACCGCGACTATATCGGCATCGATGTGGCGAAGGCGCCGGAGGCGCAGAAGCTCGGCATCACGAATTATCCGGGTTGGTCGGCGTATTGGGTCGATGGCACGACCTTCGTGAAAGCGGCGCGCGTGGAGGCGAATGCGACCTATCCGGATCACGGGAGCGCGTTCGAGACGTTCACGAACGGGAAGATCATCGAACTCGAAACGTTGGGCACGCTGGGAAAAATCGCGCCGGATGCGACGGCGACGCATATCGAGTGGTGGACCTTGCTCGACGGCTTGCCGCGTCCGAACACGGACGCGGCGTTCGCGAAGCTGGCGAGCGCGGTGAACAGCTGGATGCGGAAACTGTAGCACTCGTCGGCAAGCGATGGGTTGAATCGCGAGCAAGGCCGCTCTTTCGGGCATGAAACCACCGCTGCGTCTGGTTTTTCTTGGATCGGATCCGATCGCCTTGCCGCTGCTTGACTGGCTGGCGGGCGAAGGGAAGGCGGTTGCGGAAGTGATTGCGGTTTTCACTCAACCGGATCGCGAGACCGGGCGCGGGCAGAAAGTCGTGCCGAATGCGATCAAGACCTGGGCGAGCGAGCGCGGCATTCTGGTGTATCAGCCGGAAAAGCTGACGGACGACGTGCGGGTTCATTACGCGATGCTCGGCGCGGACGTGGCGCTGGTGATGGCGTATGGGCACATCTTGAAGGAAGTGTTCATCGAGACGCCGCGGTTGGGGACGTTCAATCTGCACGCTTCGATTTTGCCGAGCTATCGCGGGGCGTCGCCGATTCAGAGTGCCATCGCGAGTGGCGAAAAGGAAACGGGCGTGGCGTTCATGCGCATGGTGCGGCGGCTCGATGCGGGGCCGGTGGCGGACGTGGAACGTGTGGCGATCGAAGCGCGTGACACGGCGCTCGACGTGGAGGCGAAGTTGGCGGCGGCGTGTGTGCCGTTGATGAAGCGGGTGTTGCCGGGCGTGGCGGAAGGAACGCTGGTGTTTGCGCCGCAAGACGAGGCGCGGGCGACGTATTGCCGAAAGCTGACGAAGGAAGATGGAGCGCTGGATTTCTCGACGGGGGCGACGGAGCTCGCGGCGAGGATCAACGGATTGTTCCCGTGGCCGAGTTGCGTCGTCGAGATCGGCGGACAGGCGGTGAAATTGGGCCAAGCTGAGGTGGCGGAGGGAGAGAGTAATTTGGTGGGTGAAGATTTGGCGGAGGCGGGGACGGTGATGGGGCGCGATGCGGATGGATTGTTGGTGCGAGCGGGTGAGGGCGTCGTGCGGATTTTGAAATTACAGCGGCCGGGCGGGCGGATGTTGGGCGCGGCGGAGTTTTTGCGCGGGTTTCCGGTGGCAGCCGGGACGGTGTTGGCGTCGAAGCCGATATCGCGGCTCGTGGCGCCGGAACCGTTCAAAAACCGATGAGAACATGCGGCGGGGCGGAGCTCATGCTTGTTTTCGCGCGAGCATTCCCCAATCTGGCGCGCATGTTGAAATGTCTGTGGTGGGCCTGTGTCCTGGCCGCGACCGCGACGGCGCAGACCACGTCGATGCAGGTCGAGCTGGCGAACCTTCGTGAGGACGTGCGTGGATTGACGCAGCGCGTCGGCTCGCTGTCGTTGCGTGTCGAGCAGCTCGAGCGGGAGAATGCGGAGTTGCGCGGACGCGCGGGCGAGGCGGAGAGATCTTACGTGACGCTGACGCAGTTGAATGAAGCGGTGGCGTCGTTGAACCAGAGCATCCGGACGGCGGCGGCGAATTCGAAGTCGGAAACGCTGCAGCAGGTGAACGGCCAGATCGAGAAACTCGCGAGGCAGACGAACGCGGCGATCGACTCGCTGGCGAAAGGCATGGCGTCGCGGGCGCCGGTGCAGACGACGTTTTCGGACGATTATCCGGCCGAGGGCATCAGTTATACGGTGCAAAAAGGCGAGACGCTGGCGGTGATCGCGCGAAAGACCGGCGCGAAGCTGCAGGATATCGTTAACGCCAATAAAATTTCCGATCCTTCCCGCATCAACGTCGGGCAGGTGTTGTTTATCCCCGGAGGAAAGTAATCCATGTCCGCAGCTCCCAAATCCCGCCTCGGTCGAGGCTTGGGCGGTTTGATCGCCAGTGCCGTTCCCGCGGCTCCGAAGCAGGCTCCGTCGGCGCCCGTGCCTGCGAGCGCGCCCGCGCCACAAGCGCCAACGGGAGCGCCCGGATATCAGGAAATCAACGTGCAATCGGTGGAGCCGAGTCCGTATCAAGCGCGGCGAGAAATTCCTCCGGATCAGTTGAACGAGCTTGCGGAAAGCATTCGCTCGGAAGGGCTGCTGCAACCGATCGTGGTGCGAAAAGTGGGAGAGAAATTTCAACTGATCGCGGGCGAACGACGCTGGCGGGCGTTTCAGCAGTTGAAGATCAAGACGATCCCGGCGCGGGTCGTGGACGCGAGCAATGCCTCGTCGGCGGCGCTGGGGTTGATCGAGAACTTGCAGCGCGAAGGGCTGAACCCGATCGAAGAAGCGCACGGTTATGCGAGCTTGATCCGCGATTTCGATCTGACGCAGGAAACGGCGGCGGATCGCGTGGGCAAAGCGCGCGCGACGGTGGCGAATTCATTGCGACTGCTGGCGCTCGACGCGGAGCTCCAGGGATTTCTCGCGCGGAGTCTACTGAGCGTGGGGCATGCGAAAGTGTTGTTGGGGATCACCGATCCGGCGCAACGGACATTGATGGCGCGACGTGTGATCGAGGAAGGACTCAGCGTGCGGGCGACCGAGAAGTTGGTGCTCGAGCGCAAGACGGCGGCGCCGGTGCCGGCGGGTGTGCGGCCGAAGAACCGGACGCTTCCGGCGAAGGACGCGGAAGCGGTGGCGGGGATCGAAAAGAAGCTGACGTCGCACCTCGGAGCGCGCGTGGCGCTGCTGCATACGCCGAAGAAAGGGCGGATCGTGATCGAATATCGCGGCAACGAAGACTTGCAGCGGGTGTTGGAAAAGTTGGGTGTTTCGCTCTGAGGTGGAGCGGCGGGAGTTGGAGCCGATCAGACGAAGCTAAAGCCGCTATTTTGGGTATCTGGAGCGAAACGAAACCCAGCGCGGTTATTGCGGGCGAGTGCACACGTGGATTCTTCGCTTCGCTCAGAATGACAGACATGTGAAGGTTCATCGGCGTGTGCCACCGAAGGAGCGTTTATTGGAGTCTCAAGCTGACAGAACCAGGTGAGTGGAGGGCGCGATCGAGGCCGAGTGGCGCATTGACAAAGGGGTGGGCCGCCTGATGCTTTGGCCCCTTTCCATGAACATTCTCTTCGGTATTCTGACGTTCATCCTGATCGTCATTTCGGTTTTTCTCGTGCTGTTGGTGCTCGCGCAGAAGGCGAAAAACGACGGCGGCATGGGCGCGGCGCTCGGCGGCGGAATGGCGGAAGCGACCTTCGGAGCGGATACGGGGAATGTTCTGAGCAAGCTCACGATCAACTTCTCGATCGCCTTCTTCGTATTGGCTTTCGTGCTTTATCTCGGCCGCATTTATCAGCGGGCCCACGCGACTCCGACGGGCGACGCGCTCCCGACGATCTCGGCTCCGGCGGCGCAGCCGTCGACCTCGCTTCCGGCGTTTCCGAATGCCAGTGCGCCTGCGGAAGCGACGACGACGGCTCCGGCCGACGCCGCCACGGCTCCGGCGACGAGCGAAAGCGCTCCGGCGGAGACCGCCAAGTAAGCGTCGCAGCGATGGCTTTTTTCCGGACAGCGCCCGCCTTGATGTGGCGGGCGTTTTTTTTGGTTACGCTTCTTGGAGTGGGTTGTCGCGCTTTTGGAGCCGTGTCACGGCCAACGGCGCCACCACCTCTGCTGCAGACGGGCAAGCTCGATCCCGCGGAAGGTCGCGCAGCGCTCGAGCAGATGCGCCGGCTGGGGATTGCGGGCGATTATTTTTTCGAATTTCAGCTGCGGGTGATGCCGCGGCGCGGGCAGGAGGCGCTGATTCGCGGGAGGTTGTGGGGAAGCCGGAATGCGGTGGGCGCGATCACGCGGGTGGGCCTGCAGTTGCCGGCTGAAGGAGATCGGGCGGCGAGGGAGCGGCGCTTGTTGATTCAGAACGGCCAGCGGTCGGCTGTTTGGCGCTGGGAAGAGGGCGGTGACGTCGCGATGTTGGGCGTGGGCTCGCTGTTCGAGCCGTTGGTGCCCGGGGCGGATCTGACTGCGTTCGATTTGCAGATGCCGTTTTTGTTTTGGGAGGAGTTTTCCTATGAAGGCGTGGCGCGTTTTCGGGGTCGGCCGGCGCACGTCCTGGTATTGCGGCCGCCGGCGGAATTCACGGCGAAATATCCGGCCTTGAGCGGTGTGCGCGTGCATCTGGATACGCAGTTCAATGCACTCGTGCAGACGGAGCTGCTGACGGCTGGCGGAGCGGTGATGAAGACGCTTTCGGTGATCGATCTGAAAAAGATCGAGGAGCAGTGGATCGTGAAAACGATCGACGTGCGCGACGAGAACACGCGCAACAAGACGCGGTTCAGCGTTGTGGCGGCGGCACTCGGTCTGGACTTCTCGAAGGTGGTATTCGAGCCGGGGCAGCTCGGGGCGCCGGTGGAGCCGCCGCGAGCGGGCCAGTTAGTGCGGATTGACCCGTAATTTGAGCGTCTTGTCGTAGGAGCAGTTGGGCTGGTAGGGGAATTTCTAGGACGCGGTATCCGAAAAAATAACGTTGCCCGGAACGCCAGACTCTGTGTCGTGGGGGCTCCCGCCAGCTTCAATTAATCTGCTTTCACCATGGCCTCCAAGAAAAGTTCAGCTCCGCTCACGTTCGATCTCCCCAGCGCGCTCATCACCAAAATCAAAACGCTTCGCAATGGGCACGGCCTTCGCTCCGCCAGCGAAGTGGTCCGTCTCGCGATGGATGAATTTGATTTCGAACGGTGCGTTCCGGTCTCCGTTCCGCATCGCCAAATCTCGGTCCGCATCACGAACGAGCAGCGTTCGATGTTGAAGCGGTATGCGAAGAAGAAGGACACGAGCGTCGGTGAACTGCTGCGTCTCGCGGTCGAGAATCTGGCGGCCAAGCCGTCGAAGAAGAAATAAGCGCAGCGCGGTCGTTATGACCGCGAACTTGCGTCGCAGTTGACAGCGCCGGGCTTGCTTTTGCCCGGCGTGTTTTGTTTTTAGGCGGGCATTTTACGCTCATGTCCACCACACCACTGCCGTTGTCTGTTTGGGCCCGTAATGTCGCGCCGTCGCCGACCCTAGCGATCGATGCGAAGGCGAAAGCGCTTCAAGCGGCGGGAGAGGACGTGTGCGGGTTCGCGGCCGGCGAGCCGGATTTCGACACCCCGGAGCATATCAAGGAGGCTGCGGTTGCGGCGTTGAAGGCGGGCAAGACGAAGTATGCGCCGACGCCGGGCATCATCGAGTTGCGCAAGGCGATCGTGGAACGCTACGCGGCCGAGTATAATTTCACGATCACGCCGGAGCAGGTGATTGTTTCGCCGGGGGGGAAGTTCAACTGCTACCTCGGTGTGCTTGCGACGTGTTCGCCCGGGGACGAAGTGATCGTGCCGGCGCCGTATTGGGTGAGTTATCCGGAAATGGTGAAGCTCGCCGGGGCGACGCCGAAGTTCGTGCTCGCGGACGACAAGACGGGATTCCGCCTGACGCCGGCGATGCTCGAAGCGGCGATCACGCCGAAGACGAAGCTTTTGATCCTCAATTCGCCCTCGAATCCCACGGGCGCGGTTTACAGCCGGGCGGAGTTGGAAGCGATCGTGGCGATCGCGGTGAAGCACAACCTCTACATTCTTTCGGATGAGATGTATGAACATCTCGTCTATGACGGAGCGAAGCCGACCTGCGTGGCGACGCTGAGCGAAGAAGCGAAAGCGCGCACGATCACGGTCGCCGGCTTCTCGAAGACGTATGCGATGACCGGCTGGCGTATTGGCACGACGGTGGCGCCATTGCCGATCGCGAAAGCGATCGCGGAACTGCAGAGCCAGATGAGCTCGAACGTAACGACCTTTGGGCAATATGGCGCGTTGGCGGCGTTGAAGGAAAAGGAGAAGACGGCGGCGGCGTTGCAGACGATGATGGTGGCCTTTGATCGCCGGCGGAAGTTCCTGCACGCGGAGCTGAACAAGATTCCGGGTGTGACGTGTCTGTTGGCTGAAGGCGCGTTTTATCTCTTCCCGAACATTTCTAGCTTTGGGCTGAAGGACACGGATTTCTGCACGCGTTTGCTCGAGCAGGAAAAGGTGGCGGCGGTGCCGGGCAGCGCGTTCGGCGCGGAAGGTTACCTGCGGCTGAGCTACGCCACGAGCGATGAGATCATCAAGAAAGGCGTGGAGCGGCTGGCGCGCTTCTGCGCGACGCTGAAAAAGTAAGCGAGCACGCGACGCTGCTACTCACCGGGTTTCGTCGCGCTCGCGTCGAGCACGACGAGACAGGTGAGGGCGATGAGGATGATCAGGACGGCGGTCATGGCGGAAGAATAGCCACGGCCGCGACAGCGTGCTGTCAGGAGCTGGAGCGGCGGTGTGCATAAGACCGACGAGCGAAGGCGGGTGAATCGGACACGCGTCGGCCGATACAGCCGCCGAGTTACGGGCAGGTCAGATGATTTAGTCTCGGCCTCAGCGGTGCTGGCGACCGTCGATCGCCAGCACTCCGGGGCCGCTGAAAAGGAGACTCAGCGAGGCGGCGAGCATGAAGAGAGCGGGGAACGTAGCAGGGTAGGAATGCCCTTGCGCTACGTGGACGCCGAAGAGGGCGACGAGGAAGTTGACCACCATGACGGCCGCGGCTTCGCGCGTGCGATAACCAATGATGAAAAGGACGCCGGCTACGAATTGGGCCGCGACAGAGAGGACGGCGCAGAGGAGCGGAAGGGGGAAACCCTGCTGTCCGAGGAAATCGCGAAATTCGAGCATGCGCGTCCAGGAGAAGATGTTGTCCTGCGTGCCGTAGATCAGATGCACGCCCACGGGCACGCGGATGAACAAAGGAGCGAAGGAGGAAAATCGGCCGGAAGGCAGGTCGCGGAGCAACGGCATGGGGGAAATGAAAGCAGTGTCGGGATAGCGCTTCTGGGGCATGCGTCAACCTGCTGAGGATCCGGGCGTTCACGCGCCGGTGCACGTTTAGGAGGAAGAACTGCGGACGAGTCGTGCGGAACTGGATACGCGGCGGAGAGACTATCGAGCATGCGCTCATTCGAAGCGAAGCTGAGCGGACGGTCGTGGTGGCTGATGTTGGTCGTGCCGCCGGTGGGTTATTGGATTACGGTGCACTACGTGGCCGCCGCGGCCGGAAGCGGGCCGATCCATGTAGGGGCGATGATTCTGTTGATGACGCTGGCGACGGCGTTGCCGTTGGGAGCGCTTGGTTGGGTGATCGGCAGTGTGGCGGCGTATAGTGTGCGGCCGGGGGCGATCGTGGAGCATCGCGTGGTGCGGGATCGGGAATTTCCGTTGGATGCGACGGCTGAGGCGCAGTTGGTCGATGACGTGGTCGTCGTGCGGCTGCGCGGGCGGACATTGCGCTTGCGTGTCAACCGACCGGAGGAGTTTCGGGATTTGATCGAACGCTCGCGCTAACGAGCCAACGACCCCGGCTACACGCGGCGATCGCGCAAAATTCGGCGGACGCGCCAGCGTTGGGCCTTGTTGACGATGAAACCGACGCAATCGGCGGTGCCGCAGCGGCACGGGTGGTTTGGCCACTCGGAAAACGGGAAGCCGTAATCGTAGGAAAGTTCCTCGCCGCGAGCGATATCGCGATCGGCGATGATCCACACGCGACCGCGAATGGTTTCGGCGCGGCAGTTGGGTGCGCAGGAATGATTGATGAGCCGGGCGATGTTGCGGGCTTGGCGGCCATCGATGTCATGGCGCGAGTTCAGATCCCAGACGTAAACACAACCATCGCCGCCGGCTTTGAGACGGGCGAGACGCAGCTGCTCGCGGCGGTGGGATTCGGCTTTGGTGATTTTCTCCCCGATGTATTCGATGATGCGAGTGCCCTCGGGGATATCGACGCGAGCGTAAGCGCCGCGGCCGTGAATGGAGGAGCGGCGAATGATCAACCAGGGGGATTTCGGGCGAGCGGAGTTTGGCACGAGGAAACGAACTTCGCTAGGCGAGCCCGCGCGAATGGCAACCGTGGGGTGAGGGGCGAAGTGAAGGGATGCGCTTGAAACGTCGGCGAGCTTGAGCGTGATGCGGGCATGGCACTTGAAGTGGTAGGTCAGCGCTGCATGAGTGAACGCGAACCCGAGCTCGGCTTGGGCGTGGTGATGGAGGTGGATCGCGCGGCGAAGCGGATTGCGGTGAATTTTCCGGCGACGGGCGAGCGGCGTTTATATGCGCTGGGGACACCGGTGTTGAAGCGCGTCGTGTTTCGCGCCGGTGAGACGATCAAAACCCACGAAGGGACGGCGGTGGTGGTGGAAACAGTGGAGGAGGCGGATGGCGTCGTGACTTACGTGAGCGGCGGCAAACGCGTGCGTGAAGACCAAGTGGCAGATTCGACGCAAGTGAGCACGCCGACGGAGCGGTTGCTGGCGGGGCAGGTGGATCCGACGGAGACGTTTGAATTGCGGCGACGGACGCTCGAGATGCAGGCGAAGTTGCTGCAGTCGGACGTGCGCGGATTCCTGGGCGGGCGGGTCGATCTGATTCCGCATCAGTTCTACATTCTGAATGAGATGGCGCGGCGGCAGATTCCGCGCGTGTTGCTCGCGGATGAAGTGGGTTTGGGGAAAACGATCGAAGCGTGTCTGATTTTGCAGCGCTTGCTCGTGGTGGGAAAAGTGAAGCGAGCGCTGGTGCTCGTCCCGGAGACGCTGGTGCATCAGTGGTTCGTGGAGCTGCTGCGGCGGTTTAATCTGTGGTTCGGGATCTACGACGAAGCGCGTTGCAGCGCGCTCGAGCAGAGCGATCCGGGCGAGAATCCGTTTCTCGCGGCACAGCTGGTGTTGTGCAGCGTGGGCTTTCTAGCGGCAGACGAGCGGAGGGCGGCGCAAGCGGTGGAGGCGGGGTGGGACATGGTCGTGGTCGATGAGGCGCATCACCTCGAATGGACGCCTGAACGCGCGAGTCCGGAATACGCGCTCGTCGAGCAACTCTCGCAGCGGACGCCGGGACTGCTGTTGCTGACCGCGACGCCGATGCAGCTGGGGGTTGAAGGGCATTTCGCGCGACTGCGGTTGCTGGATGCGGCGCGGTATGGCGATCTCGCGGCGTTTCGCGAGGACATGGCGCGGTTCACGCAAGTGGCGGAGATCGCCGAAAAGATTGTCGCGAAGAAATCGCTCGGCGCAGACGAACGCGCGGCGCTCGCACGCATTTTCGACAAGGATCCGGAAGGGTTGTCGGAAGGACTGGCGGCCGTGGATGCCGGACGGTCGGGAGCGCGGGAAGCATTGCTGCGGACCTTGTTGGATCAGCATGGGACGGGGCGGGTGATGTTCCGCAACACGCGCGCGGCGATGACGGGATTTCCGGTGCGGCGGTTTTGTCCGGTGCCGATCGAAGATCATAATGTAACGCTGCTGGCGCGGATTGCGCGTGAGCTGCAAGCGGAGGAAGCGGGCGCGGAGGCGGAGATTCGTTATTCGTTCAAGGACGATCCGCGGATCGACTGGCTCGTCGATTTCTTGAAGGAACATCGGCCGGCGAAGGTCCTGTTGATCTGCAAGACGCAGCGGAAAGTCGCGGCGATCGCGGCGGCGATGCAGGAGAAGAGCAGTGTGAAGGTTGGCTTGTTTCACGAAGGATTGCCGCTGGTGCAGCGCGACCGAAATGCCGCGTGGTTTGCAGAGAGCGATGGCGCGCAGTTGTTGATCTGTTCGGAGATCGGAAGCGAAGGGCGCAATTTCCAATTTGCGCATCACCTCGTGTTATTCGATCTGCCGTTGAACCCGGGATTGCTCGAGCAGCGGATCGGGCGGCTCGATCGTATTGGACAAACGGAGACGATTCGGATTCACGTGCCGTATGTGACCGGCAGTGCGGAAGAGTGCGTGGTCGAGTGGTATCATCGCGGGTTGGACGCGTTCGAGCGTCCGTTGCACGGCGGCAACGAATACCTCGATAAATTCAAGGAGCGCTTGTTGGCGCTCGCGCAGGATTATGGACGTGGCGAACCGGCGGCGGCGCGGCGGGAGTTGGACGCGTTGGTGGAGGAGACGATGGTGTTTCGTCGAGCGTTGGACGAGAAGCTGAAGAAAGGCCGCGATCGATTGCTGGAGTTGAATTCATTCGATGCGCGCGTCGCGGAGAAAACGATCGAGCGCGTGCGGACGGCGGATGCGGACCGGTCGTTGCGGGAGTTTCTGTTGGCGTTGTTGGATCACTTCGGCGTGCGCGTGCGGGAGTTCGAGGAAGGCGATGTGTTCCTCGATCCGAGCCATGCGTTTATCGAAGGGTTCCCGTCGATTCCGGCGGACGGAATGCTGGCGACGTTTGACCGCCGCCGGGCGATTGCGCGGGAGGACATGCGGCTGTTGACGGCAGATCATTCGCTGGTGCAGGACGCAATGGATTTGCTGATTGGATCGCCGAGCGGAACGTCGGCGTTTGTGACGATGCCGGCGGAGAAACCGGGCTTGTTGCTGGAGGCGGTATTTGTGCTGGAGCCGGTGGCGGAAAGTCGCTGGCACATCGATCAGTTTCTCGCGCCGACACCGGTGCGGGTGGTGGTCGACCTCGCAGGCACGGATGCCACGGAAGAGCATTCGTCGGCTGATTTCGCGGAGCTCACGACCGACGCGGATATCCATCGCTTCTTAGAGCAGCCGGGCTTCGAGGCGAGGCGCGTCAAGGAGTTGGCGGAAGCGGCCGAGGAATTTGCGGAAGGGCGAGCGAAGCCGTTGCGCGAGGCGGCGTTGGAACGGGCGAGCAAAGCGTTGGAAGCGGAGTTGTCGCGGTTGGAACACTTGCGGCGAGTGAACGATAACGTGCGACCGGAAGAAGTGGCACTGGCGCGCGAGCAGTTGGAGCGGACTCGCGCGGGCATCGAGGCGGCGCAGCTGCGGTTGGACGCGGTGCGGTTGATCCTGGCGGTGCCGCGTGCGAGCGGCCGAAACGGCCGCAGGTGAAGCGAACTAACGCGGGTCCCAGTCGAGGATGATTTTTCCGGAGCGGCCGGAGCGCATGAGATCGAAGGCCTGTTGGAAATCGGAGAAGTGGAAGCGGTGGGTGATGACCGGCGAGATATCGAGACCGCTTTGGATGAGTGCCGTCATCTTATACCAAGTTTCATACATCTCGCGTCCGTAAACGCCGCGGATCGTGAGCATGTTGAAGATGACTTTGTTCCAGTCTACCGCGGTGCGCTCGGGCATGATGCCGAGGAGGGCGATGCGTCCGCCATGCGCCATGTTGTCGATCATGTCGTTCAACGCGTGTGAGCTGCCGGACATTTCGAGGCCGACGTCGAACCCCTCCTTCATGCCGACGTCTTTTTGAACGTCGGAGATCGTTTCGCGTGAAACGTCGATGACGCGGGTCGCGCCCATGCGGGCGGCGAGCGCCAGGCGTTCGGGGTTGAGGTCGGTGACGACGACCTTGCGCGCGCCGGCCTGTCGGGCGATGGCAGCGGCCATGCAACCGATCGGGCCGGCGCCGGTGATGAGCACGTCCTCGCCGACGAGGTCGAATTGCAACGCGGTGTGCGTGGCGTTGCCGAGCGGATCGAAGCAGGAGAGGACGTCGAGCGGGATGTTGGGGTCGACGTGCACGGCGTTGCTCGCGGGGATGCAGAGGTATTCGGCGAAGGCACCGTCGCGGTTCACCCCGACGCCGCGCGTATCCTTGCAGAGATGACGCCGACCAGCCAGGCAGTTGCGGCAGCGGCCGCACACGATGTGGCCCTCACCGTCGATGAGATCGCCTTGTTTGTAGCCTTGAACGTTGGCGCCGACGGCTTCGATGACGCCGACGAACTCGTGGCCGATGATCATGGGCGGCTTGATGGTTTTCGCGGCCCAAGCGTCCCAGTTGTAGATATGGACGTCGGTGCCGCAGATGGACGTGCGCCGCACGCGGATGAGAACGTCGTTTACGCCCGGCGTGGGAATGGGAACTTCGGTGAGTTCGAGACCGGGGCCGGCGCGCAGTTTGGCGATCGCCCGCATCGTTTCAGCCATGGCGGAGCTTACGCGGAAGCGTCGGCGAAACAACTGCGTCGGCGGCGTATTGCCGGTGGCGTTACTCGGACAGGAGTTGAGCGCCTTCGAGGGCGAGCAGGCGGGTTTTGGTGAGGATACCGCCGGGGCCGGAGAAACGGGTCATGCGGCCATCGGCGGCGACGACACGGTGGCAGGGGATGAGGAGCGGCCAGCGGTTGGCGCCGAGCGCGGCGCCGACGGCGCGACTGGCGGCGGGTGGTTGACCGAGGGCGGCGGCGATGGCGCCGTAGGTGGTGGTAGCGCCGGAGCGGATACGCAGGGTTTCGCGGAGAACGGCGAGGTTGAAGTCGGCGAGAGCGGAGAAATCGAAGCGGAGGTCGGAGAAATCCTGTGGCTGGCCCGCGAGGTGGAGGCGGACGCGGGCGATGAGTTGCGAGATTTCGGCGGGCGGTGCGGTTTCGTCGGAATCGCGCGATGCGGCTTCGGGGAGTTCGAAGCCGGTGAGGCCGGCGTCGTGCCAGCTGAGGGCGCAGCGGCCGAGCGGCGTGTCGAAGGTGACGCGGCGCATATGGGTTTGCATCGTGGGCGGCTTGCTTGTCGTGTCGAAGCGATTTCATGGCGAATCGCTTCTACAACGAGTTCGACGTCGAGACCTATGGCGGCGAACGCAAGACGGATTACCGCAACGCGTTTCAGATCGATCGCGACCGGATCATCCATGCGCATGCGTTTCGGAAGCTGCAGTCGAAGACGCAGGTGTTCTTGTCGGGGGAGTATGATTTTTATCGGACGCGGCTGACGCATTCGATGGAAGTGGCGCAGATCGGGCGGTCGATTTGCCGTTATCTGCAGACGCGCGGCGGTCCGCTGCGCGAGGATTTCTACATCGACGGCGATCTGGTGGAAGCGGTGTGCCTGGCGCACGATTTGGGGCATCCTCCGTTCGGGCATTCGGGCGAGCGGACGTTGCAGGAGTTGATGGTGAAGTGGGGCGGCTTCGAAGGAAATGCGCAGACGCTGCACCTGTTGACGGAGACGATGATTCAAAACGAAACGGGCGTGCGCGGCATGCAGCCGACGCGGGCGCTGCTCGATGGCGTGCTGAAATACAAGAAGCTGTTTTCCGAGTTCAAGCGACCGCCGGCGAACCACTTTCTTTACGATCCGCAGAAGGCGGAACGGAGTTTCGTGTTTGGCGGAGCGAAGATTCCGGGCGAGCTGCGCAGCGGGGAGAAGTTGAATGGATTCAAGAGCATCGAGTGTCAGATCATGGATTGGGCGGATGATGCGGCGTATTCGTTGAACGATATCGTCGATGGCGTGACGGCGGGATTTCTGAACGAGGCGCGGATCGAGGAGTGGGCGGCGGACGAGCCGATCGATGCGCCGCGTCAGCAATTGTTGGATACGTTGTTCGACGCGATTCGCGGGGATCGGTTGGAGAGCGTGTTCTCGCAGAAGATCGGGAAGTTCATCACGGCCTGCCGACTGCGGGAGCGGGACAACTTCATGGCGGGGAGGACGAATCGTTATCGCTTCGAGTTGGTGGTCTCCGAGGGGGCGGAGGCGGAGGCGCTGTTTTTCAAGAAGATGGCGAATGACATTATTTTCGAGAGCGCGCAGCTTCAGCAGATCGAGCACAAGGCGCGGAAAGTGTTGTTCGATCTCTGGCATTCGGCGTGGTGCAACTACGTCGAGAAAGGCACGCGGGTGATCCACATCTTGCCGCCGCGGGTGGGGAAATTGATCGAAACGGAGAAGACGAAGGCGGGAAAGGCGCGGCAGATCTGCGATTATCTGGCGGGGCTGACGGATGGCGGAATCGTGCGGACGTATCGGCGGTTGTTCGATCCGGAGTTTGGGTCGATCCGGGATTTGAGCTGAGTTGTATCAACCACGGATGGACACGGATGAACACGGATGGGTGAGGCGTTGGATGCAGCCGGGAGCGGCGCGCGCATGAAGAAATCGATTGGGCGGTGGGTGAGTTCCGGGACCGGGTTGGCGTTTTTTGGGGCGTTCGTGCTGGCGCTGATGTTTGCGGCGTTCACGGACCATGTGTGGGAAGATTATTACATCACATATCGCGCGAGCCGGAATCTCGCGGAGGGAAACGGGCTCGTATTCAACGTGGGAGAGCGGCTGCATACGTTTACGTCGCCGTTGGGCGTGCTGCTGCCGGCGGCGGCGTTTGCGTTGACGGGAAACACGTCGGACGACGTGGCGTTGTGGATTTTTCGGGTGTGGAGCGCGGCGGCGTTTGGCGGGGCGGCGGCGCTGGTGGTGGCGATCGGGCGCAGGCGGAACTGGGCGGTGGGAGCGATCGTGGCGACGGTGGGGCTGCTGGCGCTCGATGCGAAGTCGTTGGATTTCACGATCAATGGAATGGAGACGGGGTTGATGCTCCTGTTTCTCGCGTATGCGTTTTGGGCGCATCTGCGCACGGGATCCAAAACGTGGATACACCTGGGGCTCGCGTGGGCGGGCCTGATGTGGACACGACCGGACAGCTTCATTTACGTCGCGCTGATCGCGGCGGGATTCTGGTTGTTCAATAACGAGGCGGAGACGGGTGTGTCGCGGTGGCGGATGTTGGGGCTGTTTTTCCGCGCGGGTTTGCTGACGACGCTGCTGTATGCGCCGTGGCTGGCGTGGGCGGGTTGGTATTATGGGACGCCGGTGCCGCATACGATTGCGGCGAAAGGAAGTCTTGGGCGTGAGCACACGCTTTGGGGTGCGATCGAGACGGCGCTGACGCTACCGTATCGGGCGTGGGCGGACTGGGCGACGCTGGAGAGCACGTTTCTGCCATCGTATTATATGATGGGCGGATGGCCGGCGCCGGTGGTGTGGGGATCGCGCGCGCTCGCGACCGTGTGTGCGCTGCTGTGGGTTGTGCCGGGGGTGCGACGGGAGACGCGGGTGGCGTCGTTCGCGTTCTTCGGTGCGCACGTTTATCTCACGTATTTCCCGTATTTCCCGTTTCCGTGGTATGTGCCGAGCGCGACGTTTCTGGCGACGCTCGCGATCGGTGGCGTGTTGGCGCAGGGATTTGGCTGCGCGAGAGGCGCGGGGAAGTGTCATACATACTATGACACTTTTGCGAGGTGGGGGGC